>JAEEYP010000052.1 GCA_016288155.1 Clostridiales bacterium | reverse complement strand
TGCGCGAGCGCATCGGCCGGGCGCTGCGCGAGGCGCTCGCCGCTCACCGCGCGGACGTCCGCCTAACCCGGCAGCTCTGCGATCTCGGGCGTGCGCAGATCACGACCATCGACGCCTTCTGTCTGCATGCGCTCCGCCCGTACGCCGCCTCCTTCGGGCTCTCTCCGTCCTTCTCCGTATCGGAGCAGGGCGTGATCCGCGCGCTCGAACGGCAGGTCATGGGCGACGTGCTCTCCTCCTGCTTCGACGCCGGAGAGCCGTGGTTCCTCGCGCTCGCGGATACGCTCGCGGGCGCGCGCAGCGACCGCTCCCTCGACGACGTGCTCCTTTCCCTTGCGCAGTCGCTCTCGACGCGCGATCTGCCGCCGGAAGCGCTTACCGCGAACCGCACGGGCGAAGATTTCCTCGCCTCCCCGTCGGGGAGCGGTCTGCGCGCGCGGCTCTTCCGTTTTTCCCATCACTATCTCGCGCTCTTCACGGCGGCGGAGGAGGAGGCGCGGGGCGAGGCGAAGCTCGCGCGGGCATACCTGCCCGCGCTGGAGGAAGGAACGCGCGCCGTCCGGGCGCTCCTTCTCGCGGCGGAACACGCGTCGTACTCCGAGGCGCGCGCCGCCGTGCTCTCCTTCTCGCCGCCCGCGCGGATCGGCTCCGTGAAGACGGAGGAACTGCCGCCCGCCGTGCGCGCCTTCCGCGACGCGTGGCGTCCCTTCCGCGACACGCTGAAGGATTGGCGCGCCGTGGAGTTCTCCGCCGACGGCGAGGCGCTCGCCGCCGCGTGCGCGCGTACCGAAGAGACCTCCTCCGCCGCCGCGCGCGTGCTGCGCCTCTATGAGGAGGAGCTCGCCGCGCGCAAGCGCGAGCGCGGCGTCCTCGATTTCCGCGATATCGAAGCGATGACGGCGCGCCTCTTCTGCGGCGCCGACGGCACGCCGACGGACGCCGCCCGCGCCGCCGGCGCGGAGTTCGACTACATCTTTGTCGACGAATACCAGGACACGGACCGTACTCAGGACGCGATCTTCGCGGCGCTCGCCTCCGGCGGCGCACGCCGCTTCATGGTCGGCGACATCAAACAGAGCATCTTCCGTTTCCGCGGCGCGGAGCCGGAGGTCTTCGCCGGGTACCGGCGGCGCTGGCCCGCCGCCGACGCGGACGCGCCGGACGCGGAAGGGCGCTCGCTCTTCATGCGGGAGAACTTTCGCTGTGACGCGCCGGTCATCGATTTCGTCAATCTCGTCTCCCGCCGCGTATTTCCGGCGGGGAGCATCCCGTTCACGGCAGACGACGAGCTCGTCTGCGCCAAAGAGACGCCGGAAGGGTACCGCCCGTACCCGGTCGAGGTATGCCTGCTTCCGAAAAACAAGGATACCGTCGTCGACGAAGCCGAATACGTCGCCCGCCGCATCGCCGCCATGCTCGGGCACGACCGCCGCGCGGACGGCGTACCGTTCTCCCCGTCCGATTTCGCCATCCTCCTCCGTTCCCCGAACACGGACGGCGCCGCCTTTGCCGATGCGCTCGCCGCCCGGGGGATCCCCACCGAGACGCGCACCGTCCGCTCCCTCTACGAGGAGCCGGAGGTGTCGCTGATCTTGTCCATACTCCGTACGGTCGACAATCCCGCGCGGGACATCGACCTCGCCGCCGCCATGAAAAGCCCCGTGTTCGGCTTCTCTTTGGAAGACCTGATCCGCGTGCGGCGCGCGGCGCCCGACGGCTCGCTCTGGGACGCGGTACGCGCCTGCGCCGCGGGGGAAGCCGCCGATCCCGCCGCCCTCACGGGCGGATTGCCCGAACGGCTGGCGGATTTCGCCGAACGCCTCGGCGCGCTCCGTCACAGCGCGCGCGGCGGCCGCGCAGACCGGCTCCTTCTGCGTCTGTACGAGGAAACGGGGATCCTGCGTTTCCTGCGGGACGACCCGGATATCGAGGAAGAAGCAGCCGCCGACGATCTGCGTGCGCTGTACGAGAAAGCACGGCGCTTTGAGATCAACGTCGGCGGCGGGCTCTGCCCGTTCCTCGACGCCGTGGCGCAGGAGATAGAGGAAGGCACGGACGCGGGCGAGGACGCCGACGACGCGAACGCCGTCAGGATCCTGAGCATCCACCGCGCGAAAGGACTCGAATTCCCCGTGTGCTTCCTCTGCCGCACCGAAAAATCCTTCAACACGCGGGACACGGGCGCCGCGATCCTGTTCGACCCGGTCTGCGGCGCCGCCATGCGCCTGCGGGATCCGGGCGGGCTCGTGCGCTGCGACACGCCGCCGCGCCGCTCCGTCGCCGCCCTGCTCCGCGACGCGGCGACGGAGGAGGAGATGCGCATCCTCTACGTCGCTCTGACGCGCGCTCGGGAGAGGCTCGTCGTGACCGGAAGCTGCCGGGATCCGGAAAAAGAGTGGGATGCGGCGCGCGTCGCCGCGCCGTTCGCGGACGCCGAAGCGGTCTATGAGGCCGGGAGCACTCTCTCCTGGATCCTCGGCACGCTCGCCGCCGCGCCGGAAACGGACGGTATCCGCCTCCTTACGCCGACCGCACTGCCCGAAGATACGCCCGCGCGCCCCGCGGGCGGCGAGGCGGAAACGGAAGCGGCGGACGGGACGGAGACCGAGCGGGAATATGCACTTTTCGCCGCCCGGTTCGCTTTCACCTACCCGTACGCGCATCTTTCGCACGTTCCCGCGAAGCTGACCGTCTCCCGGCTGTATCCGGGGATCCTCGACGGCACGGAGGGGACGCCGTCCGCGTCGCTGACGCGCGAGCCGTCCGCTCCCCCGCCCTCCGAGCGCAACCGTGCGCCGCGGTTTCTCACCGGGAAGACGGAGTTCGAGGCGTCCTTCGCCGGGACGGCGACGCACGTCTTCCTTCAGTTCTGTGATTTCGCGCGTCTCGCGCAGACGGACGCGCGCACGGAGCGGCAGCTCCTCGTGGAGCGCGGCTTCCTTTCGCCGGAGATGGCGCGGGCGGTACGACTTGATGAGATCGAGCGTTTCCGCCGCTCCGCTCTCTGCGCGCGGATCCTCGCCGCCGCCGAAGTACGGCGGGAGTTCCGCTTCAACGCCGCGCTTCCCGCCGCCCGCTTCACGCAGGACGAGGCGCTCGCCGCCCGGCTGGCGGCGGACGGGACGGAGGTCATCGTGCAGGGCGTCGTGGACTGCTTTTTCACGGAAGCAGACGGACGCGCCGTCCTCGTCGATTACAAGACGGACCGGCTCACCGCCGCCGAGCTGCGCGATCCGGCGCTCGCCGCCGCGACGCTGCGCCGCCGCCACAGCGAACAGCTCCGCTGGTACCGCGCGGTCTGTGCCGACATGTTCTGCCGCCCGATCGACGAATGCCTCATCTACTCGCTGCCGCTCGGTGCGGCGGTCCCGGCGGAGCAATAACGGGGGAGCCTTTTGATAAAAGGCTCCCCCCGCAGAACGCGTTCGCGCGTTCTGCAGCCCCCTTGCGAAAACCTTGAAACAAAAAACAGAACAAGGTGAAGCGAAAATCGTCAGACTTTATTTTTCGCTTCACCTTGTCCCGTATTTGCCGGTGAGGTTTTCGGGGGAGTTTTGAGGGGGACCTTTTCTCAAAAGGTCCCCCTCATCGTATCCCCTCCCGGGCCCCGTTCACTCCTCGGCGCCGAAGCCGATATAGGAGGAATGCTCCAGATTCTCGATATCGCGCCACTGATCCGCGAAATGCTCGCCCATCAGCGCGCCCCAACGGTCGCGCGGCGTGTTCTTCGTCGTCAGCGCGCCCTCGATCTTCTCCGTTTCGTTCTCCGTCGGATTCTCCAGATAGAAGATCAGCTCCTCGCCGTGGAGGAAAATGATGCCGTACCGATCGCCGTCGCCCGGATACTCCTCCTGGTACTGATGGTGATAGAAAATGTACCCGGCGATCTTCTCCGGCTTCAGCCAGTTCACTTTGACGTGCGGCGTCTTCTCCCGCTTTCTCTCCCACTGCGCCGCCGTGACCGGCTTTGAGTAATGGAAGATCTCGATGGCGCGCTCCCACTTCGCCCCCGTCGGATAGGGGATCAGCTCGCCCGTCGCCAGCTTGTCCGGATCGACCGTTTTCTCGTTCGCCTCCACGTACAGAAACACGCGGCCGTGCTCCCAGGAGAGCGCGGCGTAATGCGCGCTGTCCGGCAGGAGTTTCACGCTCTGCACGTTCTCGGAATACCCCACGAAAAGGAATCTGTATATCATACCCGTTCTCCTTTTGTCCGTTTTCGGGACGTCCCGCCCCGTATCGACGTATATATTATAGTCTTTTCCGCCGCAAAATGCAAGTCCCCGCCCGCGATCCGGCGCAAAAAGGACGGACTGTCCGTCCGTCCTTTTTGCTGCCGTTTTCTTCTCTCACATATCGCGGTACCACGTGCCCTCGTTCCAGACGCCGGAGGTCGGCACGTTGTCGAGGAGCAGCTCCTCCACGTTCTCCGGCACGTCCCAGCCGTAACGGTAGGTCGTGTAGCCGGAGCGGTAGATCTTCTCGGCAAGCTGCCGGTTGAATTCATGGTATTCCTTTGCCGTCTTGTCGGTGATGTATTTACGGAAGTTGTTGACGAGGCCGCTCACCTCGCTCTTCGCCATCGTCCCGGCTTCGACCGCCGCGTCGCAGGAGGCGCGGAAGACGTTCGGGAGCGTCACCTTGACGACTCTCGTCAGCAGCTGATGGAGCGAATACGACTCGACGATGTCGATCTGGATCGTCAGCTTCTCGATCTTCGCCCGCAGCTCGTCCGTGTCCGCCAGCTCCATCGCCGCCTCGAGGATCGGGCGGCCTTTTGTCACGACCTCGTTCGGCGTGACCGTCGTCTGGCACTGATAGTACTGCGACCAATCCGTTTTCTTATAGTCGCGCAGCTGCTCGACCGGCACGATCGGCGTCGGGCCGTATTCGTTCGTCCGGTCTTCCACGTACGGATAGAGCTCGACCGTCTCGCTCTGCACGTACTGATGGTTCCCCTCGTCGGCATAGTCCTTGAGCATGTCGAGGTATTCGCGCACCTTCTCCCACGCAGGGCCGTACCAGTATTCGAGGAAATCGTTCATGTGGCGCTCGAATTCCTCTTCGCTCATGTACGGGTCCCAGCACAGCTTCGCGCTCAGGTACGCGCGCAGCTCCCCGAAGTTTTCCTCCAGCCCGCTCACGCCGCCCGCGAAATTGTGATCGGCCAGGAAGCTTGCGTTTTCTCTCATCACCCAGATGCTCAGGTTCGGCATCTGCGTGTTTTTCAGATTCGGGTAATACCAAAGCGAGAACGGATTGCCCGTGATCTCCATCCAGCCGTTCACGATGGCTTCGACGTCGTACTCGCCGACCTCGATGCCCAGTCCTTCATAAAACATGCCGTGGCCCCCGACCTTGCACTCCGTATACGGATGCGCATAGCAGGCGTCGTCCAGGCACATGCAGATCACCACGTTGTCCGCCGCCTTCACGCCGCCCTTCGGCGGATCGATCGTCCACGAATACGCGTAGGTAAGGACGGTCACGTCCGGAAACTCATCCTTCAGCGCGTCGGCAACGCGGTTGACGAAAAGCAGATAATGCCCCGACCAGCCGTACTCGGCGACGCGCGCCATGCACTCGTCGCAGTGACAGCAGCCGCTCTCGCCGTAGTCGCCCTGCGTCAGGAGCACGGTCGTAACGCCGGTACGGTTCCTCAGACCGCCGCCCGCCATCCAAGCGTACGTCCCCTCGCCCGTGAGGATGCACTTCATCGTATCCTCGAAGGTCTGCTCGGACGTAAGGCACGGGTCGTGGCCGGAATCGTTGCCGCCCCAGCCCGTCCCGGCGTAGATCGCCATCGTATGGGCGTAGCCGGTCAGCAGAGCGCCGGATTCACGGAAAACGCCCTCGAACTCCGGAGAGGCGTTCATGGTGTTTCCTCTCCCCTTCAGTACGTCGAGTTCACTTCCGCCCATCCCGGAGCGCTGGATAAAGCCGCCGATCTGCTTGTCCTCCGCGATCGGCTCCAGCTCTATCGTCTCAAGCGACGGGACGACCTCCATGCCCACCCCGAAGTATCGCCAGCCGAGATAGTCCTCAAGGAAAGCATACACTGCGTAGAATGCGCCGCGCCCCTCGCCGATCAGCCAGAGCTTGCCGCGATCCGTCTTGATGACGAGTCCGTCCTCGCCGAGCTCGTCCCACGGGAATTCGCCCGCGCGCTCGCGGTTCGTCTTGCCGACGACGATCTCTTTTACCGCAGCGGGCGTCTCGTCCGTCACGACGTCGAACGACGCGCCGGTGATCTGCAAAAGATACTTCTGCAGCTCCGCCGCCGCCATCCTCTCGCCGTTCCCGGCGTCCTTGCCGTACACGATCACGTAATCCGTCTTGCCGTCCGCCGCGAGCGGGAGCACGTCCGGGATCTCCTCCGGCGTCACGGCGGCGGTATCCGTCTCCGTCTCATTCGGCTTCGTCCCGGTCTCCTCGCCCGTCCCCCCGGCGCACCCGGCGAGAACGAGCAGCGCCGCGAGCAGCATAAGCCATACTGTTTTCTTCATATCCGTTATCTCCTTATATCCGTTATCTCCTTTGTTTACGGGAAAACGTTCTCAGTGATTGCGGTACCACGTACCCTCGTTCCAGACGCCGGACGTCGGCACGTTGTCGAGATACAGCTCCTCCACGTTCTCCGGCACTTCCCAGCCGGAGCGGTACGTCTTGTAACCGGAATCATAGATCTTCTGCGCGAGCTGCCGGTTGAACTCATGGTAATCCTTCGCCGTCTTGTCGGTGATATATTTACGGAAATTGTTGACGAGGCTGCTCACTTCGCTTTTCGCCATCGTCCCGGCCTCGACCGCCGCGTCGCAGGAATTGCGGAAGACGTTCGGAAGCGTCACCTTGACGACCCTCGTCAGCAGCTGATGGAGCGAGTAGGACTCGACCATATCGATCTCGATCACGAATTCCTCCACGCGCTGACGACGTTCGTCCGTATCCGCCAGTTCCATCGCCGCGTCGAGGATCGGGCGTCCCTTCGTCACGACCTCGTTCGGCGTGATCGTCGTCTGACACTGATAATACGGCGTCCAATCCGTATTCTTATAGTCTCGCAGCTGCTCGACCGGAACGATCGGCGTCGGCCCGTATTCGTTCGTCCGGTCTTCCGCGTACGGGTACATGCCGAGCACTTCCTGATTCCAGATGAACTGATGGTTTCCTTCATCGGCATACGCCTTGAGCAGATCGAAGTATTCGCGCACCTTTCCCGCCGCCGGGCCGTACCAGTATTCAAGGAACTCGGTCATATGCCGCTCGAATTCTTCCTCGGACATGTACGGGTTCCAGTACAGCTTGAGCGCGAGATAGTCGCGCAGCGCCTGATAATGACCGTCATCGGACATATTGACGAAGCATGCGTTGTGCTCCGCGAGAAAACGGGCGTTGTCCCGCATCACCCAGAGACTGGCGTTCGGCATCAGGTTCTTTACGCCGCAGTAATACCATATTCTCAGCGGCCGGCTGCTTGCCTCCATCCAGCCGTTCATCAGCGCATCCAGATCGTAATACTCCCCGTGCTCGCCGACGAAGCACGTACCGTACGGATGCGAGACGCAGGCGGCGTCCGTGCAGAAGATGACCTGCACGTTGTCCGCCGCCTTGACGCCGCCCTTCGGCGGGTCGATCGTCCACGAATACGCGTAGGTAAGGATCGTCAGGTTCGGATAATCCTCCTTCAGCGCCTCGGCGACGCGGTTGACGAAGAGCAGATGATGCCCGGACCAGCCGTACTTCTCGACGCGCGCCATGCACTCGTCGCAGTGGCAGCAGCCATCCTCGCCGTAGTCGCCCTGCGTCAGCGTCAGCCAGGTGATGCCGGGAGTCGACTGGAGCGGGCGGCCGAGCATCGCGCTCATCTCGCCCTCGCCGGTGAGGATCGCCTTCATCGTCTTCTCAAAGGTCTCCTCGGAGGAGAGGCACGGATCGCGCTTGCCGTCGGAGCCGCCGTTCCCCGTCCCGGCGTAGATCGCCATCGTGTGCGCCCAGCCGAGCTGATAGAACTGCTTCGGACGGAAGAGACTCTCGTATTCTTCGCCCTTGTTCCAATTCGAGTTTACCGTTTCAAACGTCCCGTTCGCCCGCATTTTCAGGATCGTCGATCCGCTGTAGGTGAACGGCGTGCCGCGCTCCGCAAAGCCGGCGATCTGCTTGTTGCCATCGATCGGCTGCACCTCGACGGCCGACAGAGACGGAACGACTTCCATTCCCTCGCCGAAGCAGCGCCAGCCGAGATATTCCTCAAGGAAGGCGTACACCGCGTAGAACGCGCCGCGCCCCTCGCCGATCAGCCAGAGCTTGCCGCGGTCCGTCTTGATGAACAGCCCGTCAAGCCCGATCTCCTCCCACGGGAACTCGCCGTCACGCTCGCGGTTCGTCTTCCCGACGACGATCTCCCTGACCTTCTCCGGCGTCTCGTCCGTCACGACGGGGAACTCGGCGCCGGTGATCTGCCCGAGATACTTCTGCAGCTCTTCCGCCGCCATTCTCTCGCCGTTCCCGGCATCCTTGCCGTATACGATCACGTAATCCGTCTTCCCGTCCACCGCCAGCGGCAGAACGACGGGGATCTCCTCCGGTTCCTCCGTGACCTGCGTTCCTTCGGTCCCGGATCCGCCGGGCGCCGTCTCCTCCGGCGTCCCGCCGGCGCATCCGGCAAGAACGAGCAGCGCCGCGAGCAGCATGATCCAGATGATACGTTTCATATCGTTTCTCCTTATTTCCGTTATGTCGTCAGAGCCGAGGCGATCAGGTGTTGTTTCTGTACCAGGTCTTCCCGGAACTGCCGGTCGGCACGTTGTCGAGGTACAGCTCCTCCACGTTCTCCGGCACGTCCCAGCCGGAGCGATACGTCGGGTAGCCGGAATCGTAGATCTTCTGCGCGAGCTTCCGGTTGTACTCGTGGTATTCCTCCAGCGTCTTATCCACGATATAGTCTTCGAACGCGCCGATAAGCCGCTTCGCCTCGGTCTTGTTCATCGTCCCTGCCCCGACCGCCGCGTCGCAGGAATTCTCGAACACCTTCGACGCCGTCGCCCACGCGATATCGTTCAGAAGTTTCCGCTGCGAATACGATCCGACCATGTCGACCTCGATCATCAGCTCGTCCACGCGTTTGCGCTGCTCGTCCGTCTCCGCCAGCGCCAGCGCCGCCTCGAGGATCGGGCGTCCCTTCGTCACGATCTCGTTCTCGACCACGACGGTCAGCGCCTGATAATACGGCGACCAGTCCACGTTTTCATAGTCGCGCAGCTGCTCGACCGGCACGATCGGTACCTCGCCCGCCGCGTTCGAATCGTCCACCGTGAACGGGTAGAGCTCGATCGTCTCCTGCGCCCAGCAGAACTGATGGTTCCCCTCGTCGGCGTAGGCCTTCAGCAGATCGAAATACTCGCGTACCTTCTCCCACGACGGACCGTAGTAGTACTGAAGGAATTCGTTCATATGGCGCTCGAATTCTTCCTCGCTCATATACGGGTTCCAGTACAGCTTGAAGCCGAGATACGCGCGCAGCGCTTCATAATGGCCGTTGACGTTCGTCATCATGCTGACGAACGCCGTGTTGTGGTCGGCGAGGAGACGCGCGTTCTCCCGCATCGTCCAGATGCTCATGTTCGGCATCTGCGTGTTCTTCGTGTGGGGGTAGTACCAGATATCAAACGGATGATCGGTCGCCTCCATCCACCCGTTCATGATCGCTTCGACGTCGTACACCTCTCCGTGGCTTCCCAGCGTGCATTCCGAGAACGGATGCGAGTAGCAGGCGTCGTCGATGCACATGTAGATATACACGTTGTCCGCCGCCTTCACGCCGCCCTTCGGCGGTTCGATCGTCCAGTTGTACGCGTAAGTGTAGATCTTCAGATTCGGGTAATCGTCCTTCAGCGCCTCGGCGACGCGGTTGACGAAGAGCAGATGATGCCCGGACCAGCCGTATTTCTCCACCCGCGCCATGCACTCGTCGCAGTGGCAGCAGCCGTCCTCGCTGTAGTCGCCCTGCGACAGGAGAAGATACGTCACGTCCGGATTCGACTGCAGCGGACGGCCGAGCATTGCGCTCATCTCTCCCTCACCGGTGAGGATCGCCTTCATCGTCTTCTCAAAGGTCTCCTCGGAGGAAAGACACGGATCGCACTTCCCGTCGGAGCCGCCGTTGCCCGTCCCGGCGTAGATCGCCATCGTGTGCGCCCAGCCGAGCTGCATGACTTCCTTCGGGCGGAGCAGGCTGTCGTACTCTTCCTTGCCCCACGTCCTGTTCGTCGTCTCGAGCGTCCCGTTCGCGCGCACTTTCAAAATCGACGATCCGCTCCAGCTGTACGTTGTGCAGCGCTTGGCGAATCCGGCGATCTGCTTGTTCTCCGCGATCGGCTGAAGTTCTATCGTCTCAAGCGACGGGACGACCTCCATCCCCTCGCCGAAGCAGCGCCAGCCGAGATATTCTTCAAGAAAGGCGTACACCGCGTAGAACGCGCCGCGCCCCTTCCCGATCAGCCACAGCTTGCCGCGGTCCGTCCGGATGAACAGCCCGTCCTCGCCGATCTCCTCCCACGGGAACTCGCCGTCACGCTCACGGTTCGTCTTGCCGACGATGATCTCCCTGACCTTCTCCGGCGTCTCGTCCGTCACGACGGGGAACTCGGCGCCGGTGATCTGCAAAAGATAATTCTGCAGCTCCTCCGCCGCCATCCTCTCGCCGTCCCCGGCGTCTTTCCCATAGACGATCACGTAGTCCGTCTTGCCCTCCGCCGCGAGCGGGAGAACGTCCGGGATCTCCTCCGGCGGCACGGCGGTACCCGCGTCCGTCTCATTCGGCTTCGTCCCGGTCTCCTCGCCCGTTCCCCCGGCGCATCCGGCGAGGAGCAGCAGCGCCGCGAGCAGCATAAGCCATATCGTTCGTTTCATCTGTTTTCTCCTTTACGCATGATCCGATCAGTACCAGCGGTCCCCCCCTCCCATATGGGAAGGCATACCGTCCAGGTTCCACTCCGTCGGCTCGCGGCTGTCCAGATTCGCCACGCCTTCAATGAAATGGGCGGCGTTGTGGGAAACCATATTCTGAATGAGCTCCAGATTGAACTCTCTGTATTCCTCCTTGACCCGCTCGGTGATATACTTCCTGAATTCCGGGCGGAGCGCATCCGCCTCCTCCGCCGTGATCATCCCCTGATTCATGAGATTTTTCAGGTTGTCGCCGTATACCTTGACGCAGTTGTCGATGGAAGGCGTCTTCTTGGCGTACAGCCAGAAGGATTTCATATAGTCGAGCTGCAGGCGGGCGCGCTCGATGTTCCATTTCTGTTCGTCCGTTTCCGCCTCGGCGAGCGCGCTGTCGAAATACGCGTAGCCATACTTGAGGAACGGATGGAGGACGTAAGTCCGGCCCGCTTCGTAGTACAGCGACCAGTCCACGCTCTGATAATCACGGACCTGCTCCAGCGTGAGCACCTTGGACGCGGTGCAGATCCCCGTCTCGGGATCCGTCTCGTAGAGCTCGTCGACGTGGAACCCCGTCCGGGTCGTGTGTTCGTCCTCCATCACCTTGACGGTATAGTCGATGAAATCACGGATGTGCTGCCAGCCCGGGCCGTAGACGAAGGCAAGGAAATCGTCCATATGCGCGTAATACTCTTCCTCCGTCATATGCGGCTCCCACATGAGCAGGCTGAGCAGATACGCGCGCAGATCCATGAATTCTCCCGCAATGCCGGTGTACGGTCCCTGCGCCATGTAGGTGCCGACGTTGTTGTCGGCGAAAAGCGCCATGTTGCCCCAGATCGCAGTCCAGTTCGGCCACGGCGCGGCAAACCCGCGGAAGTTGACGGTATAATCCCAGATCGAAATATACGAGCAGGCGGAGCCCCATCCGCGGAGGATGGAGGCGAAGTCGCCCTCCTCCGTGCATTCGGTGAACGCGTGGAAACGGCATCCGAGCGTACAGATCTGCACGAGGACGTTATCCGCGGCGACGACCCCGCCCTTCGGCGGCTCGCATGTGTTATTGTAGGCAAGGGTATTTACCCGGACGTTCGGATAATCCGCCTTCAGCGCCTCGGCGACGCGGTTGACGAAGAGCAGATAATGCCCGGACCAGCCGTATTTCTCCACCTCCGCCATACAGTTGTCGCAGTGACAGCAGGCCTCCTCGCCGACGTCGCCCTGCGACACGGAGACGGTGTTCGCCTCGGGCTTGGAGTCCAGAGCCCGGCGGAGCGCCGCCATGACCGTCTCAAAGGTGTTCTCGTCCGTCAGGCACGGCTCCGGACCGCCCGATTCGGTGCCCGTTCCCGCCAGTACCGGCAGCGAGTGGAGACCGACGCCGGGCGCCGAGATGCTTCCGTCCGAATTGTTCACCTTCCGCTTGGCGGCGAACGTACCGTTGCCGAGAGCGGTCGTATAATACAGCGTCCGGACGTTGAACGGCGCCGTCTGCGTGTCGCCCGCGATCTTCAGCGAAACGGTCTTCATCTCCGGGATCTTCTCGATCTCCGGCGTAAAGAAACGGCAGCCGAGATAATCCTCAAGGAAGCCGTACACGGCGTACAGCGTGCCGTTGTCTTCTCCGCCCACGATCCACAGCTTCTCTCCGTCCGTCCGGATCGTGAAGCCGTCGCGGCCGAGCGCCGCGCGGTCGTACTCGCCGTCCTTTTCACGGTTCGTCTTTCCGACGACGATCTCCTGCGCCGTCTCCGGCGTATCGTCCGTCACGACGGGAAGCTCGGCGCCCGTCACGAGGGCGAAGTATTTCCGGAACTCCTCCGCCGCCAGCACTTCCTTCTCGGGAGCGTTCGCGCCGCGCACGATCACGTACCCGGACGTCCCGTCCGCGGCGAGCGGCAGCTCCGCCTCCGGATCCGCCGGCGCCCGCGTCTCCGGCGCATCGGTCGAAACGTCGGTCGATACGTCGGAGGCGGGATCCTCCATCGGAGGCTCGGTCGTTCCCCCGGCGCATCCGGCGAGAACGAGGAGCCCTGCGAACAGCGCGAGCCATATCGTTTTCTTCATATCGTTTCTCCTTATCACATGTCAGGCGTTCAGGACAGATACTTGAACGCCCGGATGAGCGATTCGAGCTCCGCCGTCAGAGGTCCCTCGGCGGCCTTGAAGGTCGAGGTCACGTTGCCGGAGCCGGTATCGGCGGCAAGATTATACAAAGACTCCACAGAGGGAAGCTCCTGCTGGTAGATCTGCTCGAAGCGCACCGTAAGCGTATCCGGGATCATCTGCAGAACGCGCGTATCCTCCGGCGCCTCGGAGAGCTTATACTGCATCGTGGATTCAAAGAACGCGGGGATGACGTAATTGTAGCACTCGCAGGACATCGCCTCCGTGACGGTGCCGATCATGTCGACCCGTTTGACGGCGGTGGTCGGGATCGCCCAGTACTGGTCGCCGCCCGCCATGATGTAATTCTCCTGCGTTTCGTCCAGTTTCGGCGTAAGGAGGAACCCGTAGGTGACCCCCGAATCGCGGATGTCCTCGCAGACGGAGCGGAGGTAGCAGTAGCAGAAGAGCGAATTGCCGTTCATGAAATGCGCGACGCCCTGGTTCCGCTTTCCGTCGAAGCCGTAGTAATCGAGCAGATCGTAGACTTTGTCAAGATACCGCTGCGCGCGGTCGATGTCGAAGTCGATGTAGGGCATGTTGTTCTCGTCCTTGCTGATGACGGTCACGCCCTGGCTGGCCTGGAAGGTCGTGAAGCGGACGAGCTGATAGGAGATGCCCCAGTAATCCTCCTCCGTCATCTTGCCGTCGCCGTCCTTGTCCGCCGTGGCGGCGGCGCACATCTGCAGCATATCGTCCATGTACCACGTGCCGTCGTACACCTTATCGTAGGGGATCTCCAGATTGAAATTCGCGGCGACCTCCTTGTTGATGACCATGACGCGGGCGTACAGCAGCGGGAAATAGGTGAAGAACGAAGAAGCGATATACGCCTTGTCGCGCCCGATGGCGACCTCGTCCGTCTCCCTCGTCCACCAGGGCTTGGAGTAATCGAACTGGTCGACGTCCCGCAGATTCAGATAGTATCCGGCCATCTGCGTGGAAGCCATGCTCGCCGGCTGCGCGATCACGATGGAGTACCGGTCCTCGCCCGCGGCGATCATGTCGCGGACGAAGTCTTCCGTGCTGCCCGTGATCACTTCGTGGCTGATGACGACGTTGAAGCGCTCCTCGACCCGGCGGGAAGCGTTGTACTTCGCATCGTTGACGGGCTCGCCGCGGATCTCATCCGCCGTGACGGCGATGGCGGTCTGCTGGTCTCCTACGACGGCATACGCCGCGCCGTCGAAATCCGCCGGCGCGAGGCTGTCATGCACGAGCCCGTCGTCCGGTACGGGTTCGTCGGTGGTCGGGACGGGCGTATCCGTTCCGGGGGCGGCGGTGCCGCTCTCTCCGGGGGAGGGCGTTTTCTCGCCGCAGGCAAACAGAGAAAGGGTGAACAGTGCTGCCAGAAGGATCGCGAGGCAGCGGACAACGGTACGTGACATGACGTATTCTCCTTGTATTTCCAAAGTGATCGTGTTCCCGCCCGGCGGTATCGCGGGGGTATCGGAACCCACAATAATTATAGCAAAGCGCCCTGTCGTTGTCAATAAATAATATACACATATTTTTCGATTCTCCTTTCGTTTTTTGAACAAAACGGTATAACGCGTCCGGGGTTCCCCGCCCGCCGCCGCCCGCCTCTTGACGCGCGCCGTGCGATATGCTATACTTGTACGTGATAGAAATCCGACCGTCCCGTCCGTTGGAGGATGCCTATGCCGCGCGTCACCGTTCTCACCCCCGCTTACTTCCCCGCCTTCCGCTGCAAATGCGGCGAATGCCGCTCCGTCTGCTGCCGCGGCTGGCGGATCACCATCTCCGCCGCGGAGTATTTCCGCGCGCTCGGACAGGATTGTTCGGAAGCACTGCGCCGCCGCATGGATACGGCGTTCTGCCGCGGCGACGCGCCGTCGGAGGAAGAGTTCGCCTACATCGCGCCGACCGCCGACGGGAACTGCGCGCTGCTCGACCCGGACGGCTTCTGCGCGCTCCACAGGGAATGCGGCGAGGCGGCGCAGCCCGCCGTCTGCCGCCTCTATCCGCGCTCCGTCAAACCGGGCGCCGTCACGGAGGCGTGCTGCTCCGGCAGCTGCGAAAAGACGGTGGAGATGCTGATGGACGCGCCGTTCCCGCTCCCCTTCCTCGAGACGGAGCTGACGACGCGCTCCCCCCTGCCGTCTTCGCCGACCGCCGATCCGGAAACGCAGCGCGTCATGCGCGAAGCGATCGCGTGCTGGCAGGAGGACGCGGACGCGCGGGGCGGTTTTGCGCGGCTCGCCGCGTATCTCCGACTTCCGACGCCCGATCCGCCCTCGCCGGAGGCGTTCCTTCAGGCGGCGTACCGGCTCGTGTCCGTCTTCGGCGCGCGGAGCGTGACGCTGTGCGATCTGTCCGATGAAGCGCTCGCCGCCGTCGGGATGGAGGAAGGCGTCGGCGCCGATTCCGCCGCGCGGTACGCGGAGGCAGAGGCACGTTTTCTGCGCGCGCTGCCGCGCGCGCCGGAGTATTTCTCCAACCTCCTCGCCAATCATATGTTCTACGAACGCTTCCCGCGCGCCTCCGAAGGCGTCTCGGACGCCGAAGCGCTCGCGGGGCTCGAGGCGGTCCGGTGCCTGTTGTGCTTCTTCTGCGTGACGCTGCACGATCCGGCGCGCGCGCGCGACCGCTTCGCCGACGTCGCGGCCGCCGTGCTCCGCTACGTGGAGCATACGGACTTCTACGCGAACGTCAGCCGCCTCACGGCGCAAAAAAACGGTCCGGGCACGGGGATTTTTCGCGCCTCCGTTGCAAAACGGGGACAACTGTGATATAATGGAAGAAGGATCCGCCCTCCCGCCGGGAGCGGCTCGCCGATCCTCACTTCATACAAAATCAAGCAAGGAGCCATACTACGAATGGAAAACAAGGTCATCCGCGTCACCATCTGGAACGAATTCGTCCATGAAAGATCGGAGGACTACGTCCGCGAGATCTATCCGAACGGGATGCACGCCGTCATCGCGGACGCGCTCTCCGAATGCAGCGACCTCAAGGTGCGCCTCGCCTCGCTGGACGAGCCGGAACAGGGTCTGCCCGACGCGATCCTCGAGGAGACGGACGTTCTGATGTGGTGGGGCCACGTCGCCCACGGCCAGGTCAGCGACGAGCTCGTCGAGAAGATCCGCCAGCGCGTCTACGCCGGCAAGCTCGGCTTCTTCCCCGTCCACTCCGGTCACCATTCCAAGCCGTTCCGCGCGATCCTCGGCACGACCGGCAACCTCACCTGGGGCGACGAGCAGAAGGAGATCATCTGGAACCTCTGCCCCTCTCATCCGATCGCGGCAGGCATCCCGGATCACTTCGTCCTGGAAAAGGAAGAGATGTACGGCGAGCCGTTCTATATCCCGACGCCGGACGAGCTCATCTTCGGCGGCTGGTTCGAGCAGGGCAATATTATGCGCTCCTGCTGCACGTGGCGCCGCGGCGCGGGCAAGATCGTCTACTTCCAGCCCGGCCACGAGTCCTGCCGCGCGTTCTATGATCCCTACGTCCGCCGCATCCTGCAGAACGCCGTCCACTGGGTCGCGCCCGCCGATTTCGGCTATAAGATCCCCGGCGGCTGCATCCACCAGCCCGGCGCCGTCAACTGATGCCGTCCCGCGTCCGGAGCGTCACGCTCCGCATCCGCGCGCGGCAGGGCGAGGAAAACACGCCGCTCCGCTGCGGAAAGGAGAGGCTCTCCCCCGACGCGGAGGACGCCGTCCTCGAATCGCTGCTCGGCAATCCGCCCGAGAATCCCGGAAAGGAAGATCCCTATACCTCCGAGCTGATGACGGCTGCCGTCGCTGAGGAAACGGAGGACGGCCGGCTCTGTCTGCGCTATCGGGAAAGCGAACTGTCCGGCATGGAGGGGACGACGACGGAGATCTCCTTCTCCCGCGCCGAACCGACGCTCGTCACCATCGAACGGACCGGCAGCGTCCGCTGCGTGCTCGTCCTCGAACCCGGACGGTATCACACGGGCACCTATGAGACGCCCGTCATGCCGCTGACGGTGACGGTCCACGCCCTGCGGCTGGAGAATTCGGCAACGCTCGAGGGCGGACGGCTGGAGACCGAGTATCTCTTGCGCATCGGAGGCATCACCTCCACGCGCACGCGCCTGTCGGTCGAGGTGCTCGCCCGGGGCGGGAATACCTGAAAAATGAACGGGACTGCATCGTCGATACAGTCCCGTTTTCAAACGAAGCATGACGCTATGCGGAAAGGAACGCCTATGACGGAAGCTGAGCTGCGCGCCGCGATCAAAAGCGGTCCCGCGGGCGGATATTTCTTCTGGGGCGACGAGGATTACCTCAAGCGGTATTACCTCGGCGCCCTGCGCCGCGCCGTCCTCGCCGACTGCCCGCCGGGGATGGAGGACTTCAACCGCACGGTGCTGACGCTGGAGGACGCGGACGTCTCCGCGCTCGCCGCCTCGATCCGTTCCCTGCCCGTCATGGCGCCGCGCCGGATCATCGAGGTGCTGCCGCCCACGCTCGCCGACTGGACGGAGAAGGAGCGCCGCGCCCTTCTCGACGTTCTCGCCGCTTTTTCCGCCGAGGGCGCCGAGGACACGGTCCTCGTGCTCTCCGTGCCGCGCGGCGGCTTCGATCCGGGCACGCCGAAAAAGCCCTCCGCCTTCCTGCGCGAAGCGGGCGAGTCGCTCAGCGCCGTGGAGTTCCCCCTGCAGACCGGCGCGCGCCTCCGCCGCTGGATCGAGCGGCATATCGCCGACGAGGGACTTTCCGCCGCGGACGACGCCGTCGCCGCCATGCTGGAGCGGTGCGCGCCGGACATGGACACTCTGAGCGGCGAGCTCGAAAAACTGACCGCCTACGTCAAGTCTCACGGCGGCACCGCCGTCCGGCGGGAGGACGTCGAGCGCGCCACATCCCCCGGCATGCGGGAGGACGCGTTCGCTCTGGCGAACGCCGTGCTCGCCGGGGACCGCCGCTCCGCGCTCGCGGCGCTCGATCTCTGCCGGAAGCGGCGGGAGGATCCGATCGCCGTGCTCGGCGCGCTCTCCCGCGTCCTCAGCGATCTTTTGACCGTCGCCGTCATGGCGGAGGGCGGCTGCGGCAAGGCGGAGATCGCGCAGACGCTGCGCATGCACGAATACAAGGCGTCGCTCTATCTGCGCGCCGCCGCCGATTTCGGCACGGCGCGGCTGAACGGCGCGCTCACGCGCCTGCTTGAGGCGGACCGCCTCACGAAATCCGGCCAATCCGGCTACCTGCCGCTCGAGCGCTTCATCTGCACGCTCCCGGTCGGCGCCGGCTTCCGCCGCCGCCCGGAGGCGCCGTCATGACCGAACGGATCCGCATCCTCCCGCCCGTCGTCGTGGAGGGAAAATACGACAAGATCCGCCTCTCCTCCCTCCTCGACGCGCAGATCCTCACGACGGACGGCTTCGGGATCTTCAGCCGCCGCGAGCGGCTGGCGCTATTGCGCGCGCTCGCCGCGCCGCACGGACTGATCGTCCTCACCGACAGCGACGGCGCGGGAAAGCAGATCCGCGCGTTCCTCTCTTCCGCCATCCCGTCGGATAAGCTCTTCCATATTTATATTCCGCGCATCCCCGGCAGGGAGCGCCGCAAATCCGCTCCCTCAAAGGAAGGGATGCTCGGCGTGGAGGGAATGGACGACGCGCTGCTGCGCGGTCTGTTCGCCCCCTTCGCCGCCGACGCGCCGTCCCGCGCGCGCGGCGGCGTGACGAAAGCGGATCTCTATGCGCTGGGGCTCACCGGGGTCCCCCGCGCCGCCGAGCGGCGCGACGCACTCGCCGGGCGGCTCGGACTGCCCGAGTCCATGACGCCGAACGCGTTTCTCGGCGCCGTCAATATCCTGTACGCGCGCGGGGAGTTTTTATCGCTCGCCGCCGCCACGGAGGCATCGAATACGGATGAAAGCAATCAAAGCGTTCTGTGAGAAACACCGCGAGATCCTTCTGTATCTCCTCTTCGGCGTGCTGACGACCGTCGTCTCCTTCGCCGTGTATTTTCTGCTCCTCCACGCCGGCGTCGCCCTCCTCGGCGAGGGGGCGGAATGGGGCGTACGCGTCGCGGCGCAGATTTTGCAGTGGGTCGCCGGCGTGCTGTTCGCCTTCGTCACCAATAAAAAATACGTTTTCCGCGACGAGAACACGGAGCGCGGGCACGTCGGGCGAACGCTCGTCGCCTTCGCCTCCTCCCGCGTCGTCACGCTGCTGCTCGATTCCGCCGTCACCTTCGGCGTCGTCGCGCTGCTCGAAGCCGTCGGGTACGAGCCCTTCACGATCCCACTGCCGTATTTCCCGCTGACCGTCACCGCGGACTGGATCGCCAAGCTCGCCGCCGCCGTCGTGACGATCGTCGGAAATTATATCTTCAGTAAATTTCTTGTATTCCGGAAACGCTGACTTTCCCCCATGGTTTCCCACAGTCTGTGGAAAACTTTTCGGCAAAACGGAGATTTTTTTCTTCCCGAAACACAATCTATGCCGTCGAACAGATGAGCCTCCCCCATATCCGCCCCCCGGCAGACAAAATCCGCCCTCCGCGATCCGATTTTCCCCAACCTTTCCCCCAAGAAAACGACGCCTTTCCCGCCCCTCGAATATTCATCGATACCGGCGGATATGCACATATTTGCCGCGCGCCGCGCGCGCCGGAGGTCTTTATGACGCCTTCTTTTCTTCCCGTTACGCCCGACGAGGTCCGCGCCGCCGGCCGCGAGGCGCCGGATTTCGTGTACGTTTTCGGCGACGCGTACGTCGATCACCCCTCCTTCGGCCCCGCCATCATCTCGCGGGTTTTGGAGAAGGAGGGGTTTCTCGTTGCCATGCTCCCCCAGCCGGATTGGCGTTCCGCCGACGATTTCCGCCGTTTCGGACGCCCGCGCCTCGGCTTCCTCGTGTCCGCGGGGAACATCGATTCGATGGTCGCGCACTACACCGCCGCAAAGAAGCGCCGCTCGGAGGACTATTATTCCCCCGGCTGCCGCGCAGGTCTCCGTCCGGACCGCGCCACGATCACCTACTGCAACCGGATCCGCGAGGCGTACGGCGACGTGCCGATCGTCATCGGCGGGCTGGAGGCGTCGCTGCGGCGCTTCGCCCACTACGATTACTGGGACGGCCGCGTGCGCCGCTCCATCCTGCTCGACTCCCGCGCCGATCTTCTCTCCTACGGCATGGGGGAGATCTCGATCCCCCGCATCGCGCACCTGCTCGGCCGCGGCATCCCCGTCGGGAAGCTGCGGGATATCCGCGGCACCGCCTTCCTCGCGAAGCGCGGCGACGCGATCCACTTTCCCTGCGCCATGGGGTATGACGAGAACGGCGATCCCGTCGGCTTCTCCTATGAGGAGCTGAAGACGGACAAGCGCCTGTACGCCCGCGCCTTCGCGCTCCAGTACGAGAACAACGACGCCGTCTCCGGGCGCGCGCTCGTCGAATACTACGGGGACCGGATGCTCGTCGTGAACCCGCCCTCGCCGCCGCTCGAGACCGCAGAGCTCGACGCCGTATACGCGCTCCCCTACGCCCGCACCTATCATCCCATGTACGAATCGGCCGGCGGCGTGCCCGCGATCTCCGAGGTGCGTTTCTCCATCACGCACAACCGCGGCTGCTTCGGCGGCTGCAATTTCTGCGCCATCGCCTATCATCAGGGGCGCGCCGTGCGCTCCCGCTCCATCGAAAGCTGCGTGAAGGAGGCGGAGCTGCTCGCCTCCCTGCCCGATTTCAAGGGCTACATCCACGACGTCGGCGGGCCGACCGCCAACTTCCGCGCCCCGGCGTGCAAAGAACAGCTGCGCCGCGGCGTGTGCACGAACCGGCGCTGCCTCTTCCCGAAGCCTTGCAGGAATCTGCGCGTCGATCACTCGGAGTACGTGCGCCTTCTGCGCGCGATCGAGGCGGTGCCCGGCGTCAAGCGCGTCTTCATCCGCTCCGGGATCCGCTACGACTACGTCATGGCAGACCCGTGTGACGAATTTCTGCGCAAGCTCGTGCGCGATCACGTAAGCGGTCAGCTGAAGGTCGCGCCGGAACACTGCGCGCCGCACGTGCTCGCGCACATGGGCAAGCCGGATATCGCCGTCTACAACGCGTTCCGCGAAAAATACCTCCGCCTGAGCGCCGAAGCCGGGCGCGAACAGTTCCTCGTGCCGTACCTCATGTCCTCCCATCCGGGCAGCACGCTGGACGACGCCATCGAGCTGGCGCTGTACATGAAGCGCATCGGACTCGATCCGGAGCAGGTGCAGGATTTCTATCCGACGCCGGGCACCGCCTCCACCGTCATGTTCTATACGGGGCTCGATCCGTTCACGATGCAGCCGGTCTACACGCCGACCGATCCGGAGGAGAAACGGCTCCAGCGCGCGCTGCTCCAGTGGCGGAGGCCGGAGAACCGCGCGATCATCCGCGCCGGGCTCCTCCGCGCGCACCGCGAGGACGCGCTGCGGGAGCTGCTCGGCGGCGGACGTTCCGCTCCCGGCGGACGGGACGCTCCCGGCGGACGGGACGCGAAAAACGCACCGAACAAGAAAGCGGAAAGCGCGCGTTCCCCCGCGCGGCGGCAGGAGAAAAAACCGCGCGCACAAGCGCCGCAGAGACGCCGGACGCCGAAAAAGTGACCGCGTTTCCCGCCCGACATTGACGCGGGCTCCTTGACATCGCCGCTCAATCCATGTATAATGTACTCATGCACACAGTCTTCCGAAATCATACGGAAAGGGATCGGTATGGAACACTGCGCCGTCAGCGCCAATGACAAAGCCTTCTTCGCCGAAGACGACAGCGGAACGATCCAGAACGCGGTCGATCACGCGCGCGCCGCGGGCTGCGGCCGCGTCGTCATCCCCCGCCGCTGCGCGCGCACCGGTGAGGACAAATGGATCATCCGCCGCACGGTCCGCCTCCCGTCGGATATCCACGTCGTTCTCGACAACTGCTTTCTGCAGATGGCGGACGGCGCGGTCGGCGGGTTCTTCTGCACCGAGAATTTCACCGAGAACGGCGAGCGGCTGGGCGAACGGCTGAAAAACGTCACGATCGAGGGGATCGGGCACGCGGTGCTCGACGGCGGAAAGCCGACGGGACTGAGCGAAGCGAACGAATACGAGCGCGGCGTCCCCGTCGCCCTCAACACGCCGATTTTGATGGTGAACGTCGAAGGCTTCTCCGTGAAAAACCTCAGCATCACAAACCAGCGGTACTGGGGGATGCGCTTCGAGTTCTGCGCCGGAGGGATCATCCGCGATATTTTCTTCGACGTATACAAGGACCGGCGGAACCAGGACGGCGTGAACCTGCGCAACGGCTGTCACGACGTCCTGATCGAGAATATCCGCGGCATGACGGGGGACGATATGATCGCCCTCTCCGCGATCGACACGGAGGCGGGCTTCAGCGGACTTGAGAGCTACCCGTTCATCGTCCCGGATCAGAGCTGGGACATCCACGATATCACGATCCGGGATATCTCCGGCGCGGCGATCCATCATCCGCTCGTGTCGATGCGCAACCACAACGGCGCGAAAATCTACAATATCACCGTTGAGAATATCAAAGACACGCCGCAGCTCCACCCCGTCATGCGCGAGGCGGATTTCGGCGGCGAACGCTACGCCCTCCTCTGCATCGGCAACAATTCCTACTACCGCACGCCCTCAGAGATGGGCGATACGTACAACGTCACCGTCAGAAACGTTTTCTGCACGCTTTCGTACCGCGTCGTGTACGCGCAGTCGACGCTGAAAAACTGCCTCTTCTCCGACATATTCGCCTCCGGGAAATGCCGGCATATCGTCTCGGTGATGCCGGACGGATGGAGCGCGGCGCACAGCGGCGTCTCCATGGAGAACGTCACCTTTGAAAACGTCGTGTTCTCCGCCGATCCCGACGCGCCGCCGAGCGCGCTCACGGCGGAGCCGGATCCGCACGCCACCGTCGTCGATTTCCAGATCATGCGGGACACGGATCGCGTCGACAATCTGTACTTCAACAACGTCACGCTGGAAAACGCGGACTGCTTCGCCGAGATCGCCGAAAACGCGTTCGGCCGCGTCCATATCGACTGCGGCAGGATCGTCTGCAAAAACAGCGATCTCACCTTCCGCGCCGTGCGCACGAAGGGAACGACGCAGAAATGCTGGGGCGACGAGGGTCTCACGCCGGACCGATACTGACGCCGGACCGCAAAAGACGTCAAAAACCGAAAAATCAGAATCATTCCATACAGGAGCTCTGCCATGATCACACTTTCCCGCGAACCCGTCTTTCTCATCGACGGGATCCCGCAGCCGCGCGCTCCCTTCTCCCCCGCCGAGGCGCGCCGCGGCACCATCGCCGCCTCCATCCTGGCGGCGCACGACCGTTCCGAAAAAGACGGCGCGCTGTCGATCCGCTTCGACGCGCTCGTCTCGCACGACATCACATACGTCGGCATCATCCAGACGGCGCGCGCCTCCGGCATGAAGGAATTCCCTCTGCCGTACGCGATGACGAACTGCCACAACAGTCTCTGCGCCGTCGGCGGCACGATCAATGAAGACGACCACGTCTTCGGGCTCTCCGCCGCGAAAAAATACGGCGGGATCTTCGTCCCGGCGAACCAGAGCGTGATCCACTCCTTCGCCCGCGAGGAGCTCGCCGCGTGCGGGAACATGATCCTCGGCTCCGACAGCCACACGCGCTACGGCGCGCTCGGCACGATGGGCGTCGGCGAGGGCGGTCCGGAGCTCGTCAAGCAGCTGCTCAAAAACACCTACGACGTCCCCGCCCCGGAGGTGATCCTCGTCTACGTGACCGGCGCGCCGAAGCGCGGCGTCGGCCCGCACGACGTGGCGATCGCGCTCGTCGGCGCGACGTTCTCCTCCGGCTTCCTCAAAAACAAGATCCTTGAATTCGTCGGTCCGGGGCTCGCCTCCCTGAGCGCCGATTTCCGCTGCGGCATCGACGTCATGACGACGGAGACGACGTGCCTGTCCTCCATCTGGGAGACGGACGGCGAGATCCGCCGCTTCTACGAGATCCACGGCCGCCCCGAGGCGTTTCATGAGCTCCATCCCGCGCCCGTCGCGTACTACGACGGCATGATCGAGATCGATCTGAGCCGCGTCGAGCCGATGATCGCTCTGCCGTTCCATCCGTCCAACGCGTTCACGATCCGCGAATTCAATGAGAACGCGCCGGATCTGCTCGCGAAGATCGAGAAGGAAGCGCGCGAGCTCTTCCCGAAGACCGCGCCGGATCTGCTCTCCAAATACAGAGGCGGCAAAGTGTACGCGGATCAGGGCATCATCGCGGGCTGCGCCGGCGGCATCTATGAGAACATCGACGAGGCGGCGGACATCCTCCGCGGCGCCTCCGTCGGCGACGGCGCGTTCTCGCTCTCCGTCTATCCGACCTCCGTCCCGGTCAGCCTCGCTCTGACAAGGAACGGCGACACCGCCGCGCTCCTCTCAGCCGGCGCGCTCATCAAGCCGTCCTTCTGCGGACCGTGCTTCGGCGCGGGCGACGTCCCGTCCAACAACGGACTTTCCCTGCGCCATACGACGCGGAATTTCCCGAACCGCGAGGGCTCGAAGCCCGGCGAGGGGCAGTTCTCCGCCGTCGCGCTGATGGACGCGCGTTCCATCGCGGCGACCGCCGCGAACGGCGGCGTCGTCACGGCGGCAACGGATATCGACTACGAACCGGCGCGCCGCCCGTACGCCTTCGACGCCTCCGTGTACGAAAAGCGCGTGTACCGCGGCTTCGGGCATCCGCAGCCGGAGGCGCCGCTCGTCCTCGGACCGAACATCACCGACTGGCCGCGCTTCTATCCGCTGCCGGAACACCTCTTCGTGCGGCTCGCCGCCGTGATCCGCGATCCGGTGACGACGACGGACGAGCTGATCCCGTCCGGCGAGACCTCTTCCTACCGCTCGAATCCTCTCCGGTTGAGCGAATTCGCGCTCTCGCGCCGCGTCCCGGAGTACGTCGGCCGCTCGAAAGCCGCCGCCGCGCTCGACGCCGCGCGCCGTGCCGGCGAGACGCCCGCAGAGCTCACGGCGCTCCTGACCCGGATCGGCGACGATGCAGTGACGATGCAGAACGTCGCCTTCGGCTCCGCGCTGTACGCGAACAAGCCGGGCGACGGCTCCGCCCGCGAGCAGGCCGCCTCCTGCCAGCGCGTGCTCGGCGGCATGGCGAACGTCTGCCGCGAATACGCGACGAAGCGCTACCGCTCCAACTGCATCAACTGGGGGATCCTTCCCTTCACGATCGACGCGGACGAGCCTTTCCCCTACGAGGCGGGCGACGTTCTCTTCGTGCCGCGCGTGCGCGCGCTGCTCGCCTCAGGGGAGGAACGCTTCCCCGCGCGCGTTCTGCGGGCGGACGGGACGGAAGCCCCGCTCACGCTGCGCCTGTCCGGCCTCGGCGAGACGGAGAAGCAGATTTTGCTCGACGGCTGCCTGATGAACTGGTACCGCGCCCACGCGGAAAGCGACGGGGAAGCCGGATCATGAAGATGCGCAGACTCTCTTTCCTCCTCGCCGCCTTCCTTATTTTGGCGCCGTGCGTTCCGGCGTTCGCCGCGGACGGCTTCCGCTATGCGCACGACCCGCGCCTCAATCCGAGCGCCATGGCGGACGTCGTCCCGGACGAATCGGCGGTCTACGGCTTCCGTCCGAGCGAGACCGGCAGCCTGAAGATGTACGCCGACGCGGACTGGTCCGATCCCGCGCTCGTAGAGCAGGGACGGCAGGAGCGGATCGCGTACCGCGAAAGCCTCCGGGCGCTGTACGTTCTGCTTGACGAGATGCTGGCGGCCGGCAAAGATACGGAAGAGATCGCGCGCACCGTCAGCGCGAAGCGGAACGAGCTCCGCCTCGCCGCCTATGACGGCGATCCGGAGGGGGCGGCCGCTATCAGGGCGCGGAATCTGGAAAAGTACGGCCATGAGGAGGGTCCGCTGCCCGACGAGCTGTACGCGCAGTACGGCTCATGGGAAACGGTGCTGGCGAAAGCCTTCAGCGTCAACGCCGGCATGGACGCCTGCGTCGGTCTGTACGACGATTATTACGATCTCTACGCCGCCGCCGGACAGATCCCGCCCGATATCGCCCCGGCTACGGGCGACGGCAGGACGGGGACGGTCTGCGTGCTCCTGATGCTCGGCGGCGCCGGCGGGACGGCAGCGATCCTGAACTCCCAAAGAAAAGAAAGGGCATGAATACCATGGAAAAGATCCGCATGAAAACGCCGCTCGTCGAGATGGACGGCGACGAGATGACCCGCATCCTCTGGCGGCAGATCAAAGACGAGCTGCTCCTCCCCTTCGTCGAGCTGAAAACGGAGTATTACGATCTCGGTCTGCCGGAACGGGAGAGAACGAAAGATCAGGTCACGACGGACGCCGCGAACGCGATCAAGAAATACGGCGTCGGCGTAAAGTGCGCCACGATCACGCCGAACGCGCAGCGCGTGGAGGAATATCACCTCAGCGAGATGTGGAAATCGCCGAACGGCACGATCCGCGCGATCCTCGACGGCACCGTCTTCCGCGCCCCGATCCTCATCGACGCGGTGAAACCCTCCGTCCGCACCTGGAAGCGTCCGATCACCATCGCCCGCCACGCCTACGGCGACGTGTATAAGAACGCGGAGATCCGCGTGCCCGGTCCGGGACGCGCCGAACTCCTCTTCACGGGCGAGGACGGCCGCGAGGAGCGCCGCACCGTATACGATTTCGAGGGGCCGGGCGTGCTCCAGGGGATCTACAATAAGGATTCCTCCATCCGCTCCTTCGCGCACACCTGCTTCCGCTATGCGCTGGAGACGAAGCAGGATCTGTGGTTTGCCACGAAGGACACGATCTCCAAGACCTACGACCACACCTTCAAGGATCTCTTTACGGAGATCTACGAAGCGGACTACCGCGCCGCGTTCGAAGCGGCGGGGATCCGCTATTTCTACACGCTGATCGACGACGCCGTCGCCCGTGTCATCCGCTCCGAAGGCGGCTTCATCTGGGCGTGCAAGAACTACGACGGCGACGTCATGAGCGATATGGTCTCCACCGCCTTCGGCTCGCTCGCCATGATGACCTCCGTCCTCGTCAGCCCGGACGGATGCTGGGAGTACGAGGCGGCGCACGGCACCGTGACGCGTCACTACTACCGCTATCTGAACGGCGAGGAGACCTCGACGAACCCCATCGCCACGATCTACGCGTGGTCCGGCGCGCTGCGTAAGCGCGGCGAGCTCGACGCGCTGCCCGATCTCGTCTCCTTCGCCGACGCGCTGGAGGCCGCGTGCCTGAAAACGCTGAACGACGGCGTCATGACGAAGGATCTCGTCTCCCTCGCCGAGGGGGTCGAGGTGCGTGCGGTGAATACCGCCGCCTTCCTCGCCGCCATCCGGGAACGGCTCGACGCCGCGCTCCGCTGACAGTATCCGCTGATATTATACGTTGATATTTCGAAAAGGAAGGTATCTTTATGAGCGTTTCACGCACCGACGCCGCGCTCTATATGCACGGCACGAAGCCCTCGCCCGTCGTGGGTCCGGGCGAATTCGTCATCGCCGCCGCCGCGCTCGAGCATTCCCACATATACGGCATGGTCTCCTCGCTTCTCGAAGCGGGCGCCACGCTGAAATACGTCTGGGATCCGGACCCGGAGAAGGCGGCCGCCTTCGCGGGGAGTTTCCCGCAGGTGACCGTCGCCGATTCCCTTGAGCGCATCCTCGACGATCCCGCCGTCGCGCTCGTCGCCGCCGCCGGCGTCCCGAACGAGCGCGCCGCGCTCGGTATCCGCGTCATGGACGCGGGGAAGCATTATTTCGTCGACAAGACGCCGCTGACCACGCTCGGTCAGCTCGCCGACGTCAAGACCGCCGCCGCGCGCACAGGCAAGCGCTACTTCTGCTACTTCGGCGAGAGGCTCTGCAGCGAAGCCGGCATCCTCGCCGGATACATGATCATGGACGGCGTCATCGGCGACGTGATCCAGATGATCGGCACCGGCCCGCACCGCCACGGAAAGAGCCGCCCCGACTGGTTCTACCGCCGCGAGCAGTACGGCGGCATCCTCTGCGACATCGGGAGCCACCAGATCGAGCAGTTCCTTTATTATACGAAAAACACGGACGCCGCGGTCATCTCGAGCAAGGTCGGCAACTACACGTACCCGGACAAACCGGAGTTCGAGGACTTCGGCGACGCGACGCTCGTCGGGGCGAACGGCGCGACGGATTACTTCCGCGTCGACTGGCATACGCCGGACGGACTCCGTGCATGGGGCGACGGACGGGTCTTCATCGTCGGCACGAAGGGATACATGGAACTGCGCAAATACACGTCGCTCGCGCATCCGGACGAGAAAGGGAACCAGATCTTCCTCGTCACCGACCGGGAGGAAACGCAGATCGACGCGAACGGCGTCACCGGCTATCCCTTCTTCGGGCAGATGATCCTCGACTGCCTGAACGGAACGGAGACCGCCATGACGCAGGCGCATATCTTCAAGGCGGCGGAGCTCTGCGTCCGCTGTCAGATGCAGGCGCTGCACATCCGGCCGCACAAGAACGAAGCCGGCATGTTCTGCGCCGAATGACGCGATATGCCGCGATAAACGCGATAAAACAGGAGGAGAATCATGGCACTCGATCCGCAAGTACGCATGCTGCATCTCATGGAAGACGTCCGCCCCGCCCTGCGCCGCAGGGAAGGAGAAGATCCCGCCGCGTGGCAGACGGGCGCCCGCGCCCGCCTCGCTTCCCTTCTCGGACTGCCGCTCGAGCGGACGGAGCCGCACTTCCGCGTCGACCGCACGAGCGACGCCGATCCGCGCTGCACGGAGATCCGCTTCCTCTTTGAAAGCGAACCGGAGGTGGACGTCGTCGGGCATCTCTTTCTGCCGAAGGGTGCGCCGGGGGAGAAGCATCCGCTCATCATCTGCCTGCAGGGTCATTCCAAGGGCATGCACATCTCGATGGGACGCGCGAAATATCCGGGCGACGAAGAATCCTTTGTGAAAGGCGACCGCGACTTCGTGCGGCAGGTCGTCGCGCGCGGTCAGGCGGCGCTCGCGCTGGAACAGCGCGCGTTCGGCGAGCGCGGCGGCACGGAGAACGGTCCGTACTGCCGGCAGCCCGCCGTACAGGCGCTGCTGCTCGGAAAAACGCTGATCGGACAGCGCTGCTGGGACGTCTCCCGCGCGATCGACGTCCTCCTCGCAGAGTATCCGCAGATCGATGAGAAACGCATCGCGATCATGGGCAATTCCGGCGGCGGCACCGCCACGATCTACGCCGCCGCGCTCGACGAGCGCATCGCCGCGGCGATGCCCTCCTGCGCCTTCTGCGGCTATCTCGCCTCCATCGGCGCGCAGGAACACTGCCTCTGCAATTACGTGCCGGGGATCATGAACGATTTCGATATGGGCGACCTCGCGGGGCTCATCGCGCCGCGTCCGCTCGTCATCGTGAACGGCATGGAAGACGACATCTTCCCCATCGGCTCCGCCAAAGAGCAGGCGGACGTCGCCCGCGCCTATTACGCGGCGTTCGGCGCACCGGGGAAGATCGAGCACGTGATCGGCCCGAAGGGGCACCGCTTCTACGCGGACCTCGCCTGGCCGGTCTTCGACCGGCTGACCGGCTGGCGCGCGCAGGACTGAACGAAAACGAACGGCGCTTCCCGCAAAGGAAGCGCCGTTTTCGTTTTTTCTATAAATCCCTCACGTCAGAAAGCACACCGGGACGGACCGCTCCCGCGCGTAGCGGACGGTGTACATCGTCCCGCCCGGCCGCCCGGTGAAGTACGCCACGCAGAGCGCGCTGTGATCGACCATGAACCGGTCCCGCGCCTGCATGCAGCCCGGCACGTATGCCTCCGTCAAAAGGATCCGCTCATCCGCCGAGGCGAGGAGCCGCCGGTATACGGCGCGGTCGCTTTTGTGCCAGCGCGCGTCCTGATCCCGGCAGGGGATCGCCATAACGACGCGGAGGAAGGGAAACTCGCCCCGGAGCGCCGTCACGGTCTCTTGCGCCAGCGTATCGAAGCCGAGCGCGCCGCCGAAGACGTAGGTGGAGTACCCGCGCATCATCAGGGTACGGACGGTCTCCTCCGTCCGCCGCCGCAGATGCGCGCACTCCGCCTCCGACAAAAACCGGTGCCCCGTGAAGCAGACCGTATCGGCGCGTTCCCAAACCATCTCAATACCATCCAAACATGCGTTCTGTCACTATTGTAGCATATCGGGCGCACGATGTCAAGGGGAAAAATGCGATTGGGGGGACGAAGGTACACAGACCGATCATTCAGGGAACGGACGGGAGGAACTTTTTGAGAAAAAGTCCCTCCCGGACCCACCCCAAAAACCTCTGTACAGAAACAAAACAAGGTGAAGCGAAAACCCAAGTCTAACGACTTTCACTTTACCTTGTCCTGTTTTTGCCATAAAGGTTTTCGCAAGGGGTTTGCAGAACGCGCGAGCGCGTTCTGCGGGGGAGCCTTTTATCAAAAGGCTCCCCCGTCCGCATCCCCTTGCGCCGGCGCGGCAAGTGTGCTATAATAATACCGTCCCCCGCCGCGGCGCGGCAGATCCTTTTCCGGAGGTACGTATGTCCGGCTTCACCGATCTTCAGACGCTGCTCGTGCAGGGCGGCTTCGACTGCCCCGCATGCCATACCTTCCACGCCGTATCCCTCTCCCGCGTACGCCTCGGACGCGGCACGCTCGGCGAGCTTCCCGCCGCCATGCGGGAGCTCGGCGGCACGAAGGGTTTCCTTCTCGCCGATCCGAACACGTGGGCTGCCGCCGGGGAGAAAGCGGCGTCCGTGCTCGCCTCCGCGGGGATCCCCACGGCGCGCCATATCCTCTCCTCCTCCCGCCCGGCGCCGGACGAGCGGACGATGGGCGAGGCCGTCTTCCGCTTCGATCCATCCTGCGACTGGATCGGCGGGATCGGCGGCGGGGTCGTCAACGACGTCTGCAAGCTGCTCGCGAAAACGTCCGGACGCCCGTATCTCTATATCCCGACCGCGCCGTCGATGGACGGCTACGCCTCCGCTTCCTCCTCCATGGAGATGGGCGGGCTGAAGGTATCGCTCCCCTCCGCCGCGGCGTCCTCCATCGTCGCCGACACGGACGTCCTCGCCGCAGCGCCGCGGGAGATGATCCTCGCCGGGATCGGCGACATGACCGCCAAATACGTCAGTCTGGCGGAATGGGAGATCTCTCATATCATCAACGACGAGTATTACTGCCCGGAGATCGCCCGCATGGTGCGCATCTCGCTGGAGCGCGTCGTCAGGGCGGCGGACGCCGCCGTGTCCGGCGATCCCGACGCCGTCGCCGCCGTCACCGAAGGGCTGATCCTCTCCGGGCTCGCCATGGAATGCGCGCACCTCTCCCGCCCCGCCTCCGGCATGGAGCACTATATCTCCCACATCCGCGACATGCGCTCGCTCGCCTTCGGCACGCGCGCCGATCTGCACGGGATCCAGTGCGGCTTCGCCGTATTGCCCGTGCTGCGCGCCTACGAAGCGCTGCGCGCCGTCACGCCGGATCGGGAACGCGCGCTGGCGCATGCCCGCTCCTTCGATTGGGCGGCGCACGCGGCGGTGATGCGGGATGCCGTCGGTCCCGGCGCCGAGGCGATGATCCGCCTTGAGGAAAAAGAGGGGAAATACGATCCCGCGCGCCACGCGGTACGGTTGGAGCGGATCCTCGCCCGCTGGGACGATCTGACCGCCGTCATGCGCTCGCTCCCCTCCGCCGTTTCCATGACCGCCTTCTACCGGCGCATCGGCTTCCCGACGGAGCCGGAAGGACTCGGCATGACGGCGGACGAGGTGCGCCTCCTGATCCGCTTCGCCGCCGATATCCGCGACAAGTACGTGCTCACGCGGCTTTTGTGGGATCTGGGCGAGCCGGCGGACGGCGTCGGCATATAAAACGCGGAATAATAACGAAAGACCGGTCCCGGGCAAGTGCCCCGGACCGGTCTTCCCATTCTGTTTTCAGGCGTCACCGAAAATACTCCCGGTAGGAGACGAAGTACGAGATCCCGCTCCACACGGTCATCACCGTCATGACGAGCGTCGTGAGCCACGAGAGCGGCAGCCACGTCCGCATCCACTCAAACGGGAACAGCACCGGTTCAAGCAGGATCGTCAGCACACAGACGATCTGCGTCACCGTCTTGACCTTGCCGAGCCACGCCGCCGCGATCACCTCGCCGCCCTTCGAGGCGGCGAGCAGGCGCAGCGACGTCACGGCGAGCTCGCGGAAGACGACGACCGCCACCGCCCAGATGAAGCCGCGCTGCATCTGCGGGCAGTAGACGAGGAGCCCCAGCATCGCGCTGATGACGAGGCATTTGTCCGCCAGCGGATCCATCAGCTTGCCGAAATCCGTGATGAGATGGTATTTGCGCGCGATCATCCCGTCGAACAGATCGGTCAGCGCCGCCGCGCCGAACAGCGCCGCCGCGATCAGACGGACGGCGACCTCCGGCAGCGGGAGCGGAACGCACAGAACGAACAAAAACAGCGGGATGATCACCACGCGCAGAAGCGTCAGCTTGTTCGGCAGATTCATGCTTTTTCCTCCCGTCCCTCAGAGGACGCTTTCTCCCACGAGATCGTAGTCCATCGATTCCGTGACGCGGACCTCCACGAATTCGCCCTCCGACCATTTCGCCCCGGACGGCGACGTAAAGTACACCTTTCCGTCGATCTCCGGCGCGTCGTATTCCGTCCGTCCGTAGTACGCCTCCGCCACGACGTCGTATCCCTCGCAGAGGACGCGGACCGTTTTGCCGACGAAGCGGCGCTTCGCCTCCTCGCTGATCTCCGCCTGCGTGCGCATCACGATATCCGCGCGGTCCTGCGCCGTCTGCGCGTCGATTGGATCGGGCATGTCGTACGCCGCCGTCCCCTCCTCGGGAGAGAACGGGAAGACGCCGAGGCACTCGAAGCGCGCCTCCTTAACGAAGCGGCAGAGTTCCTCGAAATCCTCTTCCGTCTCGCCGGGGAAGCCGACGAGGAGCGTCGTGCGGAGCGCGATGCCCGGCACGCCCTCTCTGAGGCGGCGGACCGCGCCGCGGACGCACGCCGCGCCGCCGTGCCGGTTCATGCGGGCGAGCACCGCATCCGAGACGTGCTGCACGGGGATGTCGATATACTTGACGATCCGGTCGTTGTGCGCGATCTCCGCTACGAGCTCGTCCGTGATCTTATCCGGATAGCAGTAGAGCAGGCGGATCCACGGGATCGACGTTTCCGCCGCCAGCGCGCGCAAAAGCCGCACGAGGGAATACTCCCCGTACAGATCCCGCCCGTAGGCGGAGGTATCCTGCGCCACGAGGATGAGTTCCCGGATCCCCATCCCCTCCAGCGTCTTCGCTTCGTTCACCAAGTCCTCGACGGGGCGCGAGCGCATCCTGCCGCGGATCTGCGGGATCGCGCAGTACGCGCAGCGGTTGTCGCACCCCTCGGAGATCTTCAGGTACGCGTAGGCGTCGCCCGTCGTGACGACGCGGTCTCCGCCGAGCGGCAGAGAATCGAGGTCGTCAAAGCACGCGAATTTCTCTTTTTTCCGGCTGAGGACCGTCTCGATCGCCTCCACGATCCGATGGATCGAGCCGACGCCGAGCACGGCGTCCACCTCCGGCATATCGGCGAGCACCTCTTCCCGATACCGCTGCGGCAGGCAGCCCGTCACGATGAGCGCGCGCAGATGCGCGTGCTTCTTCAGCCACGCGACGTCCAGTATATTGTCGATCGCCTCGCGCTTCGCGCTCTCGATGAACGCGCAAGTATTGACGATGACGACGTCCGCTTCGCTCTCCTCCGGCGTGATCGTATAGCCCGCCTCGGCGACGTGCGCGAGCATGACCTCCGTATCGAGCTGATTCTTCGGACAGCCGAGAGAAACGAAACCGACCTTGATCTTCTTTTTATCCATTTTCGCTCCTATAGGGGGAAACCCGTCAGCCGACGGGATCACCCGCCGAAATCCTCGATCGCCTGCCTGATCTCGCCGGCGCTGTAGCCGAGCCGGAGCAGCGAGAGGATCATCTTCTGCTTCTCCTGCGGATCGTCCGGCAGCGTATCGTACTTGCGGCGCAGAATCGACGCGAGCGTCCGCATGAACTCCTCCTCCGGAACGGCCGCGACGGCGTCGCGGATCACCTCCGGCGCGTAGCCGCGGGCGGTCAGCTCGGCGACGATGCGCTTTCTGCCCCAGTATTTGCGGTGCAGGTACGTATCGACCGCGTGTTCCGTCTGCGCCTTCTCGCGCACGAGCCCGTGCGCGACAGCGTAATCCGCCGTCTCCTCGCACACGTCGTCCTCAAAGCCGAAATGGCGGAGACGCCCGATCAGCGCGTGACGGCTGATGCCGGAATAGGACAAGATCTCCCGTGTCCGCGCCAGCGCGCGGGAAAAGACAGCCGCATGCTCCATCCGGCCGTACTCCTCCTCGGAAACAGCGTCCCCAGGACTCAGCCTGCCCCACGCCCACTGCTCGCGGGAGATCAGGAATTCCGCGGTTCCCGCTTCCTTATTTCCGTCGGGCGGAACGGAAACGGAAACCGATATCCCCGCCGGGGATTCACTCACGGACTGAACGGTATAGGTACTCAACGTCGAACTCCTTCTGATACTCGTTGTCATCCGGCAATGCGGTCACCGTGTCTCGACCGTGCCGTTCCTCACCCGGAACCACGCCACACCGGATACCCCGGAGATCCACGTCTCCGGCTCGCAGGAGGTGATGACCACCTGCCGGTCTCCGAGCGCGGACAAGAGATATTCGCGCCGCGCCGCGTCCAGTTCCGAAAAAACGTCGTCCAACAGATATACGGGCTCTCCCCCGCCGATGTCGCGGGAGATCGCGCCCTCCGCCAGTTTCATCGCCAATGCCAGCGACCTCGTCTGACCCTGCGAGGCGTAGAGCTTCGCCGCCTCGCCGTTCAGCTCGATGGTCAGATCGTCCCGGTGGACGCCGAACAGCGTCGTCCCCGCCCGGATCTCCCGGGGGATGTCCGACGTCAGCGCCGCCGCCATGGAGGCGCGCAGCGCCTCGTCCGGCGCCGGGGTAAAGAGCTCCCCCTCCTGCGGGTCCTGCGGCGTCTGCGCCGTGCACTGATAGCGCAAAGTCGGCTTCTCCCGTCCGTCCGTCATGTCGGCGAAGCAGGACGCGACGTGTCCCTCCAGCCGCCGGACGTACGCGCTGCGCACCTGCGCAAGGTACGCGCCGCTGCGCGCGAGCTGCTCGGCGTAGACCTCCCACTGATCCGATCCGACGTTCTCTCCCTCCGCCGCCTGCCTGAGCAGCGCGTTCCGCTCCGCGAGCGCCCGCGTATACACGCTGAGCGCCGCCACGTACTGCGGCGAGAGCTGCGCGGCGGCGATATCGAGAAACGACCGCCGCAGCGCCGGAGAACCGGAGATCAGCGTCAGATGTTCCGGGCAGAAGAGCACGGCGCGGAACGCGCCGACCATTTCCCGCATCCCGGAAAGCGGCGCGCCGCCGCGCGTCAGGCGCTTACGCCCGTGCTGGGGGATCACGGCGCCGAGCTCGGTATCGTGCGTATCGCCCTCCCGGCGGCACGAGAGCCGCAGCGAGGCGAATTCGCATCCGGTACGGATGAGGAGCCTGTCCGGCACGCCGCGGAAGGATCTTCCCCGCGCAAAATAGTAGAGGCCTTCGAGAATATTCGATTTTCCCTGCGCGTTGTCTCCCCAGAGGACGTTGATCCCCGGAGAGAGCGTCAGCGACGCGTCGGGAAGATTCCGGTAATTCTCCAGTGAAAGCGATACTGCGTACATGTCTTATGCCGCGGTGCGTCCGGCGTTCCGCGCCGTCACGCCTCGTCTCCGCCGAGACCGTCGAGCTCGTCCAGCCCGTCGCCGTTCTCGTCCTCCAGAAGCCGGATGTCAAGTCCGTCTTCGTCGCTCTCGCCGGTCTTTTCCTCCTGCCGGGCGGCGGCGGCCTTCTCGCGCACGAGGCGCTCGATCTCCGCGGCGGCGTCCGGCGTGTCCTCGAGGAATTTCCGGGCGTTGTCCTTGCCCTGCCCGATCCGCTGTCCCTGATAGGAGAACCATGCGCCGCTCTTCTCGATCACGCCGAGCGTAACGGCCATATCGAGGATCTCCGAGGTCTTGCTGATGCCGCGGCCGTAGAGGATATCGAACTCCGCGGTGCGGAACGGCGGCGCCACCTTGTTCTTGACGACCTTGCAGCGGACGTGCGCGCCGTAGATGTCGGAGCCGTTCTTCAGATTCTCCACTTTGCGGATGTCGAGGCGGACGGAAGCGTAGAATTTCAGCGCCTTGCCGCCCGGCGTCGTTTCCGGATTCCCGTACATGACGCCGACCTTCTCGCGCATCTGGTTGATGAAGATGACGATGCATTTCGTCTTGGAGACGGTACCGGACAGCTTGCGCAGCGCCTGAGACATGAGCCGCGCCTGGAGACCGACGTGCGCCGCCCCCATGTCGCCCTCGATCTCCTGCTGCGGCACGAGCGCGGCGACGGAGTCGATCACAACGACGTCGATCGCGCCGGAGCGCACGAGCGCCTCGCAGATCTCCAGCCCCTGCTCGCCGGAATCCGGCTGGGAGACGAGCATAGAATCGATGTCCACGCCGAGCGCCTTGGCATATTCCGGATCGAGCGCGTGCTCGGCGTCGATGAACGCCGCCTCGCCGCCCGCCTTCTGCGCTTCGGCGACGACGTGGAGCGCCACCGTCGTTTTACCGGAGGATTCGGGACCGTAGATCTCCACGATCCGTCCGCGCGGCAGACCGCCGACGCCGAGGGCAAAATCCAGATTGAGGGATCCGGTGGAGATCGTACTGACGTTCATGCGCGGGTTCTCGCCCATCTTGATGATGGCGCCCTTCCCGTAGGTACGTTCGATCTGCGAGATCGCGGTATGGAGCGCTTTCTTCTTTTCCTCGGAGGTCGCCTCCGGGACGATCGTCTCCGCGGGTGTTTTCTTTGCAGCCTTCATGCTGATCCGCCGTTCCTTTCACCAAAGCGCCGGACGCGGTCGGACGCCGCGCCGCCGGCAGCTTCTCATAGTTATGTTCATCATATATTATAGCACAAAAAACGATCCGTGTCCATGACTGAACAAAAAGATTCGCAAAAAACCGTACGGGGACTTCCGCCTCCCCCCCGCGGGCGGAAAAAGATCCACTCCGGATCATCGGATCCGGAGCGGTCTTTCGCGTATTCGTCTGCCGCATCGCTCATGCCGGGCGGTGCTCTTCGATCATTTTCATCACTTCCCGCGAGATATCGTGCAGATACCGCATCGCGGAGGGGATGAGCGTCTCCGGCATCTTCTTCACGAACCGCTCGCACTCGAGCGTGAAGTCGCCCCGGTAATCGATCTCACCGAGCGCGCACGCGACCTCGTTCCACTTCATCATGCCGGAAAACGGCGGGAGATGGTCGTCGCCGCGGCCGTAATTGTCGTGTACGTGGAGCGCGCCGAGACGGTCCCGGCCGAGGAAACGGATATAGTCGGGGACGCTGTACCCGGCGAGCTGCGCGTGTCCGAGATCGAGGCAGACGGTAAAGCAGTCGTCGCCGAGCGCCTCGAGCATCGCGCACATTTCCGCCGGATGCATGCCCGTCGCCTCGATATACGTGCGCCGCGCGGAATCGTAATTGAACAAGTCTTCCAGTCCGATCCGGATCCCGAACCGCTTCGCGTACGGCGCGAGCGACCGGAAGATGTCGAGGTTCAGATCCCGCCAGTACTCCTCCCGTCCGAGGTACGGCATCGCCTTGACGGAATGGACGACGATGACCTTCGCGCCGAGCATCGCGGCGGCCTCCATGGCGCGGATGATCCGTTCCATGATCCCCGCGTTGTACGGACCGTCCTCCGGCTCGTCCGTTTTGCGCGTCGGGAAGGGCGCGTGCGACTGATTGCACTCGATGCCGATCTCGTCGGAAAGCGCGCGCAGCGCGCGGACGTGCTCCCTCCAACCGTCCTGAAAGACGGGATGGTCCTCCGGTCCGCCGCCCCCCGGCATGACGGAATAATCATACGCGTCAAAGCCGATCTCCCGGAGCATGCGGATCGTCCGCTCCTCTCCGAGGCGCACTCTCTGCGAGGCGATGTGTGTCGAAAGTTTCATCTTCTCTCCCCCTCCCGTCACTGCGGCCGATGCGCGTCGACCGTATCGGCAAGCACCCGCGCGCTGTCGTACAGATACCGCATGACGCCGGGAACGCAGGACGCCGGCGTCTTCGCCAGGACCGCGTCGCACTCCAGCGTCCATTCTCCCTGATAGTCGATCTCGCCGAGCGCACAGCAGAACTTCTCCCAGTTCACCTGCCCGCAGAACGGCGGCTGGTGCCCGTCGTGATTCCACACCGTATCCTGGATATGGAGCGCGCCGAGCCGCTCGCGTCCGAGGATGCGGACGCAGTCCGCCGGATCGTAGCCGCACATCAGCGCGTGTCCGACGTCGAGGCAGGCGGTGAAGCGATCGATGCCGAGCGCGTCGACGTACGCGGCGAGATCCCGCGGATCCATGCAGGTGGAGATCGCCCACGCGCCGCGGACGGGATCCCACGCGTATACGTTTTCCAGCGCGATCCGGAGCCCGAGTTCCTCCGCGTACGGCGCGAGGAAGCGGTAAAACGCCATGTTCCGCTCCATCCAGTACGCCTCTCTGCCGCGGTAGGGGAAGCCGGAGATCGGATGGATCACGATGCAGGACGCGCCGAGGATCGCCGCCGCGCGCATGTTCCGGATGATCCTTTCGTCGATCGTCGCGTTGTAATCCGCGTATTTGGGATCGTCGCGGCGCGGCGGGAAGAGCGCGTGTGCCTGATTGCACTCGATGCCGAGGCTGTCCGCGTACGTGCGCAGCCCGCGCGCGTACGCCTCCCAGCCGTCTCCGTACAGCGGATTTTCCGCCGAGTAACGCGTCATGGAAAAGTCGTACGCGTCAAAGCCGTATTCATGGATCAGGCGGATACTCTCCTCATCCGTCATGTGAAGCGTCATCTGAGACGTGTGCTGTGAGATCTTCATTTCGTTCCTCCCTCGGACCGTTTCGCCCCGTTTTCAAAAAAGAAAAGGGAGGAGGGATCCCCCTCCTCCCCTGTACTCGTCAGAACATGACCGTCTCGCCCGTCTCCGCCGACCGGAGCGCGCAGAGGATCACGCGCAGATCGGTCCGCATCTGGTCGTGCGTCACGAGCTGCGTCGCTTTGCCGTCCAGCGTCGCCGCGATGTTCCGGTAGTAGTCGTGCACGTCGGACTGCGGGCGCGGGATCGTGTACGTATCGACGGTGATCGAATCGCGCGGCGCCATCGTCTTCGTCAGGCCTGCCGCCGTCTCCACGGGGACGACCTCGCTCTCGTGCCAGTGCTTGCAGCGCACGATCTGCGCCTCCTCGCGCCAGTCGGTGATCATCGCCGTTCCCTTCTTCCCGCGCATGTAGAAGCGCGGCATGGCGATGAAGTTGTACGTACCGACCTCGACGTACGCTCTCGCGCCGCTCTGCATGACGATATCGAGCTGGAAGCCGTCGTCCACCTCGTTGTTCGTGATGTGATCGCAGCGGCAGTTGACGCTCTTCACGTCCCAGCCGAGCACCATCAGCGCCTGGTCGATGAGGTGGATGCCCCAGTCGTAGAGCATGCCGCCGCCGTGCGCCTTCTCGCCGCGCCAGTCGGAGGGGATGCCGCGGGAGCCGTGGATGCGGGACTCGATGTTGATGATCTCGCCGATCTCCCCGCTGTCGTGGATCTTCTTCATCGCAAGGTAATCGACGTCGAAGCGGCGGTTCTGATGCACGGTGAACACGCGCCCGCACTGTTTCGAGACGGAGATCATCCGCTCGAGCGAATCCATGGAGAGCGTCACGGGCTTTTCGGAGATGACGTTCTTCCCGGCGAGAAGCGCCGCGACGGCGATCTCCTCGTGCGAGTCGTTCGGCGTCGCCACGGTGACGAGCTCGATCCGCGGATCGGCGAGCAGCTCCTCGCGCGTCGCGTACGCATGGATCCCGCGGCTCTGTGCGAGAGCGCGCCGTTCTTCTTTGATATCGTAAATGCCCGCAAGCTCAAACACATCGCTGTTCAGCAGATGCTGCGTGTGCCATCCGCCCATGCCGCCGTATCCGATTACCGCTGCAAACCGTTTCATGACCGTATGTTCCCGCGGCGGCCCGCCGCCGGGAACGTCCTCCCGTAGAATGATGGACCGGCGCTCGACCGATCATATAATATTATAGCGATCGTCGGCGGAAAGTCAAGAGATTTCCGGATTTTCGCCCGGATTTTCCTCCCGATCCCCGCCGTCCAGGATCATCTCCATGCCGACCTTCTGAGGGACGAGACCGCAGCGCTCGTAAAAGCGCATCGCGTCCCTGTTCGCGCTCCACACGTTCAGCGTCACGTTGTAGCACCCGCGTTCCCGTGCGTATCCCACGACGAAATCGAACAAGCTCCGCCCAACGTGCCGCCCGCGGACGGCCTCGTCGACGCAGAGATCGTCGATATACAGCGTCAGGATATCCGTCATGACCGGGTGCGCCTCGCGGCGCTGCAGGATGCAGAAGGCGTAGCCGAGCACGTCCCCGTCCTCCCCGACGTACACGAAGACGGGACGGTCCCCGTCCCGCAAAAGCGTGCGCAGTTCGTCTTCGTCATATTTCGTCGCCGGTCCCCGGAAGAGATCCGGACGGAGACGGTGATGCACCATGTCCACCTGCACGAGCAGCCGCAGCAGCGCGGGGATATCCCGCTCCTCGGCCCGACGGATCGCATTCATTCCTTACGCCCTCCGTCTTTTTCCGCCTGCGGCTTCTTCTGCCCGCCCTCCGTGCGGATCTTTTCCCAGTAGGCGCGGGCGGCGCTCTCCGCCTTGTTGTCCCCGAACGTATAATAGTGCCGGTCCCGGACGTCGTCCGGCAGATACTGCTGCGGCACGTAGTCCCCCGTGTAATCGTGCGGATACACGTATCCCTTGAAGAGCGGACTGCGCAGATGCTCCGGGACGACGCGCCCGCGTCCGGCGCGGACGTCCTCCGCCGCACGGTCGAACGCGGTATACGCGGTGTTCGATTTCGGCGCCGTGGCGAGCATGACGGCGGCGTTCGCAAGCGGGATCCGCGCCTCCGGCAAACCGAGCTCCTTCGCGGACTCGACGCACGCGCGCGTGATGACGGCCGCCATCGGATACGCCGCGCCGATATCCTCGCTGGCGATGACCATCAGCCTCCGGCAGGGAGAGATGAGGTCCCCGCCCTCGAGCAGCCGCGCCAGATAGAAGACCGCCGCGTCCGGATCGGAGCCGCGGATCGACTTCTGGAGGCAGGAGAGCAGATCGTAGTGGACGTCGCCGTCCCCGTCGAAATTCCCGGCGGAGACGGACGGCATGAACATCCGCACGACGTCCCGCGTCAGCGTCGGCTTCTCCTCTTCGCCCGCCGCCGCATAGGTGACGGCGCTCTCGAGCAGCGTGACGGCGCGGCGCACGTCTCCGCCCGCCACGGAGGCGATATACGAAAGCGCCTCCTCTTCGCATACGACGTCCCGGCCGCTCTCTCCGATAAGAAGCGCGGCGGCGGCGCGCAGACGAGGCATCATGTCCGCCGGCGTGACGGGACGGAATTCCAGGACGGTACAGCGGGAGAGCAGCGCGTCGTAGATATAATAGTACGGGTTCTCCGTCGTGGCGGCGATCAGCGTGATCCGCCCGTCCTCGATATATTCGAGCAGGGACTGCTGCTGCTTGCGGTTGAAATACTGGATCTCGTCGAGATACAGAAGGATCCCGCCCGCGCCGAGGAGTCCCTTCGTCTCGGCGGCGACGGCACGCACATCGGAAAGCGACGCGGTCGTCGCGTTGAGGCTGCGCATCGTCATGCCGGAGGAGCCGGCGATGATGGACGCCGCCGTCGTCTTCCCCGTTCCGGGAGGGCCGAAGAAGATCATGGACGGGATCTTCCCCGCGCGCACCATGCGGCGCAAGATCCCCGCCGGACCGACGAGATGCTGCTGCCCGGACATGTCGTCAAAGGAGGAAGGACGCAGCCGGTCGGCCGCGGGAACGGAATGGGTATACGGATCCATGGCACATCCTCCGAGGATAGTATGGAAGATCGGGGATCAGCCCTCCCCGTTCCACGGCGACGAATCGACGTATTCGTGACGCAGCCGGATCGCCCCGTCCGAGGAGACCGTCAGAACGGTCCCGCCGTTCATGCCGGGCGCCCAGTAGCTGCCGATCCCGGTCTTGAGCCCATAGGCGAGCGTCACGCCGTCCCGGCGCGTCACGGCGTTGTTCATGTGGTTGTGTCCGGCGATGACGTACTTCGTCGAGCCGAGCCCGCGGATCGCGTCAAAGGCGCCCTCGTCCTCCGGATAGATGCTGAAGCCCTCGCGGAGGACGCCGAACGATACGGCGGCGTATTCCGGCTTCCAGCCGACGCCGCGGGCGCTCTCCTCGATCGAGATCTTCGAGCAGTCGACGCCCGGCACGAGCGCTTCCTCGAACGCCGCGCGGTACGCGTTGATCGGGATATGCACGACGAGGATCGAGGAGGGGCAGCCCTCGGCGTTCAGCGCGAGGATCTGTTCGCGGTACCAGGCGATCTGCTCCGGGATGAGCTTCGCCCATTCTCTGCGCGTTTCGCCTTCCGGCGTCACGTACGGCATCCGGTCGTGCGTATCCATCAGAACGACGGCGGACACGGCTTTGCCCTCTTCCTCGATGCGGATCACGTAGTTGCCGTCGCCGAGCGCCTCGGGACCGCTCTCATACAGGCAGTGCGGATGGCGCATGCAAAGCTCGGCGACCTGCCGGATCGTCTCCGGTCCCTTCTCGTTGTCGTGATTGCCCCAGACCGGCGACCACGGCACGCCGAAGCCGTCGAGGAACGCCGCCAGATACTCGTAGCCGTCAAAATCCCCCGGCGCGGCGACGTCGCCGCTGATCGTGATCAGATCCGGGCGCACGCGCTCCATCAGCGTGCGGACCGTCCCCTCGAGGATATGCCGCTTCGCTCCGTCCGCCTTCCAGTCCTTGCCTTCGAGCTGCGGGTCGGACAGATTCAGGATCTGAAAATCTCTGCCCGGCGTCTTTTTGAGTGTGAACATACTGCCTCCGCTTATCAATGTTGTTGAATTTATGTTTTCGACCGTCCGGCCGTCAGGACTTGTCCGGCATCCACGGCGACGGATCGACGTACTCGTGCCGCACGTCCGCGATCCCCTCCGAGGTGATCCGCAGCGCCGTACCGCCGTTCAGCCGCGGATCCCAATAGCAGCCGGGACCCGTTTTCAGGCTGTACACAAGATGCACGCCGTGATAACGGATCACGGTATTGTTGACGTGATCGTGCCCGGCGAGGACGTATTTCGTCGAGCCGAGCGCACGGATCGCGTCGAATACGTGATCCTCTCCGGGAAAGCTGCATATCTCCTCCCACAGCACGCCGAAGGAATCGCGGTATCCCTCGTTCCAGACGGAGCCGTCGGCGCTCTGCGCGGCGGACACGCTCTTCGGATCGAGCCCGTCCCGGAACGCGGCGGCGAACGCCGTCCGGTACGCATAGATCGGGATGTGGAGGATCATCGCGCTGTCGCGGCAGCCGTCCGCCTCAAGCGCGCGGATCTGCTCGCGGTACCAGGAGATCTGCTCCGGGATGAGCCTCGCCCAGACGAGCGTTTCCTTCCCCGACGCGTCGGTGAAAGGATCCCGGTCGTGCGAATCCATCATTACGAGCGCCGTCACCGGCCGCCCGTCCTCCTCGATCCGGATGACGTAGTTGCCGCTGCCCAGTTCCCGCGGGCCGCGCTCGTACAGGCAGAGCGGATGCCGCAGATACCGCGTCACCACGCTCTCGACGTTTTCCGGGCCGCCCTGATTGTCGTGATTGCCCCAGACCGGCGCCCACGGCACGGAAAACGAATCGAGAAGATCGGCCAGCGCGTCGTACGCCGCGTCGTGACCTGCCCAGGAGAGATCCCCGCTGACGGTGATGAGATCCGGGCGCACGCGGCCGACGAGTTCCCGGACGGTACCGATCAGGATCTCGCCGTTCGGATGCCCCGGCTGCCATTCGTCCGTCCCCAGCTGGGGATCCGTGAGATTCAGAACGGTAAAATCCCTGCCCGGCGTTTTGGAAAGAGAAAGCATGCGTTTCCTCCTCTGAGTTCTTTATGCTCTTCCGCTCCCCGCACGGGGGAGAGAACGCAAAAACCCCGGAAATACTATAGCATGAAACGGTGCGATTGTCAAGAGAAGGGCGCAATTTCCGTCCGTCGTCGCGGATTGCAAAACGTGCGGATCTGTGTTATAATGTATACGGTCGATTTTCGGTCGGCAAATCACGGTCCGTACCGCAGGAGGCAGTTATGTCCGGGATCGCTCCGGTGCTCCTCGCGTGGTTTGAGAAAAACCGCCGCATCCTTCCCTTCCGGGAGGATCCGACGCCCTATCACGTGTGGATCAGCGAGATCATGCTCCAGCAGACGCGCATGAACGCCGTCCTGCCGTATTACGCGCGCTTCATGGAGGCGTTCCCCACGCCGGAGGCGCTCGCCGCCGCGGATCCCGGCCGGCTCCGCCGGGTGTGGGAAGGGCTCGGATACTACAGCCGCGCGGAGAATCTCCGGCGCGCCGCGATCCGGATCGTCGAAGAATACGGCGGCAGCCTGCCGCCGAGCTATGAGGCGCTGCGCGCGCTGCCCGGCATCGGAGAGTACACGGCGGGCGCCGTCGCCTCCATCAGCTTCGGCATCCCCTGCCCGGCGGTGGACGGCAACGTTCTCCGCATCTTCTCCCGGCTGTACAACGACCGTTCCGACTGCACGCAGGCCGCGGTGAAGCGCCGCTTCACCGAGCGGGTCATGGAGCACCAGCCGCCCGAACGCCCCGGCGACTTCAATCAGGCGCTGATGGAACTTGGCGCGCTCGTATGCGTTCCGGGCGAGCCGCACTGCGCCGCCTGTCCTCTCGCCGGACTCTGTATGGCGTTCGCCGCCGGGTCGGCGGCTTCGCTCCCCGTCAGAAAAGAAAAAAAAGCACGTCGGTCGGAATGCGCGACGGTGCTGATCGTCCGCTCCCCGGCGGGCTTCCTCATGCAGAAGCGTCCGGAGCACGGTCTGCTCGCGGGGCTCTGGCAGCCGCTGACGTGGATGGAGGCGCTCGACGCGCGTGAAGCGGCCGTCCGCCTTGCCGCCCTGCTCCCGGACGCGGAAACGTCCGTCGCGGGAGCCCTGCCGCCCGCGCGGCATCTGTTCACGCACATCGAGTGGAAGCTGAACGGCTACCTCGCCGCCGCTTCGCGCGCCGTCCCCCTCCCGCAAGGCATGGAATGGGCGCCGCCCGACGCCCTCGGCGGCTATGCGATCCCCCGCGCCTTCAAGGCGTACGTTCCGTATCTGCGCGAGCCGCTCCGTTCCGGCGAAGGAACGCCTCCGCCGCTTCGATGATCCGTCCGATGCTCCGTCCGCCGAGGCGTCGGATCGCCGCCGCCTTCTCCGCCCACACGCAGTCGGAGATCTCGTTCCGTCCGAGGGAAAGTTCTCCCTTCGCCTCCGCCAGAAACACGACGACGTTCTTCGACGCCTTGGCGGAAACGGTATACGAAAGTTCCCGCCGGAAGCCGTCGATCAGCGACACGCTGAGCCCCGTCTCCTCGCGGATCTCACGCAGCGCCGTATCGCGCTCCGTCTCGCCCGCGGCGATATGCCCCTTCGGGATGCTCCAGGTGCCGGAGCGGTGCTGATACAGCACCAGATATTCGATCACGCCGCCGTCGCCGATCCGGTACAGGATCGCGCCGCACGACTTTTCATAAATGCAGACGACGCCCGTGTCGTATTTGTGCTCAAGGAAGCGGACCGCTTCCCCGATCTGCGGCTCGTAGGCGACGACGCCGCTCGGAGCCGCGACGAGCGCGTCCCGCGTGCCGTTGCGGCGGTGGATAGCCGCGATCACCGTCCCGGTGAAACGGCGCACGGACTTGTGCACGCCGTAGATATACACCTCCGGCTCCCGGCCGTCCGGCGAGAGGATCCCCGGCAGATATCCGCAGTTCAGTTCGTACCGCTTCCGCGGATCTTCTTCGAGCGCGCTCCCGTACGGATGATCGACGACGACCGTCAGATGGCGGCCGAGGAACTGATCCGTGAAGCTGAGGCGGAGGATGCCGCGGATGAACGCATCCTTTCCGGCGGCATACGCCGCCGGATCCGTGCGGTGCTCCGCGGCGAGCCGCTTCTTCAGCTGCTCGTACTCGTTCGCCGCAAAAACGTGGTTGTTCAGATATTCCCGAAAAGCGACGAGCTCGCCGTAGGCGGGGCTCCGCGCGCGCGTGATCCAGAGGCAGACGGCGTCGTACGGACGGCTGTGCTGGCTGCGCTGCATGCGGATGCAGCCGGTTCCGTCCGTCGGGATCCGGCGGTAGCCGCAGCCCGCCAGCTTGCGCAGGACTTCTTCCACGTCGCATTCCTCGCGCAGTCCGAGCGCGATATCGATGACCGGAACGGCGAGGATCCCGCGGATCGCCGTCGAACCGATATGACGCGACGCTTCCAGATCGTCTCCGAGCCATGCGGCAAGCGACCGCAGCGCCGCCGCCGCCGCGCTCTCCCATACCGCCGTATGGCGGCACAGGCGCACTTCCTTCGGCATATCCCGCGCACCTCCTCTCCCGACCGGCTCCGACAGCCGTCTCATATATCATAATTATAACGCATCCGGAAACGGATAGTCAAGGCATTTGCGTGAAAAAGTGCGCTCTGCCGTCTCCGGCGCTCCGCCGTCCGCCAGAAGCTTCCAAAGGAGGAAAACGATGCCGCTCACTCTCTCGTCTCCCGTATCCGCCATGCGCGCCGTAGGGGAAGCGCGCGCCGCTGCGCTCGCGTCGCTCGGCATCGTCAACGTGCGCGATCTGCTCCGTCATTATCCGCGCGGCTATCAGTTCCGCGGCGACGTGCGCTGTGCCGCCGAGGCGGCGCGCCTCGTCCGATCCGGGACGGACGCGCCCGTGTCGCTGTGTCTGACCGTCTCCTCCGAGCCGTCGCTGCGCACGATCCGCCGCGGGATGTCGATCCTTCGCTTCCGCGCCTTCGACGAGAGCGGCGTGTGCGAGATCACGTACTTCAATCAGAATTACCTGAAAAACACCTTCCATACGGGCGGGGAATTCCGCTTCTACGGGCGCGTGTCGGCGGAGGGGAAGACGCTGAAGATGACGTCGCCGGTCTGGGAGCCCTGCGTGCCCGGACGCGCGCTGCCCGCCATCGTGCCGGTCTACCCGCTCGCCGCCGGGCTCAAGCAGAAGTTCCTCGCCGGGCTGATCCGCGACGCGCTCGACGCCGTCGCCGGGCAGCTGGAGGAAACGCTCCCGACCGACGTGCTCCGCGAGCGCTCGCTCTGCGCCCTGCCGTACGCGATCCGGAACATCCACGCGCCCGAGGACGCGGACGCGCTCGGGCGCGCCCGGCGGCGGCTCTTGTTCGAGGAGCTGTTCGAGTTCGGGCTGGCGCTCTCCACCGCGGCGGCGGCGCGCGCCGTGCCCGCGCCCGCCATGGAGAATACGGACGTCGCGCCGCTGCTCGGCGCGCTCCCGTATGAGCTGACCGGCGCGCAGAAACGCTCCATCGCCGAGATCGCCGCCGACCTCGCCTCCGGGCGCCGCATGAACCGGATCCTGACCGGCGACGTCGGCTCCGGCAAGACGGTCGTCGCCGCCGCCGCCGCGTGGATCGCCGTGCACAACGGCTACCAGGCGGCGATCATGGCGCCGACGGAGATCCTCGCGGCGCAGCATTACGAATCGCTGCTCCCGCTGCTCGGCGCGCACGGGATCGGCGTGCTCCTCCTCACCGGCTCCGCCGCCGCGGCGCAGAAACGGAAGGTACACGAGGCGATCGCCGGCGGTATCGGCGCGGACGTGGTGATCGGCACGCACGCGCTCCTCTCCGAGTCCGTCTCCTTCTCCCGTCTCGGTCTCGTCATCGAGGACGAACAGCACCGCTTCGGCGTGATGCAGCGCGCCGCGCTCGCGGAGAAGAGCGGCGACGCGCACCTGCTCGTCATGAGCGCGACGCCGATCCCGCGCACGCTGTCGCTGCTCGCCTACGGCGGGCTCAGCATCTCCCGGCTCGACGAGATGCCGCCCGGACGGCAGGCGGTGGATACCTACGTCGTCGGCGAAGCGTACCGGGAACGGCTGAACGCCTTCATCCTCCGGCAAACGGAAGCGGGGCATCAGGTCTACGTCGTCTGCCCCGCCGTCGAGGAAGAAAAGAAGGACGCGTCCTCCGACGATCCGGAGGAGCTGACGGATCCGATGTTCTCCGACGCGCAGGAGGACCGTCCGCCGCTCAAGGCGGCCGTCGAGCACGCCGCCGCCCTTGCCGCCGCCTTTCCTTCGCTTCGCGTCGGCTTCGTCCACGGAAAGATGAAGCCTGCCGAGAAGGAACGGGTCATGCGCGAATTCACGGAGGGGACGGTCCAGATCCTCGTCTCCACGACGGTGATCGAGGTCGGCGTCAACGTTCCGAACGCGACGCTGATGATCGTCGAGAACGCCGAGCGCTTCGGGCTCGCGCAGCTCCATCAGCTGCGCGGCCGCGTCGGGCGCGGGGAGGCGAAATCCTACTGCGTCCTCGTCTCCGACGCGAAGGGAGAAGCGGCGCGGCAGCGGCTGGAGGTGATCCGGCGGCTCCGCGACGGCTACGCGATCGCGGAGGAGGATCTGCGCCTGCGCGGACCGGGGGATTTTCTGGGGGCCGAAGGCGCCGTCCGTCAGCACGGCGCTTTGCCGACGGTCTTCTCCGCCGCCGCAGAGGACGCCGATCTGCTCACCGCAGCGTTCGGGACCGCCCGGGCTCTGCTCGAAGCGGATCCGGAGCTGCGCGCGCCGGAACACGCCGTACTGCGCGAAGCCGTCGCCGAGGCGCGCCGCCGCACGGCGAACACCTGCAACTGACGTACCGCCGTCAGAGAAGGAGCGTTTCATGGAGTACGAAGTACACCGCGGGGATCCGCACGATCCGTCCCGCCTTCCCGAAGAACGGGCCGTGTACGAATTGCTCGGCCGGCTGGGGATCGATTACGACCGCGTCGATCACGAGGCGGCGTTCACGATCGACGCCTGCGCCGACGTCGACCGCGCGCTCGGCTTTCCCATCTGCAAAAATCTCTTTCTGCGCAACAGCAGCGGCTCCCGCTCGTATCTGCTCCTCATGCCGGGGGATAAGGCGTTCCGCACGCGGGAGGTGTCCGCCCAGCTCGGCGAGACGCGCCTCTCCTTCGGCGACGCCGAGCGGATGCGCGCGATGCTCCGCCTCAGCCCCGGCTCCGTCTCCGTGTTCGGTCTGCTGTTCGACGATGCGGGAGCGGTGACGCTCCTGATCGACCGCGATCTTCTCTCGCTTCCCCGCTTCGGCGCGCATCCGTGCATCAATACCTCGACCGTCGCGTTCCCGACGGACGAGCTGATATCGAAGGTCCTCCCCGCCCTGCGGCACGAGCCGCGGTACGTCACGCTGACGGGCGCGTGAGCGCCGTTGTGAATAAGGTGTTACTTTTTTTGCCGCGTTTTCTTGATTTATCGCAGGATCTGCGGTATAATATCCGTGTGCGGGCGTTTCCCGCCGGAAATCGATCTTAATACAAAGGAGTATACAGTTTCTATGGGCGAGCTCAACTATACCAGCGAAGTAGAAGCCATGTGCTGTGTGAAGCAGGGTCCGAACCACGGTCCCGCCCCGATCCCGGAAGAGGGCAAATGGGTCAAGGCGAAAGAAGTCAAAGACATTTCCGCGCTGACGCACGGCGTCGGCTGGTGCGCGCCGCAGCAGGGCGCCTGCAAGCTGACGCTGAACGTCAAGGACGGCATCATCCAGGAGGCGCTCGTCGAGACGCTCGGCTGCTCCGGCATGACGCATTCCGCCGCGATGGCGGCGGAGATCCTCCCCGGCAAGACGATCCTCGAAGCGCTGAACACCGACCTCGTCTGCGACGCGATCAACACGGCGATGAGAGAGCTGTTTCTGCAGATCGTCTACGGCCGCTCCCAGTCCGCTTTCTCCGAGAACGGTCTGAACATCGGCGCCGGACTCGAGGACCTCGGCAAGGGGACCCGCAGTCAGGTCGGCACGATGTACGGCACGGTGAAGAAGGGCGTCCGCTATCTGGAGATGGCGGAGGGCTACGTCACCCGCATGGCGCTCGACGAGGACGATCAGGTCATCGGCTACGAGTTCGTCAACCTCGGAAAGATGACGGACTTCATCAAGAAGGGCGACGATCCGTCCGCCGCCTATGAAAAGGCGATGGGTCACTACGGCCGCTTCGACGAAGCCGCCAAGTATATCGATCCGAGAAAGGCGTAAGGAGGACAACGAATATGGCACTGTTTGAAAACTACGAGAGACGAGTCGACAAGATCAACGCCGCGCTCGCCGAATACGGGATCTCCTCCATCGAAGAATGCAGAACGATCACGCTGAACGCCGGGATCGACTGCGAAAAGATCGTCCGCGAGACGCAGCCGATCTGCTTTGAGAACGCCGTGTGGGCGTACACCGTCGGCGCCGCCATCGCCCTGAAGAAGAATTGCCGCAAAGCCGCGGACGCCGCCGCCGCCATCGGCATCGGTCTGCAGTCCTTCTGCATCCCCGGCTCCGTCGCCGAAAACCGCAAGGTCGGTCTCGGTCACGGCAACCTCGGCAAGATGCTCCTCTCCGAGGAGACGGAATGCTTCTGCTTCCTCGCCGGTCACGAGTCCTTCGCCGCCGCCGAGGGCGCGATCAAGATCGCGCTGAACGCGAACAAAGTGCGCGTAAAACCCCTGCGCGTCATCCTCAACGGTCTCGGCAAGGACGCCGCCTTCATCATCTCCCGCATCAACGGCTTCACCTACGTGCAGACCGAATTCGATCCGTACACCGAAGAGGTGAAGATCGTCCGCGAGATCCCCTACTCCAAGGGACCGAGAGCGGCCGTCCGCTGCTACGGCGCCGACAACGTGCCCGAAGGCGTCGCGATCATGAAGCTGGAGAAGGTCGGCGTGTCCATCACCGGCAACTCCACGAACCCCACCCGTTTCCAGCATCCGGTCGCCGGCACCTATAAGAAATGGTGCACGGAGAACGGCGTCGGCTACTTCTCCGTCGCCTCCGGCGGCGGCACGGGCCGCACGCTCCATCCGGACAACATGGCCGCCGGTCCGTCCAGCTACGGCATGACGGACACGATGGGCCGCATGCACTCCGACGCGCAGTTCGCCGGCTCTTCCTCCGTCCCCGCGCACGTGGAGATGATGGGTCTGATCGGCATGGGCAACAACCCGATGGTCGGCGCGACCGTCGCCGTCGCCGTCGCCGTCGAGGAAGCGATGAAGAACGCCCCGCGCGTCAAGCCCGGCCTCGACGCCCTCGACAAGGTCGTAAAGCCCGCCGTAAAGAAACTCACGAAATGATCCTTCTCCCCGCACGAAAAAGCTCTCCCGTCCGCCGGACGGGAGAGCTTTTGTATTTGTCTGTTCGGCCGTTCCCTTTACCGGACGCGCGGCATCGCCGTCATCCGCAGTTTGGCGCAGCCGTAGGGGATGAGTTCCTGCACGACCGGCTTGCCTTTCGCGCGCGGGGACTTCGGCTTCGCGGCGGCATAGATCCCGTATTCCTCCTCCATCCGCCAGTCGACCGGGCAGAGGCGCATGCGCAGCGCCAGACGCGGATGCTTCGAGGAGAACGGGACGTCGTCCCCGCGCTTCGTGCACACCTTCACCGCGCCGTCGGCAAAGCCCCAGCGCCACTCGCCCTCGGGGAGCAGTTCGTAATCGCAGTAGGGGAAGCGCCGCTCCACCCCGCCGCCTTCGTATTCGATCTGTTTTTCCGTATACGGGATCGGCAGAGAGAAGACGAGCGGACCGTACCCGACCGTCTGCAGTCCGAACGGACGGCGCTCGAAACGCACCTCGTCATGCAGCTCGATCCGCACCGTCTCCGAATCGGACCACGTGCGGGAGACCGTGACGTACCCGGTGTTGCGGCGCGTCTCGCCGTCGACCGTCACGCCGCGGCTCCAGCCGGGGATCCGGATGCGCAGCTTCATGGAGACGGGCCGCGCGGCCTTGACCGTGACCGCCGCCGTATGGCGGAACGGGTATTCCGTGCGGATCGTGACGGTGACGGGCACGCCCTTTACCTTCGTATGGAGCGCGGCGGGCAGAAGCATCGCGCACTCGATCTCCCTCTCGGAGCGGGAAAGGAAGACGTGCATCGCCAGCTTCGGCCATCCCTGATTGAAATTCGCCGTGCAGCAGCCGTAGTTCGGCTCGAGCCCGAACAGGTTCGCGTCGACGTTGTTCGTGCCGAAGGGCGATTTCGCGAAGCGCATGCAGGCGATCTGGTTCACGCACTGGTCGTACTGATGCGTCCACATGTCGTCGGACAGCGTCGCGGGAAGCGCGTTGAACGCCGCCTTCTCCAGCCGGTCCATCCATTCGCGCCGCCCCGTCAGGCGGTACAGCCATTCGCAGCTGTACATCAGCTCGACGACGTGGCACAGCTCCGTCCCGCGGTTCGGCGCGAGCCCGGCGAGGCACTCGTCGCCGCTGAACGTGCCGACGGCCGTCCCGTGATACTTTTCCAGATGCCGCCACATCTTCTCCGGCGTGTCCGAGAGCTTCTCGCCGAACAGCGCCTCGTAGAGCGCGTCGCACTTGAACATCATGCCGATATTGACGATGTGCGTCTCAAACGTCCAGCGGCGCTGCATATCCTTCCACGTCTCCATATAGGAGTCGTACCGCATGCCCTGCTCGCGCATCGTCCGCGCAAGGGAGAGGATCCATTCCTCCGGATTCCTCTTATACAGGTGGAACAGCGGGACGACGCACTCGAAATGGCGGGCTTTTCCCCAGCTGAAGAGATGGATCTCCCCGCTCTCCAGCTTCTCCCACAGGCACTTCAGCGCGTGGTACAGACCCTCTTCCGCCCGCTCGTCGCCGGTGAACTCGACGTACATGGCGAGCACCTTCCCGATCAGGAACGCCGCCCAGACGTCGTATTCCTTGACGTTCACGCCGTTCGTCTTGTCGTCGGGGCAGATCCATCCGTTCGGCGCCTGCCGGTCGAGGATCGCGTCGACGTACCATTTCGCGCGCGCCATCTTTTCTTTATCGCGCAAAAGCCACGCGAGCGGGATGTAGCCGTCGAGCCAGTACGGCACGCGCTCCCAGCCCTCCCTGTCTCCGCCGATCCACGCGCTGTCGCGCACGTCCGGCCAGATCTTGTCCAGATGTCCGGACAGCCCGTCCGCCTGGATCTCGAGCTGCCGCTTCAGCCAGCCCTTCACTTCGATCTGCGCGGGAGTAAACAGCTCTGTCATATCCTTTCTCCTCTCTGTATCCTTCCGGTCGAGCCGGTTCACCCGATCGTATATTCCGTCCCGGCGGGCGTGTCCTTCAGCGTCACGCCCATCGCGGACAGCTCCGCGCGGATCGCGTCGGCGCGGGCGTAATCCTTCGCCTTCTTCGCCGCCGCCCGCTGTGCGATCATCTCCTCGATCTTCGCCGTGAGCGCGTCGTCCGCCGCCGGCGCCGCCGACGCCGCTTCTCTCTCCCGCTCCGCCGCGTCGAGCAGTCCGAGCGAGAGCACGCCGTCGAACTCGCCGATCAGCGCCAGCTTCCGTGCGTCGGAGAGCGGCGCCTTGAGAACGTCGTACAATACGGTCACGCCGAGCGAGGTGTTCAAATCATTGCCGAGCGCTTCGTCGAACTGCGCGCGCAGCGCCGCCGCGGTCTCCGCGTTCTCACCGGTCGCCGCCGGATCGAGCGCCGCGATGCGCGAAACGAGCTTGCGGTACGCCGCCGCCGCGTTGTCCAGCGCCTCCCACGAGAAAACGAGCGCCTTCCGGTAGTGGGAGCCGAGGCAGAAGAAGCGGTACACGAGCGGGTCGTATCCCTTCTCCTCCAGGAGCGAGACCGTCAGAAATTCCCCGGAGGATTTGCTCATTTTCCCCGTCGCCGTGTTCAGATGAAGCACGTGGAACCAGTATTTGCACCACGGGTGACCGAGGTACGCCTCCGACTGCGCGATCTCGTTCGTGTGATGCGGGAAGGCGTTGTCGATCCCGCCGCAGTGGAGATCGAGATACTCGCCGAGGTGCTTGATGCTGATGGCGGAGCATTCAATATGCCAGCCCGGATAACCGAGCCCCCACGGGCTCTCCCATTTCAGCTCCTGATCCTCGAATTTCGATTTCGTGAACCAGAGCACGAAGTCCGTCTTGTTCCGTTTCCTCTCGTCCGCTTCGACGCCTTCGCGGACGCCGACCTCCAGATCTTCCGCCTCGAAGTTGTGGAAGACGTAGTACTTGTCCAGCTTCGAGGTATCGAAATAGACGTTCCCGTCGGCGACGTAGGCGTACCCGCGGTCGAGCAGCCCCTGTACCATCGTGATGAACTCCGGGATGCAGTGCGTCGCCGGCTCCACGACGTCCGGCGTCCTGATATGCAGTTTCGCGCAGTCGGCGAAGAACGCGTCCGTGTAGAACTGCGCGATCTCCATGACCGTCTTATGCTCGCGGCGCGCGCCCTTGAGCATCTTGTCCTCGCCCGTATCCGCGTCGCTCGTCAGATGGCCGACGTCCGTGATGTTCATGACGCGCTTCACGTCGTATCCCGAATAGCGCAGATACTTTTCCAGCACGTCCTCCATGATGTAGGTGCGGAGATTGCCGATGTGCGCGAAATGATAGACCGTCGGGCCGCAGGTGTACATCTTCACCTTCCCCGGCGTATAGGGCACGAATTCTTCCTTCTCGTGCGACAAAGAATTATACAGCTTCATGATTGCTCCTTTCCGCCTGCTCTTTCAGGCCGCCTCTGCGTCGTCCGCCGCCTCTTTCGCGTTCCCGAGCGGCCGGAGCGCCAGATATCCCGCGCCGCATCCGACCGCCGCCGCCGCGCACCCGAGCGCGAGCAGGAGCGGGATACTGTCCGGGATATACGCCAGCGCGTAGGACGCGGCGTTGAAGCCCGCGTGACAGCAGATCGTCACGACGATGGAATCGCCGTTGCGCTCCATGAGCAGAACGAACAGAAGTCCGAGCAGACCGGCGTATACGAACGAAATGATATGACCGTGCGCGGCGCCGAACACGACGGCGGAAAGCACCACCGCGATGCCGCGGCGCATCCCGCGGCGCAGGCGCGTGTAGATGAGTCCGCGGAAGACGATCTCCTCCATCAGCGGCGTGAAGATCGCGATATTGATGAACTCGATCACGACGGGACCGCCGTAGAGGAAATCCGCATCCTCATTGAAGCTTTCGACGAGGGACTCCGGGATCGGCAGAACGTAGAGCAGAAGGCTGACGACGACCTGGAGCGATATCCCGAGAAGCAGCGCGTACAAAGCGCGGGAGACGGGAACGCGGCGGACGTGCATCTCCTCCAGCGGCTTTTTGTGCCGGATGCGGAACTGGATGCAGTAGATCAGGATCGTAAGCAGCGTCGACAGGATGAGGAGCAGATGCAGGTGCTGCTGCACCTGCACGTACAAATCCTCGATCAGCGCGTCGTACATCGCATAGACGTCGCCGCCCGCGATCACGACCTGCGCGATCGGTCCCGCGAGCATCGCCATCTCGTACGTGAAAACGACGACGTTCTCCACGATCAGATAGACCAAAAAGTACACGAGCGCGCGGAGCACGGCAAGGAAAAATTTCTTCACGGGAGAGTCGCTCTTCGGCGCGGGCCGGGCGGACAGCGGCTGCCCGCAGTACATGCAGAAGCGCAGACCGTCCTCGGCTTCATGGCCGCATTTCGGACAGAACATATCGGTCTTCCTTTCCTTCAGGAATCTGAGCGGGACTGCGTGCGCGGCGCACGGGAGCGCTTCTGCTCCAGCGCCGCGATCCGCTCGTCCAGCGCGCGGAGCTGTTCCGCCACGGGATCGGGGATGTGCGTCTGATCGAGATCCGCCGCCACCCGCTTGCCCGCGCAGCGGACGATCCGCGCCGGGATGCCGACCGCGGTCGAATCCGGCGGCACGTCGCGCAGAACGACGGCGCCCGCGGCGATCTTCGCGTTGTCGCCGATCGTGAAATTGCCGAGGAGCTTCGCTCCGGCGCCGACCATGACGTTGTTGCCGAGCGTCGGATGGCGTTTCCCCGTTTCCTTTCCCGTGCCGCCGAGCGTCACGCCCTGATACAGCGTGCACCCGTCCCCTATGATCGCCGTCTCGCCGATGACGACGCCGGCGCCGTGGTCGATGAAGAGTCCCCGCCCGATCTGCGCGCCGGGATGGATCTCGATCCCGGTGAAGAAGCGGCCGAGCTGGCTCACCATGCGGGCGGTGAAGAAGAGTTTCTTTTTATACAGCGCGTGCGAGATCCGGTGGAAGAACAGCGCGTGCAGCCCCGGATACAGAAGCAGCGCCTCCGCGCGGGAACGGGCGGCCGGATCGCGCTCGCAGATCGCGTCGACGTCGCGGCGCAGCGCGCGGGCGATCCCTTCCCTCTTTTGTCCCGTCTCCTTTTTGCGGATGCGGACGGTGATATGCTTCATCTATGTCCTCCCTTTCCCCGCGGCGCCGCGGAAAAGCATTTCCCGGCGCCGAAAACAAAATACGCCCGTCTCCTGCAAGAGGCGACGGGGCGCGGTTCCACTCTCATTGGTTCTCATGACCCGTTAACGCCGGGGATACGTCCCTTGCGGGATCGGCTCGCGGAGGCACAGCCCGGACGCGTCCGCTGCCGTTTTCAGCCGGTGGGGCAGCTCTCTGGAGGACGCGGGACCCGGATTCTTTCCGGTCGTCGCCGTTATTCCTATTATACTACGCCGCGCGGGATTTGTAAAGAAGGATCGCGAAAAAATCCTCCGGGATTTTTCCCGGAGGATCCTTACACAGCGCTCTTTCAGCGGGCGGCGTCCGCCAGTTCCGGCGAAAGCGTCTCCAGCATGCCGAGCAGTTCCTCGTCGCCCATCGAGGTCGTACGTCCGTCCTCGTACTGCGCGTCGACCTTCTCCTTCATCGCCGCGATGATCGGCGCGTGCTTTTCGATGTGCAGATCGACGTGATTCTCGCGGAAGCGGGTGTTCAGCCACATGGCGATCCCCGCCGCGCCGGAATGGACGTCCACGGCGACGCGCGCCGGACGGTTCAGGAGTTTTTCCGTATTGAAGATATTGTAGATCTCCTCGTCCTTCATCAGCCCGTCCGCGTGGATCCCGGCGCGGGTGACGTTGAAATTCGCGCCGACGAACGGCGTCCGCGGCGGGATCTTGTATCCGATCTCGTTCTCAAAGTACTCGGCGATCTCCGTAATGACCGGCAGTTCCATGCCGTCCGTCGTCCCGCGCAGCGAGGCGTACTCGATGACCATCGCTTCGAGCGGACAGTTGCCCGTCCTCTCGCCGATGCCGAGCAGCGCGCAGTTGACGCCGGAGGCGCCGTAGAGCCACGCGGTGGACGCGTTCGTCACGACCTTATAGAAATCGTTGTGCCCGTGCCATTCGAGCTGCTCCGGCGCGAGTCCGGCGTAGTGGATCAGACCGTACACGATCCCCTGCACGCTGCGCGGGAGCGCCGCGCCCTGATAGTTCACGCCGTAGCCCATCGTATCGCAGGCGCGGATCTTGACCGGGATGCGGTACTCCTCGCCGAGCTGACGGAGCGCCTCGGCGAAGGGCACGACGAAGCCGTAGAAATCCGCGCGGGTGATATCCTCAAAGTGACAGCGCGGGCGGATCCCCAATTCGAGCACCTCGCGCACGATGGCAAGATACTTCTTCATCGCCCCGGCGCGCGTCAGCCCCATCTTGTTGTAAATGTGATAGTCCGAGCAGGAGACGAGGATCCCCGTTTCGCGGATGCCGAGCGACCGGACGAGTTCGAAATCCTTCTGCGAGGCGCGGATCCACGTCGTGATCTCCGGGAAATCGTAGCCGAGCGCCATGCATTCCTCCAGCGCCCTGCGGTCCTTCTCCGTATAGACGAAAAACTCGCTCTGCCGGATCAGGCCGCGCGGTCCGCCGAGGCGGTGCATCAGCTTGTACAGATCCGTGATCTGCTTCGTCGTGAAGGGAGAGGTGGACTGCTGTCCGTCGCGGAAGGTCGTGTCCGTGATCCAGATCTCATCCGGCATCTGCACCGGCACGAAACGGTGGTTGAAAGAGACCTTCGGCACGGAATCGTAGTCGAACAGATACCGCTGCAGGTTCGGCGTATCCCGCTCCTGGAGCGAATAACGGTAGGAGGACTGCTCGATCAGGTTCGTCTGCGGGGAAAACTCCACCTTGACGTCGCTGGAGATCGAATGGCTGAACGTGCTGTTGTTCGGCATGAGTGTACCCTTTCTGTATCGAGAGAAAGGCGGAGGCGGCAAACGGACGCCTCCGCGGCTTGTATCCTATAGGATACCACTTTATTTGCATAATGTCAAGCGCAATCCTGCGAATTATCGATATTTTTTTCTGAAAATCAGCAAATTATGAATCTTCCCGCGTTTTTCCTGCAAACAGAGCGGCGGCAACGTCGAAATCCTTCTCCGAGAGCGCGCACATTTCCTCCGTACGCTCCGCGAGCGCCGCGCGCAGCGTCTCCCGGGAGGCGAGCAGCCGGCGCGCCGCGGCGAGGATCTCTTCCCCGTCGGCGGAGAAAGCGGGCAGCACGTTCTCCCGCATCCGCACGTATTCCATGAACGCGTCGATCTTCGGATCGTAGGAAAGCGCGAGCGGCGGCACGCACGCGGCGCAGGCGAAAATCAGCGCGTGCAGGCGCATGGCGATCACGCAGCGCGCCCCGGCGATCCGCGCGCGGATCTCCCCAAAGGAAGCGGCGCCGTATTTTTCCGCCGAGACGCCCGCCTCGCGCAGCCGTTCCGCCATGCGGGCGCAGATCCCGTCGTCGTACGCCGGCTGCATCGGCAGTACGACCGCGTCCAGATCCGCCTCGCGGCAGAGATCCCGCGCCGCGGCAAAGAGCGCGTCCTCCAGCGCCCGCGTCCGTCTGCCGTCCGCCGTTTCCCGCAGGGAAAGAAGCAGATACGGGCGTTCCGTCTGTGCCGGACGCGGTGTGCCGAGGCGGAACACCGGATCGGCACTGACGCGGATCCGCGCCGCGTCGATGCCCATGGAGACGAGTTCCTCACGCGACTGCTCCTCCCGGACGCTGACGGCGTCCGCCGCCGCCACGGCGCGCGCCGCGCGCCGCCGGTTCTTTTCCCGGGAGATCGGGCCGACGCCGTTCGCAAAGACCATCACCGGCACGCCGGCGCGCTCCGCGCAGCGCATCACCGCGGTATAATAGACGAGCGACTGCGTGCTCGTCGCGTCCTGGAGCAGGCTCCCGCCGCCGCTGATGAGGAGCTTTGCGCGGCGGATCTCCCGCCGGACGGCGAAGAAGCGGAAGCGGCGAACGGCACGCACGCCGGGCGCCGGCGGCTTCCCGTTTTTCGAGAGCGCGGAGATGCGGTAAATACCCCGCGCGCGCAGACCCTCGGCAATGGCGGTCAGGAGCGCGTCGTCTCCCGCGTTGCCGAAGCCGTAATAGCCGGAGACGACCGCGTCGCCCCGGCGGAAAACGTGCTCCCGGATCGCGCGGGCGTACACCGTTTCGGCGTCTCCCGCCATGCGCGCGACGGAATACTCCCGTTCGATGAGCGCGCGTCCGTACGCTCCCATCTCCCGCCGTTCCTCCGGCGTTTTTTTGAGAACGGTGATCACGGCGTCGGCGAGCGTGTCGGCATCCGCCACGTCGCGTCCGCGGCAGCAGAAATTCGTTCCGACCGCCTCCGCCGTCAGGATGGGCACGAAGGCGCCGAGATGTCCCTGCGCGCCGGAGAGGATCACGGGGATCCCGCACGCCATCGCCTCCATCGCCGCGCGCGACACGCCGACGAAGAGATCCGCCGCGGGCAGGATCGCCGGGATGTCCGTGCGCGGTCCGAGGACCTCGATCCGCCCGCCGCCGAGCGCTGCGTCCGTGTCCGCCGCCGCCGCGCGGACGTCGCCGAGGACGTCGCCGCCTCCGACGACGACGAGCCGCGCGTCCGGGACCGCGCCGACGATCTCCGGCATCGCCTCGATCATGGCATAGACGTGCCCGGCGCTCTCACGGTCGAGCCGCGTCACGCAGAGGATCGTCCGCCGTCCCGGCGCCAGAAGCTCCGCCGACGGCTCTCCCGCGCGGAACGCCTCCACGTCGATGCCGTTGACCGTCACGGTGATCTTGTCGGCGGGCATATGATACCATTTCTGAAGATACTCCCGCACGTCCTCCGACACGGCGAGCGCCCTCTCGCCCGTCCGGGTCAAGAGCCGCCAGTACCAGACCGGATTGAACACGCCGTGGAACGTCGTGACGAACGGGACGTCCGCCCGCCGCGCGACGATCGCGGAAAGGAAGCCGGGGATCCGCGCATGCGCGTGGATCACGTCGAAGCGCTCTTCGCGCACGAGCCGCCGCAGCGTCCGGTACGCACGGAGGAGTGCCGCCGGATGCTTGGAATGGAGCGGCGCGTCGACGTGGCGCACGCCGTCCGCGGTCAGCGCGTCGACGTAGACGCCGCCGTTCGAGACGACCGTTACGCTGTGCCCGCACCTTGTGAGACAGCGCGCCAGCTCGAGGATATGCGTCTCCGCCCCCCCGATCCCCAGACTCATCGTGACCATCAGAATATGCATGACCGCGCCTCCCGTTCCGTATCTGTCATTAGTATATCCGAAATCCGCGCCGTGCGCAAGAGGGGAGAGGAAATCCGCGTCGGAAATCCTTCGCTTTTCCGCCGGATACGGAAAAAACCGGCACCGAATCTCTTCGGTGCCGGTCCGCTGTCCGTGGATTTCCCCTCCCGCCCCGCGGGGGGGGGGAACGCAAAGCGTTATTCTTCCTCGACCTTATGCTCGGCGATGACCTTCTGCGCGACGGAGGCGGGGACCTCTTCATAGGTGTTCACCTTGAAGTCGAAGGAGCCTCTGCCCTGCGTGGTGGCGCGGAGCGTGATGACGTAATCGCTCATCTCGGCCTTCGGCACGTCGCCGACGATCGTCGTGTAGCCCGCCTTGCCCTCGGTGGGATTCATGCCGTTCATGCGGCCGCGGCGCTTCGTGAGGTCGCCGATGATGTCGCCGACGTAGCTGTCGGGGATCGTGACCTTCAACTCGCCCACCGGCTCGAGCAGGATCGGGTTCGCCAGCGGCAGGCCGGCCTTATAGGCGAGGCGCGCCGCGAGCTTGAACGCGATCTCGGAGGAGTCGACCGGATGGTAGGAGCCGTCGTACAGATCGGCTGCCAGATGGACGACCGGATAGCCGGCGAGCACGCCGTGCTCCATCGCCTCGAGCAGACCCTTCTCGACGGCGGGGTTGAAGTTCTTCGGGACGACGCCGCCGACGACGGAGACCGTGAAGGTGAGTCCTTCCTCCTCGCCCGGAGCGAAGCGGATGTGGACGTCGCCGTACTGACCGGAACCGCCGGTCTGCTTCTTATGCTTGCCCTGTACGTCGGAGCGGCCCTTGATCGTCTCGCGGTACGGGATGCGCGGCTCCTCGAGGACGATGCTGACGCCGTAGCGCGCCTTCATGCGGGAGACCATGACGTCGAGGTGGATGTCGCCGAGACCGGCGATGACCATCTGCTTCGTCTCCGCGTTGTTCTCGTATTTCAGCGTGCGGTCCTCTTCGGTGAGGCGGGCGATGCCGGTGGAGATCTTGTCCTCGTCGCCCTTGGCGGCGGGAACGATCGCGCGCTCCAGATACGGCGTCGGGAAAACGATCGGCGCGTACGCCGCGTCGCCGGTAAGGCGGAGCGTATCGTTCGTGTTCGTGTTCGCCAGCTTGGAAATCATGCCGATGTCGCCGCAGCAGAGAGAATCGACCTCGGTCTGCTTCTTGCCGCACATGGTGTAGATGTGCGCCATCTTCTCCTGCGAGCCGCTGGTCAGATTCTTCAGCGTCATATCCTTCGCGAGCGTACCGTTCATGACCTTGAAGAAGGACTGCTTGCCGTACTGGTCGGCGATCGTCTTGAAGACGAAGATCGCCGCGTCGGCGCTCGCCGCGTCGATCGGCACCTCGGCGCCGTCGGCGGCATGCTCGACTTTCCGGGCGGTCGGACGCGGGAACGACTCGACGATCGCATCCATCAGCGCGTACACGCCCCACATCTTCGTGGCGGCGCCGCAGTAGACGGGCGTGATCGCGCCGCTGATGATACCGTCGTGAAGCGCCGTGACGGACTCCTCGCGCGTGATCTCCTCGCCCTCGAAGTATTTCTCGAGCAGCTCCTCGCTCGTCTGCGCGAGCGCCTCGTTGAGCACTTCCTTGTATTCGGACGCCATCTCCTCATAGGCGGGCGTCATGGCGGTCTCGGAGCGCTTGCCCTTCGCGTCGTAGGAGTACGCCTTCATCTCGATGAGATCGATCATCACGATGTCGGAGCCGTTCTTGTACGGGACGAAGATCGGGCAGAGAGAGGAACCGAACTGCCCGTGGAGCGCGTCGAACACCGCGTGGAAATCCGCGTCCGGATCGTCGCATTTATTGACGAAGAACGCGCGCGGGATCCCGGCCGCGTTCGCATAATCCCATGCGAGCTCGGCGCCGACCTCGACGCCGGCCTTCGCGTCCACGGTGATGACGGCGGCGTCCGCGACGCGCATGCCCTCGAGCACCTCACCGGCGAAATCAAGGTAGCCGGGCGTGTCGAGCAGGTTGACCTTGCAGCCCTTCCAGGGGAAATTGGCGGCCGCGAGAGAGAGCGAGAAGCCGCGCTTGATCTCCTCGGGATCGTAGTCGCAGCAGGTATTGCCGTCCGTCGTCTTGCCGAGACGGTCGATGGAGCCGGCCGCGAACAGCATGGCCTCCGCCAGAGAAGTCTTGCCGCTTCCGCCGTGTCCGAGAAGCGCCACATTGCGAATGAGTTCCGTGGTCAAGTTTGCCATATCCTGATACTCCTTTATAATAAATCCTGTTGAAGAATTGGGGGAGGAACGCGATCTGCGCGGGGAAACAAGGATTCCTATTTATTATACATGATATCGTGACAACTTGCAAGGGGTTTTGAAAAGTTATCCCGGAATATGAAAAAACCGGGACAAAATCCGCCGCTCTCTTGCAAACGCGCGGAAAAAATGCTATACTAATGACAATCTTCTCAGTGAACGGACGGATGTCACCATGAAAAAAGCGCGTCTCCTTTTCGTCGGGATCGGCGGCTACGCCTCCACGCATCTCGGACCGATCCTTCACGGCGACCGCCCGGATACGGAGATCGTCGGCTGCGTCGATCCGTATCCGGATGCGAGCGGTTTCCTTGCGCCGCTCCGCGAGCGCGGCGTACCGATCTTCTCCGACATGGCGCAGTTCTTCGACGCCGGACTGAGCGCGGATCTCTGCGTCATCTCCACGCCCATCCACCTGCATGCCCGCCAGATGATCGCGGCGCTCGATCACGGCTGCTGCGTCATGGCGGAAAAGCCGCTCTGCGGCGACGTCTCCGACATTCCCGCCATGCTGGAAGCGCGCGACCGCGCGGGCAAGTACGTCAGCATCGGCTATCAGTGGTCGTACTCCGCCGCCGTACAGGCGATGAAGCGGGACATCCTCGCCGGACGGTACGGAAAACCGATCCTTCTCAAGACGCTCGTGCTCTGGCCGCGCGACCGCGCCTACTACCGCCGCGGGAGCGGCTGGGCGGGCAAGATCCGCGCCGCCGACGGTTCGCTCATCCTCGACTCCGTCGCCAACAACGCGACGGCGCACTATCTGCACAACATGCTCTACGTGCTCGGCAGAACGGTCGACACCGCGGCGGCACCGCTCTCCGTGCGCGCCTCGCTGTGGCGCGCCAACGCCATCGAGAATTACGATACCTGTTCCATGGAAGTGCAGTGCGAGGGCGGCGCGCGCGTCCTCTTCATCGCCTCGCACGCGACGGAACGCCGGCAGGATCCCATCTTCGACTATCACTTTGAGCGCGGCCGCATCCTCTACGAGGAGACCGGTGAAACGAAGATCATCCGCGGGATCCTCGACGACGGCACGGAGGTCGTCTACGGCGATCCGTTCCTCGACGTCACAAACAAGCTCTTCGCCGCCGTCGACGCCGTATTCGATCCGCAGCTGCGCCCGCTGTGCGGCATCGAGGCCGCGACGCCGCACGCGCTCGTCATCGCCGAGGCGCAGAAAACGCCGATCCGCGATTTCCCCGCTCCCGCGGAAAACGAGGGAGAAAACCGCGTGTACGTGCGCGGGCTGTACGAATCTCTCGTCGCCGCCTACGAAGAAGGCCGCTTCTGGGACGGGCTCTGAGCCGTCCCGCATCCTGAAGAATCGGGGAAGACCGCCATGCGTATCCTCTGTATGGGCGACGTCGTCGGCGACGAAGGCGTCCGCTCCCTCTCCGAGGGACGCGCCCTGTCCCGTCTGCGCGACGGACTGCGCGCCGACCTCGTCATCGTCAACGGAGAGAACGCCGCGCCCACGAACGGGATCTCCGCCGACGCCGCCCGCATCCTCTTCGACGCGGGCGCCGACGTGATCACCGGCGGCAACCATTCCTGGCGGCGCCGGGACGTCTATACGCTCCTCGACGACAGACCGGCGATGCTCCGCCCCGCCAACTATCCGGACAGCGCGCCGGGGCACGGCTCCTGCGTCGTCACCGCCTCCGGGCAGCGCGTGCTCGTCATGAACCTGATCGGCTGCGTCTTCATGGAGCCGGTCGCCTCGCCGTTCACGACGGCGGACGCGGTACTCGCCGCCTACAAAGGACAGTACGATCTCGCCGTCGTCGATATCCACGCGGAAGCGACGAGCGAAAAACTCGCGCTCGCGCGGTATCTGGACGGGCGCGTCCACGTCGTCTTCGGCACGCACACGCACGTGGCGACCGCGGACGAGCAGATCCTGCCGGGCGGGACCGGTTACGTGACCGATCTCGGCATGTGCGGCTCCCACGCCGGCGTGCTCGGCGTCGCCGCCGAACCGATTTTGCACAAGTTCCTCGTCAAAACGCCGGTGCAGTTCACGCCCGCCGTCGGAGAGGTCGCCGTGCACGGCGTGCTGTTCGAGATCCGAAACGGACGGTGCGTTTCGGCACAGCGCGTGACGTGAAGCCGCACAGTGTACAAAAGCTCCCGAAAGGACGCCCCTTCGGGAGTTTTTCTTTCCGTCGGCGGCGTCCGGCGTGCTCGTGATACGCCAAAACGGCGCACGCCGCATTTCCCGCCGCAAATTCCTCACCTCCTCTTTTCAAGGCGGGAAAAATATGCTACAATAATGATATCGAACCGACCGCATAAGGAGCATGCGATGACGACACGGACCACACTGCCCGCCGACTACGCGGAGAAGGAACAGATCGACCTCCAGAAGAACAAAAAGCTGATGCTGCTCGTGAACGGGCTCGCCGTCCTGCTCGGGCTCGTCATGACCGCCGCCGGCATATGGTCCCTCTTCCGCCGCGGCTGGGAGCCGGATATCGACGCGTATTTCTCCCACGTCCCCGTTTTCCTCGGCGGCTGCATCGTGTACGTCGTGCTCCACGAGCTGGTGCACGGGATCGTGATGCGCGCTTTCAGCGGGATCCGCCCGCGCTACGGCTTCACGGGGCTGTACGCCTACGCGGGCAGCGACGCGTATTTTTGCCGCCGCGACTACATCGTCGTTTCGCTCGCGCCGATCGTCGTGTGGGGCGTCGTCCTCGCCGTCCTCCAGTGCCTCGTCCCGCTCGGCTGGGAGTGGGTCGTCTATGCCGTTCAGGTCGTCAATATCAGCGGCGCGGCGGGCGACTTGTACGTGACGGCGCATATGTCCCGCCTCCCGGCGGACGTCCTCGTGCAGGATTCCGGCGTCTCCATGAAGATCTTCGCCCGCGTGCAAAAGGCGGGCTGACCGTCCTGCGGTCTCCTCTTCGGCTTCATTTCTTTTTGTGAGGTATTCGTCATGAAAATCACCTTTCTCGGCACGAGCCACGGCGTACCCTCCGCCGTGCGGTACTCTTCCTCCCTCATGATCGAGGTGGACGGCTCCGTCTATCTCGTGGACGGCGGCGCGCCCGTCGCCGATCTCCTTACCCGGCGGGGAGTCCCGTTCACCTCCGTCCGCGCCGTCTTCGCCACCCACATGCACAGCGACCACACCGGCGGCTTCCCGTTGTTTTTCAGTCTCTCCAACTGGTACTACAAAGACACCGACTACGATATCTTCCTCCCGGATACCGTCGACGTCGACGCCATGCGCGCGCTGCTCTGCGCCATGGACGGCGGGATGGACAACGAGGCGCGTCTGCGCTTCCATCCGGTGCGGGAAGGCGTCCTCTACTCGGACGACCGGCTGACCGTGACGGCGTACCGGACGCGCCACATGATGGACGACCGCACCTCCTATGCCTACCGTCTGGAGGCGGCGGGCGGTCCGACGCTCTGCGTCACGGGAGACCTGCACCACGGCGACGCCGCCGATTTCCCCGATGCGTTCCGGTATGAGCCCTCCGACGCCGTCGTGTGCGAAATGGCGCATTTTTCCTGGGAGACGGCGCTCGGCGTCCTCGCCCCGTGCCCGACGCGGCAGGTGTTTTTCACGCATATCGGTCCCGGGAACGCCGACTGGATCGAGGGGAAGATCCCGCCGCTGCCGCCGCTGCCCTTCTCGCTGCACGTGCCGGACGACGGCGATTCTTTTGAGATCTGACGCCGAATACAAAAAGGAGAGGCTTTCCTCGGAAAGCCTCTCCTTTTTTGTATCTTTGTCGTATCCCGATCCGCTCAGTGCAGCATGTCGGAAAGGATCCCCTCCGCCGCCGCCAGCGCTTCGCCGATCTTCGACACGTCGCGCCCGCCGGAGGTGGCGCTGTCCGGGCGGCCGCCGCCCTTGCCGCCGGTCACGGCGCTCACGGCTTTCAGCAGGTTCCCCGCGTGCGCGCCGGCGCGGACGGCGTCCGCCCCGCAGACCGCGAGGAAGTTCAGCTTCTCCCCGTCGTGGATCGCCACGACGCCGACCGCGTCCGGGATCTCCTTGAGCGAATCGCACAGCGCGCGCGCCGCTTCCATCGACATGTTCCCCATATCGGCCGTCATCAGCGACACGGCGCCGACCTTCTTCGCCGAGGTCTTGAGCGCGTCCGCCTTCGAGGAGGCGATCTTCGCGTTGAGCGCCTCGATCTCCCGGCGCATCCGGGAGAGCTCCGCCTCACGCGCCGCGGCGCGCGCGGCGATCTCCGCCGGGTTCGCCGCCTTCAGCGCTTTCGCCGTCTCGGCGATCAGCGCGTCCTTCTCCGCCATGAGGGAGAGTACGCCGAGTCCCGTCGTGGAGACGATCCGACGGACGCCCGCCGCTACGGATGCCTCGGACAGGATCTTGAACAGTCCGATCTTCGCCGTGTTGTCCACGTGCGTGCCGCCGCAGAGTTCCGTCGAGAAATCGCCCATCTGCACCATACGCACCGTCTTGCCGTATTTTTCGCCGAAGAGCGCCATCGCGCCTGCCTTTTTCGCCGTCTCCGGATCCGTCTCCGTCGTGACGACGCCCTCGCCGCGAAGGATCTCCGCGTTCACCAGCGCCTCGACCTGCGCGAGTTCCTCCGCCGTCATCGGGGCGAAATGCGTGAAGTCGAAGCGTCCCTCGCGCTCGTCCACGTAGGAACCGGCCTGTTCGACGTGCGTGCCGAGCACGCGCCGCAGCGCCGCCTGCAGAAGATGGACGGACGAGTGATTGCGGCGGATCGCCGCGTTGCGCGCGTCGTCCCTCTCCGCCGTGACGGCGTCGCCGCGGCGGAGCGTCCCGTTCTCGACGCGGCAGAGGTGGATATAGACGCCCTCCGATTTCTTCGTGTCGAGCACGGCGGCGAGCGCGTTCTCCGTGCGGATCGCGCCGGTATCGCCCACCTGACCGCCGCCCTCGCCGTACAGCGGCGTGCGGTCGAGGATGATCGTGCATTCGCCCTCGCTGACGGCGTCCGTCTCCTCGTCGTCGACGAGGATCGCGAGGATCTTCGCGGCGGCGGAACCTTCCGCGTAGCCCGTGTACTCCGTCTTCGGAAGAGACGCGAGCAGCGTCTTCGAGGATTCGCTCCAGCCGCTGACGTTCGCCCGCGCGGCGCGTGCGCGCGTCTTCTGCTCGTTCATGCGATGCGCGAAGGTATCTTCGTCGAGCGAGAGTCCGCGCTCCGCGGCGATCTCGCGCGTGAGGTCGATCGGGAAGCCGAACGTATCGTACAGTTTGAAGACGTCGTCGCCGGGGATCACGCGGGCGCCGTCCGCCTCCGCCTTCTGCATGAGCTGGTTGAGGATCGAAAGTCCCGCGTCGATCGTCGCGTCGAAGCGCTCCTCCTCCATGAGGATCACGCGCTTGATGTAGTCCGCCTTCTCGCCGAGTTCCGGGTACGGACCGACGTTCTGCTCGATCACGACGTTCGCGATCTCGGTGAGGAAGGTGTGGTCGATGCCGAGCAGTTTCCCGTGACGGCAGGCGCGGCGGAGGATGCGGCGGAGCACGTAGCCGCGTCCCTCGTTGGAGGGGATGACGCCGTCGCAGATCATGAACGACGCGGAGCGGACGTGGTCCGTCACGACGCGGATCGACACGTCGTTCGCCGCGTTCACGCCGTACGGGCGACCGGCGATCTCCACGACGCGGTCGAGGATCTTCCGGGTCGTGTCCACCTCGAACATGTTGTCGACGCCCTGCATCACGCAGGCGAGACGGTCGAGTCCCATACCAGTGTCGATGTTCTTCTGCGCGAGCTCCGTATAGTTGCCGTGTCCGTCGTTATTGAACTGAGAGAACACGTTGTTCCAGATCTCCATGAACCGGTCGCAGTCGCAGCCCGGACGGCAGTCAGGTCTGCCGCAGCCGTACTTCTCGCCGCGGTCGAAGTAGATCTCCGTGCAGGGGCCGCACGGTCCGGGACCGTGCTCCCAGAAGTTGTCCTCCTTGCCGAGCTTCGTGATCCGCTCCGCGGGGATCCCGATCACCCGGTTCCAGATCTCAAACGCCTCGTCGTCCTTCTCGTACACGGACGGCCACAGCTTCTCCTCCGGGATCGCGAGCCACGCGGGCGAGGTCAGGAATTCCCACGCCCACGGGATCGCCTCTTTTTTGAAATAATCGCCGAAGGAAAAGTTGCCGAGCATCTCGAAATACGTGCCGTGGCGCGCCGTATGCCCGACGCGCTCCAGATCCGGCGTGCGGATGCACTTCTGGCAGGTCGTGACGCGGCGGCGCGGCGGCGTGACCTCGCCGGTGAAGAACTTCTTCATCGGCGCCATGCCGGAATTGATGAGAAGCAGGGACTTGTCCCCCTGCGGGATGAGTGAAAAACTGGGAAGGCGAAGGTGCCCCTTCGATTCAAAAAACGACAGATATTTTTCTCTCAGATCGTTGAGCGACGTCCACTCCATGAGATCTTCCTTTCCGCACAGTTGAATTCAAGACATAATATTATATCACTTCCCGTGCGGGATGTCAACGAAAAATCCGCCGATTTTCCCGCCGCCGGGGCGGCGCGCGGCTAACTCGCGGCAAAATCCGTCCGCCGCCTCTTGCATTTGGCACGCCGGTGTACTATAATAATGGAGTGCATGATTTTCCATCCCCTACCCCACGCGAAAGGACTGCCGTATGCTGAAACATTTTGTCGGCTGTGTGCGCGAGTACCGGACTCCGACTCTGCTCACGTGCCTTTTTATCGTCGCCGAGGTCGTCATCGAGGTGTTCATCCCCTTCATCACGGCGGACATGGTGAACCAAATCGAAGCGGGCGCGGAGATCTCCTCGATCATCCGGATCGGCGTGCTCCTCATCGCCATGGCGCTGCTCTCGCTCTCCTGCGGCGGGATCGCCGGCTACACCTGCGCGAAGGCGTCCGCGGGTTTCGCAAAGAACCTGCGGCACGATCTGTACGCGAAGATCCAGACGTATTCGTTCGAGAACATCGACCGTTTCTCCTCTTCCTCGCTCGTCACCCGTCTGACGACGGACGTCGCCAACGTGCAGATGTCCTTCATGATGATCATCCGCATGGCGATCCGCGCGCCGCTGATGCTCGTTTTCGCCATCATCATGGCGTACGTCATGGGCGGAGCGCTCGCGACCTCCTACGTCGTCCTGATCCCCTTCCTCGCCGGCGGGCTCTTCCTCGTCAGCCGCCGCGCCATGCCCGCCTTCCGCCGCGTCTTCAAGAAATACGACCGGCTGAACGAATCCATCGAGGAAAACGTGCGCGGGATGCGCGTCGTCAAGGGCTTCTCCCGCGAGGAGCATGAAAAGGACAAGTTCGGCGCCGCCTCCGAGGACATCCGCCGCGACTTTACCCACGCGGAGCGCATCGTCGCGCTGAACACGCCGCTCATGCAGATCTGCGTGTACGCGAACATGGTCTTCATCCTCCTCGTCGGCTCCCGGCTCATCGTCGGCAGCGGCGGCACCGTCATCAACGTCGGCGAGATCTCCGCCATGCTGACCTACGGGATGCAGATCCTCATCCAGCTCATGATGCTCAGCATGATCTACGTCATCCTCACGATCTCCGCCGAGTCCTTCAAGCGCATCGGCGAGGTGCTCGACGAGAAGAGCGCCCTCTCCTCCCCCGACGACGCCGTCACGGAGGTGCCGGACGGCTCCGTCGATTTCGAGCACGTCTCCTTCAAGTATTCCGCGAACGCGGAGCTCTTCGCGCTCTCCGACGTCGATCTCCACATCCGCTCCGGCATGACCGTCGGCATCCTCGGCGGCACGGGCTCGAGCAAATCCACGCTCGTGCAGCTCATCCCGCGCCTGTACGACGTCACCGAGGGCACGGTGCGCGTCGGCGGGACGGACGTCCGCCGCTACGACCTCGATACGCTGCGCGGCGCGGTCGCCATGGTGCTCCAGAAAAACCTGCTCTTCTCCGGCACGATCCGGGAAAACCTCCGCTGGGGCAACGCGGACGCCACCGACGAGGAGATCGCCGACGTATGCCGCCTCACGCAGGCGGACGAATTCATCCGCTCCTTCCCGGACGGCTACGACACGTACATCGAACAGGGCGGCACGAACGTCTCCGGCGGGCAGAAGCAGCGGCTCTGCATCGCCCGCGCGCTGCTCAAGCGCCCGAAGATCCTCATCCTCGACGATTCGACGAGCGCCGTCGACACGCACACCGACCACCTGATCCGTCAGGGGCTCAGACAGACGCTCCCCGATACGACGAAGTTCATCATCGCGCAGCGCGTCGCCTCCGTGGAGGACGCCGACACGATCCTCGTCATGGACAACGGCCGCATCGCCGCCGCGGGCACGCACGAGGAGCTGCTCGCCGGATGCGAAATCTACCGCGAGATCTACACCCAGCAGACGAAGGGAGGCGAACAAGATGCCGACGCCGAATGACCAGCCGAAGAAGAAGCTCGACCGCGGCACGCTCGGCCGGCTGCTCAAATTCCTCCTCCGCTCCTATCCCGTGCTCGTGCCGGTGACCGCCGTCTGCATCCTCGTCTCCGCCGCCGTCTCCTCCATCCCCTCGATTTTCGTGCAGAAGGTGCTCGCCGTCGTCACGGCGTATCTCGAATCCGGCAACCGGGACTGGGAATCCGCTCAGGCGCAGATCCTGCCGCTCGTGCTCATCCTCGCCGGGCTGTATCTGATGTCCATGCTGCTCATCACCGTCTACACGCAGCTCATGGCGATCATCACGCAGGGCTTTCTGAACAAGCTCCGCCGGAAGATGTTCGAGAAGATGCAGAGCCTGCCGATCCGCTATTTCGACACGCACAAGCACGGCGACATCATGAGCCACTACACGAACGACATCGACACGCTCCGGCAGCTCGTCTCCCAGTCGCTGCCGTCGCTGCTCCAGGCGACCGTGATCGTTATCGTCCTGCTCGGCATCATGCTCTGGTACAGCGTGTGGATGACGCTCGTCATCCTCGCCGGCATCGCCGCCATGATCTTCGTTTCCCGGAAGATCGCCGGCGGCTCCGCCAAATACTTCGTCCGGCAGCAGAAATCGCTCGGCCGCACGGAGGGCTTCATTCAGGAGATGATGAACGGTCAGCGCGTCATCAAGGTCTTCTGCCACGAACAGCGATCGAAGGAGGACTTCGACCGCGTGAACGGCGAGCTGTATGAGGACAGCTTCCGCGCCCACGCCTACGCGAACTGCCTCGGCCCGATCATCATGAACATCGGCAACGTGCTCTACGTGTTCTGCGCCACGGCGGGCGGGATCTTCCTCCTCTCCGGCGCGCACAACGTGAGCCTCTCCGGCCTCGCGTTCACCATCGACATCATCATCCCGTTTCTGAACATGACGAAGCAGTTCAGCGGGCAGATCAACCAGTTCTCCCAGCAGATCAACTCCATCGTCATGGGCATGGCGGGCGCGCAGCGCGTCTTCTCGCTCATCGACGAGGAGCCGGAGGCAGACGACGGCTACGTGACGCTCGTCAACGCGGAGATCGCGCCGGACGGCGCCGTCACGGAAACGGACAGACGGACCGGCCGGTGGGCGTGGAAGCATCCGCACGGCGACGGTACGCTGAGCTACACCGAGCTGCGCGGCGACGTGCAGCTCTCCGGCGTGGACTTCGCCTATGAAGAAGGCAAGGACGTGCTCCACGACATCACCGTCAGCGCCGAACCGGGGCAGAAGGTCGCCTTCGTCGGCGCGACGGGCGCCGGGAAGACGACGATCACGAACCTCATCAACCGCTTCTACGACATCGCCGACGGGAAGATCCGCTACGACGGCATCAACATCAACAAGATCAAAAAGTCCGATCTGCGCCGCTCGCTCGGGATCGTGCTCCAGGACACGAACCTCTTCACCGGCACCGTCATGGACAACATCCGCTACGGGCGGCTGGACGCGACGGACGAGGAATGCGTCGCCGCGGCGCAGCTCGCGGGCGCGGACGACTTCATCTCCCGCCTGCCGGAAGGATACCGGACACAGCTCTCCGGCAACGGCGCGAACCTCTCCCAGGGACAGCGCCAGCTTCTCGCCATCGCGCGCGCCGCCGTGGCGGATCCGCCGGTCATGATCCTCGACGAGGCGACCTCCTCCATCGATACGCACACGGAGGCGATCGTCCAGCGCGGCATGGATAAGCTGATGGAAGGACGCACCGTCTTCGTCATCGCGCACCGGCTCTCCACCGTCATGGACGCCGACGTCATCATGGTCCTCGACCACGGCAGGATCATCGAGCGCGGCAGCCACGAGAAACTGATCGCCGAGCGCGGCACGTATTACCGTCTGTACACCGGCGCGTTCGAGCTCGAATGAAACGGATCTCCGGGACGTTCTCCCGCGCCGCCGTATCATCGAAGGGGAGCTTGTCATGAAGCGTTTTCTGATCCTTTTCGTTTCCCTGCTCATCACGCCGCTTCTGGCGTCGTGCGCGAGCGGCGGGAGCGGCGCGCCGGGCGAGGAGACGGATCCCGGCGATCCTCACGATACGCCGATCCGTGAAACGGACGACGTCCGCAGCGTGAGCCTGTACGAAGGCGAGCCGTTCTCCTCGGAGATCATCCAGAAGGCGATCGACGACTGTCCCCCCGGCGGCGTCGTGTATATCCCGGAAGGGACGTACAGGATCAAGAGCGCCGTATTTGTGAGATCGGACGTCACGGTCCGCGGCGACGGCGAAAAAACGGTCCTCCTCTGCGACCGGGCGCTCGCCGAAGCCGACAAAGAGGCGGCGATGCTCTCCGGGAATTCCGTTTCCCGCGTGGTCGTTGAAGATCTAGTCTTCGACGGGGATCTGATCGACGGCAGGCACGGTCCGCTGCTCAGCTTCACGTTCTCCGAGGATATTTCCGTCGTGAACTGCACGTTCCGAAACAACAGAAGGATCGCCGTCACCTGCGGCGGATGCCGGAACGTATTCGTTTCCTTCTGTACCTTCCGGGACAACGGCCTGCCGAAGCCGTCGACGATCTCCACGCCCGCCTTCTGGACGGACACGATCATGGACACGAAGTCCGAGAACGTCACGATCGAGGACTCCGTTTTTGAAAACAACAACTGGTCGGGGTGCTATTTCATGCCGGACGGCGGCGCGATCCGCCGCTGCCGCTTCATCGACAACGGCGAAAGCACGATCTTCGTCAACGGCCACGGGAACGATCTCGAGTTCACCGACAACTATATCACGGGCGCGAGGATGTCCAATATCTCCTGCACCGGCATCGAGATCGGCGGCACCCACGTGAAGGTCACGGGGAATCTGATAGAGAACTGCGGGGCGTCGGGCGTCTGCCTGACGGACACCGCGGACGCGGAGATCTCGGACAATATGCTCCTGAACAACGGGCAAGAGACCACCGAGGGATGGGCCGCCGCCGTCTTCCTCTACTCGCTCGGCACCGAGGACACCGTGGGCTTCATCCGCAACGTCGTCATCAAGAACAACGTGTTCGCGGATTATAAAGGGTACACGATATCGACCAATACCGGCGTCGGCATTTGGAAGAGAGAGACGGGCACGCCGCTCGAAAACGTCACGGTCACCGGGAATACGTACCTCTATTATTCAAAAGGTCTGTACCACTGCTATAACGCCGCAAAGGTCTCCGACGCCGTAGGCGAGAGCTGCTCGTTCGACGGGAACACGATGATCACCCGCTTCACCGCGGACGACCGGAAGGCGTTCATCGACGCGCAGAACAAGCGGATCGAAGAAGCAAGAGCGGCATCCGGACGCTGAGAACGGGATCGCGCGCACGGCACAAAAAAAGATCAGCCTCATTCAAAACGTGAGGCTGATCTTTTTTTGTGTCGGACGACCGCCGGGAAACGCGCTCAGCGCACCGTGTAGCCGGCAGCTTCCACCGCTTCACGGAGCGCGGCGTCGCTCACTTCGGCCGTCAGCGTGACGCCCGCCTCGCCCTTCTCGTGGCTCGCCGCCGCTTCCTTCACGCCGGGGACCGCCTCCAGCGCCTTCTTCACGTGCGCCTCGCAGTGCGGGCACATCATGCCGTCGATCTTCAGTGTTTTCTGCATGTCTGTTTCCTCCTGTACCGTATTCGTCTCGGGCAGAGAGCGGTCGGAGCCGCCGCTCTGCGCCGTGGTTTTCCGAACCCGCTCGGACCGTCCCGGACGGTGCACGTCGATGAGATTGAGCCGCAGGGCGTTCGTCACGACGAAGAAGCTGGAGAGGCTCATCGCCGCCGCGGCGAGCATCGGATGGAGCTGCAGCCCGAACGCACGGATGAACACGCCCGCCGCCACCGGGATCCCGATCACGTTGTAGAAGAACGCCCAGAACAGGTTCTGCCGGATGTTCCGCAGCGCCGCGCGGCCCAGTCGGATCGCCGCCGGCACGTCCGTCAGGCGGCTCTGCATGAGCACGACGTCCGCCGCGTCGATGGCGACGTCCGTCCCTGCGCCGATGGCGATGCCGACGTCCGCGCGCGTCAGCGCCGGCGCGTCGTTGATCCCGTCTCCGACCATCGCCGTCCTGCCTTCCTCCCGCAGGCGGCGGATGACCGCCTCCTTTTCGTCCGGGAGCACCCCGGCGATCACCTCGGCGATCCCCGCCTGCCGTCCGACGGCGCGTGCCGTCCGCTCGTTGTCGCCGCTGAGCATCACGACGCGCACGCCCATCCCGGCAAGCTGCCGCACCGCCTCCTGCGCTTCCGGCTTGATCGTATCCGCCACGGAGATCATCCCCGCGTACCGGCCGTCCGCGGCGAAGAAGAGCGGCGTTTTGCCCTCCTCCGCGAGGCGCGCGGCATCCGCCTCCGCCCCGGCGGGGAGCGCCGCCGCCGACGTGATGAAGGACAGGCTCCCGCCGACGACGCGCCGTCCGCCGACCGTCGCTTCAAGTCCCCGTCCCGGCAGCGCCGCGAACGCCTCGGCGGGAAGCGGGCGGATCCCGCGCCGCTCGGCTTCCTCGAGGACCGCCCGGGCGAGCGGATGCTCGCTCATCGTCTCAAGGGAAGCCGCCGCCGAAAGAAGCGCCTCCTCGTCCCAGCCGTCGGCGGGGATCACGTCGGTGACGCGCGGCGTCCCCTCGGTGACCGTACCCGTTTTGTCGAGCGCCGCGATCCCGATCCGACCGGTCTCCTCGAGCGCGGCGGCCGTCTTGAAGAGTACGCCGTTCCTCGCGCCGACGCCGCTCGCCGCCATGATCGCCACCGGCGTCGCGAGGCCGAGCGCACACGGACAGCTGATAACGAGCACGGAGATCGCCCGCGCGAGCGCGAAGGAGAATTCCGCGCCGCAGAGCATCCAGACGGCGGCAGTCACAAGCGCGATCCCGATCACGACCGGGACGAAGACGCCGGAGACGCGATCCGCCGTGCGCGCGATCGGCGCCTTCGTCGCCGCCGCGTCGCCGACCATGCGGATGATCTGCGAAAGCGTCGTATCCTCGCCGACGCGCGTCGCCTCGCAGCGGAGAAAGCCGGATTGATTGAGCGTCGCGGCGTAGACGCGGTCGCCCGCCGCCTTGTCCGCGGGCACGCTCTCGCCGGTCAGCGCCGCCTCGTTCACGGCGCTCTCGCCCCACAGCACCACGCCGTCGAGCGGGATCGTCTCTCCGGGGCGGACGACGAAGACGTCGCCGCGCACCGCCTCTGCCGCCGGGACGGTGATCTCCTCACCGCCGCGGACGACCGTCGCCGTCTGCGGCGCGAGACGCATGAGCGAGCGGAGCGCGTCCGTCGTCCGCCCCTTCGCCCGCGCCTCGAGCATCTTCCCGACGGTGATGAGCGTCAGGATCATCGCAGCGGATTCAAAGTAGAAATCATGTCCGGACGCCTCGGCGTCCGCGTGCGTCTGCGCCGCCGTCACGGCGAACAGCACGCAGGTGCTGTAGACATAAGCCGCCGCCGCGCCGAGCGAAACGAGCGTGTCCATATTCGGCGCACGGTGCCAAAGCGCTCTGAAGCCGCTCACGAAAAAGCGCTGATTGATGACCATGACGGCGGTACAAAGGAGCAGCTGCGCCAGCCCGCACGCCGCCTGGCTCCCCGCAAGGAACGCGGGCAGCGGCCAGCCCCACATCACGTGGCCCATGGAGATATACATGAGAGCGAGCAGAAAACCGAGCGATGCGATCAGCCGCCGCCGGAGCCGCGGCGTCTCCCGGTCGGTGAGCGCGTCCTCGCCGGGCGCGTCGGGCGCGGG
>JAEEYP010000051.1 GCA_016288155.1 Clostridiales bacterium | reverse complement strand
CGCTTGCCGCCGCCGGCATCGACGAGGCGGCGGCGGAGGCGCGCCTTCTCTGCGCGGCGGCGACGGGACGAAGCGAGGCGGCGCTCCTCTGCGACCGCGACGCGCCGCTCCCGGAGAGTGAATGGCTCAGGGAGGCGATTTCGCGGCGGATCCGGCGGGAGCCGATCCAGTATATCCTCGGACGGTGGGAGTTTTACGGGCTTTCGTTCTATGTGTCGCCGGACTGCCTGATCCCCCGTCCGGAGACGGAGATCCTCGTGGAGGCGGCGCTCGAGGCGATGCCGCGCGGCGCGTCCGTCGCCGATCTCTGTACCGGCAGCGGCTGTATCGGGATCGCTTTGGCGCACGCGCGGCGGGACGTCACGGTGCGCGGCGTCGATATCTCGCCGGGCGCGGTACGCATGGCGAACAAGAACGCGCGCGCCCTCGGTGTGTCGGACCGCTTCACCGCCGTGACCGGCGACGTGACGGGACCGCTGTTCACGGAAGGGGAGACTTTCGGCTGCGTGGTGGCAAATCCGCCGTATATCGCATCCGATGCAATGAGTACGCTTGCGCCGGAGCTCGCGTCGGAGCCGTACTGCGCGCTGTGCGGCGGTGAGGACGGCTTTGACGTGATCCGCGGCGTCCTCGAGGCGGCGGCGCGCGTGCTCGCGCCGGGCGGGGCGCTGTTTATGGAGATCGGCTGGCAGCAGGGCGCGGACGTACTGCGCCTGTGCGCGGAGCATCATCTGGCGGACGGCCGCATCCTGCGCGATCTTGCCGGACGCGACCGCGTGCTCGCGGCGCGCCGGTGAGCGTCCGCCGACCTGATGAATGATATGAGAATACTGAGACAACTGGAGGTTGCAGCATGAAGAAAACGGTACTGTGCGTGCTGTTCGGGGGACGTTCCTCGGAGTACGAGATCTCGCTGCTTTCCGCGAGCTCCGTGCTCGAGAACGCCGACCCGGAGCGGTACGAGATCCTTCCGGTGGGCATCACGAAGGAAGGAGCGTGGTACGTGTTCCGCGGCGCGTACGGAGCGATCCGCGACGGGAGCTGGTGTAATGAGCCGGAACGGCTCACCCGCGTGACCGTCGATATGACGCCGGGCGCGCACTCGCTGCTCGCGCTCCCGCCGGATGGCGGCGCGCCCTGCCGCATGCCGGTCGACGTGGTTTTCCCGGTGCTCCACGGGGCGTACGGCGAGGACGGCGCGGTGCAGGGGATGCTGGAGATGGCGGGGATCCCGTTCGTCGGCTGCGGCCACGAGGCGAGCGCGGTCTCGATGGATAAGGCGATGACGAAGGCCGTCGTCGCGGGCACCGGGATCCGGCAGGCGGCGTGCGCCGTTTTCCGCCGGGAGGAGGCGGACCGCGCGGCGCTGCTCGCCGCCGGGGAGCGGCTCGGCTATCCCGTGTTCGTCAAGCCGGCGCGCGCCGGTTCTTCCGTCGGCGTGTCCAAGGCGCACGACGCCGCGCAGCTCCTTGCGGCGGCGGAGAAGGCGTTCGGAGAGGACGAAAAGATCCTCGTCGAGGAGGCGATCGTCGGGAGTGAGGTCGAGGTCGCGGTGCTGGAGGAGAAGGGGATATACACCGTCTCCGACTGCGCGGAGATCGTGGCGGGCGCCGAATTCTACGACTACGACGCGAAGTACAACAGCGACGCGTCCGTCACCTACGTTCCGGCGCGTCTGCCGGAGACGGTGCGCCGTGCGGTCAGCGGATGCGCGGAGCGGATCTTCCGCGCCATCGGCTGCCGGGGGCTGTCGCGCGTCGATTTCTTCGTCACGCCGGAGGGGGAGATCGTCTTCAACGAGATCAACACGATGCCGGGCTTCACCTCCATCAGCATGTACCCGAAGCTCATGATCCACGCCGGGCTCACCTACGCGGAGCTCATCGACCGGCTCGCCGCCGCCGCGATGTGAGCGGTCTGCCGTCCGAAGAAAACAAAATCCCTCCCGCCGCCTTTCGGTACGGGAGGGATATTTTCGTTCTATGACGGCGGTGCGCGTCAGGCGAGCGTCCGCGTCAGATCGCACACCCATTTGTATTTGCGGAAGCGCGCCATGACCCACGGGATCTTCCCGACCTCGTCGAGGCAGGTGCAGGCGTAGACGACGAGCGGCGACCAGTGGAAGAGAAAGGCGCCGGCGAGCGCGAGCGGGATCGCGATGCACCACATGCACACGATCAGACTGTAGAAATCGAAGAGCGTGTCGCCGCCTCCGGCGAAGACGCCGTTGATCGTGACGGTGTTGACGCACCGCCCGATCATGTAGACCGCCATGATGACCATCATGCCGGTCAGATATCCGTGCGCCTCGTCTGTCAGGATCACCGTCCGCACGACGAGCGGCGTCACGGCGAGGACGAACGCCGTGGAGGCGAAGCCGAGCACGTAGCTGATGTTCTTGAGCTTCGTGCCGTACGCTTTGCCCGTCTCGAGCTTCCCGGCGCCGAGCTCGTTGCCGACCATGATGCAGGCGGCGCTGCCGACGCCGTTGCAGAAGCAGCAGATGAGATCGCGTACGACCGCCGAGATGGAATTGGCGGCCGCCGCGTCGGCGCTCATGTGGCCGATGATGGCGGTATAGGAGGTGAAGCCGACGCCCCACAGAAGGGAACTGCCGAGCAGGGGCAGGCACTGCCGGATGGAATCCCGGACGAGCATGCGCGGGATGCGCAGACAGCGGCGCAGCGCCGGGCGGACGGCGTCCTTCGGAAGAAGGAGGACGAAACACGCCGCCAGCTCCGCGATCCGCGAGAGCGTCGTCGCCAGCGCGGCGCCTTCCGCCTCCATGGCGGGAGCGCCGAGGAGCCCGAAGATGAACACGGCGTTCAGGAGGATGTTGACCGCGACGGCGGCGGAGGAGACGATCGCGCCGGGACGCGCGCGCCCGGTCACCTTCATGACGGTGAGGCAGCACTGGGAGATCCCCGTCAGCGCGTAGGACCAGCCCGCGATGCGCAGGTACGAGGCGCCGACGGCGATGATGTCCGCGTCGTGGGAGAAGGCGTGCATGAGTGCCTCGGGCACGAATTCGCACGCGGCGCAGAAGACGAGGGAGATCAGACCTGCGGCGAGGAGCATAAGGGTGAAAATGTCCTGCATCGTGCGCCGGTCGCCCTTTCCCCAGTACTGCGCGCCGAGGATGGATCCCGCGGAGGTGACGGCGAACAGGAACATGTTCTGTACGAACTGGACCTGCGTCGCCAGGGACACGGCGGTCATCTGTACCTGCGCGACTTTGCCGAGCATGAGCGCGTCGGCGGCCGCCACAAGGGCGAGCATCAGGCTCTGCAGGGTGATCGGGAGCGCAAGGCGGACGAGCGTGCGGTAGAATACGGTGGTATCGATGGAAGCGGTCTCTGACTTTTTCATGCGGCGGTTCCTCGGCGATCCATGACTTTGCGGGTGCGGCGCCCGTTACGGCCGCGGCGCGCCGAGCCGTTCTTCGAGCGCGTCGGGCGAAAGTTCCGTCTGTCCCTCGGCGATTCGGATCCCTTCGGCGTACGCGCCGAAGGCGCGGCAGAGCGCCGGGTGTTCGAATACGACGGTGAGATACGGCGCCCGCAGGCGGCAGACGGCGACCGCGTCGTCGGAGGAGACGATCCGCATATCGGAAAACGGCATATTCTCAAGAAATACGGGGCAGTACCCCGGATGGGCGGCGGACAGCGCCGCGACGCCGCGCAGATGCGCCGCGTATTCCTCGGGCGTGTAGGCGAGCGTCAGATCCGGCAGATCCATGAGGACGGCGCCGCCGCGCAGCGCGTCGGGGGAGGGCGCCGCGGCGTATTCCCGGAAGCCGCCGCTTTCGGCGATCCTCCGCCACGCCGCCTCCTGGACGCGCTTCGCTTCACGCAGGCGCGCCTCGGCGTCGCCGGAAATCCCCGTCCGCTCCATGACGGCGCGCAGCGTCGCCTCCGGCATCGTGGCGAAGGAGGGCGAGGCGCCGAGGACGGTGACGCGGGAGGCATTGCCGCCCATGACGCTGATCTCCGAGGTGCGGTACACGTGCGCCAGCTCGCCGGAGAGGGAGAGAAGCGCCTCGAACGCCGCCCGGTGCGCGGCGAGCGGTCCGGGCTCGGTATCGAAGCGGTACATGCCGAGCGCATCCTCCGTGCCGCATACGTTGACGCCCGTCACGCAGGCGAAGTCGGGGCAGAGGAAGAGCGTCGTGGAGAAGCGCGCGCGTCCCGGCGTGCGGCAGTAGTAGGAACGGATCATCCCGGACGGATAGAGCGGGAGCCAGCTGCGGATCGCCTCCGCCATCTCGGACGGTCCGCGGTCCATGTTGTGGATGATGCGGATCTCCGTGCCGCCCTCCATGCACTGTACCATCAGCGCCGCCCAGCGGGCGCGGAAGTCCGCATCCGCCGTCATCCAGTCCGAGTTCTGATCGGAATAGAGGCAGATCACCTCCGGTCGGCGCAGGATCACGCCGCCGAGGAAACGAAGCACGGCGCGCCGCAGCCCGGCGACGCCGTAGTAAACGGGATCCGTGTCGGACACGGCGTCGCCGTACAGGGCGGCTCCGGAGGCGGGGGACTGTCCGACCGGCGGCGCGATATGCCCGATGCGGTCGATCAGCTCCGCGATGAACGGGCTGCCGCCGGCGTTTTCCATATTGAAGAGCCAGCGGTAAAAGCATTCGTAGACTCCCGCCTTGTCGGAGAGCAGCTCGAGCGGAACGTCCATGAGCTCGGCGAGTTCCGGGAGGCGGTTCTGTTCCTGCACGCGGGCGAGCAGGACGGAGGAGAGATCTCCCGCCGTCTTCCGGTTCGAGCGCGGGGAACGGAACCCGCAGCGGAAGCGGCTGATATAGGAGGGATCCAGATTGAGCAGCCGTCCGAGACGGATGTTGGAAAGTCCCGTCAGGCGCATCACGGCGCTGAGCCGCTCGCCGAAGACGCGGAAGGGAACGGCGTTCCGCGCGGCGCGCCGGGCGGGACGGCTTTCGTCCTCCCCCTCGTACAGCGCGCGCAGGATCCCGGCACGGATCGCGTCGGACGAACTGGCGGGGTCGAGCGAGAGAAAACGCGCGAGCGCGTCCGTCTGCCCGGTCTGCCGGGCGAGCGCGAGCAGCCCGTCGGCGAGCCGCTGCGCGCCGGCGCTCTCCGCCTTCGGCGTCCGCTTGCCCGCGCAGAGGCGATGGATATAGGAACGGTCGCACTGCATGGCGCGCGCGACGTCCGTCTGCGCCGCGCCGAGTGCGCGGAGCATGCCGTTCCAGCGTTCCGTGAACATGTCCGGTCTCCTCCCCGTACGGTCTTTTTTTGAGTGTATCACATTTTCCGGGAAAAATCAAGACGTTGACAAAAAATGTGTCAATGACAAAAGAGGGTCACGGCTTGCAAGTCGACTGGCGCTCCTGTATAATGAATAAAAAGAACCGACGAATAAAAAGAGCCGACGGGCAGGTGGTGACGGATATGGCGGGCTATTGCGCGCAGTGCGGGAGCAGACTGGAGGACGGTACGAAATTCTGCGGGAACTGCGGGGCGCCGGCGCCGGCACAGCAGCAGGCGCAGCCGTTTCCTCAGAAGCAGTATCCGCCTCTCACCTATGCCGGAAACGGTCCGGTGCGGGAGGGGATCCCGGCGCCCGGCTTCTCCGACCGCGTCAACGATCCGGAGATCCTGGCGGCGATCAGGAAAAACCGGAAGGCCGGCGGCGTCTTCGCGTTCTTTTTCGTGCCGCTGCCGCTTCTCGGATTTTTGATCTACAGCCTCGTGAGCGGCGAGATGGAGACGGGAGACGCCCTTTTGTACGGCGGGATCCTGTCGGCGGTGTTTCTGGTATTCGCGCTGATCGGCGCGATCCGCGGCCGCGCGTCGGGCGGCTACGAGGCCGTCGTCACGGCGCAGGATTCCCGCACCCGGTACCGCACGAAGGGCGACGACAGCCAGCAGTATACGGAGTATATCACGACGGTGACGACGACGGACGGAAAGAAAAAGAAGATCGTCGAGTACGGACGGGTCTGGGCGTTTCACTATCTGCGCGTCGGCGACCGCTTCCGGTACCATCCGCAGTTCGCCTTTCCCTATGAACGCTACGACAAGGCGCAGGGGGACGGGATCTACTGCGTCGCGTGCCAGACGCGCAATCCGGTCGAGGCGGACCGGTGCAGCCGGTGTCATATCCCGCTGCTCAAATAAAACGTGCCGCGCCGGGCGCGGCGGGAACGGAGGTCATCCATGTATTGCGTCAACTGCGGCGCGTCTCTCACGGACGGGACGAAATTCTGTCCGTTCTGCGGCAAATCCGCGTCGGGCGAAACGGAAACGGCGGCGGACGCCGCGGCGCAGGGACGGAGGATCAGCGACAATATCACGCTCTGCCCGGACGGGAAATACCGCTGGGTGTACGAACTGCATCTTTTGAAGGAGCCGACGATCTTTTTCCTCATCTGGAAGATCTTCTTCTTCATCGTGACCGGCATCTTCGCCTTTACGTTCATCATCGACACGATCGAGTGGGGGCTTGATGATTCCCTCGGCAGCCTGAAGGTATACGGGTATCTCCTGCTCGGCATGACGGTCCTGATCGGGCTCGGGTATCTTCTGTACGCGGCGATCATGGGCGGGAAATACTGCGTGATGTTCGAGATGGACGAGCAGGGGGTCAATCACAAACAGATGCCGCGCCAGGCGAAGAAGGCGGAGCTCCTCTCCGCGATCACGGTGCTCGCCGGGCTCGCGGGCGGCAGGCTGACGACGGTCGGCGTCGGGCTCACCTCCTCGCGCACGGAGATGTACTCGGAGTTTTCCCGTGTGAAGAAGGTGAAGGCGTATCCGCGGCGGGGACTCATCAAGGTGAACGGGACGCTCAGCCGCAATCAGGTGTACGCGGAGCGGGAGGACTTCGATTTCGTCCTCGGCTATATCCGCGCCCGCTGTCCCGATCCGAAGGCGAAAAAAGAAATAAAACGATAAAAATCACACGAAGGAGCGTACGGTCATGAAAAAAAGCAGGATCTTCGCATTTCTTCTCGCCGCGGTGCTCGCGCTGTCCGTGCTGGTCGGCTGCGGCAAAACGGGAGGAACGGACGGCCCGAAGGAGAGCGGAGCGGACAAGAACACGATCCCGTGGAACGGCGTTTTCAACGGGACGGAGCTCCCGGCGCCCGCCGGACGGAGCACGGTATCGGAATATACGGTCAAGGACGATTCCGTCACGATCCGGATCACCGGCATGAGCTGGGAGGAGTACAAGGCGTACTGCGCCGTGCTCGAGGCGCTGGACGGCTGGGAGAAGAACGAGGACGAGTGCGTCGCCCGCTTCCCGGACGATTATAATGCGCGGCAGAAGACTTACTGCACCGGCGCGTATAAGAATCTCCCGCATATCTCCGTGCAGTATTACAGCGACGAATACGCCGCACAGCACGAACTGCCGAATTTCGTCATGTTCGTGTTCACCGAGTGGTGAGCGCGGCGGGGAGCCGAAAGTGAAAACGGGTCGGCGGGGACGTTCGTCCCCGCCGACCGTTCGTTTTCCGCCGCGCCGGGACAAATAGATGCGCGCCGAAACTGAATTTGCATTTTCGGCGACCGTGTGTTATAATGATACGTACAAATCACGCGGATGCCGGCCGGCGGCGCGCTGCCGCCCGACGGGGCCATACAGGGGGGAAGACATGAGAATCATCGAGGACAGGACGTTTCCGGGCGAACGCGCGCTCTACGGAGAGCGGGACGTCCGTCTTCTGCGGTGCGCTTTCGAGGGGGAAGAGGACGGCGAGTCCGCCCTGAAGGAGGCGCGGAACGTAGAGCTTGAGGACTGCCGGATGGCGCTGCGCTATCCGCTCTGGCACGACCGCGGCGTGACGCTGACGCGCTGCGTGATGACGGACACGTGCCGCGCGCCGCTGTGGTATTCGGAGCGTATCGTGATCGCGGACAGCACGCTCGGCGGCGTCAAGGCACTGCGCGAATGCGAGGACGTCCGGATCCGGGATACGGAGATCGTCTCGCCGGAGTTCGGCTGGCACAGCCGCGCCGTCCGCGCGGAGCGCTGCCGGATCGAGGGGGAGTATCCCTTCCTAATGGCGAGCGGCGTCGCATTCGACGCCGTCACGCTGAAAGGGAAGTATTCTTTTCAGTACGCGCGGGACGCCGTGATCGAGCGTTCCGTTTTCGATACGAAGGACGCCTTTTGGCACGCGAAGAACGTCACGATCCGGGATACCGTCATCCGGGGCGAATACCTCGCGTGGTATTCCGAGAACCTGACGCTCATCCGCTGCCGGATCGCCGGTACGCAGCCGCTCTGCTACTGCCGGGGACTGACGCTCGTCGACTGCGAAATGGAGGACGCGGACCTCGCCTTCGAATATTCCGACGTGGAGGCGGACGTGCGCGGACGTATCGTTTCCGTCAAGAACCCGCTGCGCGGGCACATCCGCGCCGACAGCATCGGGGAGATCCTTTTGACCGAGGACAGCGTATACCCCTGCGAATGCGCCGTCACGGTGCGGGAAAACGAAACAGAACGGGAGGAATGACCATGTGGAAGCAGACGCTGTGCCTCGGGATGATGGGGGCTTACGGCGACACGAAGCTCGGAGCACAGGAAGAGCTGCGCCTCATCGCCGGGGCGGGATTCGAGGGCTTCTTCTCCGGCTGGCACGACGCGGAACATCTGCGGGAATGCCGGCGGCTCGCCGGGGAGCTCGGGCTGTACTATCAGTCCGTCCACGCGCCGTTCCAGAAGGTGCGCGCGCTCTGGCACGGCACGGAGGAGGAGGCGCGGGAGGCGCTGGACGAGCTGCTTCGGTGCCTTGAAGACTGCGCCGCCGCCGAGGTGCCGATCATGGTGTCCCACGCGGCGAAGGGCTTCAAGGGCGCAAAGGACTATGAGCCGAACGAGGCGGGCGTCGCCCGCTTTGAGACGCTCGTCCGCCGGGCGGCACAGCTCGGCGTGAAGATCGCCTTCGAGAACACGGAGGGGTTACGGTACCTCGACGCCGTGATGGAGATGGCCGCCGCGTATCCGGAGGCGGCGGGCCTCTGCTGGGATACGGGGCACGAGATGTGCTACAACCGCTCTCAGAACGTGCCGGGGCGGTATCCGGGCAGGCTCATCGCCACGCATATCAACGACAATCTCGGCGTGAAAGACCTAAACGGAGCGCTCACGTGGCACGACGATCTGCATCTGCTCCCCTTCGACGGGATCGGGGATTGGGCGGACATCGCGCGGCGGCTCAAGGACTTCGACGGTCCGCTGACGTTCGAGCTGACGACGCGCTCGAAGCCGGACCGGCACGACAACGACAAATACGCGGCTCTCGCGCCCGAAGGATTCCTGGCGGAAGCGTACGCCCGTGCGTGCCGCGTCGGCGCGCTGGTCTGTCGGGAGCGGGAGAAGGAGTGAGAGAAGACAAAAAAGTCCATGATACCGTGGTGTCATGGACTTTTTTCGATCAAGGATTGCGATTACAAAAAAATCAAAAAAATGCAGGGCTTCGTGATGCTTCACTCAAACAAGGAAGGATCACTGCTTTTGCCGAGACAGAAATCTTTTCATGGCGCGTCCCGGATGATTCTGAACCTTGGCTTTGCCGCGAGGTGCGGCGGGCGGAGCACGTACGGATCGGCAAAGCCTGATCGCACCTGCGGCGCGAGAGGTCCGGATCACATACGTGTGTGAGAACAATAAGGCAGCCACTTGCAGTGACTGCCTTATTGTTGGCGCGCCCTAGAGGATTCGAACCTCCGACCTACCGGTTCGTAGCCGGGCACTCTATCCGCTGAGCTAAGGGCGCATTCCCGAACGCCTATATATTATAGTACGCATGGGAGAGTTTGTCAAGAGATTTTTGAAAAAAAACAGGATTTCCGGATAACAGAAAACGATCGGACAGCCGCATCGGACGGGATCTCCCGCGGCCGAGCGGCGGTCCGATCGCCGATGACTTTTATTCGGCGTCGGAGATCCAAATGATCTCCGATCCGAAATAAGGAATCGTTACCTCCACACCGTCAGTCATAAGCTCTCCTCCGGCTGCCGTGCGGTTCTGTTCCGGTCTGTCTTCAAACATGAGCCGATACGTCTGATCGGCGTTGAGACCGCGCAGGACGACGCGGCAGGCATCCGGTGCTTCCGCTGAAGGTTTGAAGAGGAATACGACGCCTTTCACTTCGTTCCCGGAGTCCGGATCCGCATACATGATCCCGTCCCAGTTCTTTCCGTCCGGCCGCGGAAGGATATGATAAAGACTGCCGTCACGGACCAGATGCTTCACCTTTTCCTTATAGATCGTAGCGTATTCCTTATAGTAATCGGGAAGCATGACGCCCTTCCAGGAAGCCCAGTGCGGACAGCTGATGATCGTGGAACGGAATCCCATATCGAGCAGCGTGTCCCGGTAATCAAACGAGTCGCCGTCCGCTGTTTCCGGTTCCGGAATCACGGGGAAGAAATGTTCGGGAACGTCGGGGTTGAACGAATCGACGTTGCACGGGAGCTCAAGCTGTGCGGGATGGATCAGGTAGGAGCTGTCGTAGAAGGAGGTACGCAGGCTGAGATAATTGGAAGTGTCGTCGCAGTTGAAGAAGGTCGCCCATTCCGCGGTCAGAAGATCCTTATTCCCTCCGCCCGAAGAGCAGCTTTCGAATTTGAAGCCGTCCACGGTGCGGTACAAGTGATCCAGAATCTCGACAAAGCCGACCGTACACCAGTAGGAAACATCGGACCCGTTGGCGTCGTGACGGTTCTTCTGATTGGAATAGGCGGCGATCGGCTCAAAATCCGTGCGCCACTGGTCGACCCTGTTGTTCTTGAAAAACTTCTCAAGCGTGGTTTTCAGGTATTCCACACATTCCGTATTGCCGAGATCGGCCAGTCGGCAGGCCGGATGCTTCTGATTGGAAAACCAGTCGGGATGGGTTACCGCGTTCAGCTCGCCGTACTGATCCGTGGGCGTTCCGGCTTCGTCGAAGTTTTCATGCAGCAGCACGTACAGCGTGAAGTTCAGGCCCAATTCATCCAGCAGCGTCCCGTAGCGGAGGACGTCGTCATGGGTGGTAACGGGCGTATCGAGGCAGTCCGCCAAAAGCGTCCAGGTGCTTTCATAAGAATACGGAATACCGTCGGCGAAGCCGACGTGGTTCCACCAGCCGTAATCCCATTTCAGGGAATCGATATTTGCGTTTTTGGCTTCTTCCGGCGTGAGTTGGTTATCGATCTGAACGTAGGGCAGCGCATCGCTGTCCCGCAGGGCCGGTACGACCTTGCACGCAAAATACCAGGACTTGAAGCGGTTGGACGCCTCCTCCATATCGCCGTCGTACGGCATCACGTATACGGAAGGCACCGCAAACGTCTCGCCCGGCTGGATCAAGGTGGAGAAAAATCCGGAGGAATTGTCCAGATAAAACCTGGTCGCAACGCTGCCGAGATCCTTATCATATACGGATCTGACCTTACCGGTCGTCCAGCTCAGAGCGAGGAACACGCCGTCCTCGGAATTCCTGTCGATAAACTGCGCCAGATAATAACTGCCGTTTTCTTGAAAATGCGGTCGGTCGCTGGTTACCCGGAGCCCGTTTCTGGTGAGTTTCTGGACGTAGATCCCGCTGCCGGGGTACCGGATCGTCCGGTTGTGGACGTCGGCGCTCCAAAAGCACCCTTCGGCGATAAATCCTTCACTTTTGATCCGGATGATGCTGGTCGTCTCCGGCTCTTTCACTCTTGTGGAAAAAGACGTGAATCCGTCTTCCAGCATGATTCGCGTTTCGGTCCGGTCGAGATTGTCAATCTCCATGGAAACCTCAAACGGGCCGGAAAGCGTCGGATGCACCGCGAAGGTCACGCGCAGTGCCAACCGGTAAGCGGCTTCACGGAAATGATACACCAGCCCGTCGGTCGGTACGCCGTTTACCATCTTTCCTTGATACCGGTCGACGGAAACGTATTCCCATCGGCAATCCGCCGTACTGGCTTTCTTTGTCGGATCGCGTTTGAAAACCTTGCCGGGAAGAAGCAGCTCGGACGTTTCCGCCAGCTTGTTTTCGGGATGGGAAACGGTCGAAAGGTTGGTGACGAAGAGGGTATTGTCAATCACGTTGACGGTTATGGTTTCTCCCTTGCCGGCAAGTGTGCGCTCGGGACCTGTTTCCTCCTGTTCCGGCGGGAGCGGCTCGGTGTCGGGAGAGGAACGGCTGCACCCGGAAAAGATCGAAATAAGCATGAAGAATAGCACCGCCCAGATCATTCTGTATTTCATGAGAGTTTATTCCTTTATTAGTGGTGACGGGAGACGGCGCGCCGCGGCGGCGCCGGATCTCCGGACAGCCGGTTCGCGGACGGGCGTTCTGTCTGCTGCGATGTGGGGGCGTTCCGAAGCGCCCGTTCACGGTAACGTTCGTCCGCGCGGAACGGCTTGTCAAGAGATTTTTGAAAAAATCTCGATTCCCTCGGCGCGCGCCCTCAGACGACCTGAAACAGGTAGAATTTCAGGTAGTCCGTCTGCGGCACGTTCCAGAGGATCGGATGGTCCGGCGCCTGCTGGCGCGCCTCGATCTGCCGCAGCGAGACGCCGGCGTCGTCCGCCGCGTCGTGCAGCATCCGGCAGAAGAGGCTGTCCGTCATGAAGGAGGAGCAGGAACACGTCGCCAGATACCCGCCGCGCGGGAGCAGCTGCATCGCCCGGCGGTTGATCTCCCGGTATCCGCGCTCCGCGCCGGCGACGGCGGCGGCGCTTTTCGTGAAAGCGGGCGGATCGAGGATGATGTAATCGAAGTCCCTCCGCCCGCTCTCTCCGAGCGCCGTCAGGTACTCGAAGACGTCGGCGCGCAGATACGTGATCCGGTCGGAAAGTCCGTTCATCTCCGCGTGGACGCGCGCCTCCTCCAGCGCCGCCGCGGAGACGTCGACGGAGGTGACGTGCGCGGCGCCGGCGCGGGCGGCGTTCAGACCGAAGGTGCCGACGTACGTGAAGCAGTCGAGCACCTGCCGTCCCTTCGCCAGCCTTGCCGCCGCCAGGCGGTTGTATTTCTGATCGAGGAAGAAGCCGGTCTTCTGCCCGTGGACGAAATCCACCAGATACCGAATCCCGTTCTCGGTGATCTCCGCCTTCCCGCCGGGGATCTCGCCGAGCCCCGGCCCCGTGCGGTAACCGACGGAGGGCTCCATCCCCTCAAGCGCGCGGATCGGCGTATCGCCCCGCTCGTAGACGGCGCTGACCGTTTCTCCGAGCGAACGCAGATAATCGACGAGCGCCGCGAGGACCGCGTCCTTGCGCCGTTCCATCCCGAGGCTGAGACACTGGACGACGAGCACGTCGGAGAAGCGGTCGACCGTCAGTCCGGGGAAGCCGTCGGATTCCCCGAAGAGGAGACGGCAGGCGGAAAAATCGTCGCCCATCACGGTGCGGCGGTAATCGACGGCGTAGCGGACGCGCCGCTCCCAGAAGGCGCCGTCGATGCGGTCCGTCTTGTTGCGGGAGAAGACGCGGACGCGGATCTTCGAGCGGCTGTTGTAAAAGCCCGTGCCGAGGTAGCGGTCCTTCTGCGAGTACGCCTCGGCGAGACCGCCGTCCTCCGGCTCTCCGTCAAGGGAGACGATCTCCGTGTCGTAGACCCACGGATGCCCGCCGCGCAGGCTCTTTTCCGCTTTCGGTGTGACGATCGCGCGCGGGAGCGCGGATGATCCGTTCATGTGGCGCCGCCTTTCCGGACGGCCCGAGGGACCGTCCCTGTCGTTGAAGAAAAAAGGGAGAGCGCGCGGGCGCTCTCCCGAGGGCGGACGGTTCAGTCGAGCCCGATGGAACGCAGGTACTGATAGCTCTTCTTGAGGCAGTCGAACGGGTTCTCGCCGTAGCAGTCGTCCTGCTCGATGTAGATGAACTTCGTTCCGGCGACCTCCATCGCGGCGGTGATCTCCTCCCAATTCAGGATGCCGTTGCCGATCCAGGTGAAGCGGCGGGTGCCGTCCGGCATGACGAGCATGTCCTTGTAGTGGACGCAGGGGAGACGGCCGTGCAGGCGGCGGACCTCGTCGACCGGCTCGGCGCCGCCCTTCTTCGCCCAGTAGGTGTCGAGCGTGAAGCCCATTTCCTCCGGCGTGAAGGTGTCGGAGAGCAGCTGCATGTACGTTCTGCCGTCTTCGGCTTTGGCGTATTCCATGTTGTGGTTGTGGTACATGAACTGGGAGCCGAGCTCATGCAGCCGACGGACGGCGGGACCGATCTCCTCGTGGAACTTGCGGATGCCTTCGACGCCGCCGCCGCGCGCGCCGTCCGCGCCGCCGATCCCGATGTACTTGCAGCCGAAGACGTTGTGTTCGGCGACGACCTTGTCCGGCTCGCTCACGATCCGGTTGAGATCGAAATGCGTCAGGTTGCAGGCGAGGCCGTTCTTCTTCAGCTGCTCCGCGAGCCATTCGGGCTCGTAGGCGCAGGTGCCGGAGACCTGGACGGTCGTGTAGCCGATATCGGCGACTTTCTTGAGGGATTCGGCAAAGGCGTCGAGCGTCTGGCAGTACTTATGTACCGTATACAGCTGTGCTCCGATTTTCATGATCTATCTCCTTCAGCGTATATGTGATTTCGGAAGAGATCCTTCCTGAACATGTATTATACCCGTTCCGGCGCGCTTTGTCAAGAGGTTTCGGCGCATCGGACGGCGGCGGGGACGCGGGGACCGGAAAAAAGCGGGCAAATCGTGCCGGAGGCTTTTCTCCCGCGGCAATCTGTGCTATAATATATACAAAACGCTGCGCCGACGCCCGGGCGGCGCGAGAGGACGGTATGATGAAAAGTAAGTTGGAAAATATGTCGGCAAGCACTGCGGAAAGCACGGCGGAAAGCACGCCGGAAAGCAAGTCGGAACGTCTGAAACAGTTTTTGAAGAAAACGTCGCCGAACTGGATCCTTCTGATCTTCGCCGCGGTGGCGCTCTGGACGTACTTGCCGGCGTTCTTCCCGCTCGCCGGGTTCGCCGCCGCGCTCGGCACGGACGCGGAGGGGAAGTACCGGCTGTTCACGCCGGCGCGCTCCGGGTGCTTCTGCGTGATCGCCGCCGTGACGGCGGTGATGTTCGTCTGCACGCGGACGGCGAACGGCTGGGACGGACTCAGTTACCTCATTTTTGCGCTTTGCGGCGCCGCGCTGCTGCTCTGCATCATGATCGCGGTGCTCCTCGTGCGCGTGTATTACGGGATCCACGGGCAGAAGCCGGATCCGCGGGAGACGTTCTCCCGCGGCAAAGTCTGGATGATCGCGGACGCAGCCGCGGTGATCGCCGTTGCCGCCTCGTGGATCTACGCGGCGAGTTGACGGAGAAAAAGAAATCGGCGGAGCGTTCGCTCCGCCGGTCCGATATGGTCTGTTATTGCTTTTTGCCCGCTTCCTCAGCCGCTACGCGCGCCGCCGTCTCACGCGCAAGCCGGTTCTTCCGGCGCGTGCGGAGGAGCGGTACGGCGATCCCCGCCGCGACCAGCGCGAGGAGGGCGAACACCGCGAGATAGTCGAAGAAGCCGGAGACGTTCTCCCCGAAGAGGACGCTGCTTCCGAAGAAGCTCGCGACGGAACGCGTCTTGACGCAGTTCTCGCCTCCGTATTCGGAGACCGCGGAGAGCGCGTCGGGGCTGTCGCCCGCCGTGATCGAAACGAGGCTGCATACGAGCTTCTTGTCGCCGATCAGCGCGGCGCGGGAGGACGTGACGTCGAGAGACACCTTGCTCACTTCCAGGTTCAGCGAGGCATGGAGCGAGTTGTCCGCCGTGACGGAGCCGCCGAAGAGCTTGACGGAGCGGCCGGTGACCGCGTAGCTTTCCGTCCCCGGCGCGGAGATCGTGACGGTGCTGCCCGCGAAGGAGAGCGCCGTCGCCTCGCTGTGGATCCCGTCGCCCCCGGCGGTGATGCGGAACGTGCCTTCAAGGAAGCGCGCCGTCGTGGAATCGTCGGAGGAGTAGAAGTAGATTCCCATGTCGTCGGAGATCAGCGTCAGCGTGCCGGTCCCCTTGAAGATCACGTTGCCGGGGCAGGCGAGCGCCGCGCGGGAGGCGCGGATCGTGTTGTTCCCGTTCAGGATCACGGTGGCGTCCGGCGGGATCTTCATGCCGTATTCGGCGTCCGTGTCGATGTTCAGCCCGTCCAGCGTGAGGATATCCTTGATGTTGTTCCAGTAATAGCCGCTGCCGGAGCGGTTTTTCTGCGGGCGAGAGAGATTGACCGTCTCCGTGATCGTCGCGGCGCCGTGCGAGTACGGGATCAGCGAAGCGGTAAGGAGCAGGCAGAGGAACGCGGCGCACAGAGTGCGCAGATGACGCGTGGATCTCATGGCGGTATGCGCGGGGGGCGCTTCCTTTCCGGACGCGCGGCGCGGTGCCGCACGTCCGATTGACGATGTGAAGATATCATAACTATAGCATATTTCCCGCAAAAATACAAGTCCCGCGCCGACATTTCTGTTTTTTTACATTGCGTTCAAAAAATCGGCGGGGGCGTCGTGCTATAATGATGACAGACCGGAAACGAAGGAGGCGGACGATATGGCGGACGATCGGCCCGTGGCGGTGTTCGATTCGGGCGTGGGCGGGATCAGCGTCCTCGGTGAGCTTGTGCGGCGGATGCCGACGGAGTCGTTTCTGTATTTCGGCGATTCCGCCAATTCGCCCTACGGCTCCCGCAGCGAGGCGCAGGTGCGCGCGTGGACGTTCATGCACACCGCGCGGCTCCTCGACGCCGACGCGAAGGCGGTCGTCATCGCCTGCAACACGGCGACGGGCGCGGCGATCGGGATGCTGCGCCGGCACTGGCCCGAGGTGCCGATCATCGGCATCGAGCCGGCGATCAAGCCGGCGGCGGCGGCGCATCCGGGCGGGAGGATCCTCGTCATGGCGACGCCGGTGACGCTCGCGTCGCGGAAATTCCGGGAACTGCTCGCCCGCCACGCGGGAGAGGCGGAATTTCTCGAAGCGCCGTGCCCGCGCCTCGCCGCCATGGTGGAGAGCGGTATTCTCGACGGGGCGGAGACGGAGGCGTATCTGCGGCAGACGCTGCGGCCCTTCCTCGGCGCGCCGGCGGACGCCGTCGTCCTCGGCTGCACGCATTATCCGTTCGTGCGCCGCACCGTCGCGCGCGTGACCGGTACGGAGGAGATCTACGACGGCGGCGCAGGGACGGCGCGGGAAACGGCGCGGCGGCTCGCCGAAGCCGGACTGCAGACGGACGCGGCGTCGCCGGGGACCGTCACCTTTCTGAGCAGCGATCCGTCCGAGGAACATCGGCTCCTCTGCGAGCGGCTCCTTGCGGCGGCGCGCGCGGGCGCGTCCGACGCATGACCGGAACGAAACGGAAAAAGCTTTTCTCCCCGCCGCGGGCGGAGGGAAAAGCTTTTTTGACGCTCCTTTTCAGCCGCAGCGCGCCTCGATCAGCGGCTTGTCCCAGAAAATGACGCCGCCGAGCTGTGCGGCCAGCTCGTCCGCGGCGGGGCGCAGTCCGCCGAGCAGCTCCGCCTCCCGTTTTTTGGAGCGGCGTCCGCGGGCGTCGTACAGCGTGCGGCTCGCCGCGGCGTCATAGCTGACGGCGAAATCCTCGTCGTCGTCGTGCGGAAAGAAGGAGAGCGCCGCCTCGTAGCGGATCGTCCCCTCGTCGGAGGTCGCGGTGAGGGTGACCTGCACGGCGTGCCTCTCGCGTCCGTTATACGTACACAGCGCGCCGAAGTACTGCTTGTACACGTCGATGACTTTCATGGATCCTTTCCTCCTTATATGAAATGTCGACGGAAAAACGGTCCCGCCGGGGAATACAAAGATCCCGCCGGGAAGCCGACGGGATCCGCGCCTTGGAGCTACTGGCCGGATTCGAACCGGCGACCTGCTGATTACGAATCAGCTGCTCTACCAGCTGAGCCACAGTAGCATTTTCCAAACGCTTGATTATTATACTACAACCGACGCGGCTTGTCAAGAGGATTTTTTCATTTTTTCGTGTCGGCGGGGGAGAAGACGCGCCTGCGCTTCTCCCCCCGCATTTTGTCAGTACGCTTCCGCCAGCTCGAGGATGAGCCGCTCCGTCTTCTCCCATCCGAGGCACGGATCGGTGATCGATTTCCCGAAACAGCCCTCGCCGATCTTCTGCGCGCCGTCCTCGAGATAGCTTTCGATCATGAAGCCCTTGACGAGACGGCGGACGTCCGGATTGCAGCGGCAGCTGTGCAGCACCTCCTTGGCGATGCGCGGCTGCTCGAAGGGATTCTTGCCGGAGTTGGAATGGTTCGTGTCGACGATGACCGCCGGATAGGAGAGTTCCCGCTCCGCGTACGCCTCGCACAGGCGGACGAGATCCTCGTAGTGATAGTTCGGCAGCGGCTCGCCGTGCCTGTTCGTGTAGCCACGCAGGATCGCGTGCGCGTACGGATTCCCCTGGGAATGCGCCGCCCACCCGCGGTAGATGAAGGAATGCGCGTGCTGCGCGGCGGTGATCGAATTCAGCATGACGGAGATATCGCCGCTCGTCGGATTTTTCATGCCGACCGGCGTGTCCAGCCCGCTGGCGGTCAGCCGATGCTGCTGATCCTCGACGGAACGCGCGCCGACGGCGACGTACGCGAGCAGATCGTCCAGGTACTTGTGGTTCTCCGGGTACAGCATCTCGTCCGCGCAGGAGAAGCCCGTTTCCTTCAGCGCCCGTATGTGGAGCTCGCGGATCGCGATGAGCCCCTTGAAGAGATCCGGCTTCTCGTTCGGATCCGGCTGATGGAGGAGCCCCTTGTAGCCGTCGCCCGTCGTGCGCGGCTTGTTCGTGTAGATGCGGGGGACGATGACGATCTTGTCCGCGACGCGGTCCTGCACCGTCCGCAGGCGGGAGATGTATTCGATCACGCTGTCCTCGTTGTCCGCCGAACAGGGGCCGATCACGAGGATGAGCTTGTCCGTGTCGCCGCGGAAAATGCTTTTGAGCACGGCGATGCTGTGCTCCACCCGTTCGTTCATCGCCGCGGTGATCGGGTACATTTCCTTTAGCTCCATCGGGATGGCGAGCTTCCTCTCGAATTCCATGTTCATATGCGTTCCTGCCTTTCTTTCGCGCGCATAGGGCGTGAGGTGTTTTACCGTTTGTTGAAATACGAGCGCCGCTCGGTGGAGAGGCGCATCTTTTCGCGCAGTCCTTCCCGGTCGCCGTCCGCGAGCAGCCCGCGCAGCGTCTCCAGCTCCCCGATGAAGCCGTCCATCTGCCGCAGCAGCGCCTCCCGGTTCATGAGGAAGAGCTCGCTCCACATGGCGTCGTTGATGTTGGCGATCCGCGTCAGATCGCGGAAGGAGTCGCCCGTATAATCCACGAGATGGCGGTTGTCGCTGCACGTCATGAGCGCCACGGCGATGCAGTGCGTGAGCTGGGACACGAAGCCGATCATCTCGTCGTGCTCCTCCGGCGAGAGGACGGAGATGCGGGAAAATCCGAGGAGCTTGCCGAGGCTCTTGCACCATTCGACGGCTTCCGGCGTGTTTTGCCCGGTCGGCGTCACGATGTAGTTGGCGCCGAGAAAGATCCGCTCGTCGCTGTTCTCCACGCCGTAGACCTCCCGCCCCGCCATCGGATGCGCCGCGATGAACTCGACGTCCGGGCGCAGCATCGCCTGGATATCGTAAACCACGCACGACTTGACGCCGGTGACGTCCGTCAGCATCGCGCCCGGCTTCAGCGCCGCCTGGTGGGCGCGGATCCATTCCTTGAATACCGTGGGATAGAGGGCGAAGATCACGGCGTCGGAGGCGCCGAGGATCCCCGGATCCGGCTCCGTCGCGCCGCGGTCGATGATGCCGTTCTCCAGCGCGTAGCGGATCGACTCCTCCCGCACGTCCACGGCGCTTACGTGAAAGCCGAGCCGCTTCAGCGCCCGCGCGTAGCTGCCGCCCATGAGACCGAGCCCCACGACGAGGATATTGCTTTTACTGATCCATTCCATCCGTTCGTACCTCCGCTCCGGCTTCTTGGAAGATCTCCCAGAAGTCCGGATAACTTTTGCGTACCGCCTCGGCGCCGCGGATCGTGCCGCCCGTCCGCGTGCAGAGCACGGCGAGCGCCATGACGATCCGGTGATCGTTATG
>JAEEYP010000050.1 GCA_016288155.1 Clostridiales bacterium | reverse complement strand
GCCCCCCCATTGGGGATAGGGGCGAGGGGCGTTCGGTAACTGAACAACGGAGAGGCAGCGGAAGCGCTTGACAGCAGAGGCAAATATCGTGCGGCGGGAGTCCGGGGCTTCGACGTCTGACATCCGCTGACGGACGCGCAGCGGTTGGGGGGCATAGCCCCCAAGCCCCCATTGGTGTTATGGGCAAAGGGCGTTCGGTAACTGAACAACGGAGAGGCAGCGGAAGCGCTTGACAGCAGAGGCAAATATCGTGCGGCGGGAGTCCGGTGCTTCGGCGTTCGATATCCGCTGACGGGCGTGCAGCGGTTGGGGGCATAGCCCCCAAGCCCCCATTGGTGTTATGGGCAAAGGGTGTTTGGTAACAAAACAACGGAGAGAAAGCGGCGGCGTTGGACAGCGGAGGAAAATATTGTGCACCGTGAAGCGTCAGCAACGCAAAAAGCACCTGCCCGCAGGCACGTGCTTTTGTTGTGCAAAGTGTTGCTATATACCGAGCGCGCGGCGCACCGCGTCCGCATCCGGGCAGAAGCGGCGCGCTCCGGCGGCGGTGAGTTCCGCCACCGTGCGGAATCCCCAGGTGACGGTAAGGCAGTCCATTTTCGCGGCGGCAGCCGTGGCGACGTCCACTTCGGAATCGCCGATATAGACGCATTCCGACAGCGTCAATCCCATTTCCTTTATTGCTGTGAACACGGCGTCCGGTGCCGGCTTGATCGGGACGCCGTCCCGCGCGCCGACCGCCGTTTTTACCCACTTTCCGAAATAGCTCTCGGCGAGCGTCTGTACGGCGAAATCCGGTTTGTTCGATACGATCGCCATCCGCATCCCCGCCGCGGACAGCTCCGTCAGGAGCGCCGGGATCCACGGATACGGCTTCGTCGCGTCGTTTGCGTGCGCGGCGTAGTACGCGCGGTAAGTGGAAAGGACGGCATCGCGCTCCGCTTCGCCCGTCCCCGCGGGGACGGCGCGGGTGATCTGCATGACGGCGCCGTTCCCGACGAAGCGGCGCATCTCCGCCTCCGTGCGCGGCGGGTATCCGTGCACGGTCAGCGCATAGTTTGTCGCCGCCGTCAGGTCTTCCAGCGTGTCGAGCAGCGTCCCGTCCAGATCCCAAACGATCCCGCGGTACATCATCCGTTCCCCTCCGGCGCGCAGCAGCGCAGGATGACGGAGACCGCTCGCTCCAGCGTCCCCATCGGGATGTTGAGCGCCGGGAGGAGGCGGACCTTGTCTTTCGCCGTCAGGCAGAGGACGCCGCCCTCCAGACACGCGGCGACGACCTCGGCCGCCGGTTTTGTCGTTTTCAGCCCGAGCATCAGCCCCATGCCGGAGACGGCCTCGATCCCGGGCGCGTCCTCGCACTGCGCGCGGATCCACGCGCCTTTCGCGCGTACCGCGGTGAGGAGCGCCTCGTCGATGCGGGAGAGGACGCTGAGCGCGGCGGCGCACGAGACCGGATTGCCGCCGAAGGTGGAGCCGTGGTCGCCGTAGCCGAAGACGTTCTGTACTTTCTCGCCGAGGAGCGTCGCGCCGAGCGGCAGTCCGCCCGCGAGCCCCTTCGCCGTGGAGACGACGTCCGGCTCGACGCCGTAGTTCATGTAGGCGTACAGCGCGCCGGTCCGGCCGTTGCCGGTCTGGACCTCGTCGACGAGGAGGAGGATCCCGTTTTCCTGCGCATAGCGCGCGATACCGCACACGAAATCCTTATCCTGTACGAGCACGCCGCCCTCGCCCTGGATGCACTCGATCATGACGGCGGCCGCCTTGTTCTCCTCGCAGAGCCGTTTCACGTCGTCGAGGTCCCCCGGCTCGGCGTGAACGAAGCCGGGCGTCAGCGGCTGATACAGCTCGTGATAATGCTCCTGTCCCGTCGCGGCGAGCGTCGTCAGCGTCCGCCCGTGGAAGCTGTTCTTCAGCGTGACGATCGTCGAATACTCCGCGCCGCGCGTCTCGGCGGCGTACTTGCGCGCCGCTTTGATCGCGCATTCGTTCGCCTCCGCACCGGAGTTGGAGAAGAAGACCTTCTTCATCCCGGTCCGACGGCAGAGCATCTCCGCGAGGCGGGCGCACGGCTCCGTATAGTACAGATTGGACATGTGCTGGACGCGCCCGATCTGATCGGTCACCGCCTTCTGCCAGACGTCGTCCGCGATGCCGAACGCCGTGACGCCGATGCCGGAGCCCATGTCGATGTACTCTTTCCCCGCCGCGTCGCGCACGACGGAGCCCTTGCCGGAGACGATCTCCACGGGAAAGCGCTTGTAGGTGCCGGCGACGTACTGCCGGTCCAGTTCCTGAATGCTCATTCGTATCTTCCTTTCTGTCATTCCGTCGTTCTCACACGACCATCGTGCCGGCGCCCTCGTCGGTGAGCAGCTCCATGAGGATGGAGTGCGGGACGCGGCCGTCCATGATGATGACCTTGTGCACGCCGCGGTGGATCGCCTCGACGCAGCATTCCACCTTCGGGATCATCCCTCCGGTGACGACGCCCTCCTCCCGGAGGTGCGCCGCTTCGGCGATCGTGATCTCCTGGATCAGCGAGGACGGATCGTTTCGGTCGCGCAGGATCCCGGCGATGTCCGTCATCATGATGAGTCTCTCGGCGCCGAGCGCGCCGGCGATATGCGCCGCCGCCGTGTCGCCGTTGATGTTGTAGGTATTTCCTTCCGCGTCGCAGCCGACGGTGGAGATCACGGGGATGTAGCCCTTCTCGAGCAGGTCCGTGACGGGATGGATGTTGACGTGCGTGATCTCGCCGACGTAGCCGAGCGCTTCGTTTTTCATCTTCGCCTCGATCAGCCGCCCGTCCATGCCGGAAAGGCCGATCGCGCGGCCGCCCTTCATTTCGAGCAGGTTCACGAGCGTTTTGTTGACCTTCCCGGCGAGGACCATCTGGACGATATCGACCGTCTCGCGGTCCGTGACGCGCAGACCGTCGACGAACTCCGGCTTTTTGCCGAGGCGGTCCATGAGCTCGGAGATCTCCGGACCGCCGCCATGGATGAGGACGACCTTGACGCCGATCAGCCAGAGCAGGACGATGTCCTCCATGACCTGCTGCTTGAGCTGTTCGTTCACCATGGCGTTCCCGCCGTACTTGACGACGACGATCTTGCCGTTGTAGCGGCGGATATAGGGGAGCGCCTGCGTCAGCACCTCCGCGCGCTCCGCGTTGGAAAAGCTGTTCTGCATACGACCGAAACCTCGCTTATATCAATCAGGATTTTATTATCAATACCGTATCCGTCATCAAGCGGAAAAACGCCCCTGCGCCTTCGGCGCACGATATTTGTCTCCGCTGCCTGACGCTCCCGCTTTCTCTCCGTTGTTCCGTTACCGAGCGCCCCTCGTCCCTATCCCCAATGGGGGGGCTTGGGGGCTATGCCCCCAACCGCTGCATATCCGTCCGTGGGTGTCTGTATTTGCCGCCGGGGATTCCAAAGGGGGACCGGGGCTTCAGCCCCACGAGACGAGGTCCCCCTTTGGCGGGGGAGCCCGTGGGGGCG
>JAEEYP010000049.1 GCA_016288155.1 Clostridiales bacterium | reverse complement strand
CTGATCGGCTCCGGCTGCGGCATTCCGGGCATCATGGCGTCGCGTACGCTTGAAAACGAGCGCGACCGCCGCATGCCGATCATGACGACGACCTTCATCCCCTGCGGCGCGAAGCTGCCGTTCATCGGCATGGTCGCCGGCGCGCTCTTCGGGAAATCCCCGTGGATCGCCGTGTCCGCCTACTTCATCGGCATGGCGGCGATCATCGTATCCGGCGTCATGCTGAAAAAGACGAAGCGTTTCGCGGGCGATCCGGCTCCGTTCGTCATGGAACTCCCCGCCTATCACCTGCCCACGCTGAAAAACGTCCTTCGCTCCACCTGGGAGCGCGGCTGGTCCTTCATCAAGAAGGCCGGCACGATCATCCTGCTCTCGACGGTCGTCGTATGGTTCACGTCCTTCTTCGGATGGGCGGACGGCTCGTTCCGTATGCTTGAAGAAGAAGAAATGGAATACTCTATCCTCGCCGCCGTCGGGAAAGTCATCGCCTGGATCTTCGCGCCGCTCGGCTGGGGCAACTGGAGAGCCGCCGTCGCGTCGGTCACGGGTCTTGTCGCCAAGGAGAACATCGTCGGCACGATGGGCATCCTCTACGGCGACTGGGCGGGGATCGCCGGAGCCTTCGCCACGAAGATCGCCGGCTTCTCTTTCCTCGTGTTCAATCTGCTGTGCGCGCCGTGCTTCGCGGCGATCGGCGCGATCAAGCGCGAGATGAACAACGCCGGATGGACATGGTTTGCGATCGGTTATGAGTGCGGGTTCGCCTATGTGATCGCCCTGATGATCAACCAGTTCGGCAACCTCTTCACCGGCAATCTGGCATCCGGCGCGGGGCTCGCCGTGAACGTCGTCAGCCTCGCCGCCGCCTTCGCGCTGCTCGGTCTGATGATCTGGATGCTGTTCTTCAAAAAGTATCAGGAAGCGACGAAGCTCACGCAGAAAGCGGACGTCCGATAATCCGATAAGAAAGAAAGGAGCGCACATCATGCTCGCATGGATCGCGGAGAACGCGGTGACGGTCATAGCGATCGCCGTCGTACTGGTCCTGATCGGCGCCGCCGTCGCCTCCCTTGTCAAAGACAAGAAAAACAGCAAAGGCGGCTGCACGGGGGACTGCGCGTCGTGCGGCATGGGATGCCCTTACTGTCACAAGAAATAGAAATCGGACCCGGGGACAGCGCATCTGTCCCCGGGTCTTTTCTTAGGATGAGAAGAAAAGAGATCGGTACGGATCCGCGCGCCGCGACGAAAAGCGGCGTTCCGCATCAAACGGGATCCGTTTTATTGTACTTTACGACCGTGTCGACGATCTCGGAGACGGTCTTCTCGATCCCTTTCCCGTCGCAGTCGATGATCAGATCGGCGTATTTTTCATATAACGACTGCCGCTCGCAGAACATATCCTCGAGCGTTTCTCCGTTCCGCAGAAGGATCCCCCGGTGTTCGATATCGGCTATCCGCCGCCGCATCGTCTCAAACGATATCCTGAGATACACGGCAGCGCCGTTTTCCTTCAGGTGAGCGACGGCTTTCGGCGAATAGACGACGCTTCCGCCCGTAGCGACGACGGCGTTCCGAAACGGGAACGACAAACACGCCGTTTCCTCTGCTTTGCTGAAATACTCGTTGCCCCTCGTGTCGATGATCTTCTGCAGGGGCATGTTTTCGTTTTTCTGAATGATGAGATCGGTGTCCCAAAAATCCATGCAGAGCGTTTTCGCGGCAAGAACGCCGCACGTGCTTTTCCCGCATCCGGGCATCCCGATAAGAACGATATTTTTCATTTCCGTGCTCATGCTTTCCCGTGCCCCTGCTTTTTTCCGCGCGCCGAAGACGGTCGGCGGCAAGGGCACCGTGATTTGTAAGACCGCCGCGCGGCGGCCGCGCGGGGACCCCGAAGGACCTCCGCCGTCCGCGGATACAGTATAGTACAGATCCCGGAAAAAAGCAAGCGGTATCGGAAAAAAAGAAAAACATGCGAACGTGCGCCGCCCGGCGGGGGGAAAACGCTTTCGGACGACTTCTGAGTAAACCGTTGACAAATTATATTGCGTGCGATATAATAAGGACAGACAGATCGCGCGGAAGGAAGCGGAGTCGATGTATCGGATCTTATATAAAATGCTCGATGAAGAAAGATCGCTGCACCTGCAAAAGAAAGAACAGGGAGGAAAACAGAATGCCGACGGTCTATGATTTTACGGTCAAAGACAGAAAAGGGAACGACGTCAGCCTTTCGGAGTACAGGGGAAAGGTGCTCCTCATCGTCAACACGGCGACGGGATGCGGGTTCACCCCGCACTACGAGCCGCTGGAGACGATGTATAAGGATCTGCGCGGCAAGGGCTTTGAGATCCTCGATTTCCCGTCCAATCAGTTTGCGAATCAGGCGCCCGGAAGCGACGACGAGATCCACGAATTCTGCACGATGAAATTCGGGACGGAATTCCCGCAGTTCGCGAAGATCGACGTCAACGGCGATACGGCCGATCCGCTGTTCGCGTTCCTCGCGGCGCAGAAGCCCTTTGCGGGGTTCGGGAAAGGCGTCAGGAACGCGATGCTGAACAAGTATGCGGCAATGAACAACAAAAAGTTCGGCGATAAGACGTATATCGGATGGAACTTCACGAAATTCCTCGTCGACCGCGAGGGCAATGTGGTCGCGCGCTTCGAGCCGACCGAGGATATGGACCACGTCAGGGCCGCCGTCGAAAAGGAGCTTGGATGAGTATGAAAGAACAAAACGACGCCGATCTCGCCGTGCTCGCGGAAAACCGTGAAAGGACGATCGTCAGAACAAGTATCGTCGGCATCGTGACGAATCTGTTCCTCGTCGGCTTCAAGGCGTTTGTCGGGCTCGTGTCGAACTCGATCGCCGTGATCCTCGACGCGGTCAACAACCTCTCCGACGCGCTGTCGTCGGTCGTCACGATCATCGGCGCCAAGCTCGGCGCGAAGCAGCCGGACAAAAAACATCCGCTCGGCTACGGCAGGATCGAATACCTGAGCTCCATGATCGTCGCCGCGCTCGTGCTGTACGCCGGCATCACGTCGCTCGTGGAGTCCGTCAAGAAGATCCTCGTGCCGGAAGCGGCGGATTACAGCGCGGTCTCGATCGTCATCATTTCCGTGGCGATCGTCGTGAAGCTGATCCTCGGGACGTACGTGAAGAAGCAAGGGAAAAAGGTCAACTCCGGCGCGCTGGCCGCCTCCGGTTCCGACGCGCTGTTCGACGCCGTTCTGTCGTCGTCCGTGCTTGCCTCGGCGATCGTTTTTCTGGTCTGGGAAATTTCCCTTGAGGCGTACGTCGGCGTCGTGATCGCCGGTTTCATCATCAAAGCCGGGATCGAGATGATGATCGAAACGCTGAACGATATCATCGGGAAGCGGGAAGACGCGGAAACGACCAAGGAACTGAAACAGATCATCTGCGCGGAAGAAGCGGTGCGCGGCGCGTACGACGTTACGCTCTTCAATTACGGTCCGAACAAGAACTACGGCTCCGTACACGTCGAGCTGCCCGACACGCTCAGCGTTGACGACGTGGACCGGATCACGCGCCGAATACAGGTCGACGTTTTTCACAAGACCGGCATCATCCTGACCGGGATCGGCGTCTACTCGTTCAACACGTCCGACGATGAAGCGGCGCAGATGCGCAACGCGATCCAGAAGACGGTGCTGTCTCACGACTGGGCTCTGCAGATGCACGGCTTTTACGCCGACACGGAAAAAAAGACGATCCGCTTCGACGTGGTCGTCAGTTTCGACGTGGACAGAAAAGAAGCGATGCAGACGCTGTATTCCGAGGTCGGCGCGCTGTATCCGGGATACGAGATCACGATCGTGCCGGACGTCGACGTGGCAGACTGATTCTCCCGCAGCGTTTATACGGATCGTCCGCGCATAAAACGAAAAACGGAAAAACACAGCGGTATGCCGTTCTCTGCGGCATACCGCTTCGTCTGTGCGCCGAGCGCAAAGGGCAGCGTGACGTGCCCGCCCGCTCCGGATCGGAACAGACGAAGCGCACCGCGTGGCCGCGTTCGCACAGAGCGCGGATCAGGTTCATGGCGGCGATCGTCGTGCCGTTGCTTTCTTTTCCCGGCACGCCGCATACCACGGTGATTACCATATACTGCCCCCTTTTTTCTTGGCCGTCTTTTCGGGGGACCGTCCGTTTTTTTTCAGATCCTGCTTTCCAGATACCCGCAGACGTCTCCCACGGTCTCGAATTTCACGAATTCCGTAAAGCGGAAATGAAAGGCGTCCTCGATCTCCATGGACAGCATCATCATCGTAAGAGAATCGAAGCCCAGATCCTCCGCCAGCCTCGTTTCTTCCGTGATCCCGCTCATGTCCGTCTCCGGCAGGACTTTGCCCAAGATCTCCTTCAACCGTTCGAGCATGTCTTGTCTCCTATCTTTTTGACGTACGAGCGCCTGCGCTTGTGCTGGCGGGCGCTGAAGTATTTCCATTGGGCCTGAACGGCCGTATTCGTCTCCAGGTTCAGATTCGTCTCGCAGGTCTCCACGCCGCCGCTTTCCAGCATATCGAGAAGACCGTCCAGGATCACCGCGTTGAGCCCTGCCCGCTGATACTCCGGACGGATCGCCACGAGCCCCAGATCGAGCGTCTTCGGACGCCGGACCGTTTTCAGGATCCGGCACAGCGTCAGCGGCGTCAGGCGACCGCCGCTTTTCTTTACGGCGTCGCCGATCCCCGGAAAACAGAGCCCGAAGCCGACTACCCGCTCCGCGTCGTCGCAGATGAACACGAGGTATTTCTTGTTGACGATCATCAGGAACTGATCGATCAGCTCGTTCTGCGTTTCCTTTGAGAGCGGCACCGTCCCGTAGAGGTCCCGGTAGCATTCATCCAGACACTCGAAGAAGCCGTCGCGGTATTTCTCGATGTATTTCCGCTTCGGGAGATCGGTATCCGCCACGTGGAGTCTGTTCAGTTCGAGCGCCCGCTTCGCGACGCGGGAGAGCATCTCGCTGCGTTTTTCCGGCGCTTTCAGCTCGTACTCGACCCAATCGGCGTCCTTCTCGAATCCGAGCCCTTCGAGGAGCGCGGCATAGTAGGCGTCGTTGTACTGCTCCTCAAAGGTGGAGTTTTCTTCAAAGCCCTCGACCAGAAGACCTTCCCGGTCGAGATCGCTGTATCCGAGCGGGCCGCAGATCTCAGTCATGCCGCGCCGGGCGCCCCATTCTTCCGCGGCGGAGAAGAGCGCGCGGGCGACCTCGGCGTCGGCCACGCAGTCGAAGCGCGTAAAGCGCATCCGCGCACAGCCGTGCTTTTCGTTGTCCAGCCTCTGGATGATGCCCTGCAGTCTGCCCACCGTCTTTCCGTCCCGCTCCGCCAAAAGGAACAGCGACTCGGCGCTTTCCGTATTCCCGCCGCTTTTCAGGAGCTTTTTTTCGTCCCGGTAGAGCGGAGGGACGAACCACGGACAGCCCTTGTACATCCGCAGCGGGAGCTCGATGAACTCCCGGACGTCTCTGCCCGTTCTGACTTCCCGCACCGTGACCATATCAGCCCTCCGGCGGCTCGTCCGCCCGGCGGAGCAGCGCGAGACCGTAGCCCGCCAGCCACGGACCGTTGTGACATCCGCTGACGGGGGACATGATGACCGCCTCGTGATTCGTCCGGATGCCGTATCTGCCCTCGATCTCACACAGCGTCCCGATCAGCGAGGGACCCGTATACACGTGCCAGAGAAGATAATCATCGGGCGAGCGGCCGCCGATCTTTTCCTTGAGTAATTCGCACGTGCGTGCGAGCGCTTTTTTCGGCGTCCGTACGCTCTCGAGCGCCACGATCTCGCCCTCCGGCGAGAAGTGCACCACCGGACATATGTTCAGCATCTGTCCCATGAACGCCTTGCCGCCTTTGAGACGGCCGTTGTAGATCAGATAGTCCAGCTTTCCGTCCACGCCGATGAATACCTGCCGGCGCATCATCCACGCGATCTCCCGCAGAATCTCGTCGGACGGCATCCCCTCCCGCGCGAACTGCGCCGCCTTGATCGCCAGAAATCCCTCGCCGAAGCAGGTGATCTTCGTATCCACCACGCGGATCGTCAGACGGTCCGCGTATTCTTTTGCGATGAGACAGATCTTATTGTACGTCCCGCCGAGCGCGGAGGAGAGGGTGAACGCGATGCACTCGTCGCAGCCGTCCCGGATCGCGTCCTCAAACGCCGCGCGGATATCTTCCGTATCCGGGAGCGCGGTGGAGGGAAGATGGTTCTTCGGATCCTCGATCGTCTCGAGCTGCCGGTAGAACTCCACCGGATCGAGATCGAGTCCTTCCTTGTATTCTTTTCCGTTGAATAGCACGCGGATACGGATGATCCCGATGCCCAGGTCGTGATAGCGCGCCGGCGCGTATTCGATGCAGCCGGTGGACGTGCACAGGATCCTGATCTTTGCCATGACGCCGCCTCCTCAGAGTTGATTTCTGTTTATGTCGAATACGGCCTTGTGCTGTGCCGTATTCAGAAGCATTTCCGACACGCTGACGACGGCCCTCTCGTCGGCGTTCCCGCGGGCTTTGACGACCGGTTTTGTGACGCCGAGGATGACGGCGCCGCCGAGCGAGCCGATGTCGTACACGCCCATCAGGTGCGTAAAGAGCCGTTCCACTTCCGCGCTGTTCGTTTTTTTTGCGTAGCGCATGATATCCGTCATCATGCGCTTGGCGGTGCCTTCCGTCACCTTCAATACCTGATTCCCCGCGAACCCGTCGCACACGAGCACGTCGCACGCGCCGGAAAGCGCGTCGCTGCCTTCGATATTCCCGATAAAGTGCAGGCTTTCGTCGGCGGACAAAAGCGGATACGTCTCTTTCACGAGCTTGTTTCCCTTCGTGGGCTCGGTCCCGTTGGAGAGAAGCCCCACCCGGGGAGCTTTGATGCCGTACATGTCCCGCATGAGATCGGAGCCGAGATGCGCGAAGTGATGCAGCATCGCCGCCGTGCAGTCGACGGTCGCGCCCGTATCCACAAGGCAGGTAAATCCCCCGCTTTGCGCCGGGAGGATCGCCGCCAGAGCGGGGCGCACCCGGTTTTCCCCGGAAAGATACCGCATGGCGCCCGCCAGCGCCGCGCCCGTGTTGCCGCAGGTGATCATCCCGACCAGATCGTCCCGGGAGGAAAGCGCGTCGAGGGACCGGAGCAGGGAAGAATCCGTTTTGCCGTATACGGCCTGTGCCGGATTGTCGAAATTGGTGATCTCCCCGGGAGCGTCGAGGATCTCCGCCCGCTGCGCGGGCATCCGCAGCCGCTCGCATTCCTCCTGGATCAGCCGCTCGTCCCCCGCAAGAAGGACCTCCAGCTGCGGGAAGCGTTCGAGCGCCAGCGCCGCTCCCTTCACCATGACGGACGGTCCGTTGTCCCCGCCCTTCGTGTCGATCACGATCCTGAATTTTTGTTCCATGGTCTCTCCTATTCCAGTGCGATATAATAATCGTACACGTCCTGTCCGCCCTCCCGGACGGTGAGTTCGAGTTCCGGATACAGCGTTCGTATCCGGTCCGTCAATCCGACCCGCCGCTCCGGCGTGACGCTTTTGCCGGCAAAGAGCGTGAGCAGCTCGCAGGAGTCCGTACCGCTGCTTTCAAGGAACCGCAGCACGGCCTCCTCCGCCGTCTCGGCCGCTGTGACGAGGATCCCCCGCCTGCGCGCGAGGAACTCGCCGCGGCGGACCCGTACGCCGCCGATCACCGCGTCGCGGACCGCCGCCGTCACGTCGCCGTCCACGACGGAGTCGGCGGCTCTTTCGGCGCTCGCTTCGAGCGCGGCCATGTCGGTGATGCCGGGCGTCATGACCGAGAGGGCGCTGTATCCCTGTACGTCGTTTTTCGTTTCGATGACGCGGACGTTCTTTTCCGGCAGGAGCTTTGCCGCCTGCTCCGCCGCGAGGAAGCTGTTTTTATGGTTCGGCAGGACGAATACGACCTCCGTGCCGCACGCGCGGCAGGCGTTGAGAAAATCCTCGGTGGACGGGGCGTCCGCGCGGATGATCCGGTCGGCGCCGAGATCGGAGAACAGGGCGGCGATGCCGTCGCCGGACGCGGCGGCGACGACGGAATAGGGCTTCGCGGGCGGCGCGGTCTCCCGCGCGGTCTCCGTATGCCCCAGCATCATGTTCTCGATCTTGACGGTAAGGAATTCTCCGTAGTGCTGCATCTGCTCGAGGATCCTGCCCGGCGTGAAGGTGTGGACGTGGATCTTTACCACGTCGTCCTGCCGGTAGGCGACGATGCTTTCGCCGCCCAGCTTTTGCAGTTCATCCCGGATCGTCTGCACGTCGAAGGCGTCGACGTCCGTCTTGCTCGTCGTGAGGCGGAGCAGGAGTTCCGTGCAGTACCCGTATTCGAGTACGCTGTCCCGCGTGAACCGCTCGATATGTACGGCCTCCTCCGGCGCCCGCGTCACGGGGGACGTCTCGGGCTGCCTGCCGCAGAGCGCCTCGTACATGCCCTCGGCGATATACACGTATCCCGCCGCGCCGGAATCGACGACGTTCGCCTCTTTGAGTACGTGAAGGAGCTCCGGGGTGGCGGCAAGGGAGCGTTTTGCCTCCTCGACGTGACGCCGGAAGAAGTCCTCCATGCAGGAGCATTCGGAGATCGTCTCGGCCGCGTGCTCCGCGCTCTCGCGGAACACGGTCAGAATCGTTCCTTCCGTGGGATCCTGCACGGCGGCGTACGCGGTCTCGATCCCCCGCCGGTACGCGGCCGCCGCGTGGGAGAGGTCCGCCGTTTCCAGCCCGGACAGCTTCTCCGTGATCCCCGCGAAGATCTGCGAGAGGATCACGCCGGAATTCCCGCGCGCGCCGAGCAGCGCGCCGTCCGCGAACCGCTTCGATACGGCGCCGATATCCTGCCGCGCCGGTCCGCGTCCGATCTGTGCAAGACCGCCCTCCATGGTCTTCGTCATATTCGTCCCCGTGTCCCCGTCGGAGACCGGGAAGACGTTCAGAGCGTTCAGCTCTTCGGCGTGAGACGCCAGGACGGCTGCGCCGCCCTGCAGCATTCGTGCAAAGAGCGCGCCGTCGATCACGGACGTACCCATGTTTTCCCTCCGTTCCGGGCGGAAGATATCCGTCCGCCATCCCGCTTCAAGCCCGTATTCCCCCTTTTGTCCTTCCGTTCGCCGTTATTCGACTTTTTTGATTGTACAAGGGATATCTAAACTGAAACGAAACAAAAAACACCCCTTCGCCGCGTGAGCGATGGGGTGAGTTTTTTTGTGCGTTCCTCCGTCATCCGTTCTGCGGCAGGGAAACGGTGAACGCGGTCTTTCCGTCCGCGCACGACACGCCGACCGTCCCGCCGTGCAGATCCACGATCTTTTTCACGACGGCGAGTCCCACGCCGTTTCCCTGCGCGCCGTGGGATTCGTCCGCCTGATAAAACTTGTTGAAGATCTTTTCCCGGGCGCCTTCCGGTATTTCCTCCCCGCGATCGGATACGGCGACCTCCAGACGACCGTTTTCCCGCCTGACCCCGATCTCCACCGTTTCGTGATCCCGCGAGAATTTGACCGCGTTGTCGAGCAGATTGATCCAGACTTCCTTCAGCAGCTCTTCGTTTGCGGTCACGTAATACTCCTCGTCCGGCAAGGAGAATTCGATGTGTTTTCTGCTCCATTTGCTTTCCAGCATGAGCACGCACGTGCGGAGCTGTTCGGACAAATCGTATTCGGCGGCGTCGGTAAGGATCGTCTGGTTTTCCACCTTCGTCAGATCGAGCACGTTCGTCGCCATCTGGGACAGCCGCAGGGATTCTTCTTCGATGACGTCGAGATATTCCTTTTTCTTCTCTTCACTCAGACCGCCGCGCTTCAGGAGCTTCGCGAATCCCGTGATCGAGACGATGGGCGTCTTGAATTCGTGGGAAAAGTTGTTGATGAAGTCCGAGCGCAGCATCTCCGTCTGCTCCAGTTCGGACGCCATCTGATTGAAGCTGTTCGTCAGCTCCACGACGGCCGGGTGCCTGGAAAAAGCGCCCTTGAAGGAAAGCCTGACCGTATAATCTCCCGACGCGAGACGGCTCATCGCGTTCAGGATCTTATTGACCGGCTTCAGCGGGAACCGGAGCGTGACGAAAGCGAGGGCCGCGCCGATGACCAGACTCCACAGCAGTAAGTAGAACACGAACGACCAGACGTTCAGATCCGTCTCGCCGAGCTGCAGAGCGCCGCGGTTGATGAGAAAAAACACGATGACCCCGACGAGCACGGTCGTTGCGAGAAGAATGATCAGGACCACGCCGGAGCTGAGGAGCAGAAGCGAGATGCGCTCTTTATGCTTGTCTAAACTGAATTTCTTCATACTTTCTTCACCGCTTTGTAGCCGAGTCCCCGCACGGACACGATCTCGAATTCCTCCCAGCCCTCGAAACGACGGCGAAGGCGGCCGATGTGTACGGTAACCGTTTCCCATCCGGTCTCGCTGTCCGCGCCCCAGATCTCGTCCATGAGCTGGATGCGCGTGAAGATCTTGCCCGGATAGGACAGGAGCTTGTACAGAAGGTAGAATTCCTTCTGCGGCAGTTCCTGCGTTTCCCTGCCGCGCGTCACCGTCAGGCTGTCGTAGTCCAGCGTCACGCCGCCGATCACGATCTTTCTTTCGCTTGCGATCTGCGCGCGGCGCAATAGCGCCTTGATGCGGAGCAGCATTTCCGTTTCGTCGATCGGCTTCGTCATGTAATCGTCCGTGCCGGCAAGGAATCCCTTGTGCCGATCGGCGGGGAGCTGCTTGGCGGATATCATCAGAACGGGCAGGCTGCTGTTCGCCCGGCGCAGCTCTTCGGTGAACGCATACCCGTCCATCTTCGGCATCATGACGTCCAGCACGACGAGATCGACGTACGCTTTATCCATGAGCGCAAGGGCTTCTTCGCCGTTTGACGCCGTATAGGCGGTATACCCCTCGGCCTCCAGCACGGCGCTGAGATATTTTCTGGTGTTCTTGTCGTCGTCGACGACCAAAATATGAAACATGCCGTCATCCTCCGTCATCGGATATCCCGATTGTACCGCCGGATACTAAACTCAAAAGAAACAAGGCAGACCTCGCCGCGCGGGGATCCCGAAAGATCCGTGCCGCGTACGTTACAGCATAGCACGGATCCCGGAAAAATGCAAGCGGAATCATGAACGAAAACGTCTGGAAGCAGAAATGCCCTGCTTAAAAACGGTGATATGGAAAAATCGCGCCCCGGAACAAAAGTGCTCCGGGGCGCGGTGTTCTTTTCGTGTTCACGCGGATGCGATCATTGCGTTTCTGCGTTCGCTTCTTCCGCACGCCGGATCAGGTCTTCGCCGCGCGGGGCGGTTTTCACTCCTCTTCCGGAGGAGCCACGTTGCCGACGGGAAGAACGTTCAGGTATTCTTCGAGAGTGACGCCTTTGTCGGTGATCTCCCGGGCGATTTCGGCCGAACCGACGTATCGGATATGCCACGGCTCGTATCCGTACCCCGTGACGGTCTCGAGTTTTTCTTCCCAGTCGTCGGGGAGTTTGTTTTCCTTGTTCACAAGGACGAGATAGTCGACGCCCTTATGCCCGCATGCGGCGAGCGTAAGCAGCATGACCAGTGCAAGGACCGTGCAGATCGTTTTTTCATATCGGGTATCCTCCGCTTTCATTGTGTTCGGATCCGTTTCCGTTTTTCGTTTATTTGCCGTCAGGAGTCCATGTTTTTGGGAAGAACGAGATTCAGCGCCAGCGCGAGGACGAAAATGACCGCGACCACGTTCGATGAACCTGACGGCAGATTTCTGATCGGCTTCTGATGATCCGACGCGATCGCCCGGGTTTCGCTGTATTCTTCGTCCGTCCGCTTTCCCGCGGATTTGTATGTATTCATTCTCAGATAAAACTCAACCATGGCGTTGTTTTCTGCTCTGTTCAGCGATCTGCCGCCGACGATCTCGTCCGGCTGTTCAGCGGTAAGCTCGGCGGTCTTATCTTCACTCACGGTATCCGTTCCCCGTATCGTTTCTTTTTCGGGATCCGTTCCCGGTTTACGCCGCCTTATCCGTTTCTTCGGCATACGGCGTTTCGATCGGTACGTATTGCTGCTCCGCTTTCGTGATGCCGTCCGGATAGATCACGGAAAAATCTTTTTTCATGGAGATCGGGATAAAACCCTTCGCCGCGTAGTCGGCGGACTTTGCATCCCAGTCCTGCGTGCCCCATTCCCGCTCGCCGTCGTCGGCGACGATCATATACGCCTGCGCCTTGTACGGATTTCTTTGGTCGATGGTGTAATTCATCATACTGGTGTCGCTGCCGCTGTTTCCGAACGCGAGCACCGGGCGCTGCCCGATCTCACGCTCCACGTAAATGGATTTATTGCCGTTCAGATTTTTCTGTATGAATCCGCCGGTCAGAACGAGTTCGTCGCCGTTCTCATATTTGAAATTCATATTGGACGGCTCGTCCTCGTGTCCCTTCTGCTTCACTTCGAAATCGGTGCCGATCACGTGCTCCGGCGCGACGTAATCCTTGATCGGAGAGTTGGCGACGATGGCGCGCGTGGTCGTGCGCTCCGTCCCGCTGATGACCCAGATCGTGAACCCGTTTTCATAGAGGTACTCGACAAGCTCGACCATGGGCAGATAGAAATTGTCGATATACCGCATGTTGCGGAAGCTTGCCGTTTTTTTCTGGCCGAACTGCGCGGCGTAGGCGGAGAATTCTTCCACGGTCATTCCCGCGTATGCTTTGGCGAAGTTTCTTGCAAGCGTCTCGTCGGCGACGTATCCGGGCTTGATCGACGCCGCGATCTCTTTCAGCTCGTCGGATACGCGTTCCGGGTGATCGTTGAGACAGTATTCGATGAACATCATCGTGTCGTAATAGGTATAGAAGGTCTCGCACGCGAGCGTGCCGTCCATGTCGAAAACGGCGATGCGGTCTTTCTCGGGGATATAATCCTCTCCGCCCTCTTTTGTGACGGAATCCACGTAATCGATCAGCTTTGCTTTGGCGCCGGAGCCGTCGTTCCAGAGGGAGAGCACCCCGCCGCCGTCGACGGACGCGGACCGCGGCCGTATCCAGCCCATGCCGACTGCGTACAGGATGCTGACCGTCAGCAAAGCGCAGAGGGAGACGACGGCGACGATGCGCCAGATCTTCAGTTGTTTCAGTGTGCTGTTTTCCATTTTTTATCCCTTTCCGATCGGACCTCCGCGTCGTTTTCGCCCTTGGATGCGATAAGCCGCCCGTTTTCCCTCTTGCCTTATCCCGCCGTCGGGCACGAGGATACGGGAGGCGCGGCTTTTTGCGTCTCTTCATTTGATCCGTACTGTTTATTATATCCGGATCGGACGGCGTTGTCAAGGGCGGCGGCACGCAGATGCCCGGTGTTTTTGCCCATTCAGTCCTTCCGATCGCAAAAATGGTGACCGCAGCGACGGTATTGGTGAAAAATCGGTAGCATTTTCCGTTTCGATTTGCTATAATATGTAAAAAGAGATCCCGCTCAGACGGCGGCGGACGTTCACCGCCAAAGAGGCGGACGTATGGACGAAAAAAGGGAGCGTGAGGAAAACGGCATGAACGCGTACTGGATGTGGTACTGGGGCGACTACGAGATCTACCATACCTATATGGAGAACGCGAGGCGCGAGGAATTCGGGGCGGCGTATCCGACGATGTGGCATCAGGACCTGCCGTATCCGACCGTCACGTTTACCCGATCGTTCACGGCGGCGGAGCCGGGAACGCTGAAACTGCACGTGATCGGAAAAGGATACGTCGTCCTCGACGGGAAAATGTATCCGTCCGACGTGACCGTGCCGGTCGCGTCCGGCAGCCATACGGCGCTTGTCCGCATCACCGGTTTCGGCTGTCTGCCGGCGGCGTTCGTGGAAAGCGGCGTCTGTCCGAGCGGCGAGGGATGGCTGTGCGATCACGAGACCGCAGAGCATCTGCCGGCCGGCTGGCTGCCGATCTACGACGCCCCCGAAAAATCGCCGGAGGTCTTTCCGTTTTCCTATGAGGAGCGTACCCCGGTCTCCGTCCGGGAGACGGCGGTCGGCACGCTGTGGGATTTCGGCGCCGAGATGTTCGGGTATCTTGATATCGCCGGCGCGGATCCGGCACAAAGCTACTTCGTCGTATACGGCGAATCCGAAGAGGAAGCACTGGACGGGGAGCTCGCGTTCTTGCGCGAAACGGTTGCCGGAGCGGACTCGTACAGGCTGCGCCAGCGCGCGTTCCGTTATATCCGCATTTCCGGCGCCGGTGCGGGGAAACTCCGCGCTGCGGCGGAGTACGAATATCTGCCGATGGCGCGCTGCGGCAGCTTCCGCACGGACGACGGGGAGGTCAACCGCATCTGGGAGGTCTGCCGCTATACGTTCCACCTGAACTGCCGGGAGACGTATCTGGACGGTATCAAGCGCGACCGCTGGGTCTGGTCGGGCGACGCCTATCAGTGTTATAAGATCAACCGCTACCTGTTCGCGGACTCCGCCATTGACCGCCGCACGATCCTCGGTCTGCGCGGGAAGGATCCGGTCGAGCATCACGTCAATACGATCCTGGACTACAGCATGTACTGGATCCTTTCGCTTGAGGAGTATTACCTTTCGTTCGGCGACCGTGAATTCCTTGCCCGGCTGTGGCCGCGCGCGCAGACGATGTTCGCGTTCATCCGGACCCGCGAAGCGGAGCACGGCTTTCTCATAGGGTGTCCGGGCGACTGGACGTTCGTGGACTGGGCGGAGATGGACAAGACCGGCGCGGTCTGCGCGGAGCAGATGCTGTACGTCGCCGCGCTGCGGGCGATGGCCCGGCTGACCGCCCTGACGGGCGGGGACGGCGCCGCCTTTGCCGCGCGCGCCGACGAGATGCGCGCGCGCATCACGGAGTATTTCTGGGATGACGAAAAGGGCGCGTTCATCGACAGCTATCAGTCCGGCAGGCGGAACGTCACGCGGCACGCGAACGTCTTTGCTCTCCTGTACGATATCGCGGACGAGAAGCAGCGGGCTTCCATCATCGGGAACGTGCTCCTCTCCGACGGCGTGCCGAAGATCACGACGCCGTATTTCGAGGGGTTCGAGCTGGACGCGATGTGCCGCATCGGCGAGTACGCGTTCTTTGAGAAAATGCTCCGCTCCTACTGGGGCGGGATGCTCCGCCTCGGCGCGACGACGATCTGGGAGGCGTTCGATCCGAAGGAAAGCGGCGCGGAGCACTACGCGATGTACGGCCACCCCTTCGGACGTTCGCTGTGTCACGCATGGGGCGCGTCGCCGATCTATCTGTTCGGCCGCTATTATCTCGGGGTCTCGCCGACGGCGCCCGGCTTCGCCGCCTTTACCGTTGCGCCGCAGCGCGGCGGCTTCGGCGAGATCGAGGGTACCGTCCCCGTCGGCGACGGCGAGGTGTACGTGCATCTGACGGGCGCGTCTTTGACGGTGCGGGCGACCGTGCCGGGCGGCACGCTCCTCTGGAAAGGAGCAGAGCTCCCGCTGATACCCGGCGAGACGGTATGCCTTGAGGCGTAACGGATCCGCATCCCGCCGTCCGCGCACAGACGGCGGGGAGCGCGGAAACGCCGCGAGCACATCGTATCGGATCTCATTTCTTTCATAAAATATTCAAAAAAGAGGTATGCAATGAACGCTGTCTGGATCAAAGATCTGTATGAAGAAAAGAACGTCGCCGTGACGTTCCAGTATCGGCTGACGCCGTCCGAGGGGACCGAGCTGGTCCTCGCCGCGTCGAATCTCTACCGTCTCTTCGTGAACGGGGAACTGAAGGGGTACGGTCCTGCGCGGGCCGCCCACGGATATTCCCGTCTGGACGTCTATCCGCTCCGTCCGTATGCCGGTCGGGAGACGGTCGTGTCGGTCGAGGTGTATTCCGCAAACACGAATACCTTTTACACCGTGGACGAGCGTCCCTTTTTCGCCGCGGAGATCCGGGAAGGCGGAAGGATCGCGGCGGAGGCTGCGGACTTTGCCGCCTATCCCATGACCGAACGGGTACAGAAGGTGCGGCGCTTCTCCTTCCAGCGCTCCTATACGGAGGTGTACCGCCTGACGGGCGATCCCGCGGCGTTCTATGCCGGGGACACGGCGGGACGCGCGGCCGCCGCGACGGTCGAGGTCCCGATGAACCGGCTCCTGCCCCGGTACGTGCATATGCCGAAGCTGGACTTTGTCCGCTCCGTCCCGGTGGAATACGGCGCCGTCACGCTGAACGAGCAGGTGAAGCCGTGCCGGTACCGCGAGTATATCGGGATCGATCCGGTGCGGTTCAAGGGATTCCGTCCGGACGAGCTCGAGGTGGACTCCGGCGAGCTCGCGAGGCGGTTCGTCTGTCACCCGACGGGAAAGGGAGGAACGGAAACGCTCGCTCCCATGGCGTATCAGATCTATGATCTGGGGCGTTCCTGCACGGGGTTCTTCTCGTTCCGTGTCACGGCATCGGCGGGGACGGAGCTGACGCTCGTGTTCGACGAAGTGCTGACGGACCGGGGGGATCACCGCGAGGTCTCGCCTTTCCGCGTTGCCTGCAACGTCATCCAGTATACGCTGGCGGCGGGAGAGAGCCGGATCGTCACCTTCGAGGCGAACACCGCCCGGTACGCCGCCGCCGTGATCCGCGGAGGCGAGGCGAAGATCGAAGACTTCGGGATGATCCTGTACGAGAATCCCGACGCGGCAGAATTCCGGTATGAGTACGGCGACGACGCGCTGGACCGCATCACGGCGGCGGCGGTCAACACCTTCGCGCAGAACGCGGTCGACGTGCTGACCGACTGCCCCTCCCGCGAGCGGGCCGGTTGGCTCTGCGACAGCTATTTCTCCTCCCGCGCCGAAGCGTTTTTCACCGGAGAAAACCTCGTGGAAAAGAGCTTTCTTGAAAACTACGCGCTCAGTCCGCAGTCTCCGTTTCTGCCTCAGGGGATGATCCCCATGTGTTACCCCGCCGACCACAACGACGGGACGTATATCCCCAACTGGTCGATGTGGTATATCCTCGAGCTGCGCAATTACGTCCGCCGCACCGGGGACGAGGCCATGCGGGAGATGTCGCGGGAGAAAGTCTTCGGGCTCGTGAAGTTCTTCGAGCGGTTTTACAACGACGACGGCCTGCTCGAAAACCTCGAAAGCTGGGTCTTCATCGAGTGGAGCCGCTGCAACGACCAGGATTTCATCCGGGGCGTGAACTTCCCGTCCAACATGCTCTGGGCGGCGGCGCTCGAAGCGGTCGACGACCTGTACGGCGCTCCCTCTCTCCGGGATCAGGCGGCGAAGATGAAGGCGGCGATCCGCCGGCTCAGCTTCAACGGGGAATTCTTTGAGGACAACGCCGTCCGGGACGGGAACGGCGCGCTCGTGAAGACCGGTCACACCACGGAGACCTGCCAGTATTACGCGTTCTACTTCGGCACGGCAAGCAAGGAAGACTACCCCGCGTTGGCCGAGACGCTGGTGAGCCGCTTCGGACCGAAACGCGATCCCGAGCGGGACTATCCGGCGGTCTATCCCTCCAACGCCTTCATCGGGAATTATCTGCGGCTGGAGCTTCTTTTGCGGTGGGGCTTCAAGGAGCGGGTACTCGACGAGTGCCGCGATTTCTTTCTCGGCATGGCCGAGATGACCGGAACGCTCTGGGAGCATTCGCGTCTGACGGGCAGCCTGAACCACGGCTTTGCGTCTATGGCGGCGGTGTACATCAGCGAGTGCGTGAAATAAGCGGGAGCAAAAACGCAGGAAACCGCCCGCAGACACAGACGGCGGGGAGCGGCGGAGCATCCGATGAGAGAATATGATCCACCAAGGAGTACGTTTATGAGAGAACGGTTTTCGCTGGACGGGCGCTGGCGCGGCGCGTTCGGCGTGAAGTATCCCTGCGCGTACCGCACGTTTGCGGACTGCGCCGGCATGACGGAGATCCCGGCGGCCGTCCCCGGCGCGCTCGAGACCGATCTGGAGACCGCGGGCATCCTGCCCGAGCTCTTTTGCGGCGAGAATATCCTCGCGGTGCAGGAGTACGAGAACGTCACCTACTGCCTGTCCCGGACCTTTGCGTACCGCCGGGCGGAGGGCTTTGCCGACACGCTGGTGTTCGAGGGGCTGGACTGCTTTGCGAAGGTATACATCGACGGCAGATTGGTGATGACGGGGGAGAACATGTTCATCCCCTACAGGGTCCCGCTCTGCGGCAGCGCGGCGGTTGAGCTTCCGCTCGGGGAGCCGCTTGAGGACGGAGAACACGAGCTGTTCGTCGTTCTGAGCCCGGCTTCCGTCGAAGCGCGGCGGTACGCACCGGACCCCGCGACCGGACACATGCTCTACGGTTGGGACTCCCTGAGTGTCCGCAAGGCGCCGCATATGTACGGCTGGGACATCATGCCCCGCGCCGTCTCCTGCGGGATCTGGCGGCACGTGTATATCGAGCGTGTCCCCGTCTTCCATATCAAGGACCTCTGCGCATACACGGTCTCCGCAGACGAAAACAGGGCGCGGGTAAAGATCCTCTGCGACACCGATATCGGCGCGGAGAACGTCCACCGATACTCCGTGCGGATCGCGGGGCGGTGCGGGGATTCCGTCTTCCGCCACGAGGGGCGGATGTGGCACACGGGGACGGGCATCACGCTGGACGTCGACTCCCCGAAACTCTGGTATCCGCACAATTACGGCGAGCCGGACCTCTACGAGCTGACCGCCCAGCTGCTCTGCGACGGAAATACCGTCGATACGTATACGACCCGTTTCGGCATCCGCACGGTGCGGCTCGATCGGACGTCCACGACGGACGAGGCGGGGAGCGGCGAGTTCTGTTTCCGCATAAACGGAAAGAAGATCTTTGCCATGGGGACGAACTGGGTCCCCGTCGACGCGTTCCACTGGCGGGACGAGGAGCGGCTCCCGAAGATTTTGCCCATGCTCGACGATCTCGGCTGCAATATCGTGCGGTGCTGGGGCGGCAACGTCTATGAAAACGATCTGTTCTACGACTGGTGCGACGAACACGGCGTCATGGTCTGGCAGGACTTCGCGATGGCGTGCGGGATCTATCCGCAAAACGGCATGGAATCCCCGTGGGGCGGCTTCGCGCGGAATCTGTACCGCGAGGTGAAAGCGGTCGTCGAACGCCTGCGCAATCATCCGTCCATCGTTTTGTGGGCGGGGGACAACGAATGCGACTGCGCGTACGTCTGGGGCGGGGAAGGCCGCGATCCGAATACGAACGTCGTCACCCGGAAGATCATCCCCGAAGCGCTCGGGACGGCCGATCTCTCCCGACCCTATCTGCCGTCTTCCCCCTATATCGACGGAGAAGCGTTCCGCACGGGAAAGGCGACCTCGGAAGATCATCTCTGGGGACCGCGCGACTATTTCAAGGGCGAATACTACCGGAACACCGTCTGCCACTTCGCCTCCGAGACCGGATACCACGGTTGTCCTTCCCCAGCGTCTCTCGCGCGCTTCATCGACGCGGATCATCTCTGGCCCTGCCTCGGCGACCGGCAGTGGCTCGTGCACGCCGCGACGATGGACGGGCGCGAGGATTCCCCCTTCGGGTACCGCATCCGGCTGATGTGGGATCAGGTCGGGACGCTGTTCGGGAAGGGGAGCGAAGCCTTCTCATCCCTCGCGTCCTTCTCCCTTGCTTCCCAGATCTCGCAGGCGGAAGCGAAGAAGTATTTCATCGAGCGGTTCCGCATCTCCAAATGGAGGAGAACGGGGATCATCTGGTGGAATCTGATCGACGGCTGGCCGCAGATCTCCGACGCGATCGTTGATTATTACTTTGAGAAAAAACTGGCGTATTCGTATATCAAACGCTCCCAGCAGCCCGTCTGCCTGATGTTCGGCGAGCCGGAGAACGGCGCGCTCACGCTGTACGGCGTCAACGATACACGAAACGACAAGACGGTCTCCTGGCGCGTCGAAGACGACGGCGGAAATACCGTCGCCTCCGGCGAGGCGGTCCTCCCCTCCGACGCGAGCGTGCCCGTCTTCTCCCTCCCCGCGTCGGAGGAGAAGCGGTATTATCTCATCCGCTGGAACGACGGCGGCCGCGCGTGCCTGAACCACTATTTCGCCAATATCCGCGAGATCGACTTCGCGTACTATAAGGCGCTTCTCGCCAAGCTCGGAGAGGCATGAGGGGATCGTCCGGGTGGGACAGTGAAAAGGACCGGCTCACCGACGCCCGTCCCGACGGGCGGGACACGTTTAAGCGGCTGCCGGCGATGTTCGATCTTTAGACACGCACGTTACTCAATAAGAACGGCGGGACTCCGGTCCCGCCGTTTTCTGATGAAGACTGATCGCTTGCTGATTGCCCGCGGTTCGGGGAATATGATCGAATGGAATCGAGGATAATGAAAAATTAAAAACGGAAACGCTGACTTTGAAAGAAATCGAAGCGGTTTGCGTTTCGGATATCGCACAAGTCGTTCCGCCGCAGTCGAGAGATCCGGACCAAATGGTCCGGCTCTCTCGCTTTTATCAGGGATAAGCGGATCCTTGACAGTCGAACAGAGAGGCCGCGACTCCCCCTCCGCACGTGGGAAAGACCGACCACGCACGGGCTCATGGGTCAGAGCGCCGCGGCCAAGGCTTCGACCTCCTCCGCCCGCTTGACGGAGCGGTTTTTACGGAAGGCCGCTGCGGCCTGGCGGTAGCAGTCCGCGGCGCGCTCCCGCTCCCCCATGGCGGCAAAGATGCGGCCCCGATCTGCCACACTGGAGGCGTACTCCGCGTGGGTGTCCCCCACCAGGGGCAGCAGAATGTCCAGAGAGCGCTGGTTTTGCGCCAGGGCCTCGTCGAATCGGCCCCGCTTGGCGGCGATGAGACCCAGGTAGTCGTAACAGAAGCTCTGGCACCACTCGTCCGGTATCTGCCCGAACTGGTCCAAAGCCTGGCGGAACAGGTCCTCCGATTCGTCCAGGTCGCCGGGCCCGGAGCGCATGTACAGGGTCCGTGCCAGATGGTACATGGTCCCAGCTCACGTTCATCTGGGGCGTCGTGTCATAGAAGCGGCCTGCCAGGGCCAGGGCCTTCCGCCCCCATTCCACGGAGGCATCGAAGTCCCCCAGACCCCGCGTCGCCTCGATCATGCGCTTGAGAAGGTGGTCGCGGCGATAGCCCTCCTCCATGGAGAACCGGTCCTCCGGGATGTCCTTGACCAGCTCCCAGCCCTCCAGAGCCTGGCGATAGGCCCCGGCGAAATCGCCGTTGAGGGCCGTGGCCTGGGCGCAGAGGACGCAGCCGTAGAGCCGCATGGCCAACTCGTCCGCCTCCTCCCAGATCTTGCGGAAGAGGGGGATGCAGTCCGTGTACAGGGCAAAGCTCATGTCCGCGGAGGCGCGGATGCGCAACAGCTTCATGCGCTGGGGGTGATCCTCCGGCAGGCGCTCGTACATATAGTACGCATAGTCCCGCCGCTTCAGCCGCCATGCCAAGCTCACGCCGCTCTGGTCCATCTCGCGGTAGAGGTGGTCGATGAGCTGGCTGCAGCAGTCCGGATCCCGGGCAAGCTCTTCGGCCATGAGCTCCGCCACCAGGGGATGCAGATGGACCGAATCCGTCACCGGATCGTGGAGGACCCAGCTCCGGCGGATCAGACCGTCGATGAGATCGAAGTCCTCCAGGCCGCACCAGTCGTAGAAGGTCTCCACCTGGATACCGCTCAGGGGGATCAGAGACAGGTTCTTGAGCAGGTACGCTTCCTCGTCTGTGATGGTGGACAGGGAGAACACCTGCCGCAGGCGCCCGAAGATCATCTCCGCCGCCTTGGCGTTCTGCGCCTCCAGGGTCTGTTCTCCCGCGCGAAGCAGGGAGAGCATCTTCTCCGGGCTGATGCGTCGGGCCTGCATGGCGGAGGCAACCAGGCGGATGGTCAGCGTGTGGCCTCCCAAAAGCTCGATCATCTGCCGGACGAGCGCCTCCCCCGCCGGGTCCAGTGCCCGACTGTACTCCGCCCGGAACAGCGCCATCAGCTCTTCCGGGTCCGTCATGGGAAGGATCTCCACCTCGGGCAGGTTCCGGGAAAGCTGATGGAAGCGGGTGGTGAAGAGAACGCTGTAGCTTCCCCCGCAGAAGGTCTCAAGGTCCGGGTCGTCCTCTATGTCGAAGTTGTCTACAACCAGAAGGACCCGCCGATCTCCGATTTCCTTCAAGGCACGGAGCTTGCGCTGGAAGTAGGCCCGCTCGTCGTCCTCGGGATAGTCGGCGCGGCTCAGACCCCGGATGGGAAAGGCGTTGTCCGAAGCGACGGTGTGAGCAAGGCTCTCGGAGAAGCTGATCCAAAGGACCACGTCATAGTCCTCCGCATGGCGCTTTAAATACATCTTCGCCGCTTCGGACTTGCCGATGCCGCCCATGCCCACCAGAAACAGCACGTTCTCCACGCCGCCCATGGCCTGCTCGATGGAGGCAAGTTCCCGTTCCCGACCGACGAAGTGGTTGTCCGGATAGACCAGACTGCCCGTCAGGGCGCAGCCGCTCCGCCGGGCGCTGGGGGCCTGCTTCACCGGCTCCCGCCCCAACAGGGCGGTGATCCGATCGCAGAGTTCCCGGATGCGCAGCTCCTCCGGAGGCCGGACCCCGTCCATCATGTGGATGCGGCCCAGGTAGTAGTACACGTCGTCGGAGAGGGGGCTCTCGTCCAGGCGGAAGGGCAGCAGGGTGATGTCCTCGTGGTTCTTGAAGCGTTCAAAGGCACAGTTGATCTCGTTGAGCACGTGGGCCGAGGCCCCGGACTGCCGGCTGAGCAGCAAAAGGAAAACCCGGCTGCGGCGGATGGCGCTCACGATGGAGCCCGCGTACTGCTCGTCGCAGTCCCGGGGCGCGTACCAGCAGGAGATGCCTGCCCCCTCCAGGGCGGCCACCACCTTTTTCAGGGTCTCAGCGCCGGTGGAGGTGTGATAGCTCAGAAAGACGTCCCGCTGTTCGTTCATGCTTCCAGCTCCTCCCATTTGGCGCGGATGCGCAGGGACTGGGGGTTCTCCGCGCCAAAGCTCTTTTCCGTGTCCATGTACAGCTCCGCGTAGATGGTCCGGGCCTGCTCCCGGTCCCCCTGACGCAGAGCGTTGTCCCCCAGAGCCTCGCGGCACTGGAGAGTCTGGAGATTGTCTTTGCCGTTGTGCGTCAGATTGATCTCCAGGGCACGGCGCAGGTAGTCCTCCGCTTGGTCGTACTCGCCCAGGCGGCTGTAGCACTCACCCAGGTCCAAAAGGGCGTAGGCGGAATTGGTGCTCTCTTCCCCAAACTTCTGCATCAGCCCGTCATAGCACCGCTGGGCGTATTGGATCGACAGCTCGTAATTGCCCTTGATCAGCTCCAGACGGGAGAGGTCGTCCAAGAAGTCAAGGTATCCATTGGGCGTTGACCACCCAGGAGGATAGATCTTCCGTTCCTCCAACTCCTGATAGAGTGCCGCGGCTTTGTCGTAGTAGCGCTGTGCCTCCTCCAGGTCCCCGCGGCTCTTGGCGCATCTGCCGACCCGGACGTAGGCCTGCGCCAGTTCCCCGCCAAAGTCCTCCGCCGCCTCATGGGACTCTGCCGCGCGGCGATACCAGGGCTCGGCGGAGACGTCGTCCCCGGCGTTGTGATAGGAGCTGGCCACGTAGAAAGCAGCCCGCGCGGTCCTGCGGTCCGCCACGCCAAAGAATCCAAGGGCTTTCTGATAATACCGCTCTGTGTAGAACTGGGAGCGCTGATAGTCCCAGCACTGCCATCCGATGTTGGTGAATCCGGACAGCTCCTCCCACAGCTCCGGCACCGGATCCGGAAAGTCCAAAAGGATCTGGAGGACCAGCGGATAGCTCTGAAGGCGCTCCTCTTTTGTGAAGAACCAGCACATTTTCATATTGAGCCACAGGCCGCGGATGTAGTCCTGGCAGCTGAGCAGCGTGGGCTTCAGCTCCTCCTTAACCACGTCGCAGATCACCGGATGGAGCTGGAGCAGATCCGTATCCTCGTCCAGGCTCAGCCAGCTCTTGCCCACCAGGCTGTTGACGGCATCGAAGTCCTCCAGTTCCAGGATCTGACCCAGCTGAGGCGCGGGGATACCGCTCCGGGGCACCAGGCACAGGACCTCCAGCAGGTGCCGTTCCGCCTCCGAGAGACCGGACAGCGTGAAGAGCTGCCGGATGTAGTCGAAGCTGGTCCGCTTCTCTTCGACTCCCTCCCGCTTCACCTTCTCCTTCAGGCGGGTGTTCACACCGGTGCTCCGGAGCCGCTCCAGCATCTGCTCCGGCTTCAGAAAGCTGGCCTTCATCTGCTTGGCAATGAGCTCCACCGTGATGGTGTGGCAGCCCACCAGGCGCAGCATCTGGTCCACGACGCTCTGCTCCTCCGCCTTGACGGGGCGGCCGTAGTGGGAGGAGAAGATCTTCTGCACCGAGGCAAAATCTCGGATGGGTCCCACGTGGAGGGTGGAATAGTCCGAGTGGTCGTTCCTTGTGGTGAAAAGGAAGTGGGCGGGGCAGGCGATCAGGTTCTCCAGATCCGGGTCTTCGTCCACGTCGAAGTTGTCCACGATGAGCAGAGTCCGCTCCGAGGACAGCAGGTGGAAGGCCTCCAGCTTGCGCCGGAACCAGAGCTCCTGAGTCTCCCCGTCCGCCCGGTTCAGGTTCTCGATGGGCAGCTCGCACACAAGGTCCCGGAGGTCGGTGGCGTAGTCCGCGAAGATGACGTTCTCATACCGCTCCCGCGCCGCTTTGGCGTAGCCCTTGGCGATCTCGGACTTGCCCAGGCCCCCCATGCCCTGGAGGAAGAGCACGTGCTCCTCCGAAAGGCGCTGAGCGATCTCGGTCACCTCCGTCTCCCGGCCCACGAACAGACCCCGCGGATAGAGCATCCGGTCGGACAGGCGCATCCGGTCCCGGTTCATGTACACCGCGTCCTCTTCGCTCAGGTGTTCGATGCGCTGCACCAGCTCGTCAATGCGCTTTTCCAGGGGCGGATCCACGGCGTCCAGCCAGTGGCAGGGACCCAGGTGGTAGCGCAGCCGGTTCGAGAGAGCGTCCGTGTCCAGCTTGAAGGGCAGCAGATACTGGCAGGTCCGGGTGGCTTCCGTCACCTCCTTGGTGACCTCCGGGGACAGGATGGAGTTGTGGCTGATGACGACCACAAACACCCGGCTCCGCCGCAGGCCGTCCATGATGGAACCCGCCCAATCGGTGGTGGTTATGTCCCGGGGAGCGATCCAGCAGCGGATGTCCTGCTCCTCCAGTTTGTGACAGATGGCGTCCGCCACCGGTTTGTCCGCAGTGGAGTAGCTGATAAAAACAAGGTCTTCCATTGTGTTCCCTCCTATATGCCGTGCTTACTCTGAAAGGTGCTCCAGCTCCCGGATCTTCTGCATCATCAGGGAGGCGTAGAACAGACCGTGGTCGCTGGCGCGCTGATACATCTCATAAGCCTTGTCCATGTCCGGCTCGCAGCCCCGACCCCAGAACAGGAGATTACCCAGGATCAGTTCGCCCTCGGCCATGCCGTGGGAGGCCACCAGTTCCGCACAGAGGAAAGCCTGACCGTAGTTCTGGCACTCGGGCTGCTGGTAGATGGAGGCCAGCTCCAGGGCCGCCTGGGTGTGGTTCTGCCCCCGGGCCAGCTCCAGATAGTGGATGGCCGCCTGGAGATCCCGCCGGATCAGACCGGTCCGGTACATATAGCCCAGCATATATTGTGCCGGTGCGACGCCGCCGTCTGCGGCGATTTTAAAGTACCGCTCCGCCTCGGGGAAGTTCTTTTTGAAGCGCCCCGTGGGCCGCAGGCACATGGCGGCATATTCATAGGCCGCCTGCAGGTGACCGGAGTCCGCCGCGTTGCGGAAGTGGTACGCCGCCTGGACGTAGTCCGGCTGCGGCGGGTCCGTGTGGACGCCCCGCAGATACAAAAGGCCGATCTGATACTCCGTCTCCGGGGAGAGATTCTCGATGGTGTTGTATAACTCCATGGCTTCCTCATACCGGCCATAGCCGGCGAGAAAGAGGGCAAAGGCCCGGATGGACTCGTCGTCTCCCCGGTCCCGGCAGGAGTCGTAGTAGTCGAGGATGGACTGAAAGTCGAACCTGCAGCCCAGTCCGATACGCATCATGAAGGCCCGCTCCCGGGCGGAGAAATCATCTCCCTCGGAGGCCCGGCACTGGAGCGCGTAGGACTTCTCATAGGACTGGGGCTCCCGGGGCACCAGACCCTGATAGTACATCCGGCCCAGGATGCTGTCCGCATGGAAGCGCAGCTCGGAATCAGAGGCGGAGACCTTCCGAAGCCAGTGGACCGCGCCGTCGTAGTCCCATCCGCACCTCTCCGGCTGCTCCGATGCCGCGCCGTAGAAGCACATCATGCCCAGCTCATACATGGCCTGCACGTCCCCCGCTTCCGCCCGTTCCCGGATGGTCAGGTAGTCCCGGGTGACGTCGTATTCGGGGTTGGAGTTGTAGGCGTCGCGGAACTGCACGCCGCCGTCCTGCTTGGAGCAGAAAACCTTTTGCAGCTCCGAGAAAGGGGAGAGCTTGTACTGCTCCGGAAAGCGCAGCGCGTCGATGTGAGGCAGGAAGCGTAGGGCTTCGGGCATCTCGTCCGCGTCCTTGGGCAGCTCCACCCCGTCGAGCAGGATGGGGATGATGTGCTTGTTGTTCTCCCAGGCGGTCAGCAGCTCCTCCCGGATCCAATCGATGGCGTCGCCCCGCCGGAGCTGCTCCAGACACCCCTTGGACAGGACAAGGATAAAGTCCTTGCAGCCCTTCACCGCGGCGGTGAGCCGTTCCGGGAAGCTGGCGGCCCGCTCCTCCTTGGAATTGAAGTAGACGCTGTAGCCCGCCTCCTCCAGATCCTGACTCAGCCGTGCGGCGAACTGGTTGCCGCTGCCGTCGTTTTTGTAGGAAATGAAGATGTCCTTTTTCTCTGACATTGGTACGTTCCTCTCTGTCTTTGACCGTTATTCCGTCCGGGAAAACGCCGCGCATACGTTCTCGTAGTCGTAGCGCTTGAGCAGGCCCGGCTCCCGCTGGGGCAGCGCGTCCAGCTCATCCCAGGGGCAGAGGCAAGCGTGCCGCTTCTCCTCGGCGCGCTTGGTGGTGCACGCGTCCCACTCGGCCCGGGTCAACTCCTCTCTTGGCAGCCGCACCCAGCCGTGGGCGGCATAGAAGGCCTCCCAGCGGCGGTGCTCATATTGGGCCAGAGCCCAATAGGTCGCCTCCCGGTCCGTCTCCGGATCCCGGGTCAGAAGACGCTTGTTCTCCTCGTCCCGCAGGGCTGCCCGGTTGGAGCTCTGGGTGAAGGTGTCCAGCTCGTACCAGCTCTTGGCGCCGGGGTTTTGAGCGCGATAGTTCTCATGCAGGGCTTCAGCGCCCCGGTCGTCCGTGCGGAGGATCACCGCATCATAGGACAGAAGTCCCTCCATCTCCGAGATCAAGCGTACCTGGGGCTGCCCCTCCAGTAGGCACACGCTGCCGTCGGACCCGGAGAAGACCAGCAGCTTGGGCCGCTCTGTCTCCGAAAGACCCAGACGGTTCATCTGCCGCACCAGGCGCCGGGCGAGGTCCAGGTTCCGCCCCCGGTCGGGCAGGGAGAGAAGGATGCAGTCGGGCCGCCGCGCGGTGTCTTCCAGCTCTGCGCAGAGGGTCCCGTCTGCCCGGTCCTCCCGCCGCTCCAGGGCGGCAAAGAGGTCGGCTGCGGGATAGTCCAGGCGGAAACGCTCCCATTCCGCTGCCGGGGCCTCGTAGACTTGGGCCTCCATCCCCCGTCCCTCGGGATCTGCGGTCTCAAAAGCCGCCTGCTCCACGCTGGAGAGCAGATAGGCTCTGGCAAAGGCGTCGAAGCCCGCCACCCGAAGGCGATAGGGCCGCGCCGGGAGCAGCACCCCCCGGCGCACCGCACACTCGGTCCGGGTGCTGAGCTGCCCGACGGGTCGTTCCTCCTGCCAAAGACGCTGGCAGAGAAGCTCCTGGGAGCTGACCAGATAGGCATCCAGATGGGCGAAGGACAGGGCGTTCAGCCGCAGGACGTCGTCCTCCAGAAATGCCGTCACGCGGAAGTGCTCTCGGTCTTTGTCCAGCCGATCCAGAGTGTTCAGCCGATCCAGGTTGCCTCCCTGGGGGTCTGGGAGCAGGACCACGTGGCAGCGGATGCCGCGCCGGATCCGCCGGAAGAATCTGTCCTCCTCCGTCGCCGCGCCAAGCAGGAACTCGCCCTTCCCCGCGAAGGGGATCCACACCGCCGCCGGCCGCTTCACGTGGGCTTCCAGGTCCTTCAAAAGGGTCTTGGCATCCGCCGCGTCGCCCCAGAGCACGTAGAGCTCCTTTGCAAAGCGGATCCGCCAAGCCATCCGGATCAGGTTCAGCGCCTTGCGGAAGAACAGCACGAATGCCGTGCGCAGGGTGTAGACCGAGCTGATGCAGAGGATGGTCACCTGCTGCAGGTCCTTGGTATCGCCCATCCTGCCCCGGAAGGTCAGTGCGGGGGGCGAGGAATAGATGCTCTTCAGGATCGACTCCGCGACGCCCTGCCAGGTCAAGGGCTGATCCAGCAGCTGGTTGACGGTGAACATGGCCACGATGAACAGGTAGTTATAGCCCACCAGAACCAGGCCGCGCGTGCCTTCGCTTCGCTTTTTTATGAGCAGCGTCACCGCGGCAAAGCCCAACAGATATCCCAGTAACAGCATAACGGTGCTCCTCTCCAGGCGAAAACCCGCCTTGTTATTTATTGTATCAAATCTTCCGTTTCCTGACAAGTACTCCCGCCGTTTTTTTCAGGCTTTCCCGTTGCGTCATCCGATCGAGTGGATGGGCCTTGATCCGTCGGTCGGTCATAAAACGGATTCAGGACAGAATGACAATCCGAACCCTTCGCCGATCGGCGCAGGGTTCGGATTTGTACTGTTCGGTGCGAATATCAATAACGGACTTGAAAAACAGGTGTTTTCTTGTCCTCTGTTTCCAGTATGATAAAACCGCTGCTTCCCTTTCGTTCGGGCGGCACAAAAACGCTTTTTCTCATACCGCCTCGGTCGCCGCGAGAAGCGCGTTCAATGAAAATATGCCCCGTTCTCACGGAGTCCGGACCGCAGAAGATCGGTGTCGACCGTGGGAACGTCATCCGAACCGCTCCGAACGGCGATCGCCGGGACCGTCCATGTCCATGACGATCCGATTCCCGTCTCCGTCGGTATACAGATAGTTCACGGTCCCGGGCATGACCGCTTTCACGCCCCAGTTTTCGTACCGACCGCTTTCCTCGTTATAGCGGCACTGCCGGGGCCAGGGACCTTCCTTGCCGCCCTTTTCCTCCGGCGAGGGCGGTACGGCCAGCGCTTTCAGATCACACAGCTTGGCAAGCAGATCCCGATACGTATATTCCATACTCTCTCCTTTCCCGCGCAAGACGAGCCGCGATACGGCCCGATCATTTCGCCGCTTTCTCAAATGCCTCCAGCAGTTTATTGAACAGTGCCTCCCACGCGGGAAGATCCTCCACGAGCTTGCTGGATACGTCCTGCGT
>JAEEYP010000048.1 GCA_016288155.1 Clostridiales bacterium | reverse complement strand
GATTTGAGTGTCTGACCGTATCGTGCGTATATCTGCACAGGAACTCGACGACCTCGTCCGCCGTCGTACCCTCCGTCCAGGGGACCCCGATATCCGAATTGTCATAATAGTTCCTGTCGATATGACCGAAAACGTATCTGCCGTGAAGAGGCGCGATCTGCCAGACCGGAGTCTTCTTTTTCATCATCGTCACGGTCGCCCAGTAAAACTCCCCGCGCAGTTTTTCAAGAGCTTTTTCGTAATAAACGTTGATATCCATTCCGTATTTAAAAAGCTCCGGATCCGCCGAAGGGCTTTTGTTCAGCTTCTTTTCACGCTTTTTCTCATTCTCCCGTTCCAGCTCCATCGCAAAGAATTGATCGGTACTGAGCGGCGTCCACGCCCACACCTTGTCCGAGCTGTGGCTCGCCAGCGCCGACGAGTAAATAAAGGCGCCTCCGGCATTATGCCGCCACTTGTTCCATCTGCCTGCCGCCAGAGTTCCGTCCTTCATGATAAGAAGGCAGAACTGCTCCTCTTTTGGACGTTTTCTGTCGCCGAATGATCTGAAGCCCTCAAACTGAACGTTACGGTCGCCTTCTTCCTCTTCGCGGCCGATGTTTATCCAGTTGACTCCTTCTGTTTCAAGGCTCTCCGTAAGGTCATAGCGATCGAGAGAGTGCCATCTTGCCACCTCTTCCGAATCGACCGTATCGGCGGTCCCGCGTATGAACTTGCCTTTCACAGTCCGCCCGTTCCCCGACGGATGCCAGCCGCCGGCAGTATAGTCGCCCGTCTTCAGTTCAAGCAGGCAGTATTCTCCGTACTGAGGCATATCTTTGTCCGCAACGTCGTGAAAATCGTTAAAAGAGAGTCTCAGGCTCTTATGATCGACGATAAACATAATCCTCCTCCGCAAACCCGGTTTGTCGGGATCACCTGCTTACTTCCTGCCGCAGCGGGCGCGTATCGCGGCGCGTGCGAATTCAGCCGTGCCGGCGCCGCCGGCTTTGTCGATATTCTTTCTGAACCGTTCGTCCGATACGTACGTCTCGCCGAGTCCGGCGAAGATCCCGTCGGTGCATTCGTAATAATGCGCTGAGATATACCGCTGAACGTCCCCGACCGCCGCCTGCGCCTCGTCGCTCTCCGGCGGAAGATCTTTCAGTTCTCCGAGCCGCGCGAACAGCTTCATCAGCCCGTCGCCCGTCTCCTTTGACGTATCCGAGCGCTTTTCAAATTCCCGCCATGCCGCGGTATCGCCCCAGCGTTCCTTTGCTTCTTTGACGTATGTTTTGCTCACAGCGGTTCCCTCCTGCGATACGGATAGACCGTACCTTGGACTCTGAAACGGATCCTTCAATATATATTACCAAAAATACCAGCGAAAATCAAGACTTTGGGTACCGAAATATGATGGATCACGAAATCGGTATTCAAATAACGGAAAAGCGGAACCGTCCGGGCTCCGCTTCGGAATGGGTATCCGGTTGTTATTTCTTCTAAGGATGACGGCTGATCCCCGCGTATTCACGCCGTCATTTCAGCCGTCACCGCCGTCACCGGGCACGGTTTTGAGAGACGTTTTGACGGAAATCGCATGCCTATTCGAAGCTGCTTCGTCGGCATCATGAAATCTGAACGAACTTTTCCTTTTTGCGTTTGCATCTCGGGCAGCGCCAGTCGTCGGGAAGATCCCCGAATCTCGTTCCCGCTTGGATGCAATCGCAGCACCGGCTGTATCTCTCGGCGATCCCGTCGTTCCTTGCGGGAGCGGTGCATTTCCCCGTGATCTTCATTTTTCGGTGTCCTCCGCTTCCAGTATTCTCAGAGCGTTGCCGCGGGAGATCTTGTAATACGCGTCGTACGACAGCTTCCCTTCCGTCACGCCGTCGTCAAGGAACCGCGCCAGCTTCAGCATGGGAGAGGAAATATTCGCCGGGTCGCAGATATCCGTGCCGTAGAACAGCCGGTCCTGAAATTCTTCGAGAAAAGCGTATCCGAAATCGGGATCGCGCGAAACGGCGTTGTATCCGCTTCCCGCCGAAAGATCGCCGCAGAGGTTCGGATAGTTCCGCATCAGCTCGAGGAGTCTTCCGCCGGGTACGACCTTCCCGGTCGGGTACCCCGCGCGCTGCTCGGCTGTGAGATCGCCGCTGATCTCCGCCCAGAATTTCTGCGAGTGACCGAGAAATATCAGATCCGGGCATTCGTTCATGGCTTTCTCGAGACGCGGCAGACCGATGTCGTCGACGATGCCGTAGTCGTGACCGGGATCACCGATGTGGAAGGTCAGCGGCAGGCCGTTCTTTTCGCAGTGCCGGAAGAGGTTCAGCATCAGCGGATCGTCAAAGGGAAGATTGGTGCATACCTCGCCGACGCCCTTCGCCCCTTTTTCTTTCATGAACCGCATATACGGGGTGAAATCGGTATCCGGCGAATTGCTCCCCATGTGCCCGTCGATATTGCAGAACCAGGAGAAGCGGTCCGGATATTTCTGCACCGTCAGCCATGCCTCATAGTTCGAGGAAGTGTTGAAATCGGTCTCGACGCTGATGTTCGGCAGGATCACGCCGCGCTCCACCCCGATCCGGTCATACATCCCGATCAGCTGCTCCGGCGTCGCGTACGGCCGGTCCGGGAGCCTCGACATCCACCCGGAGGCGGAGGTGTGAACGTGGATGTCGATCTTTTTCACAAGTTTCATAAGCGTTCCTTTCGTTCATTCTTTGCAGTCTGCACTGCCGTGCCGGTGCGCTGCGGTTTTCCCGCCGCCCCTGTCGGGACGGCAAAGACTGTCTTTTCCCGTCAAGCCGGATTCTGTCGTTTTCTCTTCCTCAATTTTTGTACGGACTGACATATCAGACAGCCGATCGCAGCGCCGAACGTGTTAAGGATCAGATCGTCAATATCCGTAGTCCTTTCAAAGAAGAAAAGCTGGATGATCTCTATACACAACGAGATCAGCGCACAGGCGCCCGCTGCCTTCCAAAATGAATCCAGTTTATTATCGATGATTGGAAGAACGATACCGCCGGGGATGAACATTGCCGTATTTCCTATCACGTTGAGAAGCAGCTCTTTTTTGCCGTCATACTCAAGCAGATGCACGAAAGGGATCAGGTTGATTTTGAAAGGAAGCATTTCCGAAGGATCAAACCTGAGCGGCTGCACCCTTCCGTTCACACGTGACATGGGAAAGAAAACAAACCGAATGATGACCGCCAGATCGACGTACATCAGTAAAAGGACGGCTTCCCGCTTCCAATCTATCCGCCGACATTTTATCCAGATAACGATTCTGCATACAAGCCAGATCAGTGCAAAAAACGATTCCGCCTGCAGCAATGATATCTCTGCCATGTTCTCCTCCGCATATCCCGCATTGCCCGGATCGTTATCCCCCTCTTCGGCAAACCGGAATACCGCTCCCCTCGATCATTTCCCCGATAATATATTAGCAAATATACGTGCGAAAATCAAGACTTTGGATACCGAAATATGATGAATCACAAAATCGGTATCAAAGATAACGGAAATTCCTTTCCCGCTTCAGAGAAAGGATCTCCATGCGCAGGCGAAAAATATAAAGGAGCGTTCAGCTCTTTACAAAACAAGCCGGATAGTGTATAATCATTTCGTCCCCCTTCCCGACGGAGGCGGCATGGGACGCTGTTTTCGTCGGGTATCACACAAAACGATCCACGGAGGTACGGTCATGGCATTCGCCGGTCTCGCGCTCTTTATTCTGGGTCTGATCTTCGTTATCGTCGCTCCGATCAACAAAAGAAAGAACGCCCGCTGTTCCGCGCAGACGGAGGGACGGCTGAGGGACGCATGGATACGTTCCCATCCCGACGGCGCTGCCGGGCATTCCTACGTTTATTCTTATTCCGTCAACGGGGTCGAGTATCAGATACGGTCGACGATCCGCACTTCTCAGGCAAACGGTCCCGAGGACACGTGTACCATCTGGTACAATCCGAATAAGCCCGAAGAGGCGCAGCCGTTCCATTACGATTCGGTGAAGGTCTACAATATCATTCTCATCCTCGGGATCGTGCTGATCCCGGCGGGGCTGATCCTTTCCTTAGTCGGTCTCGTTCTGCAAAGTATGTAAAGGCAGTTTTCCCGGGGCGGATCGGCGGTCTGCGGTCCGACGGCGCGAAAAAGCCGTTCCCGAACGGGAACGGCTTTTTGTCTCGGCCGATATTCAATTCCCGGCAAACGCCGCGTCGCAGTCCTCGACCCCGGCGGCTTTGAACTCCGCGTTCGCCTCGCCGATCATGCGCAGCTTCATGCCGTCGACCCCGGCGTCGGTGAAATCCTGAAACTGCCAGGTCAGGGCGAGCTGGATGCCGGAGAGGCGGATATCCTCGAGCACGTAGCCGAAGTATTCCTCAAGATCCGGCGCGTCGTTCATGTCCAGAAAATCGCCCATCTCGCCGAAGATACATCCTTTTCCGCAGGCGTCGGCGGCTTCCTTGTACGCGGTGAAGTATTCCACCTGTGCGATCGTCTTTCCCCACGGGGACATCGTATCGATATACTGCCCGGAACCGTCATCCGTCCCGTGCTGCAGATGGAAGCAGACGCAGTCCAGCGGATCGGGCGTCATCCGTGCGTTCATTTCATCGAATTCATCGCGGGTGTTCTTCGTCCAGTCCACCGTCCACGAGTGCTTCTCCGGGTCCATCGCGCGGGACTGCTCGGCGCTCGCATGGGCGAAGGACCGCATCTCCCCGTTCCCGCTTTCGATCATGCGCCAGCCGTCGTACTCCCTGATCTTCTCCCCGATCAGGGTGTAGAAGACGATCATCTCGTCGGAGGAATAGTAGTCGAAGCCGCTCGGCTCTTCGCCGGGAAGGCTCCACACCCAGTTCCATTCGACGGTGTCGCACAGGTCCGCCGAAAGGTTGTATTCATTCCCGATCTCCCATGCCCAGACGGCGGGAGAGGCGGCGTACCGGCTGACGATCGCGGCGGTATAGTCGAGGGCGAACTTCACCGTTTCACTCTCCGGATCGCCCATCGCCGCCCGATGCTCCCCAAGGTACTGCGGCAGGGCGGCGTCGTGCCAGAAGAGGGAGACGATGATCCCGATATGCGCCTTCTCCGCTTCCTCCACCACGCGGTCGAGATACCGCAGCACGGCCTCCGGGTCCTTTGAGAACGCCGCGTAATAGTCCGTCCAGTACCCGCCGAAGGGCATGCGGATATAATCGACGCCGTATTCCTTCAGTTTGGCGAACGCTTCGACGAACGGCGTCTGATCGTAATCGCCGTCCCAGTAATGGGCGAACGCGCCGAAATAGTTCACGCCGAAGCCGCAGTACCGTTTCCCGGCGAGCTGTATCTCGCCGCCGTCTGCGACGTGGAATCCGAGGTGAGACGGGTTCCTCTCGCCGGGCGCGGGGATCCCGTAATCAAAATACGCCGACGGGGTCCGTTCTTCCGGGACGGGATCGTCCGATCCGTTCCCGCCGCCGGACGTTTCCTCCCCGGAGGTATCCTTCGGCGGCTCCGTCTCCTTCTGCGGCGGATCGCTCACGGAGTCCGCCGTTCCCCCGGTGCCGCCGCCGCACGCTCCAAGGACGACGGGCAAAACGATACACCACGCGAGGAGGACGAGCAGGGATCTCCCCCAAAACGCTTTGCCGCAGGCCGTTCTGTCTTCGCTGTGTGCAGGCATCTGAAAAACACCTTCCCTCTTTTTCCGTTCATTATTCTGAATTGTGAAGCCGCATTATTAAAACCGGTCGTTCCGTTTTTGATTATACCACGCGGAAACACGAAAGTCAATACCGGACTTCGGGAACGGATCCCCCTGCTCCATCGTCTGTCCGTCGGTGTCAGGCTGCGCGGATCCAGCGCCGCCGGAAAAACGTCCCCCTCATTCGGAGAAGCAGCCGTCAGAACGCCACGGTCTCGGTCTTCAGATCGCAGTAGACCTCCGCCGTCCGGCACGTGAATTTCAGAACGCAGTAATCGGGATCGGTCGCCCCCTGTTTGTAGAAAACTCTGTCGCCGGGACGCCAAAGAGCGTCTTTGGTCGGCTGATCGGTACGTACCTCCATCGTCCCGACGATACAGACGCCCTGATAACGGAATACGCCGCGCCTGTAAAAGTAAACGCAGGCTTTGTCGTTCGCCGTATACTGCCTGACCTTGTTTGATGAAGTGTTGGTCGAAAAATAGATTTCGCCGCCCTCGATCTTCCGCGGGGCAAGCATCGCCCGCACGACCGGCTGTCCCAGCTCGTTTACGGATGCGATGAACGCCGTTTTCCGCTTCGATATGAATCGGATCACTTCCGACTTTTCCATATCCTTCTTCTCCTTGCTTCGGATCCTTACTCAACGCTCGGCGGCACTCCTCCGGCGGATGCGCCGAGGCTGATCTTCGTTATTTTCGGCATTCGCCGAAAGATCGCGCACGTTCCTCGTCCCTTCCTTTATCACCTCAAACACCGTTTTTTCGGGACGGCGCCGTACGTCACGGATCATTCTCCGTTTCCGGATATCCGTTTTCTCGCTCTCATCGCCAAATACGTGGGGATGTTCATCTCGTGCAGGCGGCCCACGCCGTTCGTGTCCTCATACAGCGCCAGAAGCGTGAAGCCCGCCTCCAGCTGCCCGTTGATCTGTTCCTCCAGCGAATGGGAGAACTGCATGCCGGCGTCGTCGCGCTCCAGCTGCTTCCGCTGTTCCTCGTTCTTTGTGGGATCGAACGGAAGGCGGTTGACGATCTCTCTCTCCTCCGCATCGACGATATAATTGACGTAATGGTCGACGCCGGACAAAAGAGATCCTCCCGGCTTCAGGACTCTCGCGCATTCTCTCCAGATGCTTTTTACATCCTTCACGTAGCAGTTCGATACGGGATGGAAAATGACGTCGAACGCCCCGTCCTCAAACGGCAGAGGCTTCGTCATATCCGCGCGGACGATCCGGATCGCGTAGTCTTCCCTCTCCGCGACTGCCATTTCGCTTTCCAGCTGTTTTCTCGAATAGTCCAGGACCGTGCAGTCCGCGCCGAGCGCGGCGAAGATCGGCATCTGCTGACCGCCGCCGCACGCGAGACCGAGAAGCTTTTTCCCCCTCAATTCACCGAGCCATTCATGCGGGACCGGCTTCGTCGGCGTAAGGAGGACGTCCCAGTCCCCCTGTGCAGCCTTCACGTACCGCTCGTGGGAAATCGGCTTTCCCCACTCCCATCCCTTCTCGACCCAGCGGTCGATCGTCTCGGCGTTGATATCCTGATACTCCATTCTTCCCTCCGCTCTCCGGTACGCCGGAAAAGATCTTCCCCGGGACCACACGCCCCGGGGAAGTTTTTTCGTTTGGCGCGGCTCTCAGCCGCTCAGGACGGGATCAGTTGATATCCGCGTACATGAAGTACCAGTAACCGTAGGCGGAATGCCACATACCGGTGATCTTCGCGCTCTGGAGATAGAAGTCCGTGTAGTACGCGACCGGGATGCAGCCGGCGGTATCCATCAGGATGTCCTCCGCCTGATGCAGAGCTCTCGAGCGCTCGTTCTTGTCCATCGTGGAGCGGGACAGGTCGATGGCGGCGTCAAAGGCGGAGTTGTTGTACTTGCCGTCGTTGTTGCCGTTCGAGGAGTAGAGGAGCTCGATCATGTTGGACGGATCGCTGTAGTCGCCGACCCAGCCGTTGCGGGCGGCCATGTAGTCGCCGGCGCGGCGCATCGGAGTGAAGGACGCCCATTCGACGATCTCCACCTTCAGCTCGATGCCGATCTGCTTCCAGGCTTCCTGGAGGTACTCGGCGACGACCTTGTGGTAGCCGGAATCGTTCGTCGTGTAGGTGATCTTGAGGTCGAGCTTGTCCGCGCTGCCGCTGTAGCCGGCCGCCTGCATCAGGCTCTTAGCCTCGGCGAGGTTCGCTTCATAGTCGGAGCTGATGTACGGCTGGCCGCCGTTGGCTTTGGCATAGAAGTCGCCGCCCGCCGGATCCGCCCAGCCGGGACCCATGAAGTTGTACGCCGCGATGTAGGTGCCCTGCATGATCGTGTTCGCCACGTAATCGCGGTCGATCGCGAGGCTCAGGGCTTTTCTGACGTTCGCGTTGTCGAACGGGGCCTTCGTGCAGTTGAGGTTGAGGTAATACGTGCCGAGGATCGGATCGATGTGGAACTCGGAGTTGTTCAGAAGGCTCGGGATCTCTTCGGTCGGAACGTCCTTGATGAAGAGCGCTTCGCCGGTCTGGAACGCGCTGTACGAGGCGTTGGCGTCCTCGATGAGCAGCCACTTGATGGCGTCAAGCTTGATGGCTTTCTTGTTCCAGTAGTTCGGGTTGGCCTTCGTGACGATGTGGCTGCCCGGCACCCACTCGGTGATCATGAACGGACCGTTCGAGATGTAGGTCTCGGGCTTGACAGCCCAGGCGTCGCCGTTCGCTTCGACGGTCGCCGGGTTGACGGGGCTCAGGGTCGCGAACGCGGCAAGGCTCTCGAAGTACGGGCAGGCCGCGCTGAGCTTGACGACGAAGGTCTTGTCGTCGGGAGCGGAAACGCCGAGCGTCGAAGGATCGGCTTCTCCGTTGAACACGGCGTCAAAGTTTTCGACCGGCCAGAGCACGGTGTCCGCGTACGGAGCGGCGGTCTCCGGATCGGCGACGCGCTGCCAGCTGTACACGAAATCGGACGCCTTGAAGGCGGAGCCGTCGGACCATTTCAGTCCGTCGCGGAGATGGAAGGTCCAGGTCAGGCCGTCCGCGGAGCTCTCCCACGTTTCGGCGCAGCCGGGAGCGATCGCACCGTTCTGATCGACGGTGAGCAGGCACTCAAAGGTGTGCAGCAGCATATTGCCGCCGTCCACGGCGCTGTTCAGAGCGGGATCGAGCGTTTCCGGATCGGGACCGACCTGAACGGTCAGGACCTTGCCGCCGGAACCCGAGCCGCCGCAGGCCGGAAGGACTATGCCGATGACCATAATGAGCGCGAGCAAAAGGGTCAGCTTTTTCATGGTTTTCCTCCTTGAAAAATGGTTTTTGATTTATAAAACCCGTGCCCGCGCTGCGGGCCGCGGATCCTATCCGAATTTGCTGCGATCCTGCCGAAGGCGTCACTTGACGAGATCGAGATGATGGCAGGCGCAAAAATGACCGGGGGAGACTTCCTTCCATTCCGGCTCCGTTTCCGCGCAGCACGCGTCCGCGTACGGACATCTCGTGCGGAAGCGGCACCCGGAAGGCGGATTGACCGGACTCGGGATATCCCCTTCGAGAACGATGCGCTTCGTGCGGCGGCTCTTTTCCGGATCGGCGATGGGGATCGCGGAAATGAGGCTTTTCGTGTAGGGATGGCGGGAACGGAACGTGATCTCGCTGCTGTCCGCCATTTCCACGAGCTTGCCGAGATACATGACGCCGATGCGGGAGGAAATATGCTTGACGACGCTCAGATCGTGCGCGATGAACAGATAGGTCAGACCGAACTCGCGCTGCAGGTCTTCGAGCATATTGATGACCTGCGCCTGGATCGACACGTCGAGCGCGGAGATCGGCTCGTCGCAGACGATGAATTCGGGATCGACGGCGAGCGCCCGCGCGATGCCGACCCGCTGGCGCTGCCCGCCGGAAAACTCGTGCGGATAGCGGTTGGCGTGCTCCGAGTTGAGACCCACGCGTTCGAGCATCGTGATGATCATTTCCCGCCGCTTCTCCGCGGAAGGCGCGAGCTTGTGGATGTCGATCGCCTCGCCGATGATATCGCCGATGGTCATGCGGGGATCGAGGCTGGCGTACGGATCCTGGAAGACGATCTGCATCTTCCGCCGGTAGGGAAGCATGTTGACCGCCGTCTTTTTTCCATAGACCGGCTTGCCGTCCGCGTCCGTGACCGGCTTTCCTTCCTCATCGTACAGGGGGACGTCGCCGGAATCGAAGATCGTTTTCCCGTCGTAGACGATGCGGCCGCCCGTCGGTTCGTACAGACGGAGGATGGAGCGTCCCGTCGTCGTCTTGCCGCAGCCGGATTCCCCGACCAGTCCGAGGGTGGTGCCGCGCGGGATGGAGAACGACACGTCGTCCACGGCCTTGACCCACGTGGTGCCGAAGAAGCCGCCGCCGGTCACGCGGAAATACTGCCGGAGATTCCGGACTTCTATGAGATCACGAGCGGCCATCGTCCGTCTCCTTTCCGCCGTTTTCGGCTTCCGCTTTTTCGGTCAGCCAGCAGGCGGAATAATGCCGGTCGCTGAACGAATGGTACGGCGGCATTTCCCTGAGGCAGATCTTCATGCAGTTCGGACAGCGCGGCGCGAACGGACAGCCGGCCGGGGGGGCCAGAAGATCCACGGGGCTGCCTTCGATGGCGATGAGGCGCTGTGATTCTTCCTCGCTGATATCCGGCACGCTGCGCAGAAGTCCTTTCGTGTATTCGTGCTGCGGACGGTAGAAGATGTCGTCCGTCTCGCCGCATTCCACGACTTTGCCGGCATACATGACCGCGATCCGGTCGCACATGGACGACACGATCCCGAGATCGTGCGTGATCAGGATGACGGCCATGCCGAGCTTCTTTTTCAGATCGGTGATGAGATCGAGGATCTGCGCCTGGATCGTCACGTCGAGGGCGGTCGTCGGTTCGTCCGCGATCAGGAGCTTCGGCTCGCACGCGAGCGCCATCGCGATCATGACGCGCTGGCGCATCCCGCCGGAAAGCTCGTGGGGATACTGTTTGATCCGTTTCTCCGGCTCGTTGATGCCTACCAGCCGGAGCAGATCGACGGCGCGCTCTTTCGCCTCGGCTTTCGTTTTTTCGGTATGGAGCAGGATCGCCTCTTCGATCTGAGAACCGACGGTGTACACGGGATTGAGGGAGGTCATCGGATCCTGGAAAATGATCGAGACCTCCTTGCCGCGGATCTTCCGCAGTTCCTTTTCGCTGAGCTTTTCGATCTCGTGGCCGTTGAAGTGCACCGTGCCGCCGATGATCCTTCCGGGGTCGGCGGTGAGCCCCATGATGCTGTACGCGGTCACGGACTTGCCCGATCCCGACTCGCCCACGATGCCGAGCACTTCGCCTTCGTCGAGATACAGGGACACGTCGCGCAGCGCCTTGACCTCTCCCGCCGGGGTAAAGAAGGAAAGCCTGAGATGCCGGATATCGACGAGATGTTCGTTCATGCCGCGCCTCCTTACTTCTTCAGTCTCGGGTCGAACGCGTCGCGCAGACCGTCGCCGAAGAGGTTGAAGCTCAAGATGATCAGGCTGATGAGCACGGACGGCGCGATCAGCAGATACGGATAGGTGTTCATGCCGTTGATGGCGGTGCTCGCGAGACTGCCGAGACTGGGCAGAGGTGCGGCGACGCCGAGTCCGAGGAAAGAAAGATAACTCTCCGTGAAGATCGAGGACGGGATCTGGAGCGTCGTCGTAACGATCAGCGTGCCAATGCAGTTGGTCAAAAGGTGCTTGCGGATGATGCGTCCGTTGCCGGCGCCGAGCGCTTTCGCCGCGGTGACGTATTCGCTTTCGCGGAGCACGAGCACCTGACTGCGCACGATGCGGGCCATGCCGACCCAGTACAGGAGGGCGAAGACGATGAAGATGCTGATGAGGTTCGGCCCGACCGTCCCGACCCAGCGGAACGCCGGGTTTTCGGAGAGCGCATCGAGCGGCGCTTTGAGCGAGATCGAGAGCAGGACGATCAGGAGCACGTCCGGGATCGTGTAGATGATATCCACGATGCGCATCATGATGATATCGACCCATCCGCCGAAGAACGCGGCGATCGAGCCGTACAGCGCACCGATGAAGAGGATGATCACGGCGGCGCCCAGACCGACCGTGAGGGAGATGCGGCTGCCGACCATGATCCGCACGGCGTAATCCCGTCCGAGCTTATCCGTGCCGAGATAGTGGGGCGTGACCTTTTCCCCGGCGGCGATCCGTTCCTGTTCCGCCGCGGAATAGGTCATGGGACGGAGGTTTTCCGCGCCCTTCTGCTGCTGTTCGTAGGAATAAGGGTAGAAGGACGGCACGACGAACGAAAAGAACATGATGACGACGATGACGAAGAAGCTCACCATCGCGACCTTGTTTTTCACGAGCCGCCTCAGACTGTCCCGCCAGAAGCCGACGGAATCCCTCATCGCGGCAAGCTCCTGCTTTTCCGCGTCGGTGGCGAGCAGGAAATCGTCCGCCTTGAACTGGAGCGACAACGGGTTCCTATTCATATCTATCGCCCCGTTTCATTTCAGATTGATCCGCGGATCGATGAATTTGTAGACGATGTCCACGACGACGTTGATGACGACCATGAGCGTCGCGAGAAAGATCGTCGTCCCCATGATCATCATATAGTCCCGGTTCGTGATCGAACTGACGAACTCGCCGCCCAGACCGGGGATGGTGAACACCTTTTCGACGATGAACGAACCGGTGATGGTATACGCCATCATCGGTCCGAGATAGGTCACGACCGGAAGGATGGCGTTGCGCAGCGCGTGCTTGAAGAGGCTCACGACCTGTGACACGCCCTTCGCGCGGGCGGTACGCATGTAATCCTGTCCGAGCACGTCGAGCATGGACGAACGCATCAGACGGACGATGTACGTCGTCGGATAGAAGCTCAGAGAGAAGACCGGCATGATATAGTGCTTCCAGGTCGTGAGCCCCACCGTCGGGAGCCATCGGAGCTTCACGCCGAAAAAGTACATGGACAGGGAGCACACGACGAAGCTCGGCACGGCGATCCCCACGGTGGCGATGACGATGATCGCGCTGTCGGACATCTTGCCCCGTTTCATCGCCGCGATGCAGCCGACCGGGACGCCCACGATCAGAGACACCATGACGGAGATCAGTCCCACTTTCGCGGAAACGGGAAACTTCGTGAGGATGATGTCGATGACGTTGCGTCCGCGCTGTTTCAGGGAGGGACCGAAGTCCCCGTGCAGGATGTTCTTCAGATAGGTCAGGTACTGCTCGAACAGCGGCTTGTCCAACCCGAATTTGGCTTCGAGCGCCGCCTTGGCCTGCGGGCTGATGGACTTTTCCGCTTCGTACGGACCGCCGGGTACGGTGTTCATCAGAAAGAAAGTGAGCGTGGCAACGACGAAGACGGTCAGCACCGCCATAAACAGCCGCTTCACTATATATTTAGTCATCACGACATCTCCGTTTCAAAAGGATGCGGGCGGGAATCTGTCACCTATATTATTATACCGAATTCGCGCGGAACGGTCAACCCGTTCGCGGATAATTTGCCGCGTTTTTTGACTTTTTTCCGAAAAACCGCCGTTTTCTTCTCTTCCCGGCGTCCGCCCGCGCCCCCGGCGTCTACTCCGTAAAGACCCGGAACAAATACCCGAGCAGCGCTTCCCACGGTACGATCAGGGGAAGCGAAAGAGCAACGGCGAGCGCACACTGCACGATCCACGTGCTTTTCGTATACCCCAGTTTCTCCGTTCTCCGGATATTGCAGATCGCGGTGAACACGATCAGGATCAGTGCCGCGCATCCGATCGCCAGGCAGAACGCGCCGAATACGGGCAGCCGCCGCGCGGCCGGATCCGCATCGATCGACACCGCCGTCGCCGCCGACAGCAGGTTCAAAAGGCATTCGTCGCCCAGGGACAAAAGGATCGCATACGCGAGAGCGAAAACAGCGATCGCGGCGATCCGTCTGAAACGCATTTTCACTGCCTCCTCTCAGCGCACCGGGAACTTTACATTCCGGAACGAAGGACGAGGCACGCCGTCCCGACCGCCGCGAGAACGATCCCGATCGCCCCGAAAACGATCGCCCGCCGATGCATGGCGGCGTAAAGCTCCGCCTCTCCGTCGAGCACGTGGTAATACCCGAACCAATTCAGCACGGCGATCAGAAAAGATACGACGCACGCAAAAATGAGTACGATACCGACGACCAGCCATACGGTCTTCATACCTGCCTCCGCAAATCTCCGTTTTCCGTTTTTTCCGACGTTCTCAATCCGATCTCACGCTGCGCTCATGCCGGCGGTTCGCCGTCTCCAGAAAGCGCCGGAGCATGTCGTTCGCCGTCAGCTGATCCCGCAGATGCTCCGGGAAGTACCCGGCAAACGTTTCCGCCGTGCAGCCGACGTAGAAATCCCGCGGGAGCTCGCTTGCATATTCTCCGCCGCCCCAGCTCCCCGCCGAGCTGCCCGGCGTGAAGACGTTGTGATGGATATCGGGGGCGCCTCTCGAATGAAAGCGCAGCGTGATGAACTCATGCTCATGGTGTTCTTCGTCGTGATCCTCCGCGAGCGGGATATCGCAGTGAAGGAATTTCAGCCCTTTTTTGTGGGCAAATTCCTCGGCGAACGTATCGTATTCCCCGCGGATCAGGACCTTGTTTCGGCGCAGCAGCCCATCGAGCTCCTTCGTCTGAGCGATCATCGTCACCGACCGGCTGAGGATCAGGCATCCGATCTTCCGGAAAGTTTCCAGATATCCCTCTCCGAGCGCGGTGACGCCCTCCTTCACGTGCAGGGTATGATATTCGTCGGCCCAGTCCTCTCCCGGCGCGGGCCGGACCTCGGCGTCCTCCCGGCAGAGGGGTCCCTTCCCCTCCACCTCGAGCAGCCCGCTCGAATGGTTGATATAGACCGTGTCGTCATTGTGCTTTGAAAAATACACGGCGTCCCTTCTCCTTTCGCGAAACCGCACCGTCCGTTCTTACGCGTCGCAGAAAACCGAATACAGAAGGAGCAGCGTCGTGCTGTACAGGATCCCGCCGAGGATATCGGTGAGCCAGCACACCCCGCTGATCGCTCTCCCGACGACGCCGGCGATCATGACCGCCCCGCAGAGCACGCGCAGCACGAGGACGAGCTTCTCTTTCTTCTCGAGAAAATACCCCGTCAGATACATCGTGCTCCCCATGGATATGACGACGAGCATCGTATACGGAGAGGGGAACGACGCCGAGAACTCGGCGTCCCCCGGCGTGACGACGGGTCCCTTGTTGACGGCGAGAGCGTTGAATACCACGAACACCAACAAGGCGGCGATATACAGGCAGCAGGTGATAAAAATGCTTTTGTCGACCCGATCCAGGCTTTTCGTCCTTACCCACTGCACGAGTCCGATGCCCGCCCAGAAAATACAGGCGGCGAGCGCCAGATACCCGACGGCCTGCGTGAAGACGTACCAGAACGCGGAATACCCGGTCGCTTCGTCAAAATGCCGCAGATCCCTGAACCATCCGTTCAGCGCCGCAAGTCCGACCTTCGGAAGACCCGGCGCCGGTCTTGCGGCGTTCACGAGCTTCAGGACGATCGGATAGACGACGCACCAGCCGGACAGCCAGAAAAAGAGGCTGACTTTCGTGTCGCGCTCCATACTCCTTTTTCCCTCCGATCCTTCGCGGCGCACTGCGTCAGTCGGGATAATAACTGTATCCGGACTTTCGCGCCTGCGCCATCTGGTACCTGCGGTCTATATGATAGGTCTTTCCGTCCTTGACGAACACGGCGCCGGTCTGCTTGAACGTGAACGGGATCCCGTACCGCACGCATTCGCTCCGTACCCGGAGGATCCAGTCCACCCGGCACGGTCTCGCCGCCGGCCCGGACTCCCCGCCGCAGACCACGTGCTCGATCTTCCCCGTTTCGAGATACCGTTCCAGCGTGATCTCCTCCAGCATCGGCTCCGAGATGACCTGCCTGTGCTTTATGGGAAGAGAAAGCAGGATCGGCAGCCGGTGATCCGCTCTGTCCTGATTCTCGCACGTGCTGCAGACCGTCACGTGCTCCCATCCGTCGCCCCAATCCGGCGGGACGCACTGCGCGAAGCGGTCGATCCGCTTCGTGATGATATGGAAGGACAGATCCGCCCGTTCGCGGATCATGTCCCAGCAGTCCTGCCGCCACCCGTCGGCGTCCTCCAGGAAAAAATCGGACGTCATGCAGGTGAACACGGTGCCCTTCTCAGCCGACAGCTTGTATCCGCCCCGCCGGTTTTTTTTGAGGGGCAGATCGAAATCGGCGGTCTTCGTTACGACACCGGCGTCACGGCCGACGCTCTCGTCCCTTCTGTACACGTAGCAGTTCGCGCATCCGGGGCTGATCTTGTGACAGCCGTGCCACGGATTCCAGATCGCCATGGACGGAACGCTCCTTTCCCTCCGTTCGGCGCCGCGCGCCTTCCGCTTCATATTATATCACACCCAAAGGTCTTTGCCAAGCATACAAAGCGTTTTTTGCCGGCGGCGCGGCTTTTTTCCCATTTTTCGCCGAAAAACGCGGATCCGCTCACAAATCCGCCGTATCTCCTTACATTGCGGCAAAAAAGGAGTATAATGACAGCACGTCACGTGAAAAGAGAAAAAACATACCTCCTTTGCAACCTCATTGTACCGCAAACGATTCGGAAATACGAATGTGCGGGATAATTTTTTAGACAGAAAAATACCGGGACTACATTTACTGTAATCTCGGTATCTGTCTTGCCCTGCGAATGCTCGGTTGTTCTTATTCTGGTTACTGTCCGTAAGAGCACTCGGCACACGCCGCCTCTCTTTTGTATCCCGGCACAAAATTATCCGTTCTTCTTCTTCCGCCCGATCTCACCGAAGGGGATCGGCGCAAAGCCCGGCACCGTTTCCGGAAGGATCTTCTCGCACAAGAGCCGCACGTCGTCCGTCGGCGCCGTCTCCATGACCGTGTTGTTCTCCATGCGGTTGTGAAATCTCGGATCGTCCCACGGGAAATTGACGTCCATCGGCTTATGGCCGATGACGACGTTGCCCGAAACGTCGCAGTAGTGCGGATAGCCCTGCTCCGTATCCGGGTCCCACGTGAGATATTCCGCGATATGCGGATACGCCCGCCGCCAGATCTCGCTCTGCCACGGCACGGCGTCGAGCCCCCGCGCGTGATCGCCGCCGGGGACCAGATCGTCACAGTATCCGTACCGGTGGAAGCGGACCGAATACTTCGACTTCGGGCAGGCGCCGAGGATCACGTTCCCGCAGAACGTCATGTCGTGCCCTCCGTGCAGAAGCAGCGCGGACTGGCAGCGCACGAACACGTTCTGGACCATCTCGCAGGAGCCGAGATTGTCGTCGCAGTACATGCCGAAGATACCGATATGGTTGTCCGCGTCGCTCTCCATATCGTGGAAGTAGTTGCGGTACACGACGTTCCCGCAGGTGCAGTAGTCCCGCCCGGCGTAAATGGCGGAGGAATCGTCCGCGATCTTGCAGACCCCGTAGATCTCGTTGTACTCCATGCGGTGCTCGTTCCCTCTGAAAAGGATCGCCGCGTGCGCGGAATCGTGGATCTCGTTGTGCCGCACGACCGCGCCGATGCCGGTGAGCTGGACCGCCGGATTGTACGTCCGGAAGATCTCGGCGATGTGGTGGATGTGGTTGTTCTCAACGACGTTCCCGGAGGGAATCAGCGCGGCGCGGTCTCCGCCCGACACGAAGACGCCGCCCCTCCCCGTCCGGGAGATCTCGCAGCCGCGGACCGCGCAGTCTTTGCCGTTCAGCCGGATCGCCCATCCCGCCACGTTGCAGATCGTGCAGTCCTCGACGACAAGGGCGGTCCCGGACAGATCCAGCGCGTCGCCGCGCGTCCCCGTGAAGCTCAGGTTCTTCAGCGTGATATAAGATCCGTTCCCGATCCGGAGCAGATCGCCCGTCAGAAGGGAGAGATTGATCTCCGCGCTCTCCAGCGGCACGGCGGGATAGAGATACAAAAGCCCCCGCTCCCGGTCGAGGAACCACTCGCCCGGCGCGTCCAGCTCCTCGAACACGTTGTAGAAGTAGTACGGCGCGTTCGGCTTCATCCCGTACCCGGAGATCCACGCCGTCTCCATTTGGCACGTTTCCGGATCGACGGAGACGACGGGGCTCGACATATCCGCCCAGCCGTACTTCGGATACCCGAACATCCAGACCCCGTCCATGCTCCTCCAGCCGGCGGTGCGGCGGGCGGTCTTCTCATCGACGGTATAGATATCGCAGAACGGATTGTGGACCTTCATCCACTCCTCCCGGGGCGGCTTCCCTCCTCCGGCGCACTCGGGCACCCTGCCCTCCCGGACCGGCTCCCCGGTGATGAGGAAGCCCTCGTTCGGATAGCGCGCGATCTCTTGCCGGACGCCGTTCACGAACAACTCGCACCACATCGGAGACAGCACCGCGCCGTCGTATCTGCCGCCGGTCGAATAGGAGCCGATGGCGCAGAGCTCGCCCCAATCTTCCCGGGTGAGTCCGAGCGCCGTCAGATCGCAGCGGACGACGCGCGAGCGCGCGTCGCCGTGCAGGCGGCTCTTCTCCTCCTCCGTCAGCGGTCCGAAGGAAGCGGGATCGAGCGCCATGCCGCCGTTGAACAGCGCGCCGTCCTCGCCCTCCCAGACGACGGGCGCGTCCGCCGTGCCGGAATCCCGTTCGTCCAGCACGATCCCCGCCGTTCTGTACTCGCCCGCACCGACGTGCACGGTCACCGAACCGTGCGCCGGATCGGCAAGATACGCGCGCACGGCGTCCCGCGCTTCCTCCGGCGAGGCGAACGGCGCCTCCCGCGTACCGGGATTCCCTTCTTTTCCGTTCTTCGACAGGTAAAAGTCCATAGTGACGCTCCTCTTCTTCTTATATTTTTCCATTCTGACGACGCCGTCCCCGTCCGGGGACGAGGCGCCGTCCTTGAAAGAATACCCCATCTTCCGCCAGAAGCCGACCGCCGTGACGGACGCCCCGAGCTCTGTCCGCCGGGCGCGCAGAAAAAATTCGTCCGCTTCGAGCGCCCCGACGATCCTCCGCCCGACGCCCCTGCCCTGATACGCGGGGCGAACGAAGACGGACAAGAGATAACTCTCCGCCGCGCCGCCCCGGTACCCGGTGATCCCGCCGCAGCCGACGATCTCCTCCCCGTCGCAGACGACGTAAAAATGTGAATCCTCCGCGCGCCGCGCAAAGTACGCGGGAGAATGGCGGCGCACCATCTCCTCGATATATTCGGGCGCGTAATCGTTTTTGTTGCTCACCCGCAGCGTGGCGGCGATCATCTCCGCCATGCCGGTCTCGTCTCCCGCCCGGAACGGACGGATCGGGAGCCGTTCTCCGCGCGTTCCGTTGCGCGGACCGGATCCGTCTTTTGTGAGGCGTCCCACTTCTCCGTTTCCTCCGGATCAAAGGATCTTCTATGCCCCTATTATAACGGACGGGAGAGTGCTTGTCAAGCCTTTTGTTCTCATCCGGTTTCCTTCGGCGGTCTTCCCGTATTGACAACGCCGTCCGATATCTGTATAATAATGGAGAAGACAAGCCCCGGATCACGCCCCAAAAAGGAGACGCGCCATGACCGCGAACATACTGCCGCATTGCAAAGCTTTCGACGTGCACGCTCATTTCAACCACGGTTCCCCGTTCGACAGCCCCTCCGGCACCGGCTGGGCCGCGTGCGAACTGAACTGCCGCGACCTCGGATGGCTCAGGGAACAGTACGCCTATCTCGGCATCCTCGGCGGAGGATTCTCGACCTTTGCGTCCGTCCTCGAACACACGGAATGCATCGAGGAGGAAAACGACTATCTGCACGCGCTCGCCGAAAAAGACGCCCGGATCCTGCAGTGGGTCGTGATCGATCCGCGCCGGCCGGCGACTTTCCGGCAGGCGGACCGGATGCTCGCCTCCCCGCGCTGCCTCGGAATCAAGATCCACCCGGTCTATCACGGATACGATATCGAAGAATACGCCGACGCGCTCTTCTCCTTCGCGGCGGAGCATAAGACGGTCATGCTCATGCATCCCGCCAAAATCGAAAAGATGCCGTACTGGGCGGACCGGTATCCGGAGATGAAGCTGATCATCGCCCATCTCGGAGGCATGGAGCATATCGATGCCATACGGCGCGCCAAACACGGCAATATCTTCACGGACACGTCCGGGAAAGCCAGCTGCCTGAACCGCATCCTCGAATACGCGGCGGAAACGGTCGGCGCCGAAAAGATCCTCTTCGGCACGGACGACTATTCCTGCGCGTTCCAGTACGGGCGGGTCGCGCTGTCGTGCCTCCCGGACGAGGATAAGGAAAAGATCCTCTGGGGGAACGCGCAGCGGCTGTTCCCGGACGCGCTGTCCGCGCTTCCGGGGGCGGAAGACTAATACTGAAAAAGGAGACGGACAATGGAATTCACCGAAGTGGGATCATCGTCCTTCGCGGCGCTGGCGGTCGGCACGATCCTTTCGTTTCTGATCCCGATCGCGGTCGCGCTGATCTGGAAATTCAGAAAGAAAGAGCCGTTCACGACGATCCTCGTCGGCGCGGCGGTCTTCCTTCTGTTCGCCCTCATCCTGGAAAAGCCGATCCAGAACGTCCTGCTCTTCCCGACGCAGATGGGGCTCCCGGAACATCCCGTGAGCAGCTTCTTTGCCGCAAGGCCGTATCTGCTCGCGCTTGCAGCAGGGCTCTTCCCCGGCGTGTTTGAAGAGACTGGCCGTCTCGCCGCGTTCAAAACGGTCCTGAGAAACAGAAAAAACAGGGAGACGTCCGTCTCATACGGGATCGGACACGGCGGATGCGAGGTGATTCTGATCCTGTGCGCCGCGTACGCGACGTATATCGCGTACGCCGTGATGATCAACACGGGGGTGTTCGGGACCATCGTCGAGCAGGCGGCAACGCAGATGCCCCAGCAGGCGGCAGTGCTGTACGCTCTGGCGGAGCAGATCGCAAACGTCACGTTCGCCGACGTCGCGCTGGGCTTTCTGGAGCGGGCGTTCGCGGTCCTGTTCCACGTCGGAGCGTCGATCCTCGTGTTCTACGCCTGCCGCGACCGCGGGAAATTCCGGCTGTACCCGCTCGCCGTTCTTCTCCATACCGCGATGGATTTCATTGCCGCTCTGTACACGCTCAACGTCGTCTCCATGCCGACCTGGGCGCTCGAAGCGTGCATCGCCGTCTTCGGCATCCTGACGTTCTGCGGAGCGTACTTTTTGCTCTACAAAAGCGACAGGGAAAAACAGCCGCTGGATCCGTGAATAAAAAAAGTCCCCCGTCCGGCGGTCCGCCGGGCGGGGGACGACTGCTTTGATCCCGGAGATCCGAACGAGCCGGATCCTCCGGGGTCCTTTTTATTTTCTCACCGGATGATCCCCGATGATCTTCTCCATCCAGATCATATTGTACCAGCGGCCGAATTTGTATCCGCATCCGTGAAATTCACCGACCTTGACGTATCCCATGCTCCGGTGAAAGCGTTCGCTGTCCTTCGTCAGGTATTCGTCCTCGTCGATCGGATCCGCGATGCATGCGTACAGATTCAAGATCCCCTGCGCTTTGAGCCGCTCCTCCAGCGCTTCGTACAGCGCTCTCCCGCATCCCCGACGCCGCGCGCAGCGGTCGACATAGATGCTGACCTCGCAGGAATGCCCGTAGGCGGCACGATCCTTCAAAGGACCCGCGTAGGCGTAACCGAGGATCGCCCCGTCCTCCTCCAGTACGAGATACGGATATTTTTTCAGCGTCTTCCCGATGCGGTCCCGGAATTCGTCCGGCGAAGGGACGTCGTACTCGAACGTGATCGCCGTATTCACGACGTAATAGGCGTAGATCGCGAGCAGACGCCCGGCATCGTCCGGCTCAGCGTTCCGTATCCTCATGCGGATCACCTCCCGGCTCCCGGACTTTTTCCGTTCTTTCCGGCATCAGTTCGCTGACAGCGGCCGCCGAAAGGATCATCACGGCGCCGATCCATCCCATCCAGCCGAGCGGCTCATGCAGAAAGATCACGGAACAAAGGACGGAGATGACCGGCTCCAGGTATCCGAGGATCGCCACCGTCTGTACGGGCAGCGCCGCGATGCCGCCGAAATACAGAACGTACGCAACGCCGGTCTGCAGAACGCCCAGCATCAGAACGAGCGGCCACGCGCCTAGGGTCGGCAGCGGGATACCGCCGTTTTTTATCAGCACGTACGGCAGGATCACGACAACGGACACCGCCAGCTGCACGGTCGTTCTGTCCATCGCGGAGACGTCCCGCATCTTGCAGTTGCAGAAAACGAGGCCGGCAAAGCAGACGGCCCCCGTCAGCCCGGAAACGATGCCGACGGGATTCCCGACGCTGCCGCCGATGATCCCGGAGACGAGCACGATCCCGAAAAACGCGGCGGCGATGCACGGGATCTTCCGCCCGTCCAGCTTCTGCTTCAGAACGAACGGCGTCAGTATGATGACGAAGATCGGCGCCATATAATCGCACAGGCTCGCGATCGCCACGGTGGTCTTCTCATACGCCGCGAAAAGGCAGATCCAGTTCAGCCCCAGCGCGACGCCGGAGAGCACGAGCAAAAGCGCGTTGCTCCGGATCGCGGCCCGGTCCGCCTTCTCTCTCCTTACCAGTCTGTACAGAAGAAGGAACAGAACGGCGATCACGCCGCGGTAGAGCGCCGCGGCTTCGCTCGGCAGCGCCGCAAAGCGCATACACATCCCGACCGTGCCGTACAGGACCACGGAGAGGATGAAGCGCAGGCGTTCCTTATGTTCTTTTTTCATTTTTCCACCGGCTTTCCTTTGCACTGCGTATCCGCGCCGACCGGGAACACTCGTCCCCGTCACTGCGGCGGAAATCCGCGCGGATATCCCACGGAAAGACGACGTACACCCCGCCGTCGTCCGCCGTCTCACGGAGCACGGCGTCGTATTCGCAGCGCTTTCCGTTCATCTCTCCGACTCGTTCCCGTCCTTCAGCGCCTTCTCTACCGTATCCAGCAGCAACGCGTCCGCCGGCAGCCAATCGACGCGGCAGAGCTCGCCGCTCCTCAGCCACCGGGCGTCCTCATGCTCCTTCAGGCGCCATCCGCCCCCGACGATCTCCGCCCAACAGCACGTCATCGTGAGATGGAAATCGGGGTAATCGTACTCGACCGTACCGACGCGGGCGCCGACGCGGATCCCGGCGTCCAGTTCTTCCCGGATCTCTCTTTCGAGCGCTTCCTCGGGCGTTTCGTCCCCTTCGATCTTGCCGCCGGGGAATTCCCAGAGTCCCTTGTATTCCCCGTGCCCGCGCTGCGTCGCCAGGACCCGGTCCCCGTCGCGGATGACGGCGGCCGCCACACGAATCGTTTTCATCCCATTGCCTTTCCGCTGCGTCACGTTTTTCCGGTCTGAAGATCCGTATCCGCATCAAAGCCTCCGGTTTTTGCCGGAGGCTTTGTTCTGCGCCGATCTTCGCTCAGACGGTGACCTCGCACGCCGTTCTTCCTTCGACGTGCGGAACGAATGCTTTTCCGTTCTTCGTGATCGTGATCGTATATTTGCAGCCTCTGAACACTCTCGTGACCTTCGCGGGGAGCATGGCGTCGGTCAGGCACGGCTCGATCTCGAGCCCGCCCCAACGCGCCTTGACGCCGAGCAGATACTGCGTGGCGGCAACGTACATCCACGCCGCCGTTCCGGTCAGCCAGCTCACGTTCGCCAGACCGAACTTGTCGCTCTCCGGTCCGAAGATGTTGGACGCGTACACGTACGGCTCCGCCTTGTATCTCCACTCGCCCACCTTCTGCTGGACGACCATCGGAAGAAGCTGATGGTAATACTTATAGGCGTTCTCCGGCCTGCCGAGGATGCACTCCGCGATGATCGCCCACGTGTTCGCGTGGCAGAAAACACTTCCGTTCTCGCCGCAGCCCTTGTTGTAGAAGGTCAGGTTGGCTTCCTTTGACGGATAGTCCGTCGTCATGGCGGGATGGATCTTCTTGATGCCGCAGTCCGTATCGAGGTACTTCTTCACGTTGTCCATCGCGCGCGCGGCGCGCTCGCCGCCGACGCCGCTGATCGCCGACCAGGACTGGGTGTTCAGCCAGATCTTCGCCTGCGGTTCGGTCTTGCTCCCGATATAGTTCCCTTCGTCGGTGATGCAGCGGATGTACCAATCCCCGTCCCAGGCGACGTCGTTGATGAGCTTCTTCTGCTTCTCGTAGACGTCCAGATACTTCTGTCCGTCCTCTCCGTCGAGATCGGCGATCTGCGCCATCATCTTCAGAACGGTGCACAGCTGCATGCCCGTCCAGATGCTCTCGCCCTTTCCCTTCCGACAGACCTTATACAGCATGTCGTTCCAGTCGGAGGCGAGCATGAGCGGGAAGCCGTTTTCGCCGAGGTGGCTGAGACAGAATTCGATAGACTTTTTGATATGCTCGCGCACCGTGGCCTCGCCGCCGTCGTAGAAGCCGACGACCTCGTCGAGATAATCGAGTTTCCCCTCCTCCATGAGGATGTGGTACACTCCCATGACGAGCCACAGGTGGTTATCGGAGTGGATCCGCGTGACGGGCTCCCAGCCCTCCGTCGGGAAGCAGTAATGGTTGCAGTGACCGTCCTGATATTGCTGCGTGAAGAGCAGATTCAGCTTGTCCTTCGCCCGCCGCGTATCGAACGGCACCATGGCAAGGATATCCTGCGCGGTGTCGCGGATGCCGATACCGCGGAACGTACCCGTCGCGTAATAGCTGATATTCCGCGAGAACTGGAAGTTGCGCTCCGCCTGATACGGGTTCCAGACGTTGATCATCCGCTCGGCGTCCTTGTCCGGAAGCTCGCACTGGAATTTCTCGAGGTGCGCGTCCCACTGCTCTTTCAGCGCGGCAAAGGACTTCTCGGAAAAGAGCGGCTCTCTGCAGTGCGCGACGGAAGGCTTGATCTCCTCTTCCGTCATGGCGGTACCGAGGAAGACGCGGACCGTCTTCTCCTCGCCGGCTTTCAGCTCGACGTCCAGCTGCAGTGCGAAGCACGGGTCGCCGCCGTACAGCGTGGAATTCGTGCATTTGCCGTTTTCCACGTTCTGCGGGTTCTCCTCGCTCCGGTAGGAGCCGACGAACTCGTCGCGGTCGCAGTCGAAGGCGGTGACGGGAACGTCGGCGGCGAAATACACGAGCGGCGTCTCGTCCGGCTTCGGCTGATTCTCCACGGCGTAGTTGTAGACGAGCACGTCGTCCATCGCGTAGCAGGAAAGCTGATGCTTGTTGTAGCACTGCCACTGCATCTCCCGCAAGAACTCCATCATGCCGAGCTCGACGTACGGGAATATCGTGATCTTCTTATCCTTATCGGAGAGGAGCTTCAGCTCCCAGATGAGCGCGTTTTCATATTTTCCGACGAAATACAGCGCGTTCGCACGGATCCCGTTCTTCTCCGCGATAAAGCGCGTGTATCCCATGCCGTGCGTCGCGGACCACGGCGAAGGCTTGGAGCGGCAGGGTTCGTTCGTCGGGCACCAAACGTCGTCCCCGTCCTTGATATACGTATAGAAGCCGCTGCGGTCGGTAGGCAGATGGAAGAAGCGGTAGTGATTGATCCTCCAGATCTGCGGGCTTCTGTAAAACGCCACGCCGCCCCCCGCCTGGGAGATGATCGTATGGAACGTGCCGTTCGACAGATAATTGATCCAGGGGGTCGGAGGATTGAATTTGTCGATCGTGATTTCTTTTCCGGCGAATCTGTACATGTCTGAAGCTCCTTATTCCTCGTATTTTCTGTAAGTGCCGATCCGCTGCCGCGGCGCTGCCGGAGGAGACGGGACCCCGCCGCCCGACAGTCACAGCCAAACATACTATAACACAGATTTCCCGCCGTGTCAAGGGCGCTCCCGCAAGAGGCGGGAAAAAATTGCCGCGCCGCCGTCCCGCAAAAAGCGGCGGGACGCCGAAGCGTCCCGCCGATGTCCGTATTATTTTCCCGCCGCTCTTTTTGCGTTCTCGGCCAGTAAAGCCGCCTGCTGCCGCTGGAGCGGTGTGTCAGCCTTCATTTTCGCGTCGCCTTTGAAGAATCCGCGCGCGGAGGCATCCTCCGTCGTATGCACGAGCCACGTCTCGCCGACGTACCTCTCGGTTTCGCCGAGGCGGAAGGCACAGAGCAGCATCTTCGCAAACTGCGTGCCCGTCAGCCTCTCTCCCGGGCGGAACGTACCGTCGCCCATACCGTGCAGGATACCGTGTTCCGCGCACCACGCGATATACGGCACGGACCAGCGGTCAGGCTCCACGTCCGTAAACGGGACGTTCCCCCCCGTCAGCGCTTCCGCGTTCTTCACGCCGATCAAGAGGAAGGCAACGATCTCCGCCCCCTGTTCCCTCGTCAGCGAATCGGTCGGTCGGAACGATCCGTCCTCGAAACCGATGAGGATACCGGCCGCCGCCATGGATTCCACGGCGGACCGATAGACGGCGCCGATCTCGTCCGCGTCGGTGAACACGGTCTGCGGCGGTACCGGATCCTCGACTGGCTCCGGGTCCGTTTCCGCGTCGGTCTCCGGCGCCGTTTCCGGAGTCGTTTCCGCATCGGTCTCCGGCGTCGGATCGACCGGCGTCGGATCTGCCGGCGTCGGATCCACCGGTGTCGGATCGACCGGCGTCGGATCTGCCGGCGTCGGATCTGCCGGCGTCGGATCCACCGGTGTCGGATCGACCGGCGTCGGATCTGCCGGCGTCGGATCGGCAGGCGTCGGATCGGTCGGCGTCGGATCGGCAGGCGTCGGATCCACCGGCGTCGGATCGGCAGGCGTCGGATCCACCGGCGTCGGATCGGTCGGCGTCAGATTGCTGTTGAGCACGATGATCTGCCCATCGGCGAAAGCGCCCGCTTCTATCGTCATGATCGTATCCGGCAGGTAGATCGTTTTGACGTATGTGTTTTCGGAAAACGCGCCCGCCGCGATCGTATTGACCGGATTTCCGGCGATCACGTTCGGAACGGTGACGCTCTCCTCTTTTCCGTAGTACGCCGTGATCGTCACGGACTGATCCTCCGCCGTGTAGCGGAAATAACCGTAGATATAGACGGCGTCGACCGGGAGCGTGAGCGCCAGGATCAGAACGCACGCCGCAAGGATCCGTTTCAGTCGCATAATCATCCTCTCTCTTCCAAGGAACCGGGGAGGGATGCTCTCCCTCCCCGACAGTATCCGGACGGGTCAGTCTTCGCTGCCGTCCTCCTCGCCTCCATCACCAGGTATATAATTGCTGTCCGTTATAATATCATCCCCCTCGTCAAATACGGAAAATTCCATTTCGAGAGGTTCATACGCTTCCTTCATAGCGCGACTCCTTTCTTGTAGACCAGCATCTCTCAAAACCGGATTCAATAGGAAAGCGACACGATATCGCCGTATACTGTATGGAGATCCCCGTTCGCATCGGTATAGACGAGATACGCTCTCACGTACCAAGTATCGCCCGCGTGGACGTCCTTCTTCGTCCACGTGTAGCGGTACGCTCTCCCGTCCCAGGCGTCGCCGCGCACCAGAACGCCCGCCGCCGTATCCTTGAAATCGTCCGCGCTGCCGCCGATGTCTGAATTGTTTGTCGCGACGACGCCGGACTTGACGATCGTGCAGCCTTCCGGCACGGTGCTCATGGAAACGAACGACAGCTTTTTGGAGGTTTCATTCACGACCGTTTTGAAGGTACGGACGATAAACGCCGTGCCGACCGCGTCAACGGGAGTGTCGGTCTCCACAAACACCGCCTCGATGTCGATATCCGTCTCCGCGTAGAAACTGAATACCGCGTTGTAGCTGAGGATCACGTCGTCGCTGACTCTGACCCAGTGGCTGAACTTTTGGTCGGCCGGCGCCGCATTCGGCCGCGCGGTCACAACGGCGTTTTGCTGATACGTTCCGCCGCCGGTGCCGCCGGTCACGGTGATCGTGTAGGACGAATTTTCGTTCAAACTATAGACCGGCTTGATAATCACCGTTTTGTCGGCAAGCGTGAGGCCGTACCTGATCGCTTCCGTGACAGAATCGGCATCCTTGACCTCGACGGCGGCGTTATTTTCGCCGTTATAGAACCATCCCACCGGGATATAGCCGTTCTTTACGGGAACACTCGGGATCGACATGCTCCCGCCTTCGGGCAGCTCGCCGCGCGCCATGACCTGTCCGTAAGCAGACTCGAAGATGAGCGCCGCCATACCACCCGTGGAACTGAACGCCGCGCTGATACTGACGGGTCCGGTGACCGTAAAGGTATAACTCTGACTGCGGCTGAGGATCTTGCCGCTGTCGTTCACCCAATACTGGAAACCGTCGTCCAGCGCTTCGATGGTCAGGCTCGTTCCGCACGGGTAACTCGCGGTAGTGGGCGACGTCTTTGTCTCTGCGTTGTTCTCTCCCACTTTGATCGTATAGGTGCTGCCGCCGTCGATCTTGACCTGCACGGAACCTGTCGCCGTGTATTTCGCCGTAAGAGCGGTATCCTTTGTGATGGTAAAGGTGTATTCATAGTCTTCTGCGACCTGAGTATCGTCCTCGTACCATCCGTCGAAATCGAATTCGTCAACAGCCGCCGCGGTCACGGTGATCACGTCGCCGACGTAATAGTGTTCCTTGTCCGGGCTGACGGCGGCGTTGCCCTGTTCGGCCGTCACGCTGAGCGTGACTTCGCCGGGAATGAAAGTCGCGGTAACGGTCACGTTCGAGGCGGGCATGGCGAAGGAATAGACGCTGTTCACCGGCTCGATCTCGTGGACCGTGCCGTCGTTATAACTCACCGTACCGATCTCGTAGTTAGCCGCCGGGGTGACGGTGAGCGTTACGGTATCCCCTTCGGCGGCCTTGCCGCTTTGGGTGCCGGACTTGACTTTCACCGTACCGCCGGACGCGGGATTCGAAACGGTCACAGTATACAGATGATCCACCAGCCGCGCTTCGCCCGCATCGCCCGTCCACACGACACGGTCCGCATTGTCGCTGATGAAGTTGTTTTTATTGCCATTGCCGGACAGACCGCTCGTGAAGACGCGCGCCGTCTCCGTGGAAACGCCGATCCGGGCGCTCGAGTCCAGCGCGCCGCTGATGTCGATCACGGCGCTTCCCGCAAGATACAGGTTTTTCTCCGTTCTCGCGGTACCGTTGATCACGGTCGCATTGTTCCTGATCTGTACGTCTCCGCTCACATGGAGCGTGCCGCCGTCCTCCACGTAGACGCCGCCGCCCACATAGTCGGTGTCGATCTTGTTCTCCTTCACGGCAGCGCCGGCAAGGGTCAGCGTACCGCCGTCTTTTACGTAGATGCCGCCGCCGTTCCCGGTGTTATGTCCGCCCTTGACGACGCCGCTCCCGTTGATCGTCAGGCTGCCGCCGCCCTCGACCAGGATGACGAAACCGTTTTCCTTTGCAGATTCCGTGTACAGCGCGCGGTCGATCGTGTGACCGTTCAGATTCAATTCGAGCGTCTTTCCGTCAGGAACCCTCAGGCAGTCATCTTCCACACCGGCGGTGTAATCGCGGTCCAGAGTGATGGAAGCATCGTTCGTAAAATATCCCTGCAGGGTCGCCCACGCGGCACTGTGGAGGATGTAATAGTACGTATTGCCGTCAATCGCCGACACAGGATCATACTCATCCCCCTGTTCGTACTCCGTCTTGACGTGGGTGCCCTGGGCGTTCTCAGGCGCGCCGAACGTCGTGACCGAGCAGCAGTTGGTCAGGACGTGGCTGCCGCTACCCATGCTGTGGACGAATTCGCACGCGCCTTCCGTGTCCATGCCGGCCGCGATCGACGAAGGATTGAACAGGCAGTTCTCCAGATACGAGAAAGTCTTGTTGTTCAAGCCGATGAAGCCGCCGGAATACTTGTAGTCACTTCCGGAGAAGCTGCCGTCGAACCACGAGTTCGTGATCGTCGCGCTGCCCTCCGGAATACCGACGACGCCGCCGTGATTGGCATAAGTGCTGCCGTGGCTGCTGTAGTTGTTGACGATCTCGACGCTCACATGAACGTGATCGATCGTGCAGGCTCCGTCATTTGAGTTGTTCCCGGTAGAACCGACCAGTCCCGCCGCCCACTGGCCCGTCGTGATAATGGTGCCCGCGACGTGCAGGTTGCTGATGCTCGTGTTTTTCACGTAGGCGAACGGCGCGGCGTAGCCTTTGTTATCGTTGAACCATTCCGTATTCGTATTGATGGAAACGGTCAGCGTATGGCCGTTCCCGTCGAAGGAACCGGCAAAGCGCATTCTGTGATTTCTGTCGCCTACCTGCTGACCGAGGGGTCTCGAGATGGCGAAATCCGCGTACATCTTGAAATTCCACCCGTGGCAGTCATGTCCCGCAGCGACGTAAGCCGCAAGAGCGTTCCAATCGCTTTCGCTCTTGAGCCAATAACTGTCCGCCGCATACGCATCCAGCTTATAACCGTCAAGGAGCTCCAGAGCCGGATATTCCGGCTCCTGCGGTTCGGCGAACGCCGTCGCCGCCGTCGTGAAGGACAGCACCAGACAGAGCACCAGCGACAAAAGCCGTCTGCATCCGAATTTCCGTGTGTTCTTATTTACCATATAGATCCCTCCAGCGTTGCGCCGCGCGGACCGACGGGAGATGAACTCCCGCACGATCCGTCGTAAATGTCGCGGGATAAAAGGAGCCTCTGCGCGGCGCGCACGCCCGCAAGACAAACCTCTTATACCATCGTATATTATACACGGATGGCTCTTACTTGTCAAGACGATATATTGCATAAAAATCGCAGCATGACCACGGGACGTTTTTGCCGGGCGGAGGCGCCGGGCGGGGGAGACGCGGTCCGAGAGGGAGAAACCGCTTGACAACCGCGGCGATTGCGTGTACAATAAAAAGGAAGAAATCGGCAAATGACGCGGGGGGCATGTCCATGAATACGCTTGTGGCAAAGATCGGCGCGGCGACGGTCGCCGTGACCGTGTTTCTGTTCGCCGTGTGCCTGATCGCGCGTTTCCCGTTCGGCTCCTACGTCGTATGCATGTTCCTGCCGATCGGGTATATCATGACGGCGGCGGGCTTCCGCCGTGAATGCTCCGAAGAACGGCGGGCGGCGGCGGACGTCGGGATGGTCTTCGCGGCGATCTACGCCGGGCTGATCTTTCTCGTTTATTTCGCGCAGACGACGAGCGTGCGGCTGGAAGAGCTGAGCGAGCAGGCGGTCCGGATCCTCGATTATCGGCGGGGCGGGCTCCTCTTTTACTACGATCTGCTCGGATACGGGATGATGGCGCTGTCCACTTTCTACATCGGGCTTTCCTTCCAGGCGGAGAACAAAGCGGACAAATGGCTGAAGGTACTCCTCATGCTGCACGGGATCTTCTTCATCGGCTGCTTCGTCATGCCGATGACGGGCGTCTTCACGGGCATGGCGGACGGGGAGACGGGGAACGGCGGGACCGTCGCCCTGCTCTTCTGGTGCGCGTATTTCTTCCCCGTCGGGGTATTGGCGTACAGGCATTTCGGGAAAACGGCAAAATGAGCGCCGTCTCCGGCAAGCGGCGGACCGAAGCCGGAGATCGCTCATCCGAAAATACAGATCGTGCCGCCGCGCGGGCGGCGCAGAAACGAAAGGAGACAAATACGATGAAGCTGTCGGTCATATTCGAGGAAAAGCCGAAAAGATGGGGTTTTCGCGGAGATCCGTACTTCTGGAAGTACTTACAGGAGCGCGCGGAGGACATGGAACTGTGCTCGCCGGAAGAACTTGAGGCGTGGATCCGGCGCGAGCACGCCGCGCTTTCGGGCGAGGAGATGACGGAGAACAGCATTGTACGCGTCGAGCAGTTCGCGCACGGCGGCATGAGCTCCGGCGGCATATCGGGGCAATGGTGGACCGAGGACGGGCTCCCGCTCCTGAAAAGCAGGCTGGAGCGCACGTAATCGGCACGCGGATCCGGAAAACGGAAAAGACCGGGAGAAATCTCCCGGTCTTCTTTCGTTTCAGGGTATACGGCGGATACCCGCCGTGGTCCCTCTCATCCCACGATGAACAGCGCGCAGTCACCGGCAGGGACGTCGAGCGGAACGGAATCCGCGGCGTCTGCAAGCGGCGCCGTCAGACCGGTGACGTGGTCGTACCGACTGATCTTCCGCGCCGAGCGGAACACCAGCGTGCCGGTCATCGCGTCCGTATAGCTTTTATTCACCACGAGCACGTATTTGCGCTCCGTCCCGTCGCCGAAGACGCCGACAATGCTCCCGGACGGCGCGTCGGAGATGAGCGCGGATCCCTCCGGGTCGTCGAGGAAGTACGCCGTCCGGTTGGTCTTCCGGATCCCGAAGTGATAGAGTTCCTCGGTGCTCTTGTCGAAGAGGAGATCGCCGAGATTATGGACCCTGCGGTTGAGCTCGCGGATCTCGTCAAAGGTCTCTTTCTTGTTGCCCGCGCCGTCGCACACCACTTCCATCGTGGTGTAATAGCTCAGCGCCTTCGCGCCGTAGGCGAGCGCCGCGTACATCTGCACCGACCGCATTTCCGAGGTGAAGGTATACCCGCCGCCCATGTCGTACGCCTGAAAATAGAACCAGAACGGCTTGCCGGTCCTCATGGCTTCCCGGCGCATGAGTCCCATATCCTTCCAGATATCGCAGTTGAGCAGATTGGCGCCGTCCCCTCCGTGGATCTGGAACGGATAATAATCGAAGCCGATCACGTCCGGATCGACGGTCTCGACGTACGCTTTGACGTACTTGGCATACGTGCTCTTCTCCGGATCCCAGGCGTCGTCCCACCCGTACGGACCGTAGCTCGGAAGCAGGATCGAAAACGCCAGTCTGGTCGGATCGGCCTCCTTAAAGTATCCGTTCAGCGCCGCGCACGTCTCGAGATCGTTCTTTCTGACCTCGTCCCACGTATAGTACCCTTCGAGATACGCATAGTCCTTCATCTCCGCGGCGACGCTGCGAACCGTTTCCTCCGTAAATTCCGGGCATCTCTCTCCCATCCCGGAAAAGCCCCCGTCCGGGGTGATGTTCTGAACGAGGAACCGTACGCCCTCCTGCTCGCACGCCTGCGCCGCCAGGCGCATATCCGAGCGGTTCATGATCGCGTTTTCGATGAGATCGATGCCCGCCTCCCTGTTCAGCGCAGCGATGGCGGCGAAATCCTCAAGGGAAGCGCCGGTATCGTGGGGAAGCGCCTTGAAGGTGGAGATATAAAACCGGGACTGGACGTATCCGACTTCCGCCTCCTCCGCGGGCAGCGGAGCCGCCGTGTCCTCGGCAGGCAGAGGCGCCGCCGTACCCTCGGAACCCGGAGCGCCGCCGCAGGCGGCAAGCCCGATCAGCGCCGCCGCCGCCATCCAAAAGATCATTCGTCTGCTTCTGCCCATACCGTTCTTCACGTTCCTCCGTCTTCCATTTGTTGATGCCGTTCATTACATGCAGAACGGCGGGGCGGACACGCGGTCCGCTCCGCCGTGGATTTGTATTCAGCGAACGACCAGATTGACGATCCGTCCGGGGACGAAGATCTCCTTGATGATCGTCTTCCCTTCGAGCGCGCCGGCGACGCGTCCGTCCGCCTTCGCCGCGGCGATCACCTCGTCCTTCGGCGCGTCCTTCGGGACGAGCACCGTTCCCCGCAGCTTGCCGTTGATCTGGACGGCGATCTCGACCGTCGCGTCCGTCGTTTTCTCCTCGTCGTGCTCCGGCCACGGCGCGTTCGCGCAGAGCGACGTATGACCGAGCGCCTCCCACATTTCCTCCGCCAGATGCGGCGCGAACGGGCAGAGCAGCCGCACGAAGATCCCCAGCTCGTCCTTCGTCAGCGCGCCAGCGTCGGAGATCTCGTTGAGAAGCGTCATCATCGCCGCGATGGCGGTGTTGAACTTCATCTCCTCGATGTCCTCGGAGACCTTGCGGATCGTCTTATGGAGGGAGGCGGTGATCGCCGGCGTTTCGCCTGTGCCGCGGGCGATATCGCTCAGCCCGGCGACGCGCTCAAGGAAGCGCTTGCAGCCCTTGACGCCGTTCTCGCTCCACGGAGCGGCAGAGGCGTAATCGCCCATGAACAAGACGTACACGCGGAGTACGTCCGCGCCGTACACGTCGACGACGTCGTTCGGGTCGACGACGTTCCCCTTCGATTTGCTCATCTTTTCGCCGTCCGGTCCGAGGATCAGTCCCTGTGCCGTGCGCTTGGCATACGGCTCGGCGACCGGCACCTCGCCGATATCGTAGAGGAAGCGGTGCCAGAAGCGGGAGTAGATCAGGTGGCGCGTGACGTGCTCCATGCCGCCGTTGTACCAGTCGACGGGCAGCCAGTATTTGAGCGCCTCCTTCGAGGCGAACGCTTCGCTGTTGTGCGGATCCGTATAGCGGAGGAAGTACCACGAGGAACCGGCCCACTGCGGCATCGTGTCCGTCTCGCGCTTCGCGGGACCGCCGCACTTCGGGCGGGTGCAGTTCACGAAGGAATCGATCTTGGCGAGCGGACTTTCGCCGCCCTCGCCGGGCGCGAAATTCTCGACCGGCGGCAGCTTCAGCGGCAGTTCTTCATACGGAACGCCGACCATGCCGCACGTCGGGCAGTGGATGATCGGGATCGGCTCGCCCCAGTACCGCTGGCGGTTGAACGCCCAGTCCTTCATCTTGTACTGGACGCCGCGCTCGCCGACGCCCTTTTCCTTCAGGTATTCGAGCATGCGGGCGATGGCTTCCTTCTTCGTGGTGATGCCGTTGAGGAATCCGGAGTTGACCATCTCGCCGTCGCCGGTGTACGCTTCTTTCTCGATATCGCCGCCGCGGATGACCTCGATGATCTCGATGCCGAACTTCTTGGCGAACTCGTAGTCGCGTTCGTCGTGCGCGGGCACCGCCATGATCGCGCCGGTGCCGTAGCCCATCATGACGTAGTCGGAGATATAGATCGGGATCTCCCGTCCGTTCGCGGGGTTGATCGCCGTCAGCCCCTCGATGCGGACGCCGGTCTTCTCCTTGACGAGCTGCGTCCGCTCGAACTCCGTCTTCTTCGCGCATTCGGCGCGGTACGCGTCGAGCGCGTCCGTGTTGCGGATGCGGGCGCGGCAGCGGTCGAGGATCGGATGCTCCGGTGCGATGACCATGAAGGTCACGCCGAACATCGTGTCCGGGCGCGTCGTGTAGATGCGGAGCGCTTCCTCCTCGCCGGATATGGCGAAGTTGACGAAAGCGCCCTCCGAGCGGCCGATCCAGTTCTCCTGCTGGAGACGGATGTTCGGCAGATAGTCGACGTGATCGAGCCCTTCGAGCAGCTTGTCGGCGTACTCCGTGATCCGCAGGTACCACACGTCCTTCGACTTCTGTACGATGTCGCTGTGGCAGACGTCGCACTTGCCGCCCTGCGAATCCTCGTTGGAGAGGACGACCTTGCAGCTCGGGCAGTAGTTGACGAGCGTCTTGGCGCGGAAAACGAGCCCCTCGTCGAACATGCGCCGGAAGATCCACTGCGTCCACTTGTAGTAGCCTTCCTCCGTCGTGTCGACGACGCGGGACCAGTCGAAGGAGAAGCCGACGCGCTTCAGCTGCGAGGTGAACTTCTCGATATTCTTATCCGTGACCTTGCGCGGATGGATGCCGGTCTTGATCGCGTAGTTTTCCGTCGGGAGCCCGTAGGCGTCGAAGCCGATCGGGAACAGGACGTTGAAGCCCTGCATGCGGCGCTTGCGGCAGATCACCTCGAGCCCGGAATACGCCTTGATATGGCCGACGTGCATCCCGGCTCCGCTCGGATACGGGAACTCGACGAGCCCGTAGAATTTCGGCTTCGTATGATCCTCCGACGCGCAAAAGGTTCCCTCCGCCTCCCAGCGGTCCTGCCATTTTCCCTCGACGGATTTGAAATCGTACTTCATGGTATATCCTCTTTATCGAAATAAGTCAGTCCTCGCTGAGGAGCGCCGAGATATCCACCTCGCTCGTCTCTCCGTACAGCTTTTCCAGATTGTAGAACTCACGCGCCTCGCGGCTGAAGATATGGACGATGACCGATCCGAAATCGATGAGCAGCCATCCTCCGGAGCCGTCCCCCTCCGTGTGGAGCGGGCGGATGCCGCACAGTCCGAGGCGGTACTCCACCTCGTCCCCCATCGCGCGGAGCTGCGTGCGGGAGGTACCGCTGGCGATCACGAAATAATCGGCGAGGATCGTCTGCGCCTCCGTATGGAGAAGCCGCAAGTCCCGCGCCTTCCTTTTGTCGAGCACGGATACCGCGTAGCGGGCGATCGCCTCCGGCGACGCGTCCGGCGGCAGAGCGGGAGCCGATTCCTCCCCGGCGGGGATCCTGTTTTCCTCCATCGTCTTCTTTTCCTTTCCTGCGGAGCGCATCCGCAAATCGATCAGACCGCGGTCACGGATTGTCCTTGCGCGGGATGTAAATGGAATTGTCTTCGATCTCCTGCGCCGTATGGTCGCTGACGATCACTGCCGCGTCCGCCGTATACGCGGCGTACATGAGAGCGGAATCCTCGTTGACGAAGCGCAGGTTCCGGTCGAAGATCGTATCGGTGATATCGTTGTTGTAGATATTGAAATAGCTGTTGACCGCCGCGAGCGTGGCGGCACGGTTGATGACCAGTCCTCCCGCGTAGTCGCAGGGGATCGTCATCATCCGCACGGCGGAGAGATCGAGCCCGAGCGCGTTGCGCGCGAAGTAGATCATATCGGCGACGGGCAGATCCGTCGTCAGATTCTCCGCGGCTTCATTGACGAGCTTCGTCAGAAGCGTGACGTTCGTGATACTGACGGTGCTCTTGACCTTCTGGAGGAACGCGGACATGAACAGCTTCTGCGCGTCGACGCGGCCGATGTCGACCTGCTCGTACCCGCTGCGGAAGCGGACGAAGCCCTCCGCCTGCTCGCCGTTCAGATGATGCGGACCGGCCTTCAGATGGATCGACAGGCCCTGCTCCGGATCATCGTAATCCATATCGGCGGGGATGTCGATATCCACGCCGCCGATGGCGTCGACGATCTTCACGAAGCCGTCGAGATTCAACACGGCCGTGTAATGGATCTTGATGCAGAGGTTCTGCTCGAGCTGCCGGGCGAACAGACTTGCCGCGGTGCGCGCCGGAGTACCGTCGCCGGAGAGCGTCGCGCGGTTATAGTACGCGGAGAACTGGACGTTGAGCTGCGAGACGCTCGAATCGCCTTCAAAATACGTATCCCGCGGGAGCTGCATCACGGTCAGCGCACCGGCGCCGATATCGTAGTTGACGAGCATGATGACGTCGGCGAGCGTTCCCACCCGGTCGTGACCGATCAGGAGGAAGTTGTACACGTCGTTGCGCGGCGTGTATTCCGCGTTCTGCGGATCCGTCGTCGAGGGGACCGGATCGTCCGGAGAGCGGGTCACGTGCGGCGGATCCGTCTCAAACGGAAGATCCGGATCCACCGGCGGGCGGTACAGCCAGATCAGCGTCCCCGCGATCATCCCCAGAACGAGCACCAGCACAACAAGCACGATGACAAGCTTCTGACCGCCCGTCATGCCGCTTTTTACTTTCTTTTTCATGTGGCTATCCTCTTATATTCACACAGGTTTCGCATCCGGATCCGGTCCCGCCGGCGCGCCGAGCGCTTCGAGACGGTCCAGAAAGCAGTTGCGGGCAAGCACGGTATCCGTACCGATCGCGCGCCCCTCCGTCATGAGCGAACGGAGCGTCATATCGATCGACAGCACCATCGTCCGGCACAGATGCACCGCGAGCGCGGCGCGGTCCCCGGCGCGGGACGCCCCGTCCCAGAAATACCGGCGGAGCGCGGCGCAGTCCTCGTAGGTGCGGCTCGGCTCGATATAGTCCGCCAGATACACGACGGATTCGAAGACGGTCATGCCGTCGTGTCCCGTCGTGTGCCAGCGGATCCCGCCGAGGATCTCCTCGTCCGTATATTCCGGAAAATCGCGTCCGGCGACGGCGGCTCCCGTCGCCGCATGGAGCACCTGCGGAGAGGAAAGATCGGACTTCCGTATTATTATACCAAATTCCTCGCACGTTTGCAACTGCTTTTCCAAAGAGTATGCTTTTGTTATGTCGTGGAGGAGCGCCGCGACGCGCAGCCGCCCGACCTTGTCGGGAAGATAGAGGGCGCCGATGCGCGCCGCCTCCTCTTCCACCTCCAGCGTATGCCGGTACCGCTGCTCCGTCAGATACGGGCGCACGCGCTCGCGCAGCGCGCTGAGCGCGCCGCTGTCCGTGAAATTCACTGAAATCCCTCCTCCCGCCGATACAGTCCGCGCTTCTCGATGATCCGCCGCACCGCGTCGGGGACCATGCCCTCCACGGACTCGCCGCGGCGGATCCGCGCGCGGATCTCGGTAGAGGAGAGCTCCATCGGCTCCCCTTCGAGAAGCAGGATCCGTGCGCCGAACTGTTCCCGGTACAGCCCGGCGCGCCGCACGGTCTCCCGGAACGCGGCGGGATCCCGCACGCGCATCACGCAGGCGATCTCCGCGACGGAGAAAATGATCTCCGGGCGGTGCCAGCTCCACATCGTTAAAAACATATCGGTGCCGCACAAAAACACCGGTCTTCCGCGGCACAGCGGCGCGAAATGCGTCAGCGTGTCCGAGGTGTAGCTCACCCCAGCGCGCCGGATCTCATAATCGGAGACGGAGATCCGCGGATCCGTCCCCTCGAAAGCGGCGCGCGCCATCTCGAGCCGGACGTCCGGATCGTCGTCCGCCGCGACGCGCTTGTGCGGCGGGAGATACGCCGGCATGACGAGCAGCCGTTCGAGCGACGCCTGCCGCAGAAATTCGAGCGCGGCGCGGACGTGCGCCGCGTGGGGCGGCGAGAACGTCCCGCCGTAGATCCCGAGCCGGCAGGGAGCGAAATCCTCCGTCATGCGAGCTCGATGACCTTCTTCTTTTTGGACGGACGGTAGAGCGTCACCTTCCGTCCGATCACGGCGACGGGCTCCGCGCCGAGGCGCTGTGCGAGTTCTTCACACGCCGCGCGCGCGTCGAGCGGCGCACTGTCGAGAACGGTGAGCTTGATGAGCTCCCGCGCCTCCAGCGCGGCGTCGACCGTTTCGATCAGTTCCCCGCCGATCCCGCTCTTGCCGATCTGGATGATCGGCGTCATATCGTTCGCCATCGCGCGCAGCGCGGCTCTCTGCTTGCTCGTCAGCATATTTTCTCCTCAAACTCCTTGAAAATCTCGGAAAAGATCGCCCCGAAGGCGCACATGGCGGCGCCGCGGTGACTGATCGCGTTTTTCTCGTCCGCGCTCATCTCGGCGAAGGTCTTTCCCTTCTCCGGGACGTAAAACAGCGGATCGTATCCGAAGCCGTCCGTTCCCCGGCCGGCGCGGAGCAGCATCCCCTCGCACTCGCCGCGCACGGCGAAGGCGTTGAATCCCTGCCGCGTCGGAACGCGGTAGGAGAGCGGGATCGGCACCCAGAGACTGCGCGGCAGCACGCACGCGACGACGGAAACGAAGCGGCACGTCCGCGCTTCGTCCGGCACCGCGTCCACGGCGGCAAGGAGCCGCCGGTTGTTCTCCTCGTCCGTCGCGTGTTCCCCCGCGAAGCGGGCGGAATACACGCCCGGCGCGCCGTCGAGCGCGTCGACCGCGAGCCCGGAGTCGTCCGCGACGCCGATATAGCCGAGCGACGCCGGGACGGACGCCTTGATCGCCGCGTTCTCCCAGAAATCGCCGCCGTCCTCCTCGATCTCCGCCCCGTATCCGATATCGTCGAGGGATAATACCCGTATATCAGACGAGATTTCGGCGAGAAATGTTTCCAGTTCCCGGATCTTTTTTTGATTCCGGGAAGCAAGCACGATCTTCATACGCAATACCTCCGCCGCCGGGCGCCGTCCGGCGTTCTCATTCCCCGTCTTCCCCGTCCGATTCGTCGAACATGGCGTCCACGAACATCTGCGCGTCGAACGGCTGCATGTCCTCGACCTTTTCGCCGACGCCGATGAATTTCACGGGGATGCCGAGCATTTCCTTGATCGAGAAGACGGCGCCTCCTTTGGCGGTCCCGTCCAGCTTCGTCAGAACCAGTCCCGTGATCGGCGCGGCGTTCATGAATTCCTTCGCCTGCATGACGGCGTTCTGTCCGGTCGTCGCGTCGAGCACGAGCAGCGTCTCGCGCGACGCGTCCGGCAGTTCCCGGCTGACGACGCGGTCGATCTTGGCGAGCTCGTCCATCAGATTCTTCTTATTGTGCAGCCGCCCCGCGGTATCGACGATAAGCACGTCCGCCTCCCGCTTGCGGGCGGCGGAGGCGGCGTCGAAGACGACGGCGGCCGGGTCGCTGCCCTCCTTCTGACGGATCAGCTCGACGCCGGCGCGCTCGCACCAGACGGCGAGCTGGTCGATCGCCGCGGCGCGGAAGGTATCCGCCGCCGCCACGATGACGCGCTTCCCTTCTTTTTTCAAGTGCGCGGAGATCTTCCCGATGGAGGTCGTCTTTCCGACGCCGTTGACGCCGATGACGAGGATCACGGAAGGGCGCGTGCCGAGCCGCAAAGGCTCCCCCTCCCCGACGTACCCGCGCAGGATCTCCTTCAGCGCCGCCTTGACTTCCCCTGCGTCGCCGATCTTCTCTTCCTTGATGCGCTCGCGGAGCGTCCCGATCACGGACTCCGCCGTCGACGCGCCCATGTCGGCACAGATCATCAGTTCCTCGAGTTCCTCGAGCAGATCCTCGTCCACCCGCCGAAAACTCCGGATGACGTCGTTCACCTGTCCGAGAAAGGCGTTCTTCGTCTTGGTCAGACCCTTTCTCAGCGATTCAAAAAAGCCCATGATTCCTCCTATCCCGCGTCTCTCACAGCGCGCGGTCCACGTCCTCCTCCGTCATGGAGGAGAGATCGAGCGTAAATACCTTCGACACGCCGCGCTGCGGCATGGACACGCCGTAGAGCGCGTCGGCGATCTCCATCGTGCCGCGGCGGTGCGTGATCATGATGATCTGCGTCGTGCGGGAATACCGCTTCACGTACTGCGCGACGCGCTGCACGTTGACCTCGTCGAGCGCCGCCTCGATCTCGTCGAAGATGCAGAACGGCGACGGGTTCACCCGCACGAACGCGAAGAGCAGCGCGATGGCGATGACGGCCTGCTCGCCGCCGGAAAGCAGCGAGAGGTTCTTGATCATCTTGCCGGGCGGCGCGGCGCTTATCTCGATGCCGCTCGTCAGGACGTTCTCCGGATCGCTGAGCGAAAGATGCGCTTCCCCGCCGCCGAAAAGTTCGCGGAAGACCGCACCGAAATGCTCGTTGATCTTCGTGAACGCCTCGGTGAACATCTGCGTCATTTCCCCGTCGATCATCTCGATGATCCCGCGCAGATCGTCCCGCGCGTCGTTCAGATCGTGCATCTGCGTGCTGATGAAATCGTAGCGCTCCTTCACGGCCGCATACTCGTCGATGGCGGAGACGTTGACGCTGCCGAGCGCCTTGATGCCGTTTTTCAGCTCCGTGAGGCGCGCGTTCACGGCGGCGCGCGTATCGTCCTCCACCGGCGGATAGCCGAGTCCCGCGGCGGTCGTCGGCGTCAGCTCGTACTCGTCCCACAGCCGCTGCGTCATTTTCTCGACGTCGGTCACGATCTGCTGCAAACGGTTCTCGTTTTTGGAATGCGCCGCGACGAGGAGTTCTTTCTTCGCCGAGATATCCTTCAAGCGGAGGCGAAGCTCGTTCAGGCGCTTTTCGTTTTCCATGCTGCCGCTCTCGGCGCGTTCCCTTTCGGACTCCAGCGTCTTGAGCTGCGCCGACATCTCGCCGCCGGCGCGCTCCATGCCGCCGATCTTTTCGCGCATCTCCTCCATGGAGCGCAAAAGCTCCTCCCGGCGCGCAAGGCACGCGGAAGCGGCCTCTTTGAGGCGGCAAATCTCCTCCTCCGTTTCGGTGATCGTTCCCCTGCGGAGCTCCAGTTCCTTGCGGATCTCGGCGATATGTACCTGTCCTTCGGTCAGGGCGTCGGCGAGCGCCGCCGCTTCCTCCTCGCCGGCGCCGCGTTCGACGTCCATGGCGGCGCGCTCGGCGGCGATGCGGTCGATCTCCCGCTGCTCGGCGGCGCACGCTTCTTCCAGTTCCCGGATGTCCGCGTCGCCGCGTTCGCCGATCTCGCGGAGCTTGTCCCGGTCGGCGCTCAGCTGCCCGATCAGATTTTCGATCACGCCGTCCCGCGCGGAAAGCTCCTCGCACTGCGTCTTGTCCGCCCGGCGCAGCGTATCCATCAGCTGCGCGCGCTCCTGCGCGTCGGCACGGGCGGCGGCGGTGCGGTCGATCTCCTCCCGCAGCGCGCGGCGCGCCTCGGTCGCTTCCGTTTTCTTCTTTTCCGTCTCCGCCGCTTCGGCGGACAACTGCTCGATCTGGGACGCGCGCGTCAGGATCCCGCTGTCGCGGCGGACGGAGCCGCCCGTGAAGGAACCGCCGACGTTGATCTGCTGCCCGTCGAGCGTCACGGCGCGGACGCGCCAGCCCTTGGCGCGCGCCATCGCCGACGCGTGATCGAGCGTATCGAACACGGCGATCCGTCCGAGCAGAAAGCCGATCACGCCCGCGTACTCCGCGTCGGCGGAAACGAGCGCGTCCGCAAATCCCACGAATCCCGTGAACGCGGCGGCGTCCTCGACGTCGCGGCCGCGCGCGGCGGCCTTGACGGAGGTCAGCGGATAGAAGGTGGCCCGCCCGGCGTCGGCGCGCTTGAGGGCGTAGATCGCGTTCTTCGCCGCCGCCTCGTCCTCCACGACCATGTTCTGGAGCGCGGGACCGAGCGCGGTCTCGACCGCGACGGTGTATTCCTCCCGCACGGCGATCTGATGGGATACCGGTCCGCGGACGCCGCGGATCCTGCCGGCGGACGCCTCGTTCATAATGAAGCGGACGCTGGCGTTGTAGCCCTCGAAATGCTCGACCATGCTCTTCAGCGCGGCGATGCGGGAATCGAGCGCCTGGGACGCCGCCGCAGCGCCGTTGATCTCCTCGCTCAGCGCGCTTTCCTTTTCGCGCAGTGCGTCGAGCGAAGCGGACGCGCGCGCCGCCGTCTCCGTCTCCCGCGCGATCTCCCCGTCGTAGCGCCGGATGGATTCTTCCAGATCGTCCAGCTGCTTTTGCAGCTCCCGGCGCTCTTTTTCGTATTTGTCGATATCGGCGCCGATGCCGCCGGAGCGTTCGCTCTGGCTGCTCAGCGTATTTTTCAGCACGTTCAGCCGGACGCGGAGGTCGAGCATCGCGTCCTCGTGCTTTTTCTGCTCGTCGAGTTTCGCCTCGAGCTGCGTTTCCTTGCGGCTGCATGCTTCGAGCACGGTCTCGCGCGTCCCGCGGAGCGCTTCGGTCTCTTCCTCCGCCTTCTTCAGCTCGTTTGTGATCCCGTCGAGCGCCGCGTGCGCCGCGGTCAGTTTCTCCTCGGCGGCGGCGCGCTCCTCCTCGCGGTTCGCGCTCTCCGACGAGGCGGTCTCCGCTTCCGCCGCCGCGTGCGCCAGATCGTTTTCGAGGAGCTTGCGTTCGTTCTCCGTCTCGTGGCTGCGGTCGCTCAGGGAGCGGATCTCCTCATAGAGACGCGCCGCCTCGACCTTGCTCTCCTGCGAGGCGTTGAAGATCCGTTCGCTCTGCGCCTGCAGCTGGTTCTCCGTATCCTGCGCCATCTCCAGTTCGTGGCTCGAAAGTACGCAGTCGGAACGCGTCTTCTCCTCGGCGCGGCGCTGCCGCTCCATATCGTACAGCCACAGAGCGACGTCCAGTTCCTTCTTCTGCGAGAAGAGCTCCAGATATTCCCGTGCCTTCTTCGCCTGCCGTTCGAGCGGTCCGACGCGGCCCTCCAGCTCGCTCAGGATATCGGAGACGCGGAGCATGTTCGCCTCCGTCTCATCGAGTTTTTTCTGCGTTTCCTGCTTTTTGAAGCGGTATTTGGCGATGCCTGCCGTCTCGTCGAAAACGCCGCGGCGTTCCTCGCTCTTTTTCGAGACGATCTCCGCGATCTTGCCCTGCCCGATGATGGAGTAGCCGTCGCGGCCGATGCCGGTATTCATGAAGAGCTCGTTGATGTCGCGCAGGCGCACCGGCTTGCGGTTGATGAAATACTCGCTCTCCCCCGCGCGGTAGTAGCGGCGGGTGACGGTGATCTCGTCGTACGGGCTGTCGATGCGGGAATCCGGATCCGTATTGTCAAAGGTGACGGAGACCTCCGCGAACCCCATCGGGCGGAAGCCGTCCGCGCCGACGAAAATGACGTCCTCCATCCGGCTGCCGCGGATATTCTTGGAGGACAATTCCCCCAATACCCAGCGCATGGCGTCGGTGATATTCGATTTTCCGCTGCCGTTCGGTCCCACGATGACGGTCGCGCCTTCGTCGAAGCGGATCACCGTCTTGTCGGGAAAGGATTTGAAGCCGTGCAGCTCAAGGCTTTTCAGTCGCAAAAGGAAACCCTCCGTCCTCCCGTGCCGTATCGCGGGTACGCCGGCATCCGCCGGGCGCCCGCCGACGCACAGTCGTATATATTATACCCGAAATCGAGCTTCTTTTCAATGGCTTTTCCTGATTTTGCCGTCCGTTTTCCCGCCGGAAGATCCGTATGTCCGCGCCGTGCCGGAAAACGAAAGGGATCCGGGGCACGCGGCCCCGGATCCCGCCGTTTCATTTGTCCGTTTCCACACCGAAGAGCGAGAGCGCCTCGCGGGCGGCAAGCTGTTCCGCCTCCCGCTTGGAATGCGCGGCGCCGCGGCCGATCACGTTGCTGTTCAGCCGCACCTCCACGTGAAAGGTCTTGCAGTGATCCGGTCCCTCCTCGCCGACGAGGACGTATTCGTGCTTCTCACCGCCCGCCTGCTGGACGAACTGCTGGAGCTCCGTCTTGTAGTCGATGAACGAAGACGTCTCGCGGATGCTGTCGATCTCCGCGGACACGAGCGGCAGAAGAAAGCGCGCGACCGTGTCGAGATCGCCGGAATCGATATACATGGCGGCGAGTACCGCCTCGAAGGCGTCCGAGGTGATGGAGGGGCGCTCCCGCCCGCGGTTGTTCTCCTCGCCGCGTCCGAGATACAGGAAATCGCCGAGCCCGATGGAAGCGGCGAACTTGGCGAGCGCCCGCTCGCAGACGACCGCCGCGCGGATCGTGGTCAGATCCCCCTCGGGATTCGAGTCGTAGCGGAAATACAGATAGCGGCTGACGATCAGCGAGAGCACGGAATCTCCGAGAAATTCGAGCCGCTCGTTGCACTCCGTGTGTCCGCCCTTCGTCTTCATCTCGTTGGCGAAGGAGGAATGCCGGAGCGCCAGCTCAAGGAGCGACGGATCCCGGAAAGCGTATCCCATGCGTTCCTCAAGCATATGCTGCGGCAGCGGATATCGGACGTTTTCCTCACGTTTCATGAAAAAGACCTTTCTGCGGTATGGTATGTCTTTTGTTCCGGGAACGGATCAAAGCATCGGATCCCACGTGGCGAGCGCATCGAGCGCGCGGGCGGCGTACGCCTCGTAGCGGACGCGGCGGCCGCCGCGCAGCCGCTCGGGCAGCGGCGGGATGATGCCGAAATTCGCGTTCATCGGCTGAAAATCGCCGGTGCCGCCGCGGCTGACGTAGTGCGCCATCGCGCCGATCATCGTCTCCCGCGGAAAGACGGGCGGCGTCGCGCCGCGCGCGCGGCAGGCGGCGGAAATGCCCGCGGCACAGCCGGAAGCGGCGGACTCGATGTAGCCCTCCACGCCCGTCATCTGCCCGGCGAAAAAGAGCGTCGGGCGCGTGCGCAGCGAATAATCCGGCTCGAGCAGGTGCGGGGAATCGAGGAACGTATTGCGGTGCATGACGCCGTAGCGGAGGAACAGCGCGTTCTCCAGTCCCGGGATCATGCCGAACACGCGCCGCTGCTCCGGGAAGGTCAGATGCGTCTGGAAGCCGACGAGGTTGAACATGCTCCCCGCTTCGTCCTCCCGCCGCATCTGCACGACGGCGTAATACCTCTCTCCCGTGACCGGATGGCGGATCCCGACCGGCTTGAGCGGACCGAAGCGGAGCGTATCCCTGCCGCGCTTCGCCATGACCTCGACGGGCATACAGCCCTCGAAGACGGTCAGCGGCGCCGCGCGGTCGAAATCGTGCAGCGGCGCCTCCTCGGCGGAGACGAGCGCCTCCCAGAAGGCGTCATACTCCGCCTCGTTCATGGGGCAGTTGATATAATCGGCGTCCCCTTTCCCGTAGCGGGAGGCGTAAAACGCCTTCTCCATATTGATCGACGCACCGTCGACGATCGGCGCCGCGGCGTCGAAAAAGCTCAGTCCGTCCCGCCCGGTCAACTCGGCGATCCGCTGTGCCAGCGCGTCGGAGGTCAGCGGTCCCGTCGCGATGACGGCGATCCCGTCGGGGATCCGTGTCGCTTCCTCCTCGACGATATCGATAAGCGGATGGGCGCGGAGCGCGTCGGTGATATGCGACGCGAAGCGCACGCGATCCACGGCGAGCGCGCCGCCCGCGGCGACGCGGGAGTCGTCCGCCGCCTCCATGACGAGCGAACCGAGGCGGCGCAGCTCCTCCTTGAGGAGCCCCGCCGCCGAGGTGATCTCTGCATTGCGCAGGGAATTGGAGCAGACGAGCTCGCCGAACAAGTCGCTCTTGTGGGCGGGCGTCTTCTTTGCCGGCTTCATCTCGACGAGCCGCACGGGCACGCCGCGGCGGGCAAGCTGCCACGCCGCCTCCGCGCCTGCCAGTCCGGCGCCGATCACACAGACGGGCTCCATTTATTCCTCCGTATCGGTCCCGCGGCTCTCCTCCTCCGGCTTGACGTGCCGGCGGTAGCCGCAGCCCTCCGTCTTGCAGAACAGGTAATTCTTCCCTTTCTTGCGGTACAGGATCCCGCCGCACTGCGGGCATTTTTCCTCAAGCGGCATGTCCCACGAGGAGAAATCGCACTCCGGATAGCGGGAGCAGCTGTAGAAGATCGTGCGGTTCTTGCCGTGCTTGGTGACGATGTCCGCGCCGCACTTCGGGCAGCGGACGCCGGTCGTATACACCTTCTGGCGCGTATAGCGGCATTCCGGATAGCGGACGCAGGCGTAGAAATCGCCGTAGCGGCCGGAACGGAGCACCATCGCGGAGCCGCACTGCTCGCAGCGGAACGGCGCGTACTGGACTTCCTTCGGCGGCTCGTTTTCTTTCGGCTCGGTCAGCGGCTTCGTGTTTTTGCACGTCGGATAATTCGGGCAGGCGGCGAATTTCCCGTAGCGCCCGTTCTTGACGATCATCCGCGCGCCGCACAGCTCGCAGATCATGTCCGTCTCCTCGACGGGCACCTCGATGTTCTCGCGGGAGATCTCGCTGTCCGCGCGGTTCAGCTCCTCGGAAAAATCCTTCCAGAAATCGGTCAGGACCCCCTCCACCGTATCGCCGCCGCTCGCGATGCCGTCGAGCTTGTCCTCCATCTGCGCGGTGAACGTGTAATCGACGATATCCGGGAAGGACTCGATCATCAGCTTCGTCGTGACCTCGCCGAGCGGCGTCGGCACGAGCGACTTTCCCGAACGGGCGACGTACCCGCGGGAGATGATGAGCGTCACGATCGGCGCGAAGGTGGAAGGACGGCCGATCCCGCGCTCCTCGAGGAAGCGGACGAGAGACGCCTCGGTGTAGCGGGCGGGCGGCTCGGTGAAATGCTGGAGCGGCGTGACGCTCTCGCAGCGGAGCCGGTCCCCCTCCTCGAAGGCGGGGAGATTCTCCTCGGCCTCCTGCGCCGCCTCGTCCGTCGATTCCTCATAGACGGCGAGGAAGCCGGGAAAGCGCACCGACGTCCCGGAGGCGCGGTACAGGCAGCCGGAGGCGTTCATCTCCGCGTTGACGGTGGCGAGCTCCGCACTCTCCATCTGGCTGGCGATGAACCGCTCCCAGATCAGTTTGTAGAGTCGGTACTGATCGCTCGTGACGCGGGGGCGGACGACGGCGGGCGTCAGTGCGACGTTCGTCGGACGGACGGCCTCGTGCGCGTCCTGCGCCGTCGCCTTCGTCTTATAGACGCGCGGCGCGGCGGGGCAGTATTTCTCCCCGTACGTCGCGGTGATATAGGCGCGGGCGGCTTCCTGCGCCTCGGCGGAAACGCGCAGAGAGTCCGTGCGCATATAGGTGATAAGACCCTGCACGCCGCCGTTCTCTCCGCCGAGGTTGACGCCCTCGTACAGCTCCTGCGCCACCTTCATCGTGCGCTGGGAGTGGAAGTTCAGCTTGCGGGACGCCTCCTGCTGCATGGTGGAGGTCGTGAACGGCGCGGCGGGGGCGCGGAATTTCGTCCCCTTCTTCAGTTCCGTCACGAGGAACGGACCCCGTACGGCGGCGTCGCGGACGGCGAGCGCGTCCGCCTCGCAGAGAAGCTCCCGCTTCTCGCCGGTGGCGGCGTCGCCGTAATAGTGCGCGACGAACGTCTTGCCCTGCGCGGTGACGAGCACCGCGTCCGCCGTCCAGTACTCCTTCGGGACGAAGGCGCGGATCTCGTTCTCGCGGTCGACGATGATGCGCGTCGCCACGGACTGCACGCGCCCGGCGGACAGCCCGCTCTTGACGTTCTTCCAGAGGAACGGGCTGAGCTTGTAGCCGACGATGCGGTCGAGGATCCGGCGCGCCTGCTGGGAATTGACCAGATCCATGTCGATGTCGCGCGGCTTCTTGATCCCGGCGCGCACGGCGGTCTTCGTGATCTCGTTGAACGTGACGCGGCGGATCTTCGCCGGCGGAAGCTCCAGCGCGTTCGCCAGATGCCAGGAGATCGCCTCGCCTTCGCGGTCGGGGTCGGTGGCGAGGAAGACGGTGGAGGCGTTCTTCGCCTCTTTCTTCAGCTCGCGGATCAGCTCTCCCTTGCCGCGGATATTGATATAATGCGCTTGAAAATGATCCTCGATGTCGATACCGAGCGAGGATTTCGGCAGGTCGCGCACGTGCCCGACCGACGCCATGACTTTATACCCGTTCCCCAGGCAGTTCCGGATGGTGGAGACCTTTCCGGGCGACTCAATGATTACAAGATTGGCCATGTCTCGGTTGTCCTGTGACAGACATCCTCCTTATCGTTTACTGATGCGGCTTCGGTCATCTGCCGCCGTCCCCCTCGGGATCGTCGGCGTATTCCTCGGCGCCGCGGCGGAGATAATAACCGCCCGCGCCGACCTCGACGGCGCCGGCGAGTTCCAGCATCGTCAGGGCTGCCAGGATCTCCGGCATCCCGAGTCCGGCGACGGCGATATCGTCCGCCAGCACGGGAACGTCCGGCTTCATGGCTGCGTATACCTTCTTTTCCGTCTCCCCGAGCGAATCGAATTCCGTCGGAGCGGCGGCGATCATGCCGTCTTCCTTTGCCGGCGGCTGCTTCTCCCGGAAGCGCTCCACCATCTTTTTCGGCGGGATCTTCCGGCGTCCCGATCCGGGCAGGGATCTCCCGCCGTACAGACCGGCGCCGTAATGGGAGGGATCGTCCTTCGCGGCGACGCGCATCCGCGCGGCGGCATCCTGCGCCGCCTCCGGCGAGACGCTGCGCGAGAGTTCCTCCCGGGCGGCGAGCATCCGGATCGCGTGTGGATACAAAAATTCATACTGTGCGAGCACGTCGAGCGCGCCGGTCACGGCGCGGGCGCCCGATTGGATGAGCGCGTTCGGACCTTCGGCGCCGCTCTCGCCGATGCGGCCGGGCACGGCGTACAGATCCCGTCCCTGATAGAGCGCGTGGCGGGCGGTGATGAGCGAGCCGCTCCGACGGTCGCCCTCCACGACGACGACGGCCTGCGACAGTCCGCTGATGATGCGGTTGCGCTTCGGGAAGTGCGCGGCGGCGGGCGGCGTTCCGGGCGGATATTCCGTGACGACGGCGCCCGTCTGCGCGACGCGGCGCATGAGATCCGCGTGCTCCGGCGGATAGACGACGTCGATGCCGCAGCCGAGGACGCCGACCGTGACGCCTCCGGCGCTGAGCGCACCGGCCATCGCCATGCCGTCCACACCGAGCGCGAGACCGCTGACAAGGACGGCGCCGCCCGCGCCGAGCCCGCGCCCGAGATCGAACGCCATGCGGCGTCCGTATTCCGACATCTTGCGCGTGCCGACGACGGCGCAGCAGAACGAATCGAGCTCCGGGAGCTTGCCGGCGCAGTAAAGGACGATCGGCGCGTCGCGCAGCGAATAGAGCGTCCTCGGATAGCGCGCGTCGTCCGGCGTGAGGATCGTGACGCCCGCGTCGTCCGAGCGGCGCAGGATCATCGACGCCTCGGAGAGATCCTTGTTCTCAAGCCGTCTGAGACACGCGCCGCCGCGCTCGCCGAGAACGGCGGAAAGCGCGGCGCGGTCCGCACGGTAGATCTTTTCCGGAGAGGAAAACGCGCACAGCAGCTCGACCGCCTGCCGACTGCCCGCCCCGCAGGCGAGGGAAAGCCATATCCAGCTCAGGCGTGCGTCCATCGGAGCCCCTCCTTTCGGATGGATGATTCTGTACGGGAATACGTCAGAGAAGATGCGGGCGGGAATACTCCCACATGAGGACCGCCGCCGCGCCGGCGGCGTTGAGGGACTCGGTCCCCGGCGCCATCGGGATGCGCACGGCGGCGTCGCACGCCGCGAGCACCGCGTCGCCGACGCCGTGCCCTTCGTTGCCGATCACGACGCAGTCCGCCGCTTCGGGCGGGTACGCGCCGAGCGTCAACGCGTCCTCGCAGAGCGCGGCGGCAAGGACGCGGCGTCCGCCCGCGCGCAGCGCGCGCAGCGCGTCCGGCAGCGAGGCGCACAGATCGATGCGCATCCGGAAGAGAGCGCCCATCGAGGCGCGCACCGTCCGCGGATGATAGATGTCCGCGCAGCCGCCGGCGAGCAGCCGATCGTAGCCGAAGGCGGCAGCGGTGCGGATCACGGTGCCGAGATTCCCCGGATCGCGCACGGAATCGAGCGCGAGGATCCGCTCTCCCGCGCCGACGGGCGGCGCGTCCTCCGCCTCCCGGTGCAGCCGGGAGAACGGGGAGAGCACGGTGATGATCCCCTCCGGCGACTCCTCCGTCGAGATCTTCCCGAACGCGGAGGAAGACAGAAGGATCACGCGCTCCTGCCGGGGGCAGCGGGCGGCGATCGCACAAAGCTCCTCCTCGGCGCGCCCGTCCTCGACGCGGAGCAGCACGTACTCCGTCTCCGGCAGTCCGGCCGCCTCCTCGGAGAGCTTTTTCCCCTCCGCCAGGAAGAGACCGCTCTCCCGCCGGTATTTCGCCTGTCCGAGCTTGGACAGCGATACGACGAGCGGATTGGCGCGGGAGGAAACGACCGCGGCGCGCGGGAAGCGTTCGACGATATTCGCTGTCATTCGATACTCTCTCCTGTATCATAAAAACCCGGATAAACCGGGTTTTTCATGTCTCAGAGCGCCGCTTTCGCCTTTTCGGCAAGATCCGCGAACGCCGCCTTGTCGGCAACGGCGATCTCCGCAAGCATCTTACGGTTCAGACCGATGCCGGCCTGCTTCAGACCGTGCATGAAGGTGGAATAATTCATCCCGTTCACCTTGCACTGCGCGGAGATGCGGGCGATCCAGAGACGGCGGAAGTCTCTCTTCTTCTGCTTTCTGCCGATATACGCATAGTTGCCGCTCTTCATGACGGCCTGCTTCGCCATCTTGAAGTGCTTCGATTTCGCGCCCCAGTAGCCCTTGGCGGCCTTCAGCATCTTATTTCTTCTTTTGCGCGTCATGAGCGCGCCTTTAATACGTGCCATTGTATTGTATCCTTTCCGTTCCTACGTAATAATGGTGGCCGCCGATCACTTGCAGATCAGTTTTCTGACGTTCGCGGTCATGGCAGAGTCGAGGATATCGCTGGAGCGCAGATGTCTTTTGCGCTTCTGGGTCTTGTTGCCGAGATTGTGGCGGTGATCGGAATGGAACATCTTCACCTTGCCCGTCCCGGTGACGGAAAATCTTTTGGCAGACGCCTTGTGCGTTTTGATCTTACCCATGATTTGCTTCCTTTCGGTTAATGAATTTACCCAACGGGAAAGCCGCGGTCCGCGGCGCGGAACTGTTTACTTCGCATTCTGCTTGACGGGAGCAAGGAACATCGTGACCTGCCGTCCCTCCAGCACCGGCTTTTTCTCAACGGTGCTGCATTCGCTGCAGGCCTGTGCAAAGCGTTCGAGGATCTCGTGGCCGAGACTTTGGTGCGCCATCTCGCGCCCGCGGAATTTCAGGCAGACGCGCACCTTGTTCCCCGCGCCGAGGAATCGGAGCGCATGATTCACCTTCGTCTCGAAGTCATGCGTGTCGATCCGGCAGGAGAGCTGGACCTCCTTGACCTCCGTCACGGTTTGCTTTTTCTTCGCTTCCTTGTCCTTCTTGTCGCACTCATACCGATACCTTCCGTAATCCATGGCGCGGCATACAGGCGGCGTCGCCTGCGGAGCGATCAGAACAAGATCGACGCCGTGGTCATACGCGTACTGGCGCGCCTGAGCGAGCGTCATGATGCCGAGCTGATTCCCGTTCTCGTCGAGCATGCGGGTCTCCTTGACCTTGATCTGATCATTGATCAACAGTTCCTTTGCTATGGTGCAGCACCTCCCATACAGTGAGAAAAAAATAGACGGAGCCGAACCGACTCCATCTTCGCCGCACGAAAAAAACGGTTTGTATGAACCGTACGCGCAATAGCGGTACGGTGAGAACGGGTCGGTTCTTCTTGATTCCGGTGTATTATAGCACATATCCCGCCGCTTGTCAATAGGGATCGGCGAAAAAATCGCGGGGCTCCGGGGAATTTTCCGCGCGGAGCCCCCGCTTCTTCTCTCAGAGTTTATTGCGCATGATCTTGCCGCTGATCGTCTTCGGCAGCTCGTCCCGGAAAACGACGATGCGCGGGTACTTGTACGGCGCGGTCTGCTTCTTCACGTAGTCCTGGATCTCCTTCTTCAGTTCCTCCGTGCCGACGGTCCCCTTCGTGAGCACGATGCTCGCCTTTACGACCTGCCCGCGGATCTCGTCCGGCGCGGCGGACACGCCGCATTCGAGCACGTACGGCAGCTCCATGATGACGGATTCGATCTCGAACGGTCCGATGCGGTAGCCGGACGACTTGATGACGTCGTCCGCACGGCCGACGTACCAGAAGTAGCCGTCCTCATCCCGCCATGCGAGGTCGCGCGTGTGGTACATGCCGTCGTGCCAGACCTCCTCCGTCTTGTCCGGCGCCTCGTAGTAGCCCTTGAAGAGCCCGCAGGGGATCTCCCGGTCCGTGCGGACGACGATCTCGCCCGTCTCGCCGTCCGGCACGGGATTCCCGTCCGGGTCGACGAGGTCGATGTCGTACAGCGGTACCGGCCGTCCCATAGAGCCGATCTTGGCGGGCGCGCCGACCATGTTGCCGATCGTCAGCGTCGTCTCCGTCTGTCCGAAGCCCTCCATGATCCTCAGCCCCGTCTGCTTCTCGAACTGCCGGAAGACCTCCGGGTTGAGCGCCTCGCCCGCCGTCGTCGCATAGCGGATCGAGGAAAGATCGTAGCGGGAGATGTCTTCCTTTATGAGCATGCGGTACATCGTCGGCGGCGCGCAGAAAGTCGTGATCTGATACTGCGCGAAGAGCGGCAGGATATCGTTTGCGTGGAAGCGGTCGAAATCGTAGGTGAAGACGGCGGCCTCGCACATCCACTGGCCGTAGAGCTTGCCCCAGAGCGCCTTGCCCCAGCCGGTGTCGGAGATCGTCAGATGGAGCCCGCCCGGATGGATGTTGTGCCAGTAGCGCGCCGTCAGGTAATGCCCGAGCGGATACTTATAGGAATGCATCGCCATCTTCGGATAGCCGGTCGTGCCGGAGGTGAAGAACATGAGCATCGTGTCGTCCCCGCAGGGAGCGTCCTCCGTGCGCTCGAACTTGCCGGTGAAGAGGCTGTATTCTCCGTTGAAATCGCGCCAGCCCTCGCGCTGTCCGCCGACGAGGATCTTCAGCTTGACCGACGGGCACTTCGCGGCGGCGGCGTCCACGTCGGCGGCGGTCTGTCCGTCCGCGGTGCAGAGCACGGCGGAGACGCCCGCCGCGTCGAAGCGGTAGACGAAATCGTGCTCGTGAAGCTGGTTCGTCGCCGGGATGGCGACGGCGCCGAGCTTGTGCAGACCGAGGATCGCCGGCCAGAACTGCCAGTGCCGCTTGAGCACGAGCATGACGCGGTCGCCGCGCCGGATGCCGAGCGCCTTGAAGTAATTCGCGCACTGGGAGGAAGCGCGCTTCATGTCCGCGAAGGTGAAGCGGCGCTCGTTCTTCTCCCCGTCGAGGTGGATCATCGCGAGCTGGTCCGGCTTCTCGCGGCCGAGCGTGTCGACGATGTCGAAGGCGAAGTTGAAGCGGTCGGCATTCTCGAAATGCACCTCCGTCAACAGGCCGTTCGCGTCCGTCTTCGTGTGCGCGAATTTCTCGACGGTCAGCCGCTCCGTCTGCGGGGCGGAGATGTATTCCGGATGGAGCACGTCCTCGCCGGAGGGTTCGCCCGTCATGACGAACGCGAGGAAAACGCAGTCCTCGCCGCCGACGGCGATCATGCCGTGCGGCGTCGAGCTGTTGTAGAAGATGCTGTCTCCCTCGGCGAGCTCCTCGGTGTGCGTGCCGACCTGCACGCGCAGCCGCCCGCTCAGAACGAGGTCGAACTCCTGTCCGGCATGCTTCGTGCAGTGGATCGGCGCGGACTGGAGCGCGTCGGAATACGTATAGCGTACCCAATACGGCTCAGCGAGCTTGCCGCGGAACATCGGCGCGAGGTCGGCGATCTCGATGCCGTCCTCGTGCGCGGTGCGGGCGCCCTTCCCTTTCCGGGTCACGGTATAAGAGGCAAGGCGCGCGCCGTGCCCCTCGAGGATCTCCGTAATCTCAATGCCGAAAGCGAGCGCGCATTTGTGCAGGAACGTGAAGGGGAAATCCACCTTCCCTTCCTCGTAACGCAGGTATTCCTCCTCCGTGATCTCCGTTTTCTGCGCCATCTGCGCCGCCGTCAGTCCCGCGATCTCGCGCATGTCGCGGATGCGGTGCGCCATCTCCTCAAGCTGCGTCATCGGGACGCCGACGTTCTGCTCGCTGTTCTGCATGACAGGATCCTCCGATTCAAAAAATAAAAACCCGTCTCAAATCGCTTTGAGACGGGTCTGAAAACAAAACCCGCGGTACCACTCAAATTGCACCGGCGGACGCCGATGCCTCTCAGGCTCCAATAAGCCCTATGCCTTTACGCAGCAATCACGGGAAGACCTACTTGCCCTCGCGGGGGTTCAGCCTTCCGGCTCGGAAGGGATAGGCTTCTGAAAAGGAATACGTCGGCTCGCACCGCCCGCCGACTCTCTGGAGTACCGCTTTTCCGCCGTCTTCGTCAACGCCTGTTATTCGGTTGTTGATTCATTATAGCACGCCGGGGGAGCCGTGTCAAGAGATAATTTGCAGATTCTTCGGTTTTTTGCAGATTCATCGTTTTTTTTTAGAATCGCTCCCCTTAGACCGGCACCGAGGTATGGGGAGAATCTGACCGCCGCGGCGCGGCGCCGGTCAGGTGGGAGATGTCGCGGTACGCCGGGATCGACGGATCCTCGAAGAGACCCTCCGGGATCTGCGACGTCCAGCCCTTCTCGTCGAAGGCGGGCGCGTCGATCCCCAACGCGTACAGAACGATCGCCGAAAGATCGCGGACGTTCATCTCGCCGACGGCACCGTGCCGGACGCCGCGGCCGCACGCCGCGAATGTCACGTACTTCTCCTCGTCCGTCCAGCCGCCGTGACCGGCGGGGCCCGTGGAGGGCGTGCCGCCGTGATCGGCGATCAGCATGAAGAGCGTGTCCTGCGCTATGCCTGCGGAGACGACCGCGTCGTAGACTTCACCCACGAACGCGTCCACCGCGTGGATCTGCGCGAGCTGCTCGGGAGAACCGTACCCGTTATGGTGACCGACGCCGTCGGGGCTGTCGAAATGCATGAAGAGGAAAGCCGGCTTCTTTTCTTTGATATAGTCGCCTGCCACGCGCGGGATATCCTTGTCCCACACGGCGGCGTTCGTCACGTTCTGATCCTGCTCCATGATCCCGGAAAGGATCGGGGACCAGCAGCAGAAGGCGCCGAGCGGTGCGTCGGGCATCGCCGTGCGGATACGGCGGAAGAGCGACGGGAACGGAGAATCGGCCGGATACGGTTTTTTCGACACGACGTCGTTCGTCAGCTTATGGACCTCCGGCCCGACGCCGATGAGCATGGAGCCCCAGCATTCGGCGCTGATGGAAGGGCGGGAAGCCAGCGCCGTATAGGTCACGGCGCCGCTCCCGAAGATCCGGTCGAAACACGGAGTGTCGGCGACGCGGAAGAACGCGCCGGCGCCGTCGACCCCCGCGACGATGACGTGCTTGTAGTGCTGCATACGGGATGCCTCCTTCGGAACCGGCGCCGCAAGGGGGTGCCGGCAGTTTTTCTATTTCCGTGCGGACGCGCGTCCGCTTTTCACCAAAAGATCTCGCCCGCCCCGGCGGGGACCGTCACGGCGCGTCCGCCGATCACGGCTTCCGCATCCGTCTCGCCGAAATTGGCGAGCACCGTGTACGCCGTCCCGTCGTCCGCCGTATACGTCACGCCGCGCAGAAGCGGATGCGTCCCGTCGCGCACGGCGCGGATCGCCGAGCCCGCGGCAAAGCCGCCGCGCGAGAGCGTCACCGCCGCGCCGATATCGAACGCGATTTGCCCCGCGGCGAGGAACACGGGCGTCTCGATCGGATCCATCGAGATCTCGTCCGCGTGCAGAAAGCCGCGCGTCGGATAGACCCACTGGGAGGCGCGGATGCCGATCTGCCGGTACGGCGGGCGCAGGATCTTCAGCCGTCCGCCGTAGGCGGGGATGACCGTCATCCGTCCGTCCACTGTGACGCGTCCCTCGGACTCCGTGTAGGTACGGGAGAACCCGTTGAAGACGTCGTTCGGGATATTCAGATGCAGAGGCGACGCGGAAGTGATATGACAGTTCTTCACGGCGCGCGCGTACTGCATCACGATCATCGTCTTCCCGTCCGGCAGCGCCGCGCACACGAGCTGCGTGCGGACGGTATCCTCCTCGCGGATCTGCTCCTCGAGCAGTCCGCGCGTGTGCGACACGTAGCTGCCCCACGTCAGAAAGCCGCCGATGAAGGAGCGTCCGCCGAACGAGAGCATGTTCGCGTTCTCCTCCGAACCGTTGCCCGTCACCGCCCCGGTCAGGTTGAGCTTCCACTCGGCGAGGGAGGAATCCTCCGGCGGCAGGCAGAGCGCCGACGGACCCTCCGCCCCGCGCCAGGTGAACGCGGCGTACCGCCCCGGTTCCCGGACGAGATACGAGCCGTGATATGCATCGGACCACACCGTAAGCGGCGGGATCTCCCGCCGTCCGGCCGGTTCGGCGAAATCGGAGAAGAGATGACGGTGGACGGCGCTGAACGCGATGCAAGAGGCGCGGTCCGACTCCAGACGCGTGTAGTAGAGCGGCGAGCGCTCGACGAAGATCTCCGCGCGGCGGGAGAGGAAGGAACCGTCCCCGTTGTACGTCCGTTCCTTCATCAGCTGCCCGATCCAGCCGCGTTCCCAGCCGTCCGTCTCCTCGCCCCAGAGATCCGCCGCCATGTTCAGCGTCTGGAGAAGATAATCCTGGCAGTAGCAGTAGCGGATGCGCGTGTCGCCGCCGATCCGGAGGAGCCGCCCGTCTTCATAGAGGAAGGACTTGACGAGCTGCCACAGCCGCTCGAGATTGTGGAGCAGCACCGGCGGGACGGGCAGTCCGCGCGTGCGGTAGTGGAAATACAGCATGGAGGCGTTCGAGAGCGTGATGACCATGTATCCGACGTTCATGTAGTGATGATGGTCCGTCGCATAGCTCTCGAAGAAATTCGCGCCGACGAAGCGCTCTGCCGCCGTCTTCCCCTCGTAGACCGTCTTCTCCTGCGACGTCGACGGCACGGAGACCGCGTTGACGAGGAAATCCGTCCCGCGGTCGACGTACGCCGCCGCGTTCGGGCAGTCCGGATAGAGCGAGGCGGTGCGGAGGAGGAGCGCGCCGTTCCACATGTTGCTCTCCGGGAAGTTCCAGTCGACGAGCCCCGCCCTGACCGGCCAGTCCGTCAGGTGCCAGTCCGCCTCGGAGATCAGCATGCGGCGTAAGAGCGCCCGGTCGTCCTCCGTCATGTACGGGAGGAGCAGGTCCACGCCGAACATCATCCGTTCCACGCCGAGCGGAGAGATCCACGTGTGCCCCCACTTCATGTCCTCCCCGTCGGAGAGATGATAGGAACCGACGAGGTGCGATTCGAGCGAATAGCGGAGCATGGCGAGCGCCGTGGGGATCCACTTCGGCTCGCCGCCCGGCAGCGTCGCGAGCGCGGCGAGCGCCGCGAGCGCCTTCTGGTTCGTCTGGGTGCCCCAGCCGTTCGTACCGTCGCCGTAATAGGTGAGGTCGGGACGGTCCGCGGGCGTGAAAAGATAGGGGCGCATCGCCTCCGCCCATTCGCGGAGCATGGTCAGATATTCCTTGCCGATACTTGTCATAACAGATATCTCCCGATTCCCGATGATTGCAGTAAAATTATACCCCCCTCCCCGCCGTCCGTCAATGGGTTTTGCGCAAATGTGCGCGTTTTTTCTCCGTTTCTGCGTTTCCCGGATTGCATTGCCGCGCAAAATGTGCTATACTGTTGGCAGAATGAAGCGTACGGTTTCCGTACCTGCAAAAAGGGGTGAGACGGCATGAGTATACCCGGGCGAAGTAATCCTCCCTTATGCGTCCCGGCAGACCGCGCCGTCCCTTCCCTTCCTTTCGGGGGAGACGGCGGCACGGCCGTATCCCCATGCCGCCCGACGGGCGGCAAAACGAAAGGAGAAACCGTATGGAACAGGAAAAAACAACGCAAACGGCGCCGTACGTCCCGGAGACCGACCGCCTGACGGAACTCGTACAGGCGCATAAGCTGCGCGAGCTCCGCGAGACGTATCAGGATTTCCAGGAAGTGGACATCGCGGAATGGCTCGGCACGCTTCCGCAGGACGAGGCGCTCGTCGCCTTCCGCACGCTGCCGAAGGAATGGGCGGCGGAGGTCTTCTCGTACCTGGATCCGGACAAGCAGGAGGAGCTCATCACCGGCGTGACGGATTCCGAAATGGGCGCCATCGTAGAAGAGCTGTACATCGACGACGCGGTCGACATGCTGGAGGAACTGCCCGCCAACGTCGTCAAGCGGATATTGCGCATCGCGTCGCCGGAGACGCGCTCGCTCATCAATCAGTTCCTCAAATACCCGGAGAACTCCGCCGGGAGCGTCATGACCGCGGAGTACACGCACCTGAAAGCCTCCATGACGGTGCCGGAGGCGATCGAGCATATCCGCCGCACCGGCGCGGATTCCGAGACGATCTACACCTGCTACGTCACCGATCAGAAGCGATACCTCGAGGGCGTCATCACCGTGCGCGAGCTTCTGCTCGCCAAGGACGACCAGAGCGTCGGGGACGTCATGGACACGAACGTGATCTCCGTGAACACGCTCTGCGACCGGGAGGAAGCGGCGAAGCTGCTCAGTCACTACGGCTTTCTGGCGCTGCCCGTCGTCGATGAGGAAAAACGGCTCGTCGGCATCATCACCGTCGACGACGCGCTGACCGTCATCGAGGAAGAGACCACGGAAGACATCGAGAAGATGGCGGCTATCCTCCCGTCCGACAAATCGTACATGCGCCTGAGCGTATGGGAACTGTGGCGCAACCGCATCCCGTGGCTGCTCCTTCTCATGATCTCCGCGACCTTCACCGGCATGATCCTCACCACCTTCGAGAACGCGCTCGCCGCGCAGGTCGCGCTCGTCGCGTTCATCCCGATGCTCATGGACACGGGCGGCAACTCCGGCGCGCAGGCGTCCGTCACCGTGATCCGCGGTCTGTCGCTCGGCGAGATCGAGTTTTCCGACATCCTTCGCGTGATCTGGAAGGAGCTCCGCGTCGCGGGGCTGTGCGGTCTCTGCCTCGGCGCGGCGAGTTTCGCCAAGGCGATGCTCATCGACCGGCTGATCCTCGGCAACGCGGGCGTCACGGTGCTCGTCGCGCTCACCGTCGCTCTGACGATGACGCTGACCGTCATGACGGCGAAAGCCGTCGGCTGCACGCTGCCGCTCATCGCGAAGCGCCTCGGCTTCGACCCCGCCGTGATGGCGTCGCCGCTCATCACGACGATCGTCGACGCGCTGTCGCTGCTCCTCTACTTCGCCGTCGCCTCCCGCCTGCTCGGGCTGTGAGCGGCGTTCCGTCCGAATCCCGTTAATTCTATATAAAGGAGAACTCCCGATGTTTGAGAAAATCACCCCGGAGAAAGCCGGCATCCGCTCGCAGGACGTACTCGGTTTCGTGCGGTTCCTCGAGCGCAACGGCGTCGTCATGCACAATCTTCTTCTCATGAAAGGAGAGGAGATCTTCGGTGAATTCCGCTGGAAGCCGTTCGGCACGGACGACGTGCACCGGATGTATTCCCAGACGAAGAGCTTCGTCGCCATCGCCATCGGTCTGCTCGAGGCGGAGGGAAAGATCTCCATAAACGATCCCATCGTCAAGTACTTCCCGGAGCGGATCGACACGGAGCTCCCCGAAGCGCTCAAGAAACAGACGATCCGCAACATGCTGACGATGGAGACGACCGTCCAGCCGCTGGGCCGCTGGTTCACGAGCGGCGATCCGGACCGCGTGCATTACTATCTCAACGGCAACGGTCAGCGCGGCATGCCGGGCGGGCGCATCTTCCAGTACGATTCCGCCGGCTCGCAGACACTCGGCGTCCTCGTCGAGAAGCTGACCGGGATGCGGCTGCTCGATTATTTAAAGAAAAAGCTCTTCGACCGGATCGGCACCTTCCGAAACGCCGAGATCCTCAAAACGCCGAACGGCGAGTCCTGGGGCGATTCCGCCATGGTCTGCACGACGCGCGACATCGCCTCCTTCGCCCGGCTGCTCATGAACGGCGGACGCTGGAAGGGCGAGCAGCTGATCCCGGAGCAGTACGTGCGCGACGCGACCTCCCCGCAGGTCGACAACTGCTCGAACGGCTTCATCACCTGCCGTTCCGTCGGTTACGGCTATCAGATCTGGATGCTGGACAACGGCTTCTGGTTCTCCGGCATGGGCGGGCAGTCGACCTACTGCATCCCGGAAAAGGATCTCATCTGCATCTGCACCGGCGACAACCAGGGACAGGAAAGCAACATCGATCTCTTCGTCGCCGGCATGAACGAGTTCCTCGTGGACCGCATGGGCGGCGAGCCGCTCCCGGAGAACGAAGCGGCGCACCGCGCGCTGCTCGAAGAGACGGACAAGCTGAAGCTCTTCTCGATCCCCGGCCGCGCGGACAGCCCGTTCCGCTCCGTCATCGACGGCCGGTACTACCGCTGCGGCGATAACAGCATGGGCATCCGCCGCTTCGCCCTGCGTTTCTCGCCGGACGGACAGAGCGGCGAGTTCTATTGGGAGAACGCGCAGGGCGAGAAGACGCTGCCGTTCACCATCGGAGACAACGTGCTCTGCCGCTTCCCGCAGCTCGGCTACTCCGACGAGGCGGGCGGCGTGCGCACGACGAACGGGTTTATGTACCGCTGCGCCGTCAGCGCCGCATGGAAAGAAGAGCGGAAATTCGGGATCAAGGTACAGATCATCGATCGGTACTTCGGCAATATGTACGCCGTCTTCTCCTTCGGCGAGGACGGGCGGAACGTCACGCTCGTCATGGAAAAGACCGCCGAGGACTTCCTCGACGAATACCGCGGCATGGCGGACGCGAACAGAGAGTGACCGGCACGGTCCGGGAAGAGAACGGTCTCCCGCTCTCTTCCCGGTTTTTTTTGCGGGAATATGCGTTTTTTTTTGCAAGCCTATTGACGGGCGGGAGAGAATGTGGTATAATCCCAGTTAATAAAAGCGACGACGAAGAGGACGGAAAACATCCTTTCCGCAGAGAGTCGGCGGGCGGTGCGAGCCGATGAAAGCGTTTTCCCGTTTGTAGCTTCTGAGCCGGGAAGAAGAAAGCGTGAGCAAGTAGAACTTCCCCGTGAATGCTGCGTGAAGGCACAGGGCTTGTATCGAGCCTGATGAGCGGCGCCGGATCGGCGCAACTTGAGTGGTACCGCGGGTGACGTTTATCGCTCGTCTCAAGGATCGTAACCATCTTTGGGACGGGCGTTTTTCATTTCCCTTCCCGAATACTGGAGGATGTCATGGCAAAACCGATCACCGGTCTGGACGTGAAGATCGCCGAAATGGCGGGGCGCATCCGCGAGCTGCGCGAGATCGAGGGATATACCTGCGCGGAGATGGCGCAGAAGACGGACGTCTCCGAGGAGGAGTACACCGCCTGCGAGAACGGGCTGTCCGATCTTCCCTTCGCCTTCATCTACCGCTGCGCGCTCGCCTTCAACGTGGACGTCACGGATATCATCGAAGGAAAATCCCCGACGCTCGCCTCCTACACGGTCACCCGCCGCGGCGGCGGTCAGGAGATCAAGGAAGCGCACGGCATGGTGTACCATAACCTCGCCGCCGCGTTCAAGAACCGCATCGCGGAACCGCTGTGCGTGCGGCTGCGCTTCATGGAAGAGGCGCTGCACCGCGACATCGAGATGACGACGCACGAAGGACAGGAATGCGACATCGTCATCAGCGGTACGCTGAAGGTGCAGGTCGGCGAACACAAGGAGATCCTGCACGAAGGGGACTCCATCTATTACGATTCCTCGACGCCCCACGGCATGATCGCCCTCGACGGGCAGGACTGCCATTTCTACGCCATCGTACTCAATCCCTCCGGGGCGGAGATCCCCGAATTCGCCATCGCCGCAACGCCGTCTCCCGCCGTCGCCCCCGCTCCGGCGGATACCACCGAGCGCGTGTACCGCCGCTTCATCGATACCGAGGAAGACGAGAACGGCACGCCGCTCTCGATCCGTTTCCACGATATCGAGCACTTCAATTTCGCCTTCGACCTCGTGGACGCGCTCTCCGCCGAGAAGCCGGACAAGCTCGCGATGGTCTGGCTCTCCGGCGACAAGACGGAGTGCCGCCGCTTCACCTTCTACGACATGGCGCACGAGTCCGCGCGCTGCGCGAACTACTTCAAATCCATCGGCATCGGGCGCGGCGACCGCGTCATGATGATCCTCAAGCGGCACTGGCAGTTCTGGCCGGCGATGCTCGGGCTCAACAAGCTCGGCGCCATCGCCATCCCCGGCACGAACCAGCTCCTCGCGCACGACCTTGAGTACCGCTTCCGCCTCGCGGAGGTCAAGGCGGTGATCTGCACCGCCGACGGCGACTGCGCGCATCAGGTCGAGCTCGCGGAGGAAGCCTCCGGCATATCGCCGATCCGCATCCTCGTCAACGGCAAGCGCGACGGCTGGCGCTCCTTCGACGAGGAGTACACGATGTATTCGAGCCACTATCTCCGCACGCCGGACGCCCCCGGCGGGGACGATCCGCTCCTCGCCTTCTTCACCTCCGGCACGACCGGATACCCGAAGATGGCGCTGCACAGCCACAAGTACCCGCTCGGGCATTTCCATACCGCGAAATACTGGCACTGCGTCCAGACGGACGGACTGCACTTCACGATCTCCGACACCGGCTGGGCGAAGGCGATGTGGGGCAAGCTGTACGGTCAGTGGCTGTGCGAGGGCGCGACCTTCGTGTACGACTTCGACCGTTTCGACGCCGCGCAGATTTTGCCGCTCTTTGAGGAATACGGCATCACGACCTTCTGCGCGCCGCCGACGATGTACCGCATGCTCATAAAAGAAGATCTCTCCCGCTATTCTTACTCCACGCTCCGCCACGCCTCCACGGCCGGCGAGGCGCTCAACCCGGAGGTATACCGGCAGTTCATGGCGGCGACGGGGCTCCCGATCATGGAAGGCTTCGGTCAAACGGAAACGACGTGCATCCTCGGCAACCTCTCCGGCGCGCCGCACAAGATCGGCTCGATGGGACGTGTCTGCCCGATCTACGACGTCCGTCTGCTCGACGGCGACGGGAACGAGGTCGGCGACGGCGAGACCGGCGAGATCTGCATCCGCGTCGCGGAGGGCGCGCCCTGCGGACTCTTCACCGGATACTGGAACGATCCGGAAAAGACCGCCGAGGTTTGGCACGACGGATACTATCACACCTGCGACCTCGCGTGGCGCGACGAGGACGGCTTCTACTGGTACGTCAGCCGCATCGACGACGTCATCAAGTCGTCCGGCTACCGCATCGGACCGTTCGAAATCGAATCCGTCATCATGGAACTGCCGTACGTCCTCGAATGCGGCGTTTCCGCCGTCCCGGACGAGATCCGGGGACAGATCGTCAAGGCGAGCGTCGTGCTCACGCGCGGCACCGTCGGCACGGACGAGCTGAAGAAGGAGATCCAGAATTACGTCAAGGCGCACACGGCGCCCTATAAATATCCGCGCATCGTCGAGTTCCGCGACGAGCTTCCGAAGACCACGAGCGGCAAGATCATCCGCTCCAAGCTCTGACGGGAGGCGCCGCCGTGAACGACGCCGCGCTTGCGCCGCCCCGCCGCGTGACGCTCTTCTGCGGGCATTACGGCAGCGGCAAAACGAACATCGCCGTGAATTACGCGCTGTGGATCCGGTCGCTCGGATACCGGGTGAACATCGCCGACCTCGACATCGTGAACCCGTATTTCCGCACCAAGGACAGCGCCGCGCGCCTCGACGCGGCGGGGGTGCGCCTCATCTCCTCCGCCTACGCGAACACGAACGTCGACTTTCCCGCGCTGCCGACGGAAATGTACGCCGTGACGGACGACACGGACGCCTACGCCGTGCTCGACATCGGCGGTGACGACCGCGGCGCGCTCGCGCTCGGCCGCTACGCGCCCGCCATCCTCGCCGAGGGACGGTACGAGATGCTCTTCGTCGTCAACCGTTTCCGTCCTCTGACACGGACCGTTCCCGACGCGCTCGCCGTGTTGCGGGAGATCGAAGCGGCGGGCGGCATCCGCGCCACCGGGATCGTCAACAACACGAACCTCGGGGAGGAGACGACCGCGGAGGACGTCCTCGCTTCCCTTCCCTTCGCCGAAGCGCTCTCGCGCGAGAGCGGTCTTCCCGTCCGCATGACCGCGGTCAGAGAAGACCTCGCCCCCGCGCTCGCCGGATCGGTCGGGCCGCTGTTCCCGATCGTTCTGGAGCATAAATACACCTGGAAATAACCCCAAAAAGGAGATGAAACCATGCCGAAACTGACATTCCAGACCGATCTCTGCAAGGGCTGCGGGCTGTGCGTCTCCGCCTGCCCGAAGAAGGTCCTCGTCCTCGCCGCGGATAAGATCAACAAAAAGGGACACCATCCCGTAGAGGTCGCCGACCAGTCAGGGTGCATCGGCTGCGCGTTCTGCGCCACGATGTGTCCAGACTGCATCATCACGGTCGAAAAATAAGGAAAGGAGCGAAAAAAATGGCTGAAAAGGTTCTGATGAAAGGCAACGAAGCCATCGCGGAGGCCGCCATCCTCGCCGGCTGCCGCCACTATTTCGGATATCCGATCACCCCGCAGACGGAAGTCGCCGCCTATATGGCGAAGCGCATGCCGAAGATCGGCGGCACGTTCCTGCAGGCGGAGAGCGAGCTCGCCGCGATCAACATGGTCATCGGCGTCGCGTCCACCGGCAAGCGCGCCATGACCTCCTCCTCCAGTCCCGGGATCTCCCTCAAATGCGAGGGGCTTTCCTATCTCGCCGGCTGTGATCTTCCGGCGCTCGTCGTCAACGTGGAGCGCGGCGGTCCCGGTCTCGGCGGCATCCAGCCGTCGCAGTCCGACTATTTCCAGGCGACGCGCGGCTCCGGGCACGGCGATTTCCATATGATCGTGCTCGCGCCCGCCTCCGTTCAGGAAATGGCGGCGCTGACGATGAAGGGCTTCGATCTGGCGGACAAATACCGCATGACGTCGATGATCCTCGCCGACGGCACGATGGGGCAGATGATGGAGCCGGTCGTCCTCGAGGCGCCGGAACCGGTCGTCTATGAAAAGCCCTGGGCGCTGACCGGCACGGACGGCAAGCGCCCGCACAATATCGTCAATTCCCTCTACCTCGTCCCCGAGGATCTGGAGAGGACGAACTTCGCCCGCTACGAGCGCTACCGCACCGTCGAGGAGAACGAGGCGGCCGCCGAATCCTTCATGACGGAGGACGCGGACATCGTCGTCGTGGCGTTCGGCATCGCGGCGCGCGTCTCCAAGAACGCGATCCTCGCCGCCCGCGAGAAGGGCATCCGCGTCGGACTGATCCGCCCGATCACGCTGTGGCCGTTCCCGAAAGCGGTGATCGCCGGCGCCGCGTCCCACGCGAAGCGCTTCATTTCCGTGGAGCTCTCCATGGGGCAGATGATCGAGGACGTGCGCCTCGCCATGGACTGCGCCCGCCCCGTCACGCTCGTCAACCGCGCCGGCGGCATGATCCCCTCGCCGGACGAAGTCCTTGCCGCCATCGAAACCGCTCAAGGAGGACTGAAAGCATGATCGTCTTTGAAAAACCGAAATCGCTGACCGACGCGCCGCTGCATTACTGCCCCGGCTGCACGCACGGCATCATCCACCGTCTCGTCGCCGAAGCGATCGACGAGCTCGGCATCGAGGGACGCACGATCGGCGTCGCCTCCGTCGGCTGTTCCGTCATGGCGTACAACTATTTCACCGTCGATATGGTGCAGGCGGCGCACGGACGCGCCCCCGCCGTCGCGACGGGCGTCAAGCGCTCCGATCCGTCGAAGATCGTCTTCACGTATCAGGGCGACGGCGACCTCGCCTCCATCGGCACCTGCGAGACCGTCCATTCCGCCGCCCGCGGCGAGAACATCACGATCATCTTCGTGAACAACGCGATCTACGGCATGACCGGCGGTCAGATGGCGCCGACCTCCCTGCCCGGTCAGGTCACGCAGACCTCCCCCTACGGCCGCGACGTCGCGACGCAGGGCTACCCGATCAAGATGTGCGAGATGCTCTCCCAGCTCGACGGCGCGTCGTATCTGGAGCGCGTCGCCGTCAACAGCGTCAAGAACGTGAAGAACGCGAAGCGGGCGATCCTCCGCGCGTTCAAAAATCAGGTCGAGGGCAAGGGCTTTTCGCTGATCGAGGTGATCTCCACCTGCCCGACGAACTGGGGAATGACGCCGGACAAGGCGCTCGCATGGGTCGAGGAGAAGATGATCCCCTACTATCCGCTCGGCGTATACAAAGACAAATATGCGGAGGTGAAGTGAGATGACGACCCAGATCCTCATCACAGGCTTCGGCGGACAGGGTATCCTGTTCTCCGGGAAATTCCTCGCGTACAAGGCGATGATGGAGGGCAGTCAGGTCTCGTGGCTCCCGTCCTACGGTCCGGAGATGCGCGGCGGCACGGCTTCCTGCTCCGTCATCGTCTCCGACTCCGCCGTCGGTTCCCCGATCGTCACCCGTCCGGACGTGCTCATCGCCATGAACCTGCCCTCGCTCGACCGCTATGAAAGCGCCGTCGTGCCGGGCGGCATCATCATCGCGGACTCCACGCTGATCGAGCGCGGCGTCAACCGCGCCGACGTGCGCGCGTTCCGCATCCCCGCCACGCAGATGGCGGCGGACGAGGGGATCACGACGCTGGCGAACATGATCATCGTCGGCAAGCTGATCCGCGAATGCGACGCGATCTCCTACGATAATCTCGACGAAGCGCTCGCGAAGGTCGTCTCCGCCCGCCACAAGGAAATGCTCGATCTCAACCGGCGCGCCATCGACGTCGGCTATCAATACGAAGGATAAGGAGAAACGCCATGCTGAAAATCGATTTTCATCCCACCACGGTGAAAAAGGAAAAACCGGAACCTTCCACGCTCGGCTTCGGCAAGTATTTCACCGACCACATGTTCATCATGGAGTACAACGATCAGGACGGCTGGCACAACGCCCGCATCGAGCCGTTCCATTATCTCACGCTCCATCCGGCTGCGACCGTGTTCCACTACGGCGCGGAGATCTTCGAGGGACTGAAGGCGTACCGCACGCCGGACGGCACCGTCCAGATGTTCCGTCCGATCGAGAACATCCGCCGCATGAACAACTCGGCGGAGAGGCTGCGCCTGCCGCAGTTCTCCGAGGAGGACGGGCTCCAGATCCTCGACACCTTCGTGCGTACGGAGCAGGATTGGGTGCCGAGCGCGCCCGGCACGTCGCTCTATCTCCGTCCGTTCCTGTTCGGCAACGACGAAACGCTCGGCGTCCATTCCATCCATCACGCGATGTTCGTGCTCATCGCCTCCCCCGTCGGCAGCTACTATAAGGAAGGGATCAACCCCGTCCGCATCATGATCGAGTCGGAGGACGTCCGCGCGGTCCGCGGCGGCACCGGCTATACGAAGTGCGGCGGCAACTACGCCGCTTCCAACCGCGCCGGCGAGAACGCGGAAAAGCTCGGCTTCTCGCAGGTGCTGTGGCTGGACGGCGTCCACCGCAAGTACATTGAAGAGGTCGGCGCGATGAACGTCATGTTCCGCTTCGGCGACGAGATCGCCACGCCGGCGCTGACCGGATCGATCCTTCCGGGCATCACGCGCAAGTCCTGCATCGAACTGCTCCGCGCGGACGGCTGGACGGTGAACGAGCGCCTGATCTCCATCGACGAACTTGAAGATTCCATGAAGACCGGCGCGCTGACGGAAGCGTGGGGCTGCGGCACCGCCGCCGTCGTCTCCCCGATCGGCGAGCTGTACTATAACGGACACTCCTGCATCGTCGGCGGCGGAAAGATCGGCGAGGTCACCCAGAAGCTGTACGATACGCTGACCGGCATCCAGTGGGGCCGTCTCCCCGACGTGCACGGCTGGATCCGCAAGATCTGAGAAATACGACGGGGGAGCCTTTTGCAAAAAGGCTCCCCCGCCCCCCCGCGAAAACCTTTGAACATAAGAACGGTCAATGCTCGGCGGAATCCGTCGGGCTTTTTTTTTGTGTGTTGTAAAGGAAAGAGTGACCTCCCACCCCACGCTTCTGGCAAACAGTATTTGTCTCCGCTGCCTAATGTCTCCGCTTTCTCTCCGTTGTTCGGTATCTGAACGTCTCTCGCCCATAACACCAATGGGGGGTGGGGGTTATGCCCCCAACCGCTGCACGCCCGTCCGTGGGTGTTAGACGCCGAAGCCCCGGACTCCCGCCGCACGATATTTGCCTCTGCTGTCAAGCGCTTCCGCTGCCTCTCCGTTGTTCAGTTACCGAATGTCCCTCGCCCATAACACCAATGGGGGGGCTTGGGGGCTATGCCCCCCAACCGCTGCACGCCCGTCCGTGGATGTCGAACGCCGAAGCCCCGGGGGTGGCAGGAGGGGGCAGAGCCCCCTTGGCGGGAGTGGATCCATAAGGAGAGGAGCCGGGCTCCTCTCCTTATGACAGAAGTCAGAAAGCATGAATCCACGATCGCTGTATGGCGTGACTGCACAGACGTCATGTCAGCGCGAACGACCGATCCGGACGAACCAAATTTGATGCTCAGTCGTCAAACGTTATTTGCTCTGCATAGGCTTTCTTTATTTCATAAGGAGAGGAGCCCGGCTCCTCTCCTTATGGATCCACTCCCGCCCGGGGGCTCCGCCCCCACGGGCTCCCCCGCCAAAGGGGGACCTCGTCTCGTGGGGCTGAAGCCCCGGTCCCCCTTTGGAAT
>JAEEYP010000047.1 GCA_016288155.1 Clostridiales bacterium | reverse complement strand
GAGCCCGGCTCCTCTCCTTATGGATCCACTCCCGCCCGGGGGCTCTGCCCCCACGGGCTCCCCCGCCAAAGGGGGACCTCGTCTCGTGGGGCTGAAGCCCCGGTCCCCCTTTGGAATCCCCGGCGGCAGATACAGATACCCGCTGACAGATGTACAGCGGTTGGGGGCATAGCCCCCAAGCCCCCCCATTGGTGTTATGGGCAAAAGGCGCTCGTAACGGAGCAACGGGGAGAAAGCGGGAGCGCCGGCGTCCCTCAATTCGCCCAAAACAACACCGCGGCCAGAAGGATCACCCCGCCCGTGCATACGGCCGCAAGGATCCGCAGCCATTTGTCGAGCGCCTCCGTTTTCATGAACAGGGATCGCAGGGCGCAGTAAATGCCCACGCCGAGCGCCGTTCCCGCCGTATTCGTGATGACGTCCGTGACGTCCGTCACCCCGATCCCGAAAGCGAACTGCAGGATCTCGAGCAGCACGCTCACGCCGAGCCCGCAGAGGACCGCCTTCCCGCAGCCGGCGCCGAGCATCTTCAGATACACGCCGAGCGGCACGAAGAGAATGACGTTCCAGACGACCTCCGAGAGATGACCGCTCGTCTCCTCGTCATAATAGAACGGGATCCAGTTGACGCTCCGCCCGTGATCGAAGAGACCGGGGATCGCCGAAAGCGCCGACGCCTTGAAAAGAACGACCCACGCGAGCACGAGCAGATAGACCGCAAGCAAAACGGCCGTCAGCCTTCTTTCGTTCTTTTTCATTCGGGATGCGCTCCTTTCTTTCGGGCGTCAGAGCGGCTCCCACTCCTCGGGCGCCTCGCCCGTGAAGCGGAAAAGCCGGACGTCGGAGGCAAATCCCCGCTCGGACTGCCGGTCGCAGGAGAAGTAGAAGAGGCCCGCCGACACGGTCGCCCGTGGAAATCTGCCCCCGATAGTCCATTCCGTCCTTCTCAGTGGATCTCCGGCGCGTCGATGAGGCCGGTCTTTGTGAGCACGTACGCGTCCGTCCATCCGGCCGTACCGTAGGTACGCCAGGAATCCGGTCCCCACCAGCTGTATCCGGGCACGCAGTTATGCACCTGACCGAAACCGTTGCGGCGGTGTCCGTAGACGGTGACGTCGATCGTATGACGTCCCTTCGCGGGCGTGCCAAGCGAGACGCAGTACGGCGGATACGGGCAGAGGAGTTCCTCGCCGCCGTCGATCCGCACGGAATAGAGCACACCGCCGAAGTGTGCCGCCTGGAGCACGCGCTCGACGGTGCCGTCCGGCTCGTCGTAGGCGCAGTGATAGGTGACGTTCCCCGTATAGAACGGCAGCGTCTGCTCGGCAGCGTCGCCGAAGGCGAGCGTCGGTGCGCGGGAGACGAGCGACGCGTACCGGCCTCTGAGCCGGACGCCGAAGCCGCCGATCAGATAGCACCACTCCGTGCAGGAGCGGAGCGTGAACGGCTGCTCGACCTCGATGACGACCGGTCCCGCCGGGATCGCCGGAAGCGGCACGGTGCGGATGCAATGATCGACGTACCATCCGTCGTCCTCAGCCGGAACTTCTTGTCCGTTGAGCCGGATGCGTACCGGCTTCTCGGGCATCTCGAGCGCCAGGCGCGCGCCGGAGACGGGGATCTCCGCCTCGAACGTGAAGCGGCGGCGCACCGTGTGCGGCTGCCCCTCCCCTTCGTCCGCGGTCGGGACCCACGGCTGTACCCAGCGCTGATCCTGATTCTGTGCAAAGAAGCGGCTGCGGCCGATCTCCGCAACGAGGAGCGAATCGACCTCTTCCGGCTCGTATTCCGCGCCGTCAAAAGCAAACTGCACGCGGTCGAGAAGCAAAGCGTTCGGCTCGTCGAGTGTATACGGCACCGCGTCCCGCAGCCGGATCGGCAACACGGGCGCATCGTCGGAGGTCTTCGCCAGCGCCGCGCGGAGATCGACGCGGCCGACGGGCAGCGGACGGCGATACGGATCGCCCGCGATGTCGGCGTCTCCCGCTTCGCGGCGCGGGGTGAGGTACAAAAGCAGACTGTCCGCCGCGTAGAAATCGCGGTCGAGTACCGTCTTCTCTCCCATCACGCAGTACGCCGGCGTGCGGATCTCGCCCGTCAGCGTGTCGTATTCCTTCACGTCCCATCTGCCCTTGATCGAGACGGCCGTGTGTTCCGCGCCGACGGCGGGCATGAACTGTCCTTTTTTCTCGACCGGTTCCCTGTGGCACACGAAGAGCCATTTCCCTGCTCCGTCGTCGCGCACCTGCGAGACCATCGAGACGCAAGGCGCGCCGGAGCTCCGATCCGTCAGAGAGAAGAAGCGGTACGGCTCGAGCGCCGCGACGAGCGCGTCGACGTTCCCGCCCGTCATCGTCCAGTGCGCCGCCTCTTTCTTCGCTTCATCGGACGGGAACCCGTCGATGAGCGCGGGCGCCTCGCCGAGCGAGAAGACGGCGCCGCCCTCGGCGGCGAACGCTTTCAGCCGCTCGAGCGTCGTCTTCCGCATCGTGTCCAGCTCCGGCACGACGACGGCGTCGTACTCCATTTTCCCTACGACGAGCGGGTTGCCGCCCTTGGGGCAGAGGGAGGGGAGCTGCGATTCGCAGAGGAAATCAAAATCGAGCGTGTTGGCGATCAGCGTCTTCGTGAGCAGATCGAACTGTCCGTCCAGCCGCCCGCAGCGGGGACCGGACTTGTCCATCGGTCCGCGCCGCAGCCAGAGAGACTCGATCGGATGGACGACGGCGATGCGGACGTGCGGCTTGCCGCGCGTCAGGGCGGTGTTCAGCCGCGCGAAGTGATCCTCGACGGCGGCGTATTTCCTGTACCACGGGGACTGATAGCCGATGGACGCCGGATAATCCCGCTTCGCCTCCCCGTTCATGGAGACCCACGTCAGGTGATGGACGCGGACGGTGACGCCGAGCGCCGCCTGCCAGTCGCCCTGCTCCTTGTGGGAACGGAAATCGTAATCCCAGTTCGTCACGCCGTACAGCTCGGAGAGCATCCCTTCCCGACCGTACTGATGCACCGCGCTCTGCGCCTGCTTCGCCGTCGTCAGCTCCACGGACGCGCAGAGCATGTCGATGCCGGGGATCCCGAAGGAGCGGTAGGAACGCATCGCCTCGCCGACGAAGCGGGTCTGCGATTCGAGCGTCGGCTCGTACATCAAATGACCGGTGAAGGCGATACCGTGCGCGTCGCACCAGCCGCCGATCTGATCGGCGAACGCTTGAACGAACCGCTCGCAGACGTGGTCTTCGTAGCGGAGGCGAACGACGGCCGGTTTCCCGTCCGGCAGATCCCACACGAGCTCCGGCAGCCGGTCGAGGAGCGATTCGCCCCACGCGGCGCGGTAGGTCTCTTCGAGATCGTCCGTCCACGGGAAGTCGACCTCGCTGCGGTCGGTGGAATTCTTCAGCGCGCCCCGACGGGGGAACTGCGGCTCATCGGTGAAGATGGCGGGGACCGTCCCGCCGAACTCATCGCCGACTTCTTTATAATACCGCTCGTGCGTCACCTCGATGAAGCGGCGGATAGCGGCGGGGGAAAGCGTATCGACGTAGGCGGTATTGTTGTGCCACGCGGTGTCCTGCGCGACGCACAGGACCGCGTACCAGACGTTCTCCGCCTCCTCGCCGTCGGCGAGGCGCGCGTAGTCGGCGAGATACCCGTCGGCGTCCAGCGTCACGCGGTAGCGGGCGATCAGGCAGCCGCGCGGCTTCTTCCCCGCGTCGAGCGCGGCGTCGAAGGACGCGTAGTCCGGCAGCCAGCCCTCGCCTTCCTTCGGCGTCGGAGAAAAGACGAGCGTGCGGGCGCGCCAGCGGCTGTCGGATGTGACGAACCCTCCGGCAAATCCGGACGGCCAGCGGTCCTCGTCGTACAGCCAGCACAGCATCCCCTTTTCTTTCGCTCTGTCCGCGCACGCGCGGACGAGCGACATGTATTCGTCGGACAGATACGGCGTGGCGAGCCCGGACCGGGAGTGCATGTGGAAGCCGCCGATGCCCATCTCCTCAAAAACGTCGATCTGACGGAGGAGCTCGTCCTTATCGAGTTTCGTGTTCCATGACCAGAACGGCGCGCCGCGGTACTCGGCGGTGGGGGATTGGAAAAGCGCGGGATCGAGCGCCTTCCGGGCGTTCTTTTTGTACAGCATGGGGATCTCCTTTCGTTTCCGAAAAATCGTATGTCATACCGGCGGACCGCCGGGGGGATTCACCGACCGAGGATCTTTACGCCCTCGGGCGCTTCGATGCGGGAGAGCGTCCGTCCGTCCTCCCCCCGCTCCAGCTCTACTGTGATCTCGCCGCGCGGCGTCGGGACGGTACCCTTCGCCCATTCGAGACCGCCGAGATCCGGCGCGAAGCGTACGACGGAAAATCCGGGCGCGAAGGGGCGGACGCCGAGCACGTAGCGGGAGAGGAACGGCGCCGGACCGGACGCCCAACCGTGGCAGAGGCTGTGGCGGAAGTTCCTGTAGCAGAACGCGCCGAAGTCGCCGTGGATATCTTTTTTGCCGGGAACGGGGAGCTCGTCGATGCCGAAGGCGTTCTCCGCCCACGAGACATCGAAATCCTCCCAGAAGGTCGTCGCGCCGAGGGACAGCATCCGCCCCCAATAGTCGCGGATCAGCTGCAGAGCGCCTCCGACCTCGCCGGCGGCCGCCGCCGCGCGGAGCGTATAGTATCCGAGGAAGGTGGAAAGACCCGCCGCGCCGCCCGGCGCGATCACGTCGCGGTACGCCGCCCTCGGGTCGGCGAGCCCGGCGAGCGCGAGCATGGCGGCGACCTGTTTCTGTCCCCGCGGATCCGGCCGGTGCGCGAGCATGCGGTCCGCGTGCCGGATGCAGTCGGCACAGAGCGCGTCCTCTCCGAGATGCTTCATCAGCGCCCCGGCACGAAGCAGAACGAAACGCGTCAGTCCCTGAAGCCCGGCGTGCTGCGTCTCCTCGCTCGAGCGGTTCGGCCAGTCGAAGAAGCGCCCGTCCGGGAGCGCCTCCGCGCCGTCCTCGCCGATATACCCGAAATACCGCGGGAGCAGCGCGCGGAGATAGTCCTTCTGTTTCTCCAGATACGCGCGGTCGCCGCTCGCCATGTACCAGTCGTAGTGACTGAGCGTCCACCAGAGCGAATAGGAGGACATGCCGTTCATGAACTGATCGGGCGGCGTGACGTCGCGCATCAGATCGAGCGAATCGGTCACGGCGGGAACGTCGGCGCCGAAAACGGTGAGCACCGTGTGGATCTCCGTGTTCATGTCGCCCGCCCATACGAGGCGGTCACGCTTGATCCCGTCCCACAGGTACCGCTGGAGATTGAGCTGTACGGTGTACGCCGCCGTGTCGTAGATCCGGTCGAGGAGCGGATCGGACGAGCGGAAGACGCCGCGCCAGGGGAGATCGCGGAAGATGAGCGTCGCCGTGACGAAGATGAGTTCGAGCCGCGACGCGGGCGACAGCATCTCGATATACGCGAAGCGGAAGCCGGTCTCCGGCGTCCCGTTCGCGCTGTAGCGGTTGACGTTCAGAATAAAGTCCCGCGTCGCGTGGTCGTTCGACGCCCCCCTCTCGCCGACGGGCGTCAGCGCCTCGCCGACGCTCTCGCCGAGACGGATCCGCAAGGGGATCGAGGGTCCGTCCGGACAGCGGGTCTTGTGCACGGCGACGGTCAGCGTCCCGTGGATCTCCTGTCCGAAATCGAGAAGGACGGCGGCGTGCTCGCCCTCCTCGCCGTTCGTCATGAAACAGCGCTCGCGCATCGTGGGCGCGAGCGTCACCTGCTGCACGTGCGGGATCGTCAGCGCCTCGGCGCCCGTCACGTTCCCGTACGCCGCGACGACGCGGCACGGCGTCAGCGTGCGCCGTTCCCGGTCGTCCGTCTTCCCGTTCAGATGCGGAAACACGTCGGATGCTCTCATGTTTTTGTCCTCCGGATGATTGACTTGCGGGCCGCGTTCACCGCCCGAGCAGAAGCGAGATCCCGTACAAAAGTACGAGATGCGCCGGATAGAAGATATAGAAAAACCACTTCATGCGGTATTTCCCCGGTTTTCCGTTGTAGAAGAAGAGCAGCGGCAGCGCAAAAAGCGACCACCACTCGATCCCGCCGCACGATACGCAGAGGAGCGCGAGCCCCGCGCCGAAGGCGAGGAGACGGTGCTCCCGCTTCGCAAAGAAGGACGGCCACACGGGTAAGAGGATCCCGCAGATCCCGTAATCGAACTCCCACACCGTGCACAGATACGCGAGCAGCGACACGGACAAGAGGAACGCCGCCGCCCATCCGATCCAAGTCCGCTGCCCCGCGGACAGCGCGCGCCGCATCCGCTCGCCCATCTCCATAAAAAGCAGCGCGAGCGAAAAGTCGATCAGGATCCCGAAAAGGAGCGGATACCCCGCGACGGCGTACACGATCTGGCAGGCGGCGCCGAGTAGAAAGAGGCGCAGAAAATACTTTCTGCGGTCGTGCGTATGGGAAAATCCCTCCGCGATGAAGTACGCGTACAGCGGGAGCGCGAGCCGCCCGGCGATGCGCATCCACTCCGCGCCGGGGAAGAGCAGGATCCCGGCGTGATCGAGGAGCATGGAGAGCGCGGCGATCCATTTGAGCACGAGAGCGGACATACCGTTCCCTCCCTTTCCGTTGTTTTTCACGACGTCCCGGCAGGGACGCTCAGAAGCCCGTGCGGTTCCGGCTTTTTGTCCCCCCGTATCGGACGCAGAAGCCTCACAGCCCCCACAGCGCCAGAAAACGGCGCAGCCCCTCCGGGTACTCCGACGCCTCGCCGAGACCGGTATCCCCGATCCGCACCAGCTTGTTCGCCCCGTGGTAGTCGCTGCCCGCCGTAACGAACAACCCGTATTTCTCCGCCAGACGGAGCGCTTCCCCGCGCAGCTTGTCGGAAAAGCCGGAGTAGTACGCCTCGACGCCGCGCAGTCCGTACCCCATCAGGCGCACAAGGCGCCGCTCCATCTCCCCGCCGAGGATCAGCTCGCCGCCGCTTCCGTACAGAGGATGCGCCAGCACCGGGATCCCGCCGCCGGCGAGGATACCCGCGATCGCCTCCTCCGGGCGCAGATACTCATCCCCGAAACGGGCGCGGTCGATGTACCGGCCGATCGCCTCCTCCTTCGTCTGCGCGTATCCGTATTTCACCATCAGGTTCCCGATATGCGGCTTGCCGGGATTGTCCTGCGAAAGCAGCCGCGCGATCTCCTCCTCCGGGAAGGAGAATCCGAACTCCGAGCGCAGAAAATCCAACCGGGCGCGCGTCTTCGTCATGCGGAGCTCGTGCCCGCGCCGCACCGTATCAAGGATCGGCGCCGCGTCCGGATCGAAGCCGTAGCCGAGGATATGGTATTTCCCTTCTTCGTCCCGGCAGGAGAATTCCACGCCCGGGACGAAGCGGGGATCCCCCGCACCGAGACGGCGGCGAAGGATCGGCCCCGCCTTCACCGCGTCGTGATCCGTCACGGAAAAGAGGGCGATCCCCGCCGCCTTTACGTATTCGAGAAGCTCCTCGGGCGTGTCGGTGCCGTCGGAGACGGTCGTGTGCATATGCAGATCGATCCGACCGGTCCCGTCTCCCATATCACACGCACCCCTTTTACAAATACCGTTCAGTCCGCGTCCCTCTCCGGCTACGCCTCAGAAGAGGAGCGAATCCAGTCCGGGCAAAAGCGCGATCAGCCGTTCCTTCCACAGCGCGAGCAGCGCGTCGTCGGCGGCATGATGGCGGATGCCCCAATCGATCAGATACGCGTAAGCGAGGCAGCGGACCTTGTCCTCGACCTCGCGTACCCTCGCCTCGTCGTCCGTATCCAGATACGCGGCAAGGCTGTCGTGCCAGAACCGGCGGGCGACGTCCGCGCCGTAGCCCTGGAAGCGCAGCACGACGTCCGGATCGTTTTCGGAATAGCCGACGTAGGCGTTGTACATGTGCATCAGCTCAAAGAGCGGATGTCCCACGGAGAGCGTATCCATATCGATGACGAGCACCTCGTCGCCGACGAGGACGATGTTCTTCGTGTGATAATCGCCGTGGATCATGTGATCGCTCTCGGGGACGGCCTCCGTCATGGCGAGGAGCTTCTCGCCGAGCCCGTCGGGGAGGGAATCCTTCATGCGCCCCACGGCCTTCACCGTCTTTTCCTTGATCGACGGCAGCTTTCCGGCGGGCACCTCGATACCGTGGATCTTTTTGAGCATCCCCACGTATTCCGACACGCACCAGTCGAAGCGCTCCGGCTCCTGCGCCAGGATCTTGGCGAACGACCGCGCGTTGAGAAGCTCGAATACAGAGCCGTAACTGTCGCCGACGCGTACGACGTCGTAAGAGATCGCCGTGGGGACGCCGAGGATCAGCGCCAGCCGCGCGACCTCGCGCTCGTGCCGGATCTCGGCGAGCGCGTCGGCGTTCTTGTACGTCTTGACGACGTTGTCGCGGTCGATCCGGTACACTTTCCCGTTGAAGCCCTCGCCGATGACCTCACTGCCCTCGACGGAGACGACGCGGTACGCCTTCTCCACCTTCATCATTTCGGTGAATCCGGTCGTTTCGAGGATCTCGTAGATCTCCGGGCTGACGTTCACGATCCTGAGATCGGGATACTTCTTCCTGACGCGCAGGATCACGCGCAGACCGGCGCTGGAAATATACGCCGCGTCCTCCGCGTCGAGCACGACCGAGCGGATCCCGTCGTCCGTCAGACGCGCCATGACGTCCTGTTCCGCCTGAGCGGCGTTGCCGGAATCGATGCGTACGGGCAGGCGGATCACCGCGGTATCGCCCGTCTTCTCCGTTGTTCTCTCTGCCATTTCGTGTCTCCTTTATCGGATCATGGTTTTTCCGTATCGCCGTTTTCCGTCCGTCGGCGGCGATCGTCTTCCCGCATCCCTTCTCCCGCGTTCTCCCGGACCGGCATGCTTACTAATAATTATAAATCCCCGGCGGACGCAAGTCAACGGTTTGAAGCCAAAAAAAGAAGAAAACCGCGCCGCCCGCCCGCGGCACGGCCCGAATTCGCTCTTGACAATCCCGCGGCGAATAGTGTATACTTATCTCAGCCATACAACTCACCCCTGATTTCAATGTCATGCAGGATCGGAGGCAGTCATGCGCGAGAACAGACTGTGGTACACGCGTCCCGCACAGACGTGGGACGAAGCGCTCCCTCTCGGAAACGGAAAACTCGGAATGATGGTATTCGGCGGGATCGCGGAAGAACACGTCCAGCTCAACGAAGAGAGCATCTGGTCCGGCTGGGAGTTCGACGGATACGACAGCCCCCACACCCGCGAGCACCTTGACGAGATCCGGCAGCTGATCTTCAGCGGTCAGTACGTCCGCGCGCAGGAATTGAGCGACAAATACCATATCTCCCGCGGGCGCGGCAACGGCGACCGCTACGGCGGCGCGTTCGGTTCGTATCAGACGGCGGGGGATCTGTATATCAAGCTCCCCTTTGAGGAAACGGCGGGCGGCTACCGCCGGGAGCTCCGCCTCGATCGCGGGATCGCCTCGGTGGAATACGAGGGCGCGCGGCGGGAGTTTTTCGTCTCGTACGAATACAACACCGCCGTGATCCGGCTCAGCGGCGGCGCGAAGGAAGCGGCGCTGCGGTACGAGCGCGAAAACGTCCTGAAGATCGAGGAGGACAACGAGATCCTCGTGATGGGGTGCATCCCGCAGAAGTTCGTCGTCCTGATCCGCCACCGGGACGAGGACGACTGCAAGTATATCTACGTCACCGCGGCGACCGCCTACAAGACGGACCGCGATCCGCTCGAGGTCTGCCGCGAAACGCTCGCGCGCGCGATGGCGGCGGATTACGAGGAAATGAAGCGCGGGACGAGGGAGTACTTTTCTTCCCTGCTCGGCCGCGTGTCGCTGTCTCTTCCGCGCAGCGAGGAGCTCAGCGCCCTTCCGACGGACGAGCGGCTCGAGCGCGCCGGGGAGGACGTCGGCCTCAGTGAACTGTATTTCAACTACGGCCGGTATCTGCTCCTCTCCTCCTCCCGCGGAAAGCTGCCCGCCAATCTGCAGGGCATCTGGTGCAACGAGTACTTCGCGCCGTGGAGCGCGGATTATCACATCAACATCAACATCCAGATGATCTACTGGCTCGCCGAGGTCAGCGACCTGCCGGAGCTCGTCGAACCCTTCTTCGATCTCATCCGGACGATCGCCGCCTCCGGCGAGAAGACGGCGCGCGTCCTCTACGGATGCCCCGGCTGGGTCGCTCATTTCACGACGAACCCGTGGGGGTATACCTCGCTCGGCGTCATGCCGCTCTTCGGCGCGTGCGTGACGGCGGGCGCGTGGTGCCTGCGTCACGTGAAAGACCGCTACCTCTTCTCCGGCGACGTCGGGATCCTCCGTGAATTCTATCCGATCCTGCGCGGCGCGGCGGAATTCTTTCTCTCCTTCCTCGTGCGCGATCCGCGCAGCGGATACCTCGTGACCGTTCCGGCAAGTTCCCCGGAGAATTATTTCCTCGATCCGGAAACGAAAAAACCCGTCAATCTGAGCGCGGCGCCGACCTCCGACGTCGGCGTGCTCCGCGAGATCCTTCCCTTCGTCGCCGACACCGCCGATCTGCTCGGCGTCGACGCGGACTTCGCCGCCGAACTCCGCCGCGCGTGCGCGCAGCTCCCGCCCTATCGGATCGGGAAATACGGGCAGCTTATGGAATGGAGCGAGGACTTCGACGAGGAGGATCCGGGGCACCGCCACATCGCGCACCTGTACGCGCTGCATCCCTCCGACCAGATCACGCGCGAGACGCCGGCGCTCTTTGAAGCGGCGAAAAAGACGCTCGAGCGCCGCCTCGCCCACGGCAGCGGCCACACGGGCTGGAGCCGCGCGTGGATCGTCAATTTCTATGCGCGCCTCTTCGACGGGAACGCCGCCTACGGGCATCTGACGGCGCTGTACAGGACGTGCACGTTCATCAATCTTTTCGACTACCATCCGGTGGACTGGCCGAAAGAGGACAGGCTCTTCCAGCTCGACGGCAACCTCGGCGGCGCGGCGGGCATTGCGGAAATGCTCCTCCAGAGCCACGCCGGCGTGATCGAGCTCTTGCCCGCGCTGCCCGACGCGTGGCCGGAGGGCGAGTTCACGGACTGGAAGGCGCGCGGCGGCTGCACCGTCTCGGCGCGCTGGAAGGACGGACGGATCGTCTCCTGCCGCATCGACGGCAAAGAAGGCGCGCCGTATACCGTGCGCTGGGGCGGAGAGACGCATACCTTCACGGGAAGTTTCCGGTACGGCGTCTGAGAGACGCCGCGGATATCAATCATTATTTTCGGAGGACTATCATGACGGACAAGCATGTGATCGACCGCTGGCAGGACTGCAAATTCGGGATGTTCATACACTACGGCTTGTATTCGATCCGCGGCGAGGGCGAATGGGTCATGTGGCAGAAGCAGATCCCGCGCACGGAGTACGCGAAGCTCGCCGATCGGTTCACTGCGGAGAACTTCGACGCGCCGCATCTGGCGGAGGTGGCGAAAAAAGCCGGCATGCGCTATATGGTGCTGACGACGCGCCATCACGACGGCTTCTGCCTCTTTGACAGCAAGCATTCGATCGGCGACTTCACCGTCGCTCACACGCCCTGCGGGCGCGATCTCATCCGGGAATACACGGACGCCTGCCGCGCGGCGGGGCTCCTCACCGGTCTGTACTATTCCCCGATGGACTGGCGGTGCGAGGGCTTCTTCTTCCCGCTCATGTACCACGACAGCGCGCTGAAGATGCGCGCGCAGTGCCACGCGCAGGTGAAGGAGCTCGTCGAGAACTACGGAAAGATCGACATCATGTGGTATGACGGCGGCGAGGACCACTGGCTCGCGCACGGCATGCGGCTCCACCTGCCGACGGATAAGATGCACCCGGAGGACCTGCTCCACAACCCCATCATCCCCGATTTCTGGGGCGAGGACGAGCTGGACGAGCTCGTGCGCAGCCGCCATCCGGAGATCATCATAAACAACCGTCTCGGACGGCGCGCCCACGCGGACTATACGACGCCGGAGGGCGTCGTGGGCGGCTTCAACGTGAAGGATCCGTGGGAGACGTGCGATAAGCTTTCGGAGACGTGGGGCTGGGTGCCCGACTGCCCCGTGCGGTCGGCGGAAAACGTCATCCATCTGCTCACCGACGTCATCACCGGCGGCGGGAATCTGCTGCTCAACGTCAGCCCGCGCGGCGACGGCTCCCTCGATCCGACGCACGAGGCGCGCCTGATGGAGATCGGTGAATGGACCGGACGGTACGGCGAGGCGATCTACGGAACGCGCGGCGGTCCGGTCCGCAACAATAAAGACTTCGGCGGCGCGGTCTGGAAGGGGGACGAAGTATGGTTCCATATCAAGACCCCTGCCTGCCTCTCCTTCCGCCTCCCCGTCGGAGAGTTGCCCGTCCTCGGCGTCCGTGCGATCACGGGAGAGGACTGCGCGTACCGGGTCGAGGACGGGATCCTCACCGTCACGCTCCCGGAGACCGGCCGCGATCCGATCGAGACGATCGTGCGCATCACGCTCGGCGGCTCCGCCGACGCGCTGTTCGCCCTCCCGGATATCGATTCCTTCGACGCGTTCGCCGTGTGACGGCGGCCGGCGCCCAAGCGAACGATCCCCCATATAAATATCGTCCCCCGGCTCGTTGAGCCGGGGGACGACCGTTTTCCGCGTGCCGCGTCAGACGCCGACCGTGAAGCGCCGCTCCTCGGTGCAGGCGCTGTCGTGCCCGACGAACAGGCGGAATTCTCCGGGTTCCACGACCTCGCGCAGATCCTTCGTCATGAGCGCGAAGCGCGCGGCGGGGATCGACAGTTCCGCTTCCGCAGTCCCGTGCGCCGGGACGAATACCTTTGCAAAGCCGCATAGCTTCCGCTCCGGGGCGGCGAGCGAGCTGACGACGTCCTGGAAATACGCCTGCACGACCTCGTACGTCGGGACGTCGGAGCGGTTCTCGAGCACGACGCGGACGCGCAGCTCGTCCTTATCCGACGCGAGCGCCGGATCGGGGATCTCCACCGACCGGTACGCGACGTCCGCGTAGGAGAGACCGTACCCGAAGGGGAAAAGCGGTCCGTTCTCCCCGTCCTTGTAGCGGATGAGGGCGTTCCGGTCGCGCCCGCTCGACAGCCACGAATGATAGTACGGGATCTGTCCGGTGTAATACGGGAAGGTGATCGGCAGCCGCCCGCACGGATCGTGCAAACCGTACAGGCAGTCGCAGACCGCGTGCCCGGCCTCCGTGCCCGCGTGCCACGCGAGCAGCAGCGCGTCGGAAAGCTGTACGAGCTCCGCGCACGCCATCGCGCGCCCGCACATGAGCACGGACACGATCGGCTTGCCCGTCTTCTTCAGTTCCCGCAGGTAGCGGATCTGGAGTTGGGGCAGCGTGATCGACACCCGTCCCCGGTTCTCGCCGGACCAGGGGGCGCGCTCCCCGCAGACAAACACGATCACGTCGCACGCCGCCGCGCGGCGGAGCCCCTCGGCGAAATCGCTCTCGTCCGTATCGTCAAAGCAGTATTTTCCCCGGAACGGACATCCCGCGAAGGAATCGAACGGGATCCCCGCCTCTTCGACCGCCTTTTTCACCGAGTAGACGTTCGTGTCCGGGCGGTAGCCCGCCCACGCGCCGGGCATGTCCGCCTCGTCGTCGGCGAGCGGGCCGGTCAAAAACAGTTTTTCGCTGCCGTTAAGCGGGAGCGTTTTCTTCTGCGCCGCCGTATCGTCGGCGCCCGTTTCGCCGCCGCCAAGCGGGAGCGGCATCTTCTGCGCCGCGCCGTTTTTCAGCAGGACCATGCAGTGGCGGGCGACCTCGCGCGCCAGCGCGCGGGCGTCCTTATCCTCCGCGATCCGATCCGGGAACGCCCGGCGGTGCGGATGCTCGAAGAGACCGAGCGCGAGCTTCACGCAGAGGATGCGCCGCACCGCCTCGTCGACGGCGGCGGCGAACGCCGGATCCTCCCGGTACAGCGCCTCGCCCTCGCTCGTGTAGGCGGCGGAGCCCATGTCCATATCGACCCCGGCGCAGAGCGCCCGGACGGCCGCGGCGCGGCGGTCCGCCGCCACGCGGTGGTGGACCAGCTCGGCGATCGCGCCGTAATCGGAGACGACGAAGCCGCCGAAACCGTACTTCTCCCGCAGAATTTCCGTCAGATAATACCGGCTGCCGGAGACCGGCTCGCCGTTGAGCACGTTGAACGAGCTCATCGCGGAGAACGCGCCGGCGTCCACGGCGGCGGCGTACGGCTTCATGTACTCCATGAACAGCGTCCGCGGACTGATATCGGCCTCCTCGTAATCGCGCCCGCCCTGGGCGAGGCCGTACCCGCAGTAGTGCTTGAAGCACGCGGCGACGTGCGGATATCCCGTCTCCGGATCGACGGTCTGGAGACCGCGCACCTTCGCCTGCGCGATCAGCGAGCCGAGCAGCGGATCCTCCCCCGCGCCCTCGGCGACCCGCCCCCAGCGCGGATCCCGGCACAGATCGATCATCGGCGCGTAGACCCAGTTGATGCCCTCCTCCGCGGCGTCCCGCGCCGCGACGGCTTCCGCCCGTTCGAGCAGATCGGGATCCCACGTCGCCGCCTCCCCCAGCGGGATCGGAAAGACGAGCCGGTGCCCGTGGATGACGTCGCATCCGAAAAGGATCGGGATCCCCAGCCGCGACTCCTTCACGGCGATCTCCTGATACCGCGCGGCGGCCTCCTTTCCGGGCGCCATCATGGCGCCGACGCCGCCGCGGCGGATCTTGTCCTCAAAGCTCTCCGGCGCCCCGGAGGGGCCGATATTGCAGTCCGTCAGATCGGAATTGCCGGACGCATCCGCGAGATGGAGCTGACCGATCTTCTCCGCCGGGGTCATCGCACGAAGAAGCGCCTCGGCGCGTTCCGCGTACGGCGACGGATCGAAGGGCGCGTGCACAAGACGGGGGGAGGTAACCATAGTCGTTCCTCTTTTCTGATGATCGTATATCGTGCCGCCGGTCATTTGACGATTTTCACGGCGTCCACGGTGAAGAACCTGCCGTCCTTCGTATAGAGCTGGAAAGCGTGCTGTCCGCCGTACAGATCGAGCGAACGGTAGAGCAGCGCGTGCGCCTTCCGCTCGGCCGACTGCTCGTCGACCGTCGCGCAGTATATCCCGTCGATATAGACGTCCGCCGCGCCGTATCCGTCGTCGAGCACGCCGTACAGCTCGAGGACGCTGCCCTCGTAGGCGACGTACAGAGAGCTTCCCTGCGCCGTCGCGCAGTGGACCTCCCGCTCATAGCAGCCCGCCGCCGTCCGCTTGTCGTAGATCATGTCGGAGTTGCTCCGCCACGTGCCGCTCCAGCACATCCGCTTGTCCGTGTTGTTGATCCATTCGTATCCGGGCTTCTTTGCCTCGCCCGTCCGGCGGAAGCGGAAGACGGTGTCCGTCTTGTCCGGTTTGCCTGAAACGGTCATGCGGTACCCGTCCGCCGTCTTCTCAAAGGCGGTGACCGTCGCCTCGCCCGTCAGCGGTTCGGGATCTTCGAGAACG
>JAEEYP010000046.1 GCA_016288155.1 Clostridiales bacterium | reverse complement strand
GTTGGGGGCATAGCCCCCAAACCCCCCCATTAGGGTCATGGGCGAGGGGCGATTGGTAACGGAACAACGGAGAGGCCGCGGAAGCGCTTGACAGCGGAGGCAAATATCGTGCGGCGGGAGTCCGGGGCTTCGGCGTTCGCTATCCGCTGACGGGCGTGCAGCGGTTGGGGGCATAGCCCCCAAACCCTCCCATTAGGGTTTTATGGGCGAGGGGCGTTCGGGTACCGAACAACGGAGAGAAAGCGGAAGCGCTTGACAGCGAAGGATAATATCGTTTGCCGTGGGGCTATGAAAAAAGCGGGCGTTCCGCATGCGGCGGAACGCCCGGCTTTGTTTTGTGAGGATCACTCGGCGTCTTTATTGCGGCGTGCGCGAAGCCGCGCGGTGATCGGCTCGGAGAACTGTGAGAGCAGGATGGCGGCGAACATGACCGCGCAGCCGAAGATCTCCCGACCGCTCAGCCGTTCGCCGAGGACGAGGGCGGAGGTGAGCGCGCCGAAGACGGATTCCGTACAGAGGATCAGAGACGCGACGGACGCCTCCGTATACCGCTGACCGAGGATCTGGAAGGTGTACGCGACGCCGCAGCTGAGGACGCCCGCATAGAGAAGCGACGGCAGCGCGCGCGTGACCGATTCCGCGCTCGGGTGCTCGAAGACGAACATGAGCACGCAGGAGACGACGCCGGCGACGGCGAACTGCACGCAGGAGAGGAGCACGCCGTCCGCCTCCCGCGAGAAGCGTTCGACGAGGAGGATGTGCACTGCGAAGCCGACGGCGCAGAGGAACGAGAGCACGTCGCCGCGGTTGACCGCGCCGAGATTGTGCGGGTCGATGCAGAGGAAATACAGTCCGATAAAGCCGACAACGGCGCAGACCCACGTCAGCCACGGCGTCCGCTTCCCGATAAGGAGCCCGAAGATCGGCACGAAGAACATATAGAGGGCGGAGATGAACGCGATCTTTCCGGGCATGGAGTCGTTGAACGCAAACTGCTGGAGGTTCCCCGCGACGCAGAACACGCCGCCCAGGATGACGCCGTACAAGATCCCCCGTCTCCGGCGCTTTTTCAGCTCTTCGGGCGGCGGCGCATCCGGCGCGCGGCGCGCCGCGGCGGCGCGCACGAGCACGAACGGGAAAAGGACGACGGTGGCCATCAGCGTCCGGATCCCGCTGAAGGTGAAGCCTTCGATCTCTTCCATGCCTATGGACTGCGCGACGAAGGCGGAGCCCCAGATGGCGGCGGTCAGCGTCAGCATGAGAACGCCCTTCCACTGCGTTCTGCGGGGCGTGCTTTCGTGATCCACTCCGATCTCCTCCTTCCGTCCGGCGCCGTGTATCGGCAAAATAAACCCGTATGCAGGCGTTCGTCCCGCATACGGTCGGATCCTATTATCAGTATAGCAGATTTCGGGAAAAAATGCAAGAGGGAACGCGGCAAAAAAGGGGCGCGGCGTTTGCCGCGCCCCCGACAGGCGGAAAATATTACGCCCAGGACATCGTGCCCGGCTTCGGGTCGTGCATGAGGATCGGCTTGAGGAAGCTGACCGCCTTGGAAAGTCCCTCGTCGATGGAGGTGAGGCTGTCCTCGTGCTCAATGGAGAGGACGCGGTCGTAGCCGACGAGGCGGAGATTGTCGACGAAGTCGCGCCAGAAGGACTCGTTATGACCGTAGCCGACGGTGCGGAACACCCATGCGCGATGGATCTCGTCCCCGTAATGCTTGGTGTCGAGCACGCCGTTCGTGGCGGTGTTGATGTGGTCGATCTTCGTGTCCTTCGCGTGGACGTGATAGATCGCGTCGCCCAGGTAGCGGATGGCGTACGCCGGCTCGATGCCCTGCCACACGAGATGGGACGGATCGAGGTTCGCGCCGAGCGTCGGACCGACGGCGGCGCGCAGCTTCATGCAGGTCTCCGGGTTGTACACGCAGAAGCCCGGATGCATCTCGAACGCGATGCGCGGGACGTGATGCGCCTCGGCGAACGCGGCGGCTTCTTTCCAGTAGGGGATGAGCACTTCGTTCCACTGCCAGTCGAGGATCTTGAGGAAGTCGTCCGGCCACGGGCAGGTGACCCAGTTCGGATACTTCGCGTCCGGGGAATCGCCCGGGCAGCCGGAGAAGGTGACGATCGTGTCGACGCCGAGCTTCTCCGCGAGGAGGATGCAGTTCTCAAAATCGCGGCGGAATTCGGCGGCGATCTCTTTGTTCGGATGGATGGCGTTCCCGTGGCAGGAGAGCGCGCAGATCTTGATGCCGTACTTTACGAACAGCGCGCGGAACGCTTCCAGCTTCGCCTCGTCGTGGAGCAGCACGTCCGGATCGCAGTGCGCCTTGCCCGGATATCCGCCGCAGCCGAGCTCGACCTCTTCCACGCCGAGATCCTTGAAGCAGGCGAGCACGTCTTCGAGCGGACGGCTGCCGTACAGATTGGAAAGAACGCTCAGTTTCATACAAATCTCCATTCCGCCGCCAGACGCGGCAATGATTTTGGGAAAGCCCGGATCCGTCCCCCGCGGGGACGGATCCGGGCGATGTCGGTTTGCCGGGGATCAGAAATTGTAGACGGTACCGGTCTTCGCGCTCTCGTAGATGCCCTCGAGGATGCGGCTGACGGTGTACGCCTGCTCCGGCAGAACGGTCAGAGGCGTGCCCTCGGTGACGGCACGGATCCACTGACGCGCTTCGCGCACGGAGTCGGAGTCACCGGCGTTGCCTGCGAAGAAAGCGACGCCGCCGGCGCTCATGTCGACCTTCTCCACGCACATGGCGTTGTCCTTGACGTAGTTGAAGCGGAGGCCGTCCAGCATATCCGCGCCGCCCTTGGTGCCGCAGATGGAGGTGTACGCCTCGCGGGTCTCCAGGCTGTTGAGCGCCCAGGAGGACTCGAGGATGATGGTCGCGCCGTTCTCCATGACGATCATGCCGAACGCGCTGTCCTCGGTCGTGAACTTCGCCGGATCCCACGGGCCCCAGATGTTGCCCTGATCGGTGTCGTTGTTCAGCTTATGGAACGTGGTGCCCAGGCAGTATTTCGGCTTGTAGTTGTTCATGACCCACAGCGTCATGTCGAGCGAATGCGTGCCGATGTCGATCAGCGGACCGCCGCCCTGCTCGTACTCGTTGATGAACACGCCCCACGTCGGAACGGCGCGGCGGCGGATCGCGGTGGCCTTCGCGTAGTAGATCTCGCCGAATTTGCCCTCGTCGGCGGCGTGCTTCAGGTACAGGACTTCCTTGCGCTGGCGGTTCTGATAACCGATGGTGAGGAGCTTGCCCGTGCGCTTGGCGGCATCGAGCATCTTCTTCGCCTCGGCGGAGTTGATCGCCATCGGCTTTTCGCACATGACGTGCTTGCCGGCCTCGAGAGCGTCGACGGTGATGAAGCTGTGGGCGCGGTTCGGCGTCAGGACGTGGACGACGTCGATGGACTTATCCTCGAGCAGCTTCTTGTAATCGACGTACACGTCGGCGTCCGGCGTGCCGAAATCCTTCTTCGCCTTGACGGCTTTTTCTTCGATCAGATCGCAGAAGGCGACCATTTCGACGTTGGGGAGCTGCTTGAGGGAAGGCATATGCTTGCCGTTGGCGATGCCGCCGCAGCCGATGATGCCGATGCGAACCTTATCGGACGGTGCGATGCTCATTGAGGGATCCTCCTGAAAATAAATGATTTTTATGGGGATGCGTATGGAACTCCGGCGCGGGCGGACGCCCGTCCGGTTGCGGGGAACGTGATCGCGCACGGATAATATTTTGTGGTTCCATGCCGATTCCGCCCGGATTTTGTCCGTTCCATGCACAATATATAGTAGCAGATTTTTTCCCCGTTTTCAATAGAATGAAGAAAATTCCGGGGCGTTTTTTTCGATTTGTGATTGTGCACAACGGGGGCGCGGCGCTTTTGAGCGCTTTGACGAAACGGCGCGCGGAAGAAAAAATCGGACCGGCGCGAAAAATTTCACGGTAAAATCAGAAAAAAGTGTAAAAACCCTATTGCAAACGGGGTCCGTTTGTGATACAATAACAAAGCATCGATTTTTCCATGCGCTACGCATGTTATGTATTTTGGAGGAAATTATGCCGACCGTTTTCGGGATCCTTCTGATCCTTGCTTCCGTATTTCTCATCGTGTCCGTCCTTCTGCAGGGCGGCAAGAGCAACAACCGGCTGTCCGGCGCCATCGCCGGAGGTGCTGAGACCTTCTTCGGAAAATCCAAGGCGGATTCGATGGAGAAGAAGCTCTCCAAGGTGACTGCCGTCGTGGCGGTCGTTTTCGCCGTGCTCGTTCTCGTTCTGTATATCATCCAGGACAACGTCGATTATTCGGATTACTCCGTCCCGACGGAGAGTTCCGGCACCACCGTGGACGCGGGCGAAGAGACGACCGACGCCGGCGCGGCGGAGGCCGTCGAGAACGGCGACGTGGACGGCGGGGCGTCCGCCGATACGGACGCGGGCAACTGACCGCGGTCATTTTGACACAGCGAAGCGCTTTCGGACGTGCCGTCCGGGAGCGCTTTTTTGGCGGGACGGCGCCGCCGACGGGCGGGAGACGGTGAAAAAATCCCCGAAGCGGCTCGAAAAGACTTGATTTCCGCGGAAAATCCATGTATAATATAAAAAGAGAAGTGTTATCACGGATCAATGAGGAAAGGAATCGCGCATGAAACACAGAATACTCCTCGTGCTCCTCGCCGTCGCCGTCTTTATCCCGACGGTCGTCGCCATCGCGTCCTACCGTTCGACGGTGGCGGCCCCGATCTCGGAAAAGAACGTGCAGACGATGGAACTTTCCGACCTTGCGGGGAAGACCTTCACCTTTACCCGCCGCGGCGGCACGTCGGATGAAGATATGATCGGCTTCTTTCTGCAGATGAACGAAGACGCCACGAAGATCTCCTCCCTCCCCGCGCCGCTGATGGGAACGTCCTTCTTCAAGGTCACGATGAAGAGCGCCCAGAAAACGGCGGATTATCAGTATTATTTCTCCACCAACGCAAATGAGGCGTATTACCTCGACGGAAACGGCGACGCCTATCAGATCAGCGAGAAGTACGCCGCGGAGTTCATTTCCAGCAAATACGCGTCCAGCCTGTATCTGAACGCCGTCGTGCCGGTGCTCAGTATCTCCGGCGCCGACGGGGACGTTCTGCCCGGCAGCGCGCTCTGGATGTACAAGAATTCCGCCGGGGCGTTCGTGGAATGCGATCCGGACGTCACGGAGGCGCAGCAGTCCGTTTCGATCGAGGGCGGGCTCGACTTGAACTTCACGCTCGCGCCGGACAACTTCAATCTGAAGATGACCGATCAGGCGACGGGCGCCGTCGTTTACAACGACCAGTATTCGAACATCGATACGCTGTCTCTCTCCAAGTCCGTCGTGCTCGACGTGGAGATCGTCGCCAAATGGTATGAGGATCCGGCGCGCGACTATTACGGAGAGATGCACTACGCCTTCACCGCCGACATCTCCGCGCCCGCCGCGTTCCGTCTCGCGGACACGACCATCGAGAACGGCACCTTCACCGTCGTCTCCGCGACGAACATCGCCGACGTCTCCCGCATCAGCTTCTCCTCGGAGCCGTCCATCAACTACACGCCCGTGTTCTTCATCGACGGCGATCTCGCATACGCGCTGCTCCCGATCCGCTGCGAGCTGGCGGCAGGGACGTATACGCTGACCTTCAAGTACGGCGGCGTGACGGACGAACTGAAGCTGAACGTCACGCAGAAGCTGCTGCGCAACTTTGACAGCGACATATCCGCCGCCGTCGTCCGCTCCACGCGTACCGCGGCAACGCTCGCCGCATACCGCGAGGCAACGGCAGCCGCGTTCGCGTCCGGCAGCGCGGAGCGCTACTGGGACGGTCTGTTCATCGAGCCGGAAGGCCGCGTCATCCGCGGCTTCGGACATAACGTCCGCATCACAGCCACCGGGGAAAAGTACGTCTCCGACGGCGTGGAGTACTGGATCGAAAACGGAGCCACGGTCGACGTCGGCGCCACGAACCGCGGCCGCGTCGTCTTCGCGGGCTATACGGAGTACGGCGGGAACACGGTCATCATCGAGCACGGCTACGGGCTTAAGAGCTGGTACCGCTGCCTGAGCGAGATCACCGTATCCGTCGGCGACTTCGTCGAGAAGAACGCCGTCATCGGCAAGACGGGCAAGACGGGCTTCATCCAGTTTACAGGAAGCAACTGCGGGCTCTCCGTCTTCGACGTGCCCGTATCGCCGTATCCGTCCTGGGAGAACGAGATCAAGCTCGTGCCGTAAAGCGGAACGGAAAAGCAGAAAGCAGACTGACGGTCAGTCTGCTTTCTTGTTTTTTGCCGCTTTTCGGGCGCGTCTCAGTCCTCAAAGGAGAGATGCACCATGAATTCCCCGCCGAAGCTCGTGCATTCGCCGGGGAGGATGCAGTCGAGGCGGCGCGCTTCCTCCTCGCAGGTTTTCTGCAGCGCGCGGCGAAGCAGCAGCATCGCGGCGCCGTCGAGCGCCGCGTCCCCGAGGAAGCGCGTCCGCTGTGCCAGCTCCGGCGGGATCAGCCCGACCCG
>JAEEYP010000045.1 GCA_016288155.1 Clostridiales bacterium | reverse complement strand
CGTTCTCGAAGATCCCGAACCGCTGACGGGCGAGGCGACGGTCACCGCCTTTGAGAAGACGGCGGACGGGTACCGCATGACCGTTTCAGGCAAACCGGACAAGACGGACACCGTCTTCCGCTTCCGCCGGACGGGCGAGGCGAAGAAGCCGGGGTACGAGTGGATCAACGACACGGACAAGCGCATCGCGTATATCGGGAGCTGGTATTATACCTCCCTGTGGTCGTATGACGCGAAGAGCCGCGCCGAGGGCTGTTATGAGCGCAGCGCCCACTGCGACTGCGACGGCGCCGGGAACGCGGCGTACACTGCGTTCGAGGGGAGCGCCGTCGAGCTGTACGGCGTTCTTGACCCGGAGAACGGCGCGGCGGACGTGTACATCGACGGGATCTTCTGCGGCACGGTCGACGAGCAGGCTCCGGAACACAAGGGACACGCGCTCCTGTTCCGTTCGATCAACTTGTACGGCGGACAGCACGTTTTTCAGCTGTACACGAAGGACGACCGCCCCTTCCTCCTCGACGCGATCCGCGTGATCGAGTGAACGAAAAAGCGGGAACACGAAAAAAAAGGACGGACGCCTCCGCGCCCGTCCTTTTACCGCCGATCTTTGCCCCGCGCGGCGCGCATCTTCGGCAAACCGCTGGACAAAATCCCGGCTGAGGTCTAGAATGCAGTACAGAGGAACGTTCCGGTCATTTTCCGTCCGAACGGAAAGGAGATCTTTCATGAAAACACGCTTGACCGCTCTTTTGCTCGCCGCCGCGATGCTTCTGCCGCTCACGGCGTGTTCCGGGAAACCGGATGATCCCGCGCCCGGCAGTACCGCCGTCACCGATCCCGCCGTTTCCGGTACCGAAACGGCTGTCCCGGCGCCGGAGGAGACGGCGTATATCGCCCACGCCGACCCGCCGGGCGTGGAGAAGATGGACTTCGACGGGGAAGAGTTCCATTCCGGCGTGCACCAGAACTATCCGAGACTGCATTTCCGGGACGAAGAGACGGGCGACGTCTTCAACGACGCGCTGTACGACCGGATGCGCAAAACGGAAGAATACCTGAACGTGCGCTGGACGTATCAGGTCGCGGACTACCAGCAGGTGACCGAGGCGGTCCTGTCCGGCGACGATATCTACCAGCATATCCTCAATCATACGCTTACGGGAAACAACGTGTACGTGCAGAACGGATATCTGTACCGGATCGACGACATCCCCTATATCGACCTGGACGCCGAATGGTGGGACCGGGAGCAGATGGATATCCTCCGCCTCGGCAAATATTACTATTTCATGATCTCCGACTTCACGCTCGATACGCCGTACGCCATCTTCGTCAACTGCGATCTGATCGAGCGGTACAATATGGAGGATCCGTATCAGCTCGTCTATGAGGGGAAGTGGACGCTCGACCGGTTCGCCTCGATGTGCGAGGAGGTCGCGCACGACGCGAACGGAAACGGAACATGGGACGACGACGACGTCATGGGCGTCACGACCGGAGATACCTCGCACTGGAGCGGCTTCATGACGGGCTGCGGCCAGACGCTGACGCAGCGCGATAAGTACGGGGATCTGGAGCTCGCCCTGAATTCCGAGAAGATGCAGAACATCGTCGAGAAAATGACGGCGCTTGCCAAGACGCCGGGGGCCGTGTGCAAATACTGGGAGTCCGAGAGACGGTGGGAGGACGGCAGCACGCTCTTCTTCCTCGGCGCGCTCGACATGATGCGGGACGCCGGAGAATACGAATTTACGATGGGGCTCGTGCCGTACCCGAAGTACGACGAGGCGCAGGACCGGTACTATTCGCTCAACTGGAACGCGACGGCGTGCGTGCCGTCCTCCATCCGGAATCCGGCTCTTGTCGGCGCGGTGCTCGAGTACGCCTCCTGGGAGACGGCGAATCAGGTGACGCCGGCGTACTACGATATCACGCTCGGCACGCGGTACGCGAAGGATCCGGCAACGCGCGACATGCTCGCCTATATTCTGGAGAACTCCGTCCTTGACGCGGGCGCGGTCTACTTCGGCATGTCCGGTCTGCTCGATCAGCTCTATATCATCGGTTATCTGTGCATCTACCATCAGTCGACGGATCTGCAGTCGTACATCGCGACGAGTCAGAAATATTTCAAAACGAGCCTGAACGATCTGTATAACGGCATGGACGCCGTCGAGGAGAACTGACGCGCGATCAGACAAAACAAAAGATCCCGAAGGCGGCAAGCCTTCGGGATCCTGTTTTTTTACGGAGCCGTCAGTCCGCGAGCCACTCGGCGAGGTGCTCCGCGACGAAATCGTCGTCGTTCAGATCGGGGTACGTCCGGTACACCCGGTCGATCTCCTCTGCCTGTCCGGGCGAGAGCGTTTCGGCGGGATCGAGGCACCAGATCCCCCGCATGAGTCCCTGGCGGCGGAGCACTTCGTGCACGCCGGCGATGCAGCCCCTGAAATTGTGGGCGGTGTCGAAGAAGGCGGAATTGCAGTCCGTCACCTGCGCCGCGAGCGTCAGCAGTTCCCGCGGGATCGTTTCCCGCCCGGCGGCGGCGCGGAGCATCCCGTATATTTCGCAGACCTTCTTCGTCCACACCGCCCAGTGACCGAGAAGACCGCCGACGAAGCGCACCGAGCGCACCTCGCCGTGCCCGTCGGTGAATTCGTAGGGGGTGAGGAGATCGACGACGATGTTGTCGTCGTTCCCGGTGAAGAGAGCGATATCGTCCCGGCGCGGAGAGAGCGCGGCGGCGCGGACGACGTCGAGCGTCTGATAGCGGTTGAAGGACGCGCACTTGATCGCGCACACGCCCTCGATCTCGCAGAAGCGGCGCCAGTAATCGAAGGTGAAGATCCTCCCGCCGACGGAGGGCTGGAGATAGAAGCCGATCACGGGGAGGATCCCGGCGACCATCTTCGTGCGTTCGATCAGGTCGTCCTCGCCGTACGAGGCCAGCCCGCCGGGGCTGAGGAGCGCGGCGTCGAATCCGAGCTCCCGCGCGGCGTGCGCCTCCCGGAGCGCCTGTTCGGTCGGTCCGCAGACGCCGGCGCATTTCACGACCGTTTTCCCGGTGCGCCGCTCAAAGGCTTCGACCTCCTCCGCCGCGACGCGGAGAACGGGCTCGAAGAGGTTCACGTCCGGGCGGCGGATCGCGAACTGCGTCGTGTGGACCGCGACGGCGAGCCCGCCGGCGCCCGCGGCAAGATAATAGCGGAAAAGCGCCCTCTGCCGCCTCTCGTCGAAGCGGCGTTCTTCTGTGATCGCCAGCGGACACGCCGGGATGACGGTGCCTTCCTTCAGGATGCGGCGGACCGCGTTCCGTCTTTCTTCTGCGTTCATATCAGTACGAGCCCTTTCTTTCTTCAAAATGCGTCGGCTTGTCGAGCGTCCTCCCCCCGGAGAGGAGGTATTCCGCCTGCCAGCGGATGAGCTGTCCGGCGGTGACGGACGGATAACCGAGGAGCGCGCACGCCTTCTGCGAATTGGAAATATACGCGCTCGGGGCTTCCTCGCCGGTGAACGTCACTTCCCGCCCGAAGATCTCGCCGAACGCCAGCGCCGTCGCCCGGACGGAGAGGATCTCCGGACCGGTCACGTTGAGGTACTGCGCCGGGGCATCCGCCAGCGTCAGGGAACGGATCGCCGCCTCGTTCGCATAGCCCTGCCATACGCAGTTGAAGCAGGTGGCGGAGAGGGAGACCGGCTGACCGTGCAGGACTTTGCTCGCGATGTCGAAGAGCACGCCGTAGCGGAGATCAATCGCGTAGCTGAGACGGAACAGAAGCACCCGCGTCCCGTATTCGCTTGCCGCGTACTCGAAGACGCGCTCGCGCGCGAGGACGCTCATCGGATACTCGCCGATCGGTCCGACGGGATCGCACTCCCGCGAGCCGCCGGTGGAGAGATCGACGAGCGGATAGATGTTCCCGGAGGAGAAGGCGACGACGGCGGCGCCGCGGTACCGCTCGGCGGTGATCGACGGGAGCCACGCGTTCAGCGCCCACGTGCGGCAGGCGTCGGCGCCCGTGCCGAACTTCCTGCCCGCCATGAAGATGACGTTTTCCGCATCGGGGAGCGCGGCGAGCGCGCCCGGCGCCATCAGATCGCAGGAGATCGTTTCCACGCCGCCCTCGGCGAGCAGCCGCACGGCCGCCGGATCGGAGAAGCGCGAGACCGCGATGATCCGTTTGGATACGCCGGCGCTCTCGGCGGCTCGTTTCGCCAGGAGCGCAAGCGTCGGTCCCATCTTTCCTCCGGCGCCGAGGATGACGACGTCCCCTTTGATCTTCTTCATATCCTCCACGAGCGCCGGGGAGGGCGTCGTGAGCATTTCATCCAGTTTTTTTTCGGTCCACATGATGGCTGATCCTTTCCGCCGATGCGTCGGGGGACCCGCGCCGCCCCTTTTGCGTATATTATAGAATACGGCGGGGAAAATGTCAATCCTCGGCGCGCGCCGCACGCTTCTTTTTTGCGCGCCGCGCAAAAAAGGATCCGCACCGTTCGTGCGGATCCTTTGGCGATACGACCGTTTTTCCCCCGTCCTGCGGGAAGGAGCAAAGCGCGGCGGCGCGCATCAGCGGCGGCGGCGCTTGAGGACGATAAAGATCATGAACGCCGTGATCAGGATCACCGCGATCAGGATCAGCATATTCAGATCGCCCGTGCGCGGGGCGGGCAGCAGCGAGGCGATGCGCGGCAAAAGCAAAAACATGGACTCCGTCTCCTAACCGAACGCCGCATCGGCGGCGTTCTCCGCTTTCGCCGTATATTATACGCCGATTCTTCCCGCTTGTCAATAAGTTGTGAATAATTTGTTTATTATTTTTTGAGAACGTTCACAATTTCGTCACCGGATCGTTCCAATTCAGGCGCCGGACGGCGCGTATTCGCAGATCAGACGATAGATGAACGCCGCGGTCGGCGAGCAGAGCATCCGCTCCGGATGCCCCTGCACGGCGAGGCAGACCGGCTTGCCGGGGCGGTGGTATACGACGATCTCCGGCTCGCCGCGCTCAAGGATCGGCGCGGGGTCGATCCGGTCGCCCTCCCAGACGCCGCTCAGACGGTCCGCCCACCAGAGGAGCGTATAGTCATTTGGCGGAAGGAGGAACGGGTACTGCATCTGATGATGCGTGGAGGTCATGGGGTATCGCTGCCTGCCGTCGGTGATGTCGTGGAACGCGCCGCGGAGGTAGTGATTTTTGCAGTCCTGCACGAGGATCCCGCCGTTCAGAACACAGAGCATCTGCGCGCCGCGGCAGATGCCGAGCGCGAGCTGGTCGGGGCGTATGCGGGCGAAGACCTCCGCTTCCAGCCGATCCCGCTCCGGATCGGCGTCCGTCGCCGGATGCGGGAGACAGCCGTACATCGCGGGGGCGACGTCGCGCCCGCCGCTGAAGATCACGACGTCCGCCTCCTCCTGCGTTTCCGGCATGACGACGCCGGGGATCAGGTCCGCGCAGTTTTTCTTTGAGCCGACTACGTAGGCTTTCATGGCGATTCCTTTCTGCCTTGTGATGAGCGGACGGACGCGTCCGGCGCTCAGCCCTCCGCGAGCAGTTCGCTCCAGCGGGGACCGAGCGAATAGATGCCGCCGTAAGGGCGGGCGTTCGTCGTGCAGAGGAGTTCCCCGTTCCAGAAGCCGCAGGATTCGATCTCCTCGCCTCCGAGGCAGGTGCCGCGCAGATCCGCGCCGGCGATCAGACAGCGCTTTTTCAGATCGTACACGCGGACGCCGTCCGGGTATTCTTCCGTCCCGGTGCCGAACGTATAGAAGATCTTGCCCCCCGCGATCAGCCCGCCCTGCGTGCAGAAGATGTCGAAGGGCGCCGTGAACTGATCGGCGACGTCCGCGGCGGTCAGCGTCACCGTGCCGCCCGCCTCCGGATCGGGGAGGGGGAATTTCGTGATGATATAGGCGTTGCGGTCGCGGTATTCGCGGAAAGCGGAGGTCGTGCGCCAGCGGGCGGAGAGGATATACAAGGCGCCCTCCGCGCTGTCGACGAGCCACAGCGGCGCGCCCCAGCAGGGCTGCTCCCACGGCGTGCCGTCGACGCTGCTTGAGCGGTAGCGGATCGTCTGGAGCGTCTCGGCGGCGGCGAAGGTGACGCGGCCGGTGCCGCCTCCCTTGCGCGTCAGCCGGATATCCTCCGCGGCGCACTGATAATAAAAGACGCCGTCCTCGTCCGCGCCGACGCCGTTCCCGATCGTCGCGTAGAAGATCGGGATCGGATTGTCGCCGTGACGGAGCGTGCTGAACATGCACAGGTTGCTGTGATTCGTATAGTCCGCCGTGGGGATGCCCGGATTGTAGGAGCCGAGCGGGAAGGTGACGAGCGGGACGCCGGACGCCGCCTTCAGATCGTACAGCGCGCAGAGCCCCGTGTGATAGAGCTGGAAGAGCGTGTCTTCCCACACCGCCATCCCCTGCGAGATCGGATGCGGCTTCTCGAAACGGAAGAGAAGCTTCGCGTCTTCATCGGAAAAGTGAAACATGATGCGCCGTCCTTTCGGTCATACATATGGATCTTCCGCGCCGGATATGCACGGGCGCCCGGCTCTCAGCCGTCGGCCTCGCCGAGAAATACGTTCTGCCGCACAAGCGCCGCGCGCAGCGCGTCCGTATCGACGGCGCGCACGGAGACG
>JAEEYP010000044.1 GCA_016288155.1 Clostridiales bacterium | reverse complement strand
GAAGCGCTTGACAGCAGAGGCAAATATCGTGCGGCGGGAGGTCAGGGCTTCGGCGTCCGACACCCGCTGAGGGGCGTGCAGCGGTTGGGGGCATAGCCCCCAAGCCCCCCCATTAGGGTCATGGGCAAAGGGCGTTTGGTAACAAAACAACGGAGAGGCAGCGGAAGCGCTTGACAGCAAAGGCAAATATGGTTCGCTGAAAGCGCGAGAGCTCCGCCCCCTTTGACCGCCGGGGGCTTCGGTGCTCGACACCCGCTGAGGGATAAACGAAACGCCGACCGTTCGGATAAACGGTCGGCGTTATTTACAGTTCCGGCGGATCGGCGTTCACGGCGAAGCGCGTCTCCCACGCGGCGTCCTCCAGCGCCGTCAGGTCGAGCAGCGCCTCCTGCGCCCGCACCTTCTCCGGCACGGGCTGCGTTTTCGGATGGCGCGGCGTGAAGACCGTACAGCAATCCTCATACGGCAGTATGGACGTCTCAAACGTCCCGATCTCCCTCGCCGTCTGAACGATCTCTTCCTTGTCCGTACCGATGAGCGGCCGCAGGACGGGGCGGTCCGCCGCCTCTTCCGTGACGCAGATCGCCGCCAGCGTCTGGCTCGCGACCTGACCGAGGCTCTCTCCCGTCACGAGCGCCGCCGCGCCGCATTCCTCCGCCATGCGGCAGGCGAGTCGGATCATACAGCGGCGCAGAAGAAGCGTAAAGTAGTCCTCCTCGCAGCGGTCGCGCAGCGCCTCCTGGATCTCCGTCAGGGAGATCACGTGCAGCCGGATCCGCCCGCAGTATTCCGCCATGCACCGCGCGAGCGTGACGACCTTCTGGCGTGCGAGTTCGCTCGTGTACGGGATGCTCTCGAAATAGAGCGCGTCGAGCGTCATACCCCGCCGCGCCATGCGGTATCCGGCGACGGGGCTGTCGATCCCGCCGGAAAGCAGGAGCAGTCCGCGCCCGCCGCTGCCGAGCGGCATGCCGCCCGCGCCCTTCTCCTGCCCGGCGTGGACGTATGCCGCGTGATCGCGGATCTCGACGCGCACCGTGACGTCAGGATGCGTCAGGTCGACGCGAAGAGCAGGCATCTCCTCGAGGATCAGCCCGCCGATCTCCGCCGCCAGCTCCGGCGAGGTGAGCGGAAACTGCTTATCGGAACGCTTCGCCTCCACGCGGAAGCAGCGCGCGCCGGCGAGCCTCGCCGGAAGATACGCCCGCGCCACGCGGCGGATGTCCTCCATATCCTTCTCCGCGACGGCGGCGCGCGTGATCCCGACGATACCGAAGACGTACTTCGACTGGCGGTACATCTCCTCCATGTCCTCGCCGTCCGTAAGCGGCTCGACGACCATCGTGCTCTGCGCATACCGCACGGAAAATTGCCCGACGCGCGCGGCGCGGCGCTTCACCTCACGGAGCAGCAGCGCCTCAAAGCGAGAACGGTTCGCCCCCTTGAGAATGATCTCACCGTATTTGAGCAGAATAACTTCTTTCATACTCTTTCATCGACCTCCGTTTTGTCATCGGACGGCGGTGCGGCACAGAACACGAGCGCGTACCCTTCCCCGCGCACCGAGATCAGCCGCGCGGGCGTGCCGCGCAGACGGCGCCGGAGATATCCGACATACACGTCCGCGCCGTTTCCTTCCCGCCGGGAAAATTGAGCGCTGAGCGTATCCCTCGCCACCGGCGCGGGCGACGCGGCGTAGAGCAGCGCGAAAAGCGACGCTTCCCGCGGCGTGAGACGGATCTCTTCCCCTCCGTATACGACCCGTCCGCCCGCCGCGTCCCAACGGAAATCCGGTACGAGCACCGCCTCGACCGGCTCAGTCTCACGGCAGAGCGCCGCCGCCGCTTGTGCGAAGGAATCGAGCGGGAACGGACGCGCAAGGCATGCGGATCGGAGTCCCGCCGGCGTTTCCCAGCGTCTCGGATCCTCCGCAAAGGCGAGAAGCGCCGCGCCGCTCTCCCGCGCGCAGCGGACGGCGGCATCCCGGCAGACGGGATCCTCCGCGTCCGCGATGCAAAGACGAGCGGGAACGGCCGGATCCGCCTCACCGGACACGCCGAAAAGGGCGGACAGCATGCGGCGCAGTCCGTCCTCGCGCACAAAGAATACCGTTTCACCCTCGACGTCCGGGACGGACGTCCCGTCCCCGCCGAACCAATGCAGTATTTCCATACGTATATGATACCAATTTCCTGCCGTTTTGTCAATCGGAGAACGGAATTTCCTTCCTCGCCCCGCAATCTTTTCACGACTTCGGCGAACCGTATTTGCCTCCGCTGCCAAACGCTTCCGCTTTCTCTCCGTTGTTCCGTTACCGAACGCCCCTCGCCCATAACACCAATGGGAGGGCTTGGGGGCTATGCCCCCAACCGCTGCATATCCGTCAGCGGGTATCTGTATCCGTCGCCGGAGTTTCCAAAGGGGGACCGGGGCTTCAGCCCCACGAGACGAGGTCCCCCTTTGGCGGGGGAGCCCGTGGGGGCAAAGCCCCCGCGTTTTCAGCACACGATATTTGCTTCCGCTGCCTGACGCTTCCGCTTTCTCTCCGTTGTTCGGTTACCGAACGCCTTTTGCCCATAACACCAATGGGGGGCTTGGGGGCTATGCCCCCAACCGCTGCATATCCGTCAGCG
>JAEEYP010000043.1 GCA_016288155.1 Clostridiales bacterium | reverse complement strand
TCACGGCGGCGGCGGCACGCCGGGCGGCGGGCGAGGAGGCGGCGAGGGAGTACGCGATCGCCGCGGTCAGCGCGGCGGCGGCGGCGAGATACAGCCAGTTCATAACGGATCCTTTCGGTGCGGACTTCTCTTTTCCCATTGTAGCATAAACGGCGCCGCATTGCAATAGCGCCGCCGGAGACGACGGGCGGAATCGCCAAACCTTTTCAAACCGTTCACAAAAACTTTTCACCCGTCCGCCTCCCCGCCTTGCATTTCCGCGCGGATTTTGGTATAATACATATACCTGTATTCTTTCGACAGCATATCAGATTTCGGAGGCATATATCATGACGATTCGGGAATGGAAAGCGCATATCCTTGCCGGAGACCGGGACGAGGCGTTCGCCGCCCGCTGCGGGATCGCTCCCGAGCGGATCCCCGAACAGCGTGCGCGCGCCGTCCGCTGTGCCGAACTGTTCGCCCAAAAATACGACGCGGAGCAGCTCCGCGCGGCGGAGTTCTTCTCCGTCGGAGGACGGAGCGAGATCTCCGGCAACCACACCGACCACAACCACGGCCGCGTCATCGCCGCGTCGATCTCCCTTGACGTTCTGGCGTTCGCCTCCCGCCGCGGCGACGGGGTGATCCGCGTCCAGAGCGAGGGCTTCGACGAGGACGTCGTGCCGCCGTCCGCCGCGGACGCGCCGGATCCGTCGAAGCGCTTCACGAGCGCCGCCATCATTGCCGGAATGGAGCGGGCGTTCCTTGACGCCGGATACGCCGTCGGCGGCTTCGACGCCGCGACGACCTCGAACGTGCTCAAGGGCTCCGGGCTTTCCTCCTCCGCCGCGTTCGAGGTGATGATCGGCAATATCCTGAATCACCTCTACAACGACGGCCGCGTGCCGGCGGAGCGCATCGCCCGCATGGCGCAGTTCGCCGAGAACAAGTATTTCGGGAAACCGTGCGGCCTCATGGATCAGACGGCATGCGCCGTCGGCGGCTTCATCACCATCGACTTCGCCGATCCGGAGAAGCCGGTGATCGAAAAGCTCCCCTTCGATCTTTCCGAGGCGGGATACACGCTTTGCATCACGGATACGGGCGGGAACCACGCGGATCTCAACGAGGACTACGCCTCCGTTCCGGCGGAGATGAAGTCCGTCGCCGCGGCGCTCGGCGTCACCGTCCTGCGGGAGACGACGCGCGAGGCGGTCCTTTCGGAGATCGGGCGGCTCAGAGCGGAATGCGGCGACCGCGCCGTGCTCCGCGCGCTCCATTTCTTCGCGGAGAACGAGCGCGTGGCGGCGCAGGTGGAGGCGCTCCGCGCCGGGGATCTCGACGGGTTCCTTTGCGGCGTGCTCGCTTCCGGCTCCTCCAGTTTCCGGTATCTGCAGAACGTGTATACGACGAAGAATGTCCGCGAGCAGGGGCTCTCCCTCGCGCTCTGCCTGACGGAACGGTATCTGACCGAGCGCGGCTGCCGCGCCGCGTGGCGTGTCCACGGCGGCGGGTTCGCCGGGACGATCCAGGCGTTCGTGCCCGCGTCCGAGGCGGCGGGGTACGCCGCGTTCATGGAATCCGTCTTCGGACAGGGGGCGGTATATACGCTCCGGATCCGTCCCGAGGGCGCGATCTGCCTCCGGTGAGAGGCGCCGGGCATCGCCGGGAGGGGATCCGGATATGAAGCGCCTGCCATCCTCCGAGGAACGGGACCGCTCCAAGCTGTGGATCCTTTTGTTCCTCGCCCTCAATTTCGTGATCGCGTTCGCCGTCTATCAGCTGTTTCTGCGTGCGGAATCGATGATCGGGACGTACGTGTATCTCGGCGCGGCGCTCGTGCTCACGCTGGCGTACTGCATCGTCAACCGCGGCTTCGGCCGCCCGATCTCCGATCCCGCCGCGCTCCCCGACGAGTGGTCGGCGGAGGAAAAATCCGCCTATATCGCCGACGCCGCGCGGCGGCATGAGATCGCGAAGAAACTGCTGTACGTGCTTTTCCCCGTCGTCGTCGTTCTGATGATCGATATGATCCAGCTCTTTGTGCTTCCTTCCGTCGCGGCGATGTTCGGCGGGTGAGCGCGGTGAAGACCGTCATCCTCGCCTTCGGCGCGCTGAGCGAGCCGTTCTGGCGCGACGCCGTGAAGGAATATGAAAAACGGCTTTCCGGGCTGTGGCCGCTTTCGGTGATCGAACTGCCGGAGGCGCGCCTGCCCTCCTCTCCCTCCGCGGCGGAGATCTCCGCCGCGCTCTCCGCCGAGGCGAAGGCGGCGCTCGCCCGCATCCCGCCCCGCGCGTACGTCGTCGCGCTCTGCGTGGAGGGACGGATGCTCACCTCCCCGGAGCTGTCCGCCGTCATGGAGAAAGCGGCGGCGACCCATCCGGAGATCTGGTTTCTGATCGGATCCTCCTATGGGATGGACGCGTCGCTCAAGGCGCGCGCCGATCTCTCTCTTTCCTTTTCCCGTATGACCTTTCCCCACGCGCTCGCCCGCGTTATTGCCGCGGAACAGATCTACCGCGCGGCGCAGATCTCCCGCGGCGCGCCGTATCACAAGTGACGGCGCGGACGAGACTTTGACCGGGAACTTTTCCCGAGGAGCGATATGAAGATTCGTACCTTTTTGATCCGGGTGTGCAGACGGCTGCCGCTCCTTCTCCTTCTCGCCGCCGTCACCGGTCTTCTGATCGGCGTCGTGAGCGGGAAGATCGCCCTGCCGCTCCTCCGTGCGGAGGACGGCGGGTCTGTTTTCGATACGCCGCTCGGTCCGTCGGGAGGCGATTCGGTGCCGACCGCGGACGATCCGACGGATCCCGGCGCGGAGAAGATCGTGTCGGATCCCATCGTTCTGCCGAAGGAGACCCGCCCGCAGCTCGCGTCCTCCGAGGAGGCGATCGTCCGTATCGGCGGCGCGGTGGATTTTACGTCCTTCGCGGCGTCTCCGAACACGGTGCCGGTGCTGCGGCAGGCGGGCTTTTCTCTCTCGACGGAGCCGTATTCCGCGGATTCCGCCGTGCTCTCCTATGCCGGGGGCTTCGATTTTCTGCCGCAGGTGCGCTCGCAGCTCAGCCGCGGCGTGCAGCACGTCCGCTACGCCAGCTACGGCGAGGCGGCGCCCGTCGCCGAATACTACACGATGATCGAAGCGATCCCCGCCGTGCAGCTCTATATGGGGCGGATCCTGATCGAGAACAAGACGCACACCGCCGTGTATTCCTCCGACGGGGAGTATATCTATACCTACCTCTCGAAGGAATACGCTCCCGCGTATACGCGCGACCGCTGGGGGAACCCGCTGTTCACCCGCGACGAGGAGGTCGAGGTCACGGACGAGGAGACCGGCGAGGTGACGAAGGAAACGGTGACCCGCTATTATACGCTGGGTACGGGCGGGTTCGCTCTTTCCGACTATGACGACGAGATCGAGGGGCGCGGGCTGTATTTCGACTATCCGCCCTCCTTCGGGATCTCGGACACGGCGGTACTCCGCTTCGCGGAGTTCGTGACGAAGATCCTCCAGTACGAGGACGGGACGGAGGAGACGCAGACGGGATACGAATGGGCGTACGGCTATGCCGGCGGCTGGCGGCTGACCGGCTACAACTTCACCTCCGCCTGGGATTATTCGGAAGGGCGCGCCGCCGTGACGGACGAGAACGGGCATCTCGTTTACCTGAACGAATCCGGCTACCAGGCGTTCTATACGGAGAGTTCCTATTATTATTACGAGCGCTTCGTGTCCGATTATCTGCTCCCGCCGCTGACGGCGGGACCGGAATCCATCGGCTTTTTGTACTACGATCACGGCTACGTGCGCGTGCGCAGGCAGGTGGTGGACTGGTACGCTCTGGAATATATGGAGACGCTGCGCGTGTCCCGCGATTACGATTATCTGGTGGACAAAAACGGCAGGGAATTCCCTCTGCCGCAGGAATATACGCTCGTCGCGTACTCGGACGGGGTCTGCCTGCTCGAGAAGGACGGCAAATACGGATATATGGATACGACCGGCGCGTGGATCGCGCAGCCGATCTACGACTATGCCGAGCCCTTCTCGGAGGGGCTCGCCGTCGCGGGCTTTTCCTCCGGCGTCCGGCTGATGATCGACACGGCGGGGGAGATCGTGATCCCGCCGGGAGAATACGACTATATCTCCTCCGTTTCCAGCGGCGTGATCGCGTGCTGGAGCCGCTTTGACGGGTGGGAGATCCTCCACAAGATGGCGAAGTTTTCCTGACGGAGTGCGGTTGTTGCGTTATGTTTGATGTGATTGTTGTCGGCGCCGGTCATGCAGGCTGCGAGGCGGCGCTCGCCGCCGCGCGCACGGGGCTGCGCACCGCGCTGTTTACGCTCAGTCTGGACGCCGTGGCGAACATGCCGTGCAATCCTTCCGTCGGCGGTACCGGCAAGGGGCACCTCGTGTACGAGATCGACGCCCTCGGCGGAGAGATGGGATACGCGGCGGACCGCGCGACGATCCAGTCCCGGACGCTGAACACGGGAAAGGGCGCCGCCGTCCGCTCCAAGCGGGTGCAGGCAGACCGCGTGCGCTATCATGAGATCATGAAATCCGCCGTCGAGGCGGCGCCGAATCTCCGCCTGATCCAGGCGGAGGTCACCGCCGTCCTGACGGAGACGCTGCCGGACGGGCGGCGGATCGTGCGCGGCGTGACCGCCTGCCCCGGCGGGGATTTTGAGGCGCGCGCCGTCGTCATCGCTTCCGGCACCTATCTGGCGGGGCGGACGCACGTCGGCTCCGTCCGGCGGGAGGCCGGACCGGATCATTCCCTGCCCGCCGTCGGTCTGTCCGATTCTCTGCGCGCGCTCGGGCTTCCGCTCATGCGCTTCAAGACGGGGACGCCGCCGCGCATCCACCGCCGTTCCGTCGATTTCGACGAACTGGAGCTCCAGCCGGGGGACGAATGGATCGTTCCGTTTTCCGCCCGCACGGACGAGGCGGCGCTCAACGCGATCGAGCAGGTCCCCTGCCACGTCACCTATACGAATGAGGAAACGCACCGGATCATCCGGGAGAACATCTCGCTGTCGCCGCTTTTCTCCGGTCAGATCCACGGACGCGGTCCGCGTTACTGCCCCTCCATCGAAGACAAGGTGATCCGCTTCGCGGACAAGGAGCGCCATCAGCTCTTCGTCGAACCGATGGGACGGACGACGGAGGAGATCTATCTTCAGGGCTTTTCCTCCTCCCTGCCCGCCGAGGTGCAGGAGAAGATGCTGCACACGCTGCCCGGCTTCCGCCGCGCGGAGATCATGCGCTACGCCTACGCCATCGAATACGACTGCGTCGATCCGCTCGCGCTGCTTCCGACGCTGGAGACGAAGGCGGTGGAAAACCTGTACGGCGCCGGGCAGTTCAACGGCACCTCCGGCTACGAGGAGGCCGCGGCGCAGGGGCTTCTCGCCGGGATCAACGCGTCGCTGAAGCTCCGCGGCATGCCGCCGCTCGTGCTTTCCCGCGCTTCCTCCTACATCGGCGTGCTCGTCGACGACCTTGTCACCAAAGGGACAAACGAGCCGTACCGGATCATGACCTCCCGCTCCGAATTCCGACTGCTCCTCCGGCAGGACAACGCGGAGGACCGCCTTCTCGCCTACGGCAGAGAGGCGGGGCTCGTCTCCGAGGAACGCTTCGCTGCGTTCCTTGCCCGGCGCGAGCGGATCCGTGCGGAAGAACAGCGCCTCGCGCATACCTTCGTCCGCCCGACGGCGGAAAACAACGCGCGGCTCGAGGCCGCCGGTACCGCCGGGATCGGGACCGGCACTTCCCTTGAGGAGCTGCTTCGCCGACCGGAGATCACCTACGCGGCGCTCGCCGCGCTCGACCCGGACCGGCCCGCGCTCGACCGCCGCACGGCGTACTGTGTGGAAACGGAATGCAAATACGCCGGATATCTGAAGCGGCAGGAGGACGCCGCGCGCCGCATGGCGAAGGCGGAGGATACGCCGCTGCCGCCGGACGCGCCGTACGGGGAGATCCCGGGGCTGCGGATCGAGGCGGCGCAGAAGCTCGCCGCCGTCCGTCCCGTGAGCATCGGACAGGCGCAGCGTATCTCCGGCGTCAATCCGGCGGATATCAGCGTGCTCCTCATCTGGCTCGCGCAGCGCCGCGGCCGGCGCCGGGACGAACAAGATCGTTTAATAAACTAAACATAAACATACGAGATCACAGCGAAAGGATACCGCCATGGACGCAGTCCCTCCCGACCCCGCGGGCTTTGCCGCCCGCCTTCTCGCCTGCCCGGAGCTCCCGCAGCCGTTTCGTGACGGGGAGCTTGCGGAAACGCTCGCCGTTATCGCCCGGAAACTGCTCGAAGACAATGCGAAGTTCAATCTCACCGCCATCACGGACGAAACGGATGTTCTGTATAAGCATTTCCTCGATTCCCTGCTCTGCGCGGAGGCGATCCGCCCGGAGCTGATCTCCCGGACCGAGCCGGGCAAACCGGCTTTGCGCCTCCTCGACGTCGGAAGCGGCGCCGGATTCCCCGCGCTGCCGATCGCGGCGGCGCTGCCGCTTTTGTCCGTCACCGCCCTCGACAGCACGGCGAAGAAGTGCCGCCACATGAACGATACGGCTTCCGAGGCGTCCGTTTCCAATTTCGCGGCGGTCACCGCCCGCGCGGAAAACCTCGCGCACAATACGGATTACCGGGAGTCGTACGATTTCGTGACGGCGCGCGCCGTGGCGCATCTGCCCGTTTTGTGCGAGCTGTGCCTGCCGTTTGTCGCGCCGGGCGGTCTGTTCGTCGCCATGAAGGGAAGATCCGCGCCGCAGGAGGCGGCGGAAGCGGAGCACGCGATGCGCACGCTCGGCGGCGTGCTGGAGGAGATCCGACCGTATTCTATCCCGCGTGATGCGGATCCGCGGTTTTTGCTGATGATCCGCAAGGATTCCCCCGCTCCCGCGCTCTATCCGCGGCATTTTTCCGTTATTTCAAAAAATCCCCTGTGATCCTCATGCGCGTCGCCTCCGCGACGGAAATACCCGTTTTTCCGCCGGACGATCCGTCATTTTCCTCGCTCCTTTTGTGCTATACTGATCCTGTCATCAGACAAGCACGAAAGGAGTGATTTATTTGTCTGTATCCCATGACGACGCGCTGAAGTCGGACGCATCCCTGCCGCTTTCCTGCCGGACGATCGCAGGCGTACCGGATCCGTCCGGCGCGCCCTCCGCTCTCCGTTCGCCCGATCCGTTCCCGGAACTGGATTCGTTCTCCTCTCTTACCATGTTCGCGCAGGCGGAGGCGATCGCCGGACTGATCCGGCGACGCGGACGGACGCAGGAGGAGATCGCCGCGCGCCTCTCTGTCAGCCAGTCCGCCGTAGCGAACAAGCTCCGTCTCCTCCGGTATTCGCCGGAGGAACGAGAGGAGATCCTTTCCGCGCCGCTTACGGAACGGCACGCGCGCGCCCTCCTCCGCCTGACAGGTCCGCAGAGGACGGAGGCGCTCCGGCTCGTGATCGACCGGCACTGGAACGTCGCCAGGACGGAGGCGTATATCGATGCGCTTCTGACCGGCGGCGAACCGCCGGACACGGGACAGGCCGACGCGGCGGTCATTGCGCCGTCCGCGCCAACGGATCTTACCGCGTTCCTCACTTCGCTGGATCGCGCGATCGATCGGATGCGCCAGCTCGGGATCACCGCTTCCTGCGACCGCACGGCGGCGGACGGCTTCATGACGCTGACCATTCGACTCGAATGTTTCACGTGAAACATTGCGCACAACGAAAATTCACACACGCGACTTGATTTTGCAGCGCAGGTATGATATACTATAGCCAATGCGGGTATTTGACGGGGGTGGGGAAAACGAAACCGATCGTGCTTGCGCTGGCAAATCAGAAGGGCGGCGTCGGGAAGACGACGACCGCGGTGAATCTCGCGGCGTCGCTCGGATATCTCGGACATCCCACGCTGCTGATCGATTCCGATCCGCAGGGGAACGCGACGAGCGGCGTCGGGATCGGAAAGAAAAACCTCCGACACGCGCTTTATCACGTCTATACGGGCGAATGCACGGCGCAGGACGCCGTCGTCCCGACGGCGTATAAAAACCTCAGCGTCCTGCCGACGACGATCGATCTCGCGGGAGCGGAATTCGATCTCATGGAGCGCCCGCACCGCGAATCCGCGCTTTCGGACGCGATCGTTTCGCTCGGCGAGGCGTATGAGTTCATCCTCGTCGATTGCCCGCCGTCGCTCGGTCTGCTGACCGTCAACGCGCTGACGGCGGCGGACGGGCTCGTCATCCCGATGCAGTGCGAATATTACGCGCTGGAAGGGCTGTCTCAGCTGATTCTGACGGTGCGCCGCGTGAAGAACGCGTACAATCCGGCGCTCGGGATCACGGGGATCCTCATCACGATGTACGACGGTCGGCTGAATCTGAGCATGCAGGTGCTCGACGAACTGAAAAAATACTACAGCGACAAACTGTTTTCGACGATGATCCCGCGCAACGTCAAACTCTCCGAGGCGCCGAGCTTCGGCGAACCGGCGCTGTACCACGACAAATACTCGCGCGGGAGCCTGGCATATCTCGACGCGGCAAAAGAGCTGATCCGGCGCGTTCGGTGACGGAAGGAGAAGAATATGGCAAAAAAGAGCGGGCTCGGACGCGGGCTGGATACGATTTTCAACGAAAACGCGATGGAAGTGCAGGCGCAGGGAACGGTCACGAATCTTCGCGTCTCCATGGTCGAGCCGCGCCCCGACCAGCCGCGGCAGAATTTTGACAAGGAAGCGCTCGCGCAGCTGGCGGATTCCATCGCGGCGAACGGCGTTCTGCAGCCGATCCTCGTCCGTCCTTCCACGCAGGAGGGCTTTTATCAGATCATCGCGGGGGAACGGCGCTGGCGCGCCGCCCGCCTCGCGGGGCTCACGGAGATCCCGGCGATCATCGTGGAGGCGGACGAGCTCCGCACGGCGCAGTACGCGCTCATCGAGAACCTCCAGCGTGAGGATCTCGACGCGTGGGAGGAGGCGTCCGCCTACGACCGGCTCATCAGCAGCTACGGACTGAGCCAGGAGGAACTGGCGCAGTCGCTCGGACGCTCGCGGAGCGCCGTTGCCAACGCGCTGCGCCTGCTGGAGCTTCCGGAAGCGGTGACGGAACTGCTTCGGAGCCGCCAGCTTACCGCCGGTCACTGCCGCGCGCTGCTCGGCCTGCGGAACAAGGACGACATGTTCCCGCTCGCGCAGAAGATCGTGAGCCGGAACCTCTCCGTCCGCGAGGCGGAAGGGGCGGTACGGGCGGCGAACCGCGCATACCAGACGTCGCTGCGCGCGGCGTCCGTGTCGGGGACGGTGGAGGTGGATTATCTCGCCGAGCTGGAAACGCGCGCGACGGAGATGATCGGGCGGCGGCTGAAGATCCAGCCGGGGAAGCGGCGGAACATTTTGTCCATCGAGTATCAGAACGAAGAAGATCTGGAAGAGCTGCTCACGCGGATCTGCGGCAGCGGGATCATCGAGCACTGAGCGTACCCGCGAAAGGAGCGAGACGACATGAAGCTGATCCTGGCATCGTACGTATACGAGAATTTCCGGCTGTACAGCCCGACGCTGACGCTGGAGCTCATCGTCTGGTCGATCTGCGCCGGGCTCATGGCGGGCGTGATCGGTTCCTACATCAGCCGCCGCGTGATCGGTGCGTTCCCGCGCCGCCTCATCAAAGACGGGATCCATACGCCGGAGGCGGCGGTCACGGTGACGGATACGGGCTTCGACCGCAATTTCTTTGTGAAGCGGGCGCTTCGCGAAGGCGGATCGCTCCGAAAAATGGTAATTCTTGCCAATCCCGAGGGCTTCCCGGCGAAAGAGGACGGTCCGGCACGCAAACGTTTGTTCCGCATCCTTTCAATGGAACCGCCGGTGCGCCGGAAGCTGACGTGGGAAACGGCGCGGTTTTATCTCCCCGAAGAGGACCGATACACGGCGGAGGTAAAATACGAGGCGAAGGGAACGAGCGTCGGCGGGGTGATCCTGTCCGTGATCCTCATCGCGGCGATCGGCTTTGCCGCTCTGTATGTGATCCCGGAGCTGTTCCAGCTTCTGGATAATTTCCTGTCGGTGATCGGGTGAGCCGTCAGGCGGACGATCGGAGGAACGTATGGCAAAACAGAAGATCAAAAAACACCGCAGCACGGCGGCGGTACTGTTGACGATCACGCTGATCGCGGCGCTCGTGCTCGCGGGATGCGTACTGTTCATTTATCTGGCGGGGATCCGGTATATCCGCGTCCGCTCGCCGGAGGGAGACGTCAAGTTCTTCGGCCGCGTGGACGACGCGGGCGATCCGATCTCCGGAACGATCGTGTATGAAAACGGTATCCGCGCGAAGGTGGATCTGGAGAAGTCGGAGATCGTCTACTCGAACGGCGACCGCTACGAGGGACCGCTTTTTGAACTGCGGCGCTCCGGCGAGGGGCATCTGTGGTGCGCGAACGGCGACGAATACACGGGGACGTTCCGCGCGGACAAGATCGACGGACGGGGGACGTTCTGCTTCGTCAACGGCGACGTCTATGAGGGCGACTTCAATAACGGCGTCATGGAGGGCGAGGGGACGTATACCTGGCTGGACGGCAGCGTCTACACCGGTACCTTCCGCGACGGGAAAAAGGACGGGACGGGGCGCTTCGTCTACGCGAACGGCGACCGCTACGAGGGCGGCTACGCGGCGGATCAGAAGAGCGGGCACGGACTCTACGTCTGGGCGAACGGCGACCGCTACGAGGGAGAATACGTCGCGGACGCGCGCTCGGGACGCGGCGTGTATACGTGGGCGAACGGCGAATCCTATGACGGGATCTTCAAAAACAACGTCATGTGGGGGGAAGGGACGTATACCTGGCCATCCGGCCGCACCTACACCGGATACTTTGAGAACGGCGTGATCGTCCGCGTCAGCGGCGAGGCGTGAAGAAGGGAAACGGAATAACAAATAAGACAAATAAAAAAGAAGACAAGCGTTGATGCTCGTCTTCTTTTTTATTTGTCCGTTTCCATCCGTACCGAGCAAACTTTCCGCCGCAAAAGTCACGCCGATGCGGCGGGGAACGCGCGGGAAACGGGCACGCCCGACACTTCCCGTGATTCCCGGGCGGCGCGCCGTCTTTTTCCCTTGGAATCGAGCGGCGGCATGCGCGCAAAACCGCGTCCGCGCGGTGATACAATAGGGGCAAATCAAAGGTGAGGTGTACGGTATGGACAAGCATGAAAAGAAAGCGCCGCTGCGCATCCTGAAAGCGGCCGCGCTCGCGCAGGATCTTCCGATCCGGAAAGCGCTGACCCCGCTCGCGCTGTGTATCGGCGCGGCGATCCTGAGCGGAGCGGGACTGCCGGGCGGGATCCGCCCGTTCGGCTGGGCGCTCGCCGCGGCGGCGAGCGGGATGCTGCCGCTCTGCGCGGCCTCCGTCGGCGCGGTCGTCGGGGCGCTGAGTTTTGCGGGATGGGAGGCGGCGCTGATCGCGGCGCTCGTGCTGATCGCCGCGCGGACGGCGTCGGGCGTCCTTCTCGCCGGGCGGGGAGAAGAAACGGTCGGAACGGAGCCCTCGCGGCTCGCGCGGATCGTCCGCTGCGGGGCGACGGAGTCGATCTGGCTCCGTGCGGCGTGGGCGGCGACCGCCGCCATGACGGAGGGCGTTTTCACCTTTCTGTGGGACAAGCCGAATTCCGTCTCTCTCCTCGCCGTTTTCGGCGGCGCGCTGCTGGCGCCCGCCGCGGCACTGGCGTTCTGCACCTGTACGGAGAAACAGCTCAGCCGGACCGCCGCGAGGGACGCGGGGACGCTGACTTTCCTCTTTGCCTTTACCCGCGCGTTCCGGGACGCGCCGCTCTTCCCGTTCCACGCGGGAGTCGTCTTCGCCTTCTGCGCGTCGATGGCGGCGGCGCGCGCCGTACCGCATACGGCGGTGCCCCGGCGGATCATGGGCGCCGCCGTGACCGGCTTGCTCTGCGGGATGGCGATGGACCCGGGCGGCGCGCCGATCTACGCGGCTGCCGCCGTCGCCGCCGCCGCCGTGTGGGATATCTCCGAGACGGCCGCCGTCTGCGCCGGATGGATCACCGGCGTCGGGCTGACCTTCGCGGGCGGCGGACTGCCCGCCTTTGCCGCCGTCATGCCGGAGATGACGACGGCGGCGGCGGTGCTGATCCCGCTCTTCCGCTTTAAGCTCCTGCCGCCTCTGTCGCTCCGTGCCGCGGCGAGTCCCTCTTCCGGCGCGGCGGCGGGCGAGGCGGAGGAGCGCGCGGAGATCCGTGCCGGACAGGCGGAATTCGGCATGGAGCGGATGCGTTCCCTCGCCGCGTCGCTCCATTCGATGTCCGGCATGCTCAATTCCGTCTCGGAGAAGATGCGGCGGCCGCCCGTCATGGAACTGAAAGAACTGTGCGACCGCGCCGTGCGGCAGAGGTGCGGCGGATGTCCGCACGAAAAGAGCTGTTGGGAGCGGGAATACGCCTCCACCTCCGATATGCTTTGCCGGATGACGGCGGCGCTCCACCGGGACGGGCGCGTTTCCGCCGCGCTCGTGCCCGCGTCGCTCGCGTCCCGGTGTCATCGGATGTCGGACATCCTCGACGAGATCAACGAAAACTGCGCGGCGCGGATCACCGAGGCGATGCGTACCGACCGCAGCGACGTGTTCGCGGAGGATTTCGAGTCGTTTTCCCAGGCGCTGACCCGGTGCGTGCAGGAGGCAGAGGAAGAATACTCCCCGGACGAGGAGGCGACCGCCCGGCTGCGTCGGACGCTGAAATACATGGAATTTTACGCCGGGAGCATCACGGTGTACGGTCGGCGCCGCCGCCGGGTCGTCGCGCGGAATCTCGATCTGACGCGGATGCGGACGGGGGGCGAAGAGTTGCGGGACGCGTTGGAGAAGGCGACGGGCGCGCGCTGGAGCGAGCCGTCTTATCGGATCGAGGGAGACGACGTCTCCATGTCTGCCGAAAGCATCCCCCGCATCCGCGCGGAGGGCGGGAGCGCCACCCGCTCCGCCGGGCAGATCCGGCAGGAGAAGAAAGGCGGGCGCGCCGCCCGCACGCCGTCGAACGGAGACTGCGCCGTCTCTTTTGAAACGGACGACGGCAGACACTATACGCTCATCTGCGACGGGATGGGCACGGGTGGCGAGGCAAGCGTGACCTCCCGGCTCGCCGCCGTCTTCCTGAACGAGCTTCTGCGCGGCGGAACGGACGTCGGTACGGCGCTCTCCATGCTCAACAATTATCTGCGTTCCCGCAGCATGGAGGTCTCGGCGGGCGTCGATCTGATGGAGATCGATCGGTATACGGGGATCGCGCGGTTCGTCAAAAGCGGCGCGGCGCCGTCCTTCGTCGTGCGGGAGGGACGGCTGTTCCGCCTGTGCTCGCGCACGGTGCCGATCGGGATCCTCCGGGCGCTGGACGCGGAGATGATCCGCTTCGAGCTGTTGCCCGGCGATATCATCGTGATGCTCTCCGACGGCGTCACGGAGAGCTTCGAGGATTCGGCATGGCTGTGCGATATGCTGACTTCGTCCGCCATGACGGCGCCGCCGGAAGAGATCGCGGCGCGCATCGTCCGCGCCGCGTGCGCGGGGGGAGAAGAGAAGCGGTGCGACGACGTGACTGCCGCCGTCGTCAAGATCGCCTCGTGAGGACGCGGGGACCGCGGAGGAGCCAAACTCCTCCGCGGCGACGCGGCATCCGCGATTTTTTTGCCGAAGCGGAAAGATTGTTTGGAAAAGGCTCTTGACAATCCGGGTACAGTGTGGTACAATATACAAGCTTGCAAAGCAGAAATATCGGGGTGTGGCTCAGTTCGGTAGAGCGCTTGGTTCGGGACCAAGAGGCCGGAGGTTCAAATCCTCTCACTCCGACCACGAAAAGTCCCGGAAACATTGGGTTTCCGGGACTTTTTCTGTTTGTTTCAAAGGCGGCAGAAATCGGGCTTGACCACAGGCTTGACCAGAGACAGAATCATTTCAGGTTTTTGAGGTGGCAGGAGGACGTTCAGAGGACGGATGAATCCGCAGTTTGCTCCGGCGTTCTTCTTTGTCAGCGGCGCAGTTTTTTGGTCGCTCGCCGGTTCGTTCACCTTAAAGAAAAGCCTTTGCTATTTCCGTCCATCAGCTATACTATGCTTGAATGAACGATCAGAGAAATGGTTGGTAAACGTCTTCATCATGTGACGTTTCGTACATCATTTTCAACAATGTTGAAATTTCTGAATTCAGGGATCGCTTTATTGAGACTATCTGTCAGGATGGAATCATCCTTCAAAATTTTTGCCATAGCATAAAGGCTTTTGGGATAAACCGGAACGGCAAGTTTCTCCTTTCTTATGTCGTCGTATGCGCTGTTCAGAGGCAAATCATTTACTCTGCTCAAATAATCCACCATCGCCAGAAGATAAAATGCTTGAGCGTACTTTCCTTGATCATAGTACATACGGATCCCGTCAGATTTCAACGTCTCAATGATAAAACGGAGGTCACCCCGTTCCTTGACGATGTGGCAGACATTGCTTTTGAAGAGTTCAAACGGAACAGACACTTCACGAATTGCGTCCACGATAAAACCTCCGATTGCTAAGGAAACAATAAATGTACCGTCGTTGGTCACCGCTTTGTTTACAGCGACATCAGCGGCGACGCGGGGAAGGATTCGCTTATTTCTTCCGAAAACTCCTGCGTTATGATCTGCTGTACGACAGCCTGTCCGTTCAGGATGAACACGGTGAGGAATGCGCGGTCGACCTCCATTGGGATCTCCGCAAAGCATTCATCCAGTATCGCTTCGGTGATCACGGGCAATTCCATCTGTCGGTAGCGTTCCTTTGCCGCCCGGTTTTTCTGCATGAATTCCCGGAAGAATCGGATGATACCGTCGTTCTCCCTTGAGGCATTGTTCGGGTATCCGCGGGAGATAAGCGCGAGGTTGTTGTCGTAATTTGGCGCCATAGCTATGATTTCTCCGGTACGGACGTCCCGCAGAAAGCCGAAGTTCTCTGTATGACGATCCATGTTATAACAGACCGTGTCCATCCAGATCATTTTCAGGTACGAATCGGCAAGCACCGGGGAAATCGCACGGATCGCGTCGAAACAGTCGCTGTAATCCTCGTTGGCATCCATGATCGAGGAGGCCGGTTCAAAGTTGCAGCTTGTTCCTTCCGTGAAGTTCCGGGAACGGATGTAGTCGCCGTCCTGCTCGTAATGTGCCATGTCCAGCCCCAGCTTCTCACCGAGCCGACAGATGAAAAGCTCCGAAAACATCTCGTTTTGGTTCTCATTCTTGAAGATCCACCATGCGCCGTCGATCCTGCGCCAGCATTTCTCGTAGCTGCCCGTATTCGTCAGCTCCGGCGTGCGGGACGGTTTATGCGAGAAGCCGTTCGGATCTCCGTACAAAGCGAGGCTGTCAAATACGTTCTCTTTGAACCGGATATCCTCGTACTTCGCGTAAGATCCCTCCGGGCGGAACCAGTAGCGATCCGTCAGTGTTGCGGCGTTCACGGCAAGCGCCGTCTGCGCATCGTCCGCTGTGCGGAGTCGGAGCGCTTTTTTCAAGAGACGGGAATTCGTGCGGTGTCCGTCGATGGCACGGGAAGCGAGCCATCCTTCCACGTCTCCCGTCCTTTTCAAATACAGCGGTAAGAGCGCCTCGTCGCAGTCGGTGATCACGCCGTTTCTGACAGTGGCGATCTCTCTGTCCTCCGACATCAGCGTTCCTGTGATATTCGTCATGCTTCTCGCCGCCTTTCTTTTCAGATTTCCGTCCCGTATTCCTTCGGGAGATTTCTTCAGCCGTTTCAGTTCCGCCTGCAGATGTCTGCGCTTTTCCACCAGCGCCGACACTTCTTCCATCTCGGACGCCTTGATGTATTTGCTCCTCAGCTTTCCGTTCTCTGTCCACTGAAGGTAGAAGCGTTCCTTGCCGCCAATGATCTTTCTGGAAATATACCCGGCCTGCATTGCCGCAAGTTCTTCCTCAATCTGCCGGATACGCTCGGCTGTGCCCGCCATGTTTCTGCTCCTTTGGAGTATGTGGATACTATCATTATAACCTATATTATGGGAATAGTCAATAGGTTATCTGCTGATCTCTGTGCAGCGAAGCAGTTCTTCTTTGTCAGCATCCCAATTTCTGCGCCGCTCTTTTCTCCTTCACCTTCCGTATCATATCTCCCGGCAGCCGCTCACTTTCCTCATCGCTGTAGACGCAGACCATGTGCTGGTCGCGCCTGCCGTCCGGCAGCCGCGGAGAGTACCGCACCTCCCACGTCGGTTAATGATCCGCGAAACATATGCCGCTTTGAAAAGAAGGTTGCTCTAAAAAAAGCAAATGTCTTGACATGGGGGTTATACGGGAGTATAATGTAGGGGATAATAGAAACGGAGAAAGACAATGAACACACCCGATGTAATCAACAAAATCAACAAGTTGAGCGTTGAGATCGAAAAACTTCCCAAAGGGTATATTTCCACCAAAACTATTTCGGGAAAAACGTATTTCTACCATCAGTGGTCGGAAAACGGCTGTAAAAAAAGCAAATATGTTCGTGATGATGAAATAAAAGAACTTTCTGAAAAGCTTGAAAAAAGAAGGCGCCTTCAGGAAGAATTGCGCATTCTGAAAAAAAGCGTGGGTCCCATACGGATAAACAGCGGATCAGCCGAAGGAGAACTTAATAAAATGAAATATATTCTGATGCACAAAAGAATACCGGTAGCCGAACTGGAAATCGACCATGATTCAGGCGTGATCCAGAAAATCGATACAGTTTTCAATGAGCATCACTTTCCGGTGGGGGTGTCGGTCAGACACGGTATCGCGGATCGATCGGCGCTGAATGAATGGTGGATGGATCGGTCTATCCCGGCAAGCCGTTCAGGAGTACGAGAGGCGCTTGAGGTACTGAATATTACGAATACAAAGGCGCTTCTTGCCAGATGCTGCGGACTGAGCCTTTCCGACCAGTACTGGATTTCTCCGGCCGGATCAGATCTGACGTGGGACAGCATCAACTTCTTTGGCAACGCTTTTTCTGATGATATCGGAGATATCCTCTTTGGAGCCGGACGAAAAAAAGATCCTCTTGATTTCTCATCGCCTGACAGCACGTCTGACGGCAACCTGAAAAAAAGGTGGAAGATCATTGACGGAAAACGATGCCTGATCAAGGGCGGTTCAAATCCCTACCGGCAGCAGCCGTTCAATGAAGTAATAGCGACAAAGATAATGAACAGACTGGGGATACCTTGTGTCCCGTACTCGGTCATATGGAATAAAGGAGCTCCTTACAGCGTATGTGAAGACTTTGTCAATGAAAAGACAGAGCTTGTTCCGGCCTGGCGTATCATTAAAACTGAGGAACAAGATAACAATACTTCTCTTTTCCGGCATTTTCTGAATTGTTCGGACAGACTCGGCATTCCGGGCGTCCGGCAATTTCTTGACGAAATGATCGTACTCGACTATATCATTGCCAACGAAGACCGCCATTTGAACAACTTCGGCGCTCTGAGGGACGCTGAAACACTTGAATGGATCGGTATGGCTCCAATTTACGACAGCGGTTCATCGCTCGGTTACGACAAGACGGTCCCGCTGATGCTGGATAAGGACGAAACTGCCTGCAAACCCTTCAAAAACCATCATGAGGAGCAGTTGAAACTCGTGTCTTCGTTTGACTGGATAGATTTCGGCGCACTAAGCGATGTGAAAGGTCTCATAATCGATACGCTTTCTGATGAGAACGCCCGATCCTATCTGGAAGATAACAGGATCCATATGATTGCCAATCTTACATGCAGGCGTATCAGGAACCTTGAGACGCTGGCAATGTCGAGCGATCGCAGACAGACGATTGACAGAAATGATGAGGTTGAAAAAAACATTGCCGCCGATTACGGTCCGAAACTCTCCATGTAAACAGTATCTGATCACGGCAAATCCTTCTCTTTGTCACCCTCCCAATTTTTGCGCTGCCCGTTGTTCCTTCACCTCCCGTATCATCTCCGCGAGCAGCCGCTCGCATTCTTCCTCGCTGTGGGCGTAGACCACGTGCTGGTCCCGCCTGCCGTCCGGCAGGCGCGGCGAGTACCGCCCCTCCCACGTCGTGTCGCTGATCCGTGACACGCAGCCCGTTCCGCGGCGGCGGATCTTGCCCGGCTTCGCCGTGAAAGGCTTCTTCTGCGGCGACACGGGCGCGACACAGACGGTATCCGCGTCGGGGCCGCCCATCGCCCGGTCTATCTTTTCCGCAGCCGACCGGCGCATCTCGTCCGTTACGTGCGAGTAGATATTGAGCGTTGTCTCCGCCGAGGCGTGACCGAGCGTCGAGGCAAGCGTTTTTATGTCCATCCCGTAGCCGAGCGACATCGTGGCGAAGGTGTGCCGGAGGTCATGAAAGCGCACGTGCTTGCATCCGGCGCGTTCGAGGATTTGGGACAGCCGCTTACGGACGGCGGTCGGATCGCGCGGAGCGTCTTCCGTTTTCACCGGCGACGGGAACAGCCAGACGGAATTTATTGTCTGTCGATAGGCGCGCAGCACCTCGATCAGCGGCGGCGGGAGCAGGACCGTGCGATTCGCCGCCGCCGTCTTCGGCGGGGAGATTTTGAGCTCACCTTTCACAAATCGCACCTGACGGCGGATCGTGAGCGCTCCGGTATCGAAATTCACGTCCTCCCAGCGGAGCCCGAGCAGCTCACCGCGCCTCAGTCCGGTCGATAGATCGAGAAGAAAGAGCTCGTATAAGCCTTCCGCTTTTGCCTGAATGAGGAGCCGCTGCATCTCCGTCGGGCTGAGAACACACGCCTCTTTCTCCCGCTTATGAGGCAGACGGCACTCTTTGGCGGGGTTGACGGGGAGCAGTTTCAGCTCTACGGCTTTCTCCAAAGCCGCGCGGATGCATGCGTGACAGGCGCGAACGGAGCGGTCGGACAGCCCGTCGCCGTATGTTTCGCGGCGGATGCACCGCCCATTGACCTTGAGTTCCGCATAGAAATCCTCAAGCGCCGTCTGCGTCAGCTTGTTCAGCGGCGTCGCGCCGAGCGCCGGAATGATGTGTTTGTAGATGTGATTTTCATAAGCGCCGCGCGTATTGTCACGCAGAGATGGCTGACAGAAGATGCGGTACCAGCGGTCGATCCAGTCGCCGAAGGGCATGCCGGGAGTAATATTCGGCGTCCGCTTTCCAAGGCTTTCTTTCAGTCGTTCGAGTTTTTCCTCGCATTCACGCTTCGTTTTTGTAAGGACGTTCTTTGTTTGGGGCAGATTTTTCTCATCATAACCGACGACGACACGTCCTTCCCAGCGTCCGTCCCTGCGCTGTATTATACTTCCTTCGCCCGCTTTTCTTCTTCCTGCCACGGTTTCAGCTCCTTTCCGAATACGTCTGTGATGAAATTACCCACGACGGTTTGTGCGTGCACCTTCATGTCATCTGTCATGCTTGTGTATACGTCGAGACTGAACGACGCTTTTGTATGACCGAGCAGCGCCGGCAGTGTCTTCGGATCGACGCCGGCAGCGGCGGCAGTCGTGGAGAACGTGTGCCGGAGATCATGGAATCTCATGTCCGGAAGCCCGGCTTTCCGCAGCAGACTTTTCAGTTTATGATAGGCGGATGAGGGCGGGAGCGGCATGGAATCGTCCTTCGGATGCGGGAAGATCCAGTCGGAAACTGCCGTTTCCTTCCGTTTATCCATCAGATTTTTCACGCTCATGGGCAGCAGGATCGTGCGCTTTCCGCCGTCCGTTTTCGGCTCGCCGAGGATCGGACGACCGCTTTTGCAGCGTACGGAACGGCAGACGTGAAGGCAGCCGTCTTCGGAATAATCTTCCCATCGAAGAGCGCATATCTCTCCTCGCCGCAGTCCGGTCATGAGCTCCGTTGTGAAGAAGTCATGCCACAGCGCATCACCGTTCGTCTGCGCGAGCAGTTTTTCTATCTGTTCGCGCTGCAAAACGGGCATCTCTTTTCGTTCAACCTTCGGCGGGACCGCGTCGAGCGTCGGGTTCTCAGCGAGCCTTTTTTCACGTACCGCGTCGGCGAACGCCTCGTGCAGGAGCATGTGTACCTTGCGGACGGTGGCGTTCGACAGGCCGCCGCCGCTGACGCGACCGCTTTGCAGGAGCGAAGCGTACAGCGACTGCAGATGGATCGGCGTGATCTGCGACAGCATCTTTGTGCCGAGATGCGGGACGATATGATGCCGGATCGTCGACCGGTACAGCTCCGCCGTGCTTTCGCGGAGCGACTTTTCTTTTCGCCGGAGCCATATATCCAGCCATTCGCCGAGCGTGACGCGGCTGTTTTCGCCGAGCTCGACGCCCTGATATTGCCGGATGAGAACGCGCAGCTTTTCCGTCAGTTCTTTCTGCGTCGGGGCGAACACGGAGCGGTAGATCGGCTTGCCGTTGTCCTTGTGCCCGGCGATGATCCGTCCTTCCCACCGGCCGTCCGGACGGCGGCGTACCGTTCCTTCGCCATTGGACCGTCTTTTTGCCATAGGATGTCTCCTTTCTGTCGGATTTTCAGCTACACACAATACCACAAACCGCGCCGGAAGTCCAGCCGGAATCGGAAAAAGTATCTTTTTTCACAGACTCATCTCCATGCCGCGCGTATATCCGCGGGGAGTGAGACCGTATTTCTGCGGGTTGTTCGTATAATCCTCGCGGTATCTTTCCGCGGCGGCCATCACGACGCCGATGAAAATCCCCACGGCAAACCCGACTTCTTTCGCGGCTTCTTCGGCTTCGATCTCC
>JAEEYP010000042.1 GCA_016288155.1 Clostridiales bacterium | reverse complement strand
GGCGCGGCGGCGGCGGTCACGGCGGCGGGAGCCGCCGCGGCGGCCGCGGGGACCGGAAGCGACGAGGAAAAAAAGAAAAAATCCTACAAGATGTACGTGCAGAAGGACTTCGGCGATGCGATCCGACGCGGTGCGCCGCCGGTCGTCGTCCGCGCCCGCATGGCGGAGGTGGACGAGCGCGGCGCCGAGCGCGACCGGAACGATCTGACGGCGCGGATCACCGCGGAGGGCGACGGACTGACGGTCCGCGGAACGTCACTTGCCGGACGGTACTGCGAAGCGTCCGTCAGCGTCGCCGAGGACGGGCATGACGACGATCCGAAGCTCCGGTTCATCTTCCGGGGCGAGGGCGGCACGTTCACCAATACCGTCGTCTTCCGCGCGGTCGACGGCGCGTCGATTAAGTTCGCCGAGGAAACGCCGGTCGGCAGCGGTCAGCTCCGGCTCAGCGAGAACGTCTGCGGCATCGACGCCATCCCCGGCGACGGCTTCACGTATGAAAAGCTGTTCATGGTCGCGGACGCGGCCGTCCCGCCGAAGATCGCCGACATGAGCGCCGACGGAACGGAAGACTTTGCCGTCAGCTTCGCCCAAACGCAGTGGCAGTACGTATACAAGCTCATCGTCAGAAACGATACGAAGCCGAAAGAGTCCGCCGGCGTCTTCGCCGGACCGGAGCGCAGGCAGTTCGATTTCCGCGTCCGGGCTGAGGGAGAAAAGGAACCGCTCCTGGGTCACGTGACGGTGACGCTCTATCCCGAGGGACTGACGGTGGCATCGCGCGACAAGGGCAAAAAGAACGACGTGGAATACGTCCGCGTGCGCGCGCAGGAAAAAGATCACGTCGGGGATCTCGACAAGAGATGGCAGGTCTCCGAGATGATCTTCACGCTCGCCGTCAAGGGCGACGGCAGGGCGATCATCGACCCGAAAGAAGCGGAATACAAATTCGCAAAGCTGAAGGGCGCAGGCGGAAGAGGAACGAGCGCCGACAAGGAAGCATCCATCGCCGAGAAGTTCGAATATAAGGAAGCGTGGGGGATGCTGAACGACAAGCTCACCTACGACTTCGAGCCGAATACGACGCTCTGCGAGCCGGACGACGGCACGTTCTTCATCGTGCTCCTCCCCGCGTCCTGCGAATATGACGGAAAGAAATACGAGGCGGACGTCCCGCTGCGCATGGTCGGCATGCCGTTTGACCCGATGGCGGGTTGGGACGAGGAATATGCGAAGCTCGAGGAGCGCGTGGAGAAATTCTCTCTGCCGGACAACCGGGACTACTGGCACCAAAAGCTTATCGATCTCACCGTGGATCCCCGGTGCTCCGTTGAGGAGCTGCGCCTGACGAGCAAATACCTCGTCCGCCAGTACATGCGCTACTGGACGATCCAGAGCATGAAGCACAAGGACGAGGCGGCGGTCTACGACGTCATCATCAACTGGTTCGAGTGGGCGAAGTTCTTCGGAGACTGCGCGTTCTCGTATCTCGTCACCGTGTACGCCGGTCCGGTCGCCGACGCGTTCCTCTCTCCGACGAAGGACTTCCTCACCGAAGCGATCGGCGAGACGGTCGCCTGCTGGATGCGCGGTCAGGCGGTGGATCCCGATAACTTCAACTTCTCGAAAAACGCGATGGCGATCTTCGACAACCTCGTGTCGAGCAATATCTCCTTCGCCAACTGGAAGCAGGCGGCGTATACGCTCGGCGCGTACTTCGCGTTCGCGACCGTCAAGAACTTCTACCTGACGCTGCGCGAGAAGAACAAGTTCGATCTGTACGGCGCCATCGTCAAGGGCTTCTCCGACATGACCGCGACGGGGCTGAAGGCGGCGGCAAGTCATCTGTTCGACGCCGCGCTGAAAAAATGCCCGGGATTCCGCGCGAAGATCAGCGCATGGTGCGGCGCGTTCGTCTCAAAGAAATTCGGCGCCGGCGCGCTGCTCCTCGATCTGCGCGCCGTAGACGGCGTCACCCGCGCCTCCATCCTCCGCAAGTACCTCGACAGCTTCTTCGGCATGGGGATCGACAAGCTGATCGAAACAACGGGCAAGATCCACGACAAGATCGTCACCTCGTCGGAAAGCGGCTTTGCGTTCGACGAGAACGGACACCTGATCGTCACCTTCTATTTCGACGTCCTCGAGTACAATTACGAGGCGTCCGTGGACGTGACGAAAGCGCTCGCGAGCGCGGCGGGATTCCTCGCGGATCTCGGTACCGGCGGCACGGTCGGCGCCTCCGCGTTCAGCGAATTCTATCTGTATCTTTACGATACGCTCTTCGGGATGATCCCGAGCGCCTCCGCGATGATCACCATGCCCGCCGATCCTCCCCTTCCCCCAGAGAAAAAATGACCCGTAAGGAGTGATGACGCATGAAGAAACGAATCGCCGCAAGGGTACTGCTCTGCCTGATGCTTCTCGGCGCGGCGCTGCCGCTCTTTCCCGCGCACGCGGCGGCCAAAGGCATGCCGAACGGCTTCGTCACGCCGAAGTCGGCGAACATCACAAGCTGGAACGAGATGACCTCCGCCGTCTACAGCGATCTCGACGCGATCTACGTCGAGCCGCTGTACGCGAGCAACGACCTGCTCAACAAAAACAACACCGCAGAAGACTTTTTCGACGAGGATGATCCCATTCCCGTCTCGGCGGAGCCGCTCATCATCGGCAAATCCGGATATAAGGGCAAGAGGGATACCGAAACGCACGCCACAGCCGAGCGGCACGTGGACAACGGCTCCTATAAGCTGGATTATGAACTCAAAGTGACCTTCACCGACGTCTCTCTCGACTGGTATCAGGTAAGGGCAAAGACGAAGGGCACGGAAACGCTGTATACGGCGAAATGGCTGGACAACGTGGGGTGGGATACGTGGAGCGATTACACGTCGAATCTCGATACGACCTCCGAACTGATGACGTGGAGCATCGGTGACGACGGGAAGATCTATCTGTCCATGCAGTTCGCCATGGATAAGCCGGACGACGTGGAGTCGAAATACTGGTGGTACAAGGGCCGCGTCGTCTACGAGGTCGTCGGCGTCCATCTCGGCGGCAGCGCCGTCGGCGGCGTGACGCAGTTCGCCTCGCAGAACTCCGGCGAGGTCTCCGTCTCCGTTCCGGCGGCGATCGCCGTCGGCGTCATAGCGGCGGGAACCGCCGTTGCCGGCGCGGGAGCCGGTACGGCGGACGGCGGCGGAGACGATAAGAAAAAGAGATCTTACAAGATGTACGTCCAGAAGGACTTCGGCGACGCGATCCGGCGCGGCGCGAAGCCGGTCGTCGTCCGCGCCCGCATGGCGGAGGTGGACGAGAACGGCGCGGAGCGCGACCGGGGAGATCTGACGTCGCAGATCAGCGTGACGGGCAGCGGACTGACCGTCCACGGCACCGTCCTCACCGGACGGTACTTCGCGGCGAACGTAAGCGCGGCAGAGGACTGCGCGGACGACACGGCGAGCGTCACCTTCGTCTTTACCGGTATCGGCGGGACCTTCTCGAACACCGTCGTCTTCCGGCTCGTGGACGGGCCGTCGCTCTGCTTCGTCGAGGAGACGGCGCCGGGCAGCGGGAGCTTCACGACGCTCTCCTCCTCCACCGTATTCGACGCGATCCACGGCGACGGCTTCACCTACTCGGCGCCGTTCATGATCATGGACGCGCCCGCCGCACCGAAGATTTCCGATATCACCTGCGTACAGACGAACGGCTTCCCGGTCACCTTTGAGGAGACGGACCGGCAGTTCGTGTACAGGATCGTCGTACAGAACAACACGCCCGCCCTGCCGCAAAACGACGTCTTCGCTGCGCCGACGCGGAAGGAGATCGAATTCCGCGTGCAGGTCGAGGGTGAGAAGGAGCCGCTGACGGGATACGCCAACGTGGAGCTGCATCCCGAGGGGATCACGGTGCAGTCGCGCAACCGCGCCAATAAAAACGGCATCGAATATATCGGCGTGCGCGCGTACGAGAAGGACCACGTCGGCGATCTCGACAAGCCGTGGCAGGTCACCGAGATGACCTTCACGCTCGCCGTCCGGGGCGAGGACCGGGCGATCGTCGATCCGCCGGAGGCGGAATACGCCTTCGCCAAGCTGAAGGGCGCGGGCGGCCGGGGAACACGCGCCGACAAGGAGCAGTCCGTCGCCGAGAAATACGAGTACAAAGAAGCCTGGGGCATGTACAACGATCGGTTCACGTACAATTTCGAGCCGAACGCAGCGCTCTGCGAGCCGGAGGACGGATCGTTCTTCATCGTGCTCCTCCCCGCCTCGTGCGAATATAAGGGAAAGAAATACGAAGCCGACGTCCCGCTGAGGCTGTGCGGCAAACCGTTCGATCCGCTCGAGGGCTGGGATGAGGAATACCGGAAGCTGCTCGAGCGCATCGAGAAGTACTCCCTCCCGGGCGAGAAAGGCCAGTGGCTGCAGAAGATCGAGGAGCTCTCCGAGGATCCGAAGCCGTCGACGGAACAGCTCCGCCTGACGAGCAAATATCTCGTCCGTCAGTACATGCGGTACTGGACGATCGAGGGCATCAAGAGCCGTCAGGACGCCGAGTTGTACGACGTCATCATCAATCAGCTCGAATGGGTCAAGTTCGTCGGAGACTGCGCGTTCTCGTTCCTCGTGAACGCCTACGCCGGTCCGGTCGCGGAAGCGCTCATCTCCCCGGCGAAGGACTATATCGCCGAGTCGCTCGGCGAGCTGATCGCCTGCTGGAACCACGGGACCGCCGTCAATCC
>JAEEYP010000041.1 GCA_016288155.1 Clostridiales bacterium | reverse complement strand
GTACATCCCGCACAATCTTTACGCTCGTACAGTATATCTGATTGCACCTCGGAATCGCCGGTCCCGCTCAAGCGGGATCGCGGACGGCTGTCCGCGAAGGCGATTCACGTACGAGCAGGCTGACGTACGTTCCGCACAATCTTTACGCTCGTACAGTATATCTGATTGCACCTCGGAATCGCCGGTCCCGCTCAAGCGGGATCGCGGACGGCTGTCCGCGAAGGCGATTCACGTACGAGCAGGCTGACGTACGTCCCGCACAATCTTTACGCTCGTACAGTATAACATACCGCCCGCGCTTTTTCAATATTATACCGGATATTTTCCCACGGACGGCGTCCGTTTGTCTTTGCGGGCTTGACAGCGCCCGGCAACTATGCTATACTTCAAGAAAAACCACTTTCCGGCGCCGGACGGGACGCGCGTTCCCCGATGCCGGGAAAAACGAGGAGGCACTCATGATCGCGTTCAACGAAATCACTGCCCTGTACGTCTCGCCGGACGGCGGGAACGGAAACGGACTTGCGCCCGAGACGCCGCTGTCTTCCCTTGACGCCGCGCTGGACCGCGTGCGCGAGCTGCGCCGCGGCGGCGTGAAGCAGCCGATCTCCGTCCGTCTGAAGGGCGGGCTCTACCGCCTCGGCCGCACGCTGTCGCTCGGCGCGGATCTCGGCGCCGTCACCGTCGAGCCGGACGGCACGGAAGAGGTCCGGCTGATCGGCGGCGAGAAGGTGACCGGCTGGACGTGGGATACCTTCAACGGCTGCCGCTGCCTCTCCGCGCCGCTCGACGGCGCGGCGGATTTCACGGACTTTTACGTCAACGGCACGCGCGCGAAACTCACGCGGTATCCGGCGGACGGCTGGCTGTACGCGGACGACGTGGAGAACCATACGCGGGAGCTTTTCGCCCCCTCGAAGTGGTTCATCGCCCGGGAGGGCGATATCCGCGATTTCCGCAACCTGGAGCGGATCCAGATCAGCTACTGCCACTACTGGATCGACGAGCACACGCCGATCGAGAGCTACGATCCCGCAGCGCGGCGCGTCACGTTCCTCTATCCTTCCCGCTTCAGTATCGACGGGAAGAAGGGCTCCTCCTCCGCGCTCGAATACTGCCTTGAGAACGTCGCCGAGGCGTTCGCGAACCCGGACGAGTGGTACGCCGAGAACGGGCGGATCTACTACGTCCCGCGCGACGGGAGCATCACGCCGGAGACGATCGACGCGTACGTCCCGCGGATCGCCAAGCTTATCGAGGTGCGCGGCACGCCGGAGACACCGGCAAGGAACATCCGCCTCCGCGGACTGCGCATGGGCGTGACGCGCGGTGAGTACGCCTCCGTCGGGACCGACGCGTCGGGCGGGGGCGAGCCGCTCCGCTTCGCCTCCGACGCGCAGGCCGTCTCGCAGGCGGACGGCTCCGTATCCTTCCGCTATGCGGAGAACTGCTCCGTTGAGGGCTGTGTTCTGGAAAACTACGGCGTGCACGGCTTCGTCGTCGGCGCCGGCTGCCGCGGCATCCGCATCGCGCGCACGACGATGCGGGACGGCGGCGCGGGCGGCGTCAAGATCACGGGCGGCGCGTGGGGTTCCCCGGAGTGCGAGCACACGCGCGGCAACACCGTCGAGGACTGCACGATCCTGTACGTCGGACGGCGGTATCTCGCGGCGTGCGGGATCCTCATCATGCACGCGTATGAGAACACGGTCGCGCACAACGAGATCGGACATCTGTACTACACCGGCATCTCCGTCGGCTGGATCTGGGGATACGCGCCGAGCATCACGCGCGACAACCGGATCGAGAAGAACCACATCCACGATCTCGGCAGCGGCATGCTCTCCGACATGGGCGGCGTCTATCTGCTCGGCGCGCAGCCGGGGACCGTCGTGTCCGGCAACGTGATCCACGACGTGCGCTCGAAGACCTACGGCGGCTGGGCGCTGTATACGGACGAGGGCTCCTCCTTCATCACGCTGGAGAACAACGTCTGCTACGACTGCTCGGACAATCTCTACCATCAGCACTACGGCTCGATGAACGTCGTGCGCAACAACGTCTTCGCCTTCGCGGGCGAGGCGCTGCTCCGCGTCAGCCGCCCGGAGCGGCACATGTGCATCCTCTTCGAGCGCAATATCCTCCTCTCCGACGGCTGTCCCGTCTTCCGGCTTTCCCGCGAACAGATCGAAGAGCGGCTCGTCTCCTCGGGGCGCAATCTCCTTTGGAACGTCTGCGGCGCGCCGGTGTACTGCCGCTTCGGGGAAGGGGAGGCGCTCGACCTCGCCGCCGCGCAGGCGGCCGGAGCCGAGCACGGCAGCGTGATCGCCGATCCGCGCTTCGCGGACGCCGCGCACCGGGACTTCCGGCTGATGCCGGATTCGCCCGCTCTCAAAATGGGCTTCGTGCCGATCGATATCGCCGACGTCGGGCCGAGAGGCGCGCGCGTCCCGGGCTGAAAGGCCGAACGAAAAAACGGCGGCACGTGCCGCCGTTTTTTGTATGAGATTCTGAATCACGATTCGTGGCTCAGGAACGCGAGTTCCAGATCCTCGAGCGCGAGTTCGAGACCGTCCTTGTAATTCTTTATCGTGGAAGCGAAGCGATCCGTCCCCGCCTGGAAGACCATTCTGGTTATGATCCGCGGGAAGTGATTGACGTAGTACGAATACATGAAATCGTAGGTCATGTTGCCGAAGACGAGCTGCAGCACCCGCGTGGATTCCGGGTCGGGCGATTTCTTCATCTCGAGCAGTTTCTCAACGTAGGTCGGGAAGGTCGTGACCTCCGAGAGCGACGCCATGACTTCGAGCATGAAGCCCGCCTTGTCCGCCTCCGCCTCGGACAGGATCCGCGGCACGCAGACGACGGTCGACACGTAGCAGACGGAGGAGGTCATATAGTTCTCCTGCGAGAGATCGTACTTCGGGATCGGCAGGATCCCGTAGTTGCATTCCGCCGCGGTCATGTCCGCGTTGGCGGTGTCGAAGCGGAAGAGCACGCGCCCTTCGTTGAAGATGCAGTCGACGCTCTCGCCCAGCGGTCTGTCCGACACGAAGCTCTCCCAGTCGTGGCCGAGCATCCCGTATTCGACCAGATCCTCGCACGCCCAAAGGACGCTGAGGTTTTTCTCGGTCTCGAGCACGAGTTTGTAACTGCCGTCTTCGTCCTTCTGCGTGTAGCGGAAACCGAGCGCGATCGGGAAGATGGGATAGATCTGCGGATGGCAGAAGGCCACGCCCCACTGGTCGTTGTCGTAGTCCATCTTGCCGTTGCCGTCGAGGTCGATCATCGCCTGCTGCGAATATTCCGTCAGCAGATCGACCGTCCACGTCCCGTCCCAGACCTTCTCGTACAGATCGGGGACGTGCAGATCCTCCGCCAGATCGCGGTTGTAGAACATGACGCCGGCGGAACCGTAGTTCCCGATGCAGAGCGAGCCCATCGTGAAGTAGAGCTTCCCGCCGATGGTGAACATCTCGTTTGCCGCCTGATCCCAGTACGACGCGGAGAGATCGAGCCACGGCAGCGTCGTCAGGCTGCGGTAGATCCCGTCCGTCGCGGTCCCGTACATGAAGTACGGCGCGTCGACCGCGATCTGGTAGGTGCAGTCGCCCGCCATCGCG
>JAEEYP010000040.1 GCA_016288155.1 Clostridiales bacterium | reverse complement strand
AGGACAACATCACCTCCGCCGAGACGGTGGTGAAAATGATGTTTGCTTCCATGCCGGAGAATATGAGAAATGTTCTGCTTTGACCGGTAAAGATTGTGTAAAATGACCCGACAAACTCTGATATTCTATGGTATTGGAGTAATGAAGAAAAAAGAGTATAACCGACTGAATGGAAAAAGTCCACTTCAATACGAAGCGGGCTTTGTCGGTTTCGTTATTTTCTGATACAGCGCCGATTCATTTCCGATCCATGGAGGAAAAATGCGCGCAGGTGCCTTAAACACTTGATTTTGTTGGGGTTTGATCAAATCCGTTATCTCCACTCGGACCAAAGAACTTCCATACACTGTTCAGTATATGGAAGTTTTTCTTTTTCATATTTGATTTTATCAACTCAAAAGATCCGACAAACGATTCGATAAATGTATCGGAGCAGGCTAAATCGACAAAAAAGCATAAAAATCGATCATGCATTTGCCGGAATTTCATATGTCCTCTCCGCTCAACCCGGACAACGGAAAGTTGTAAAAACTCAAATAAGGGATGCTTGCGTTTTCTTCCCGGTTCGGGTATAATTGAGATCAAGCAAGGCGCCATTGCTGAAAACGGAAAAAAAGGAGAACGACTATGAACAATCTGGGCAATAAGATCCGCGAGCTCCGCCGGAAGAAGGGGATCACGCAGGAGCAGCTCGCGTCCGTCTTGAACCTTTCCCCTCAGGCGGTCAGCAAATGGGAGATGGGCGCCGGGTATCCGGACGTCGGGCTGATCCCGGTCCTCGCCGGGTATTTCGGGGTGAGCCTCGACGTACTGTTCGATTTCGACGTCTCGCAGATCAAAGAACGGGTGGAGGACACCCTGCGCGAGGCAGGGCGGTATTTCTGGAACGATTTCGACAAAGCGGAAGCGACGTATCTGCGCGGAATACAAGCCTATCCCGGCGCGCTGAAGCTGAAAGCGGAGCTTCTGAATCTGTATGAATGTCATATGCGCAATAACGGCAGAACGGAGCTGGCCGGGAAAGCGATCGCCGTCGCCGAAAAACTCCTCTCGGAAACGGAGGAGCCGGGTATCACTGCGCGCACGAAGTGCAATCTCGCGTCCGTATACAATATGTGCGGCCGCTATGAGGACGCGAAGAACGTTATCCGATCCATGGAAACTCTCTGGCCGCTCCATATCAACGACAGGATGCGCAGCGCCATGTTCATCCTGAAGGGGCGGGACCGGCTGGAAGGAGCGACGGAACTGAAGCCGTGCCTGCATCAGGAGCTGTTCGCCTGCTGCGATCTTGAGGGAGAGGGCTATTTCGAGATCGGGGACTGGGAGAACGCGCTGCGTTCCTTTGAGGAATCCGCCGCCGTGATCGAGCTGTTCCTGAAGGACGGCAGGGTCGCGCCGGACGCTTACCCCATCCCGGGAACGGAATCCAATCACTGTCATACGGTGGTGAGCGCGGCGGCGTGCCTGTACAAGCTCGGACGGGTCGAAGAATGCGAGGAAATGCTGAAAAAAGCGTACCGGATCGCCGTGGATTCGCACACACCGGAGGAGCTGACCGAGGATCCGGACTGCTTCCTTGCGTACAAGACGTCCTATCACAGACACGGGCTGGACGAATACAGACCGTGTGAATAAAGCGACGTTCCCTTCCCTGCCGGATACCAAACAGGCGGCGCGATCGCGCCGCCTGTTCTCCGTATTCTGTTTTTCTCTGCGCTCCGCCCGGCATGACCGTATCCGATCCGTCGGCGATTCATACCGTCCGCTCGAACGCCATCCTCTTAATGCAAGTCCCCGCGAAATCCTCACCCTCGGCGAGCGTCTGCATATGGAGGTACATGATCCCGAGCGGCGCTTTCCCGCTCATCCGCACGGAAAACAGCCGCTCATCCCCGTCGTACACCTCCGCGCGTTCCTTCGTACAGTCAAACTCGACGCGGACGTCATGCCATACGTCCTTCGTCACACAGCGGCCGTCCACGTCGAAATGGAACGGGGAGAACTCGGACGCATATTCCTCGCTCGGATTCAGCCATACCCCGCTCAGACAGATCCGGATCCCGGCGCCGCGCACCATCATCCGGACGGTGAGGCGTCCTTTCTTCGACGCCGGGAACGCCCAGACCGCGCCCTGCTTCTCGCAAAAGAGACGCTCGTCGTGAACGCGCCCGATCATCAGCACCTCGGTATAATCGCGGTCGGGGCTCGGCATCAGCAGCGCGCCGGGAGCGCGGTTCCATGAGCAGTGACCGGGGATCTCGTCGAAGTGGCTGTCCGACACGCTCCTGACGAACATATGCGTGCTGATACGTTCCAGTCCGTCTCTGAACTCCTCGGCGTCCGTCTTTTCGTACAGCCAGTTGACGTCGAAAATAAGGATCCTGCGCGATACGTGATGCTGTCCGCATTCGACGAGCACCTTCCCGTACGGCAGCTCCAGCGCCTGGAACTGATGCACGCTCTTGTCCCCGGACGTCATGCCGCCCTTCGTGCGGAAATCGGCGGCGTCGCGGATCGAGTTCAGATACATCTCGCGCAGGCAGATCCAGTCCGTCCCGTTCTCCGTGATCGCGCAGTGGTTGACGTCCCGGTTCGTGAAAGCGTCCTCTCCGCGCCCTGATAACCCCCACGACGTGAGCGGAGGATCCGCGAAATCATGGCGCTTCTCGGACAGCGGACGGGAATTGTTCCAAAAGAACAGCACCCGCCCGTCCTCCAGCCGGAGCAAAAACGGCGTCGTCAGCGTGCAAGAGAAATCCGATTCCTCGCCCGCCGTCCAGCTCTCGCCGCGATCCGAAGAATAGTACGCGTACAGATGATCGAGCGACGTACGGGCGACGAGCATGAGCCGACCGTCCGGGAGTTCGGCGGCGTACGGTTCGGCGCCGTTGTTCTGCCAGCGCTGATCGAGATCGGGCCAGACGGGCGAATGCTTCGGCGTCCCGTCGAACACCCGGCACGTCCAGCTCTCCCCGCCGTCGTCCGAATACATGAAGACGGGATGGTATTCCCTGCCCTCGGTAAAGTGGGCGGTGCAGTACCATCTTCCGCACGTCATGAGGACCGGTTGGAACACCACCTCGCAGCTCTCGTCCATGATCCTGATCCTGCGGTATTCCGTGTCGTCCGGCCCCGCGTCGGACAAAAGGCAGTACGTCCCCTCTCCTTTGAACGCTTTCACCGTGATATACCGGTTTCTTTCCCGGTCCCGGACCGCGGCGCCCATCGAGCCGGGCACCGCCCGGCGAAGCCGCCAGTCAAGGCCTGCGTTCTGCGAAGAAAGATAGCACGCCGTTCCCGGATCCCGGTGTGACTTTTTGTTCCACGCGCCGTAGGAGCGGATCTCGCCGTCCGGCATGACGCACAGACTCCTGAGCGCCTCGTCGGGCATCACGCCGACGACCGTCGGCTCATAGATGGCTCTCAGCCGCTCCGTGTCGAACGCGTCGAGCAGCGACATGATCGCCCGTTTCTCCCACACCATTCCTGCACCCCCTCCCGCGTCGTCAGTCGGACACGACGCGCGCCAGAGCGATCGTCTTTCTTTTCCACGTATACGATACCGTGAAGCCGTCCCCGTCCGGGACGACCGTGGGATACGAGAACTCGCCCGGACCGTCGTCGAGAACGACCCGGTCAAAGAAGGTCTTCCCTCCGTCCCGCGAGAGATCCATCACGAGCGGCGTCCGAAGAGAGTTCGAGCATTCGAGCGAGCTGACGGGATTGTAGCAGAGCGCGAGGATCCCGTCCTTGTACGCGGCGCAGATGCCGCTGCTGTTATTCGGAATGTCGGTCCGGTACGCGGGCGACCACCTCAGCCCGTCGGTGCTGTCCGAACGGTACACCGCGCCCCAGTTGGAGCGCATGAACATATGCACGCCCGCCTCGTCCGCCCACAGCGTCGGCTGGATGAGACCGTTCTGCTTCTTCGTCCGGTACGACTCTGCCATGATCTCGTCATAGATATAATCGAGCGGCTGCGCGGCGTGCCAGGTCTTGCCACCGTCGAAGCTCACGTCGTTCTCGACCGTCAGCGCGGTCCGCGATTCTACCGACCGTCCCGCGATGAGCATCCCGTGCCAACGGAGCATCGGGTTCTTGGTCGGTCCCCTGCCGCCCGAATAATCGTCCGGCACGAGTTCATCCGGCTCGCTCCACGCGATCCCGTCGTCAGAGTAAGAAACGTACGTCTTCCAGTAATCGATGGAAACGCCCGTTTTGAAATACAGGGCGTATCCGGTATCCGTCACGTCGAGCACCGGGTTCCAGTGCGGCGTATCGAGCGCCCGGATCTTCTGCGGCGCGGCAAAGGAGACGCCGTCCTCCGAGCGGGCGAGCCAGATCGCCGTATCTTCGCTGCTTTCCATCGTGCCGCCGAAGCAGGCGCAGAGATAGCCTCCTTCTCTCAGGCGGCACACCGTGGAGGCATGGCAGGAGGGGAACCACCTGTTCTGCTCATACACGAGAGTCTTCGATAGTATCCTGTATCCCATGACTGTATTTTCCTTTCCGCATTACCCGACCGCGATCCGCACGAGCGCGATATTCTTTCTTTTCCACGTATAAGAGACGGTGAAGCCTTCGTCGTCGGCGATGACGGTCGGATAGGAGAAATCGGCAGGCTCGTCCTCAAGAACGATCCTGTCGCCGAAGGTTTTCCCTCCGTCCGATGAGAAATCCATCACGAGCGGCGATCTCATCGACTGCGTGGGCGTCGTCGATACGACGGGATTGAAGCAGAGCGCGAGAAGTCCGTCTCTGTACGCGGCGCAGACGCCGCTGTTGTTGTTCGGGATATCCGTTCTGTACGCCGGGCACCAGTTCAGACCGTCCGTACTGTCGGAGCGGTAGACCGCGCCCCACGTGGAACGCATGAACATATGCACGCCGTCCCCGTCCGCCCACAGCGTCGGCTGGATGAGCCCGTTCAGGCTGTGGAGGCGGTACGACTGTGCCATGACCTCGTCATACTTATAGTCGAGCGGCTGCACGGTATGCCACGTTTTCCCGTTGTCAAAACTGACGTCGTTCTCCACCGTCCATGAAGATCCTTCGAGCGAACGACCCGCGATGAGCATCCCGTTCCAGTGCAGCACCGGGTTCTTGGTCGGTCCCCTGCCGCCCGAGATATCGCCGGGCACGAGCTCCGCGGGCTCGTCCCACCTCTCCCCGTCCGCCGAGCGACACACGTACGTCTTCCAGTTGTGCATCGCGTTTTGAGGAAAGCACGACTTGAAATAGAGCACGTACCCGTCCCGTACCGCGTCGAGCACCGGATTCCAGTGCGCTTTATGTTCCGTGCGGATGAGGTGCGGATCGGAAAAGGTCACGCCGTCCGCCGACCTTGCGAGGTAGATATACGACTCCATATCGCTCTCCGGTATACCGCCGCCGAACCTGCCGGCAAAGCTGGCGCACAGATACCCGCCCTCCCGAAGACGGCATACCGTGGAGGCGTGACAGGTCGGGAACCACCTGTCCTGTTCATACACGAAGGCTTTCGACAGTATCCTGCACTTCACGGCCGCATGCTTCCCTTCTTACCCGCGGCCTGCGACGATGCTCCGCAGCTGTCCGGCGTTGCGAAGCGCGGACTCGCGCAGATAATCGTAATCCGCGCCGGAGGAAACGAAGCGGAAGCCGAGATCGATCCAGAACCGCTGCTCGTCCTCCTTCGTCATCCCGAAGGAGATCCCCGGATACTTCCCGTATTTTTTGAGCACCGCGAGCATGCGGCGCACCGTCGCGAGCTCCTTCTCGCTGTAGATATCGCCGAGGCATCCGAGCGAACCGGAGAGATCGCAGGGACCGAGGACGAAGCCGTCGGCGTGCTCCACCTGACAGATCTTCTCGAGATTGTCGACCGCCGCCGCGGATTCGACCTGCAGAAGGATCGCCAGCTCGTTCCCGCAGTTCCGGATATACTCGCCGGAATCGCGCAGACCGTAGTCCGACGAGCCGAGCGGTCCGAATCCGCGGATCCCCGTCGGCGGATACAGGCAGGACGCCACGGCGCGCCGCGCCTGCTCCTCCGTATCGACGTTCGGGAAGACGATGCCGTCGACGCCCATTTCCAGGACCCGCTTCGTGTGCGAAAACGTGTCGTTCTGTACCCGGACGATCACCGGTACGCCGCGCGCGCGGATCACGCTGACGCACGAGAGAAGCGTGCGGTAATCCATGCAGGAATGCTCCGTGTCGATCCAGATAAAGTCGAACCCGCAGCGGGCAAAGATGTCCGCCGTAATGAAATCCCCCGTGGTGATGTGCGTGCCGATCAGATAGTCGCCGCGCAGGATCCGTTCCCGTAAAGTCAAATCGATCCCCTCCCTTATTTCAATGGGTAACTTCCAATGGAAGTGTACCATATAAACGCGGGCTTGTCAAGTATCCCGGAGGATTTTGAGAAGTACCTCCCCGAAACCTATTGCGTTTGGGAACGGACGGAGGTATAATAAAGACGGTACAAGCTTGCGTCAAAATCTTTGAGAAACGAGGGATCCCCCATGAAAAGGCAACAGGCATTCGGCGGCAGCGCAAGACTGCTCAAGGGCGGGCTCCACTGCCATACCAAACGCTCCGACGGCGCCGGAGAGCCGGATGAGGTCATCCGTCTCCACGCGGCGCACGGGTACGATTTCCTGGCGCTGACCGACCATCGGATCTACAACTACGAGAACTTCGCGCCGGACGTCCCGATCACGATCATCCCCGGCATGGAATTCGACGGCACGTTCGAACACGGTCACGGCTTCCGCTGCTTCCACACCGTCTGCATCGGTCCCGCAAAAGAGGACGGCAACGGTTTCGAGCAGGACGAACGCCCGAACTCCGCCAAGATCAAGTGTCAGGAGGACTACCAGCCCTATCTGGACGAGATCCACGAGAAAGGCAACCTGACCGTCTACTGCCACCCGGAATGGAGCAGCACGCCCGCCCGGTATTTCGAGAAGCTCCGCGGCAACTTCGCCATGGAGATCTGGAACAGCGGCTGCGCGATCCACTGCCACATGGACACGGACGCCTCCTATTGGGACGAACTGCTCGGACAGGGCATCCGTATCTACGGCGTCGCGGTCGACGACGGTCACCGCATGACCGACCACTGCAACGGCTGGGTGCGCGTCAACGCCGAAAATACGATCCCCGCCATCCTGGACGCACTGAAGGAGGGCAAATTCTATTCCTCCTGCGGACCGGAGATCTATGATTTCTACGTGGACGGCGACAAAGTGTACGTCGACTGCTCCGACGCGTCCGTGATCCGCCTGCAGAGCGACATGCACCCCACCAAGCTCGTCACGGGCAGCGACGGACCGCTGACGCACGCGGAATTCTCCATGACCGGATGGGCGGGCGCGTATCGCTACGTCCGCGCGACCGTCATCGACCGAGACGGGAAATTCGCGTGGACGAACCCGATCTGGCTCGACGAGTGAGCGCGGGAGGAAGCCGCATCATGACGACGCACGAACGGTTCAGGCGCGCTTTTGAGCACCGCGAAGCGGACCGCATCCCGATCATCGACTTCCCGTGGGAGGGGACGCTGCGCCGCTGGCGCCGGGAAGGTATGCCGGACGTCGACTGGCGGGACTACTTCGGCGCCGACAAGGTGGCGCACATCAACGTCGACATCACGCCGCGCTACGAAGTCCGGGTGCTGGAGGAGACGGACCGGTACCGCATCGAGACGACGCCGTGGGGCGTGACGCTGAAGAACTTCAAGGAGCTCGATTCCACGCCGGAATTCATCGACTACAAGGTCACGACGCCCGAGGCGTGGGCGGACGCCAAGGCGCGCATGACGCTCGAAGACGACCGCATCCCGTGGGAGCACCTGAAAAACAACTATGACCGCTGGCGCGCGGAGGGGCTCTGGGTACAGGCGAATTTCTGGTTCGGCTTCGACGTGACGCATTCGTGGATGTCCGGCACGGAGACGGTCCTCGTCGCCATGTACGAGGATCCGGACTGGGTGCGCGATATGTTCGACACCTACCTCGATTCCTGCATCGCCCTGTTCGGGCGCATCTGGGACGCCGGCTATCATTTCGACAGCATCCAGTGGCCGGACGACATGGGCTACAAGGGCACGACGTTCTTCTCGAACGAGATGTACCGCGAGCTTCTGAAGCCGACGCACAAGCGCGCGGTGGACTGGGCGCACGAGCGCGGCGCGTTCGCGCATCTGCACTCCTGCGGCAACGTCATGTCGCGGATCGACGACCTCGTCGACATCGGCGTCGACGCGCTCAATCCGCTCGAGGTCAAGGCGGGCATGGAGCCGCTCACGCTGAAGAAGAAATACGGCGATAGGCTCGTTTTGCACGGCGGCATCAACGCGGTCCTCTGGGACGACCGGGACGCCATCGTGCAGGCGATCGAGGAGACCGTCCCCGTCCTGAAGGAAAACGGCGGCTACATCTTCTCCTCCGACCACTCCATCCCGAATTCGGTCTCGCTTGAGAACATGAAAGCGATCATGGAGACGGTCAAGCGCGTGGGGAGATATTGAACGTATCCCGCCGCATCACAGACAAAGACCGCCGGTATCGGGCTCCCGTCCCGATACCGGCAAAAATATTTTTTCATTACGACCCGATTTTTCGTTAACCGATCCCCTCTTTCGCTCTCTATTTAGGTGGAAGCTTCCAAAAAAAGCGGAAAGGAGGCGAAAAAATGGACACAAAAGACGCCGCCAGGCTCATCTCGGACAATCTCCGCGCGATCTACGGGTTTGCGTTCAACCGGATGCAGAACAAGGACGACGCGGACGACCTGACCTCCGAGATCGTTGTGAATGCTTTGTCAAACGCCCACAAGATCCGGGATGAAAAAGCGTTCTGGGGATATTTCTGGAGAGTCGCGACGACCACCTATACGCATTTCATAACCGCAAAAAACGCGGAGATCATACCGGCGGACCTGTCGGATATCTCCGAGCGCATAGGGCGTGCCGACGGGCTCTCCTCCGCGGAGAGCGGTGAATCCGGATTCATCTTTGCGCTCCGCCGCGAGCTGTCTCTGCTTCCCCGGACGCACCGCAGGGTAACGGTGGCCTACTACATGCAGGGAAAAAGCTGTTCACAGATCGCCTCCGAGGAAAATCTGAGCGTGGAGATGGTGAAATACTATCTTCACAAAACGAGAAAAATACTGAAAGAAGGGATCGGAATGGAAAGAAAACTCGGCGAAAAGTCGTACAATCCCGGGCTGTTCTGGCTCGATTTCTGGGGAGAATTGAAAGAATACGGGGAGATCTGCAAAAGAAAGCTCCCCGGCGCGATCCTCCTCGCGGCGCATGAGCGTCCGATGACCGACAAAGAACTGTCGCTCGAGCTCGGCGTCGCGATGCCGTATCTGGAGGAGGAGGCGGAGATCCTGACCGACGCCGGACTGCTCCGGAAAAACGGATCGAAATACGAAACGTGCATCGTGATCCTGTCGGAAGAACTGGAGGAGGAACTCTCAGAGAAGGCGCAAAGTTATTTCAGGGCGGACGCCGAAACCATCTGGAACGAGACCGCGGCGCTTCTCCCCGAGGTGAGAGCGCTTCCGTTCAAGGGAAACGACTACGGCGACGCCCGCCTGATCACGGCGCTGCTCACTATCGCCTCCAGGAACACAAAGAGAGCACAAGACGTATTTCT
>JAEEYP010000039.1 GCA_016288155.1 Clostridiales bacterium | reverse complement strand
GCCTCGCCCGTCCGGCGGAAGCGGAAGACGGTGTCCGTCTTGTCCGGTTTGCCTGAAACGGTCATGCGGTACCCGTCCGCCGTCTTCTCAAAGGCGGTGACCGTCGCCTCGCCCGTCAGCGGTTCGGGATCTTCGAGAACGATCCCGTCCTCCGGCGCGCCCCACGCGAGCACGCCGTCCTCCGGGAGTCGGAGGCAGTGCAGATACTCGTACTTCCCGTCCTCATCCGTCATCCAGAAGCGGAAGGAGTTGTCTTCGAGCGTCGAGCCGGGGAAGGTCGGATAACTGCGGCTCGGGAGCGCGTCCATGAAGGACTCGCCGAAGCGGGAGAGTTCCCGCGTCACCCCGGCGATCGCCTCCTCGACGCCGACCGACCACACGTTCCCCTCGGCGAAGGTGCCGGACGCGAAGAGCACGTTTCCGCACGCGGAGGCGGAACCGTTGAAGAGCGCGTACCGCACGAGCGCCGTCGGATCCGCGTGGAGCACGCTGTTCCCGGTGCGGGATTCGGAGCACATCCATCCGGAGGTGAACGGGGCCAGCGTCGTGGCGACGCTTCGGGCGCAGTGCCACTTCTCTCCGTCGCGGTAATGGAAAACGGAGCCGATGTACCCGGTGTACGTCTCCGAGTTGCCCCAATCCTGCGTGTAGACGTGACCGTAGAAATTCTGGAAGGTCCACAGATCGGGGTTGCGGGACTTCATGATGTTCCGGATCGTCAGATAGTTGACGACCTGATGATCTTTCGGCGGATACAGGTAATCCGCCGGATCCTTCGGACCGTTGCTGTCCGTGTAGTACCCCGTCAGCCGCGAGGCGTACCGGTCCGCCAGCTCCGTGTACAGCTCCTTCACGTACTCGTTCCAGCGGTCGTAGCGGAAGTTCTCATAGTTCGGCTGCTGGTCGTCCGTCGGATGCCCGCCGCGGCCCCAGCCGGTCTTTTCCTTGTCTTCCTCGCTGAAGTCGTGCCCGTCGCGCGGATGGGTGTAGAAGATCACGTGGATGCCCCGCGCGCGGACGCTGTCGATGATGTCGCCGAGCAGATCCCGCTTCGGGCAGTTGCCCGGACGCCACTTCTCAGAGACGGCGCTCGGATAGAGCGGCTGTACGGCGAAGTGCCACGCGGTGTAGATGATGTACTCCACGCCCATCCGGGCAAGCGAATCCGCGAAGCCCTCGGTATCGAAGGCGTCCGCCATCTCGTCGATGGTCTGTACCTTCGTCCCGTCGGCATACCGCGCCGCAGGCAGGATGTGGTGGATGAACATGCCGACCTTGCATTTTCTGAAGTCTTTCATATACGTTCCTTTCCTTTACGTACGAAACGGCTCACGCCCTGTACACGCTCAGCGTCTCGCCGGGCGCCGTCTCGAATTCCGTGATCGTCTCCGTGAGCGGGCGCACCTCGCCGCGGTACGCGGCGGCATAACCCTCGCCCGGCTTCTCGAGGCGGAGGAGGCTTCCCTTCTCACTGACGATCTCCGCGCGGATCTCGCCGCCGCGGATCTCCCCGCTCACGACGAACGCGCCGTACGCCCGCAGGCGCGTGAAGGACGCGTCCTGGTCGCGGTCCCAGTTCGGGAAGAGGCGGAGGACGTGCTCGTAGCTCTGCAGCAGCATCTCGTTGACGGTGCCTGGAACGCTGGCGCAGTTCTCGATCCCGCCGCCGCCGTAGCGGATCATGCCGTTCGGCAGTCCGCGGACGCGGATGACGTCGTGCATGTGCGCGATGAGCCGCTTGGGATCGTATCCGAGCCGCGCGGCGGTCGGATAGAACTCGCAGAAGAGGTTGTCGTCGTCCCACGAGGAGAGCTTCTCAAGCGAATTCCGCGCCGCCTCGTACAACTCCGGCGTCGAATAGAATCCGATCTGCTCGGCGGGGTACATGTACCTCAGGCACAGCGCCCGCAGGCCGGGACGGTTGGAGGTCGCGCTGAGTACGGGCTTGCCGTCCGCCGGATCGGGGACCGTCTCGGCGGGGCCGAAGCGCCCGGCGATGTGCTCCCACTTCGGGATGCATTCCCCGTCCACGCCGAGGGCGCGCGCCATGTCGACGACGAGCTTCATGAGCATCCGCACGAGTCCGAGCGAGAGGATGCAGTCCGCATCGTTGAAAAGCTCCTCTGGCATGTAGTCCGGCCCGGACCACCACGCGACTTCGTTGAGCGTGTCGAAATCCGTGTGATACTTCCCGTCCTTGAAAGAGAGATAGTCCTCCCAGAATTCGGCGCAGGCGCGCACGAAGGGATAGGCTTCCTTCGCGTACTCCGTGTCCCGCGTCGCGTACCAGCGCATCATCGGGATCACCGCGGCGTACGTCCCGTTCGTCTTCTGTCCGAGGAAGAGACGCCCGTGCTCTTTTGTGTCCCTGCGGCCGTCCGACTCAAAACCGAGCGGGCCGAGGTTGACGGGGAAATAGAGTCCCCGGCATCCGAGAAAGTCCCGCGCGTACTGCCGCGCGTGCGGCATGAAGTCGTACAGCGGTGCGAGATAGCAGTCCGTCAGTTCCGTGTGGTTCGAGGAGGCGAGCGCGTAGAACGGTCCCTCGACGTTGTAGTTCAGATGATAATCTCCGAACCACTCCATGCCGTCCTTCGTCACGTAGTTGCCCCACAGTCCGGGCGGGAAGCGGCGGTTGCGCGCGCAGCAGGCGACGGCGTACAGTCCGGCGTACCAGTGCAGCTCCAGCTCCTCGTCGGAGAGCGACACGCCGCTCTTCGCCCAGAAATCCGACCACCAGCATCCGTGGGCGGCGAGCCGTTCGTCGAACGCCCCGCCGTCGAACGCCATCGCCCGCTCCGGCGTGATATTCCGCCACGCCGCGCTGTCGTGGTTCGTCCCGACGCACACGGCCCAGCGGATCCGCTGCCGTCCGTTCCGGCGGACGCGCTCCACCTCGCGCAGCGCGCACATGCCGTAGGTCGGGAAATACGTGTGCTCGTTGTCGAAGCTGCGCACCGTGTACTGCAGTCCCCCGAAAGTGCACTCCTCGACGCCGGCGTCGTTTTCCGGGAGCGTGAGCAATCCCGCAGAGGCGGAGATCCCGGGGAAGGTGTGGTCGAGTTCGATGAGGACCGTGTTCTCCGTCGCGCAGACGACGACGGTCAGCGTCGCGTCGAACGCGCCTTCGCTGAAATACCCGGTCAGCCGCGCGCGATCCATATCCTGCTCCACGTGATAGGGAGAATAGGCGAACTGCGGCAGAAGGATCTCGATCAGCCCGAGCGGCGCGACGCCGCCGTTCGGATCGACGTGCCGCGGGTCCGCGTTCCAGAAATCGCATTTGCCGACGTACAGACGGATGCGGTCCGTCGTGCCCGCCCAGGTGACGGCGAGGTCGCCGTTGCCCGTGACGGCGCCGTCCGGGAGATTGACCGCCGGCGTACACGCGGCCGGCTTGCGGATGGTAAAGACGTGTTTCATATTCTGTTCCTTTCCCCGCGTCGGGCGCGGATCAGAGCGTCTCGACCCAGACGTTGCGGAAGCGCACCGGGCACCAGTGATCCTGAAGCATCAGCGGTCCCTGTGGCACGACGCCGCCCAGACCGCCCGGCGTGGATTTATACAGAACGATATTGTTGTGGATGACCTGCCCGTTCTGGATGATCGTGGCGCGGGCGTCCTCCGTCACCTTCCCGGCGTCGTCGTACCGCGGCGCGCGGAAGTAGATGTCGTAATACTGCCATTCGAGCGGCGGGCGGCAGGCGTTGACGAGCGGCGCGTACAGCGTATAGATCCCGCCGCAGTCATAGGGATGCATCTCCTCGATCCCGTAGGAATCGAGCACCTGCACCTCGTAGCAGCCGTGGATATAGACGCCGCTGTTGCCCTTCCACTGCCCTTCGGCTCCGGGCGACTCCGGCTCCATCCACTCGACGTGGATGTGCGCGTCCTTGAAGGTGAATTTGGAGTAGATGTCGCCGTGATTGTCCGGTGTGAAGCTGCCGTCCTCCAGGATCTTCCACGCGGCGGGCGAGCCGTCCTTGCTCAAAAATTCCTCAACGGACGTCCCGTCGAACAGGATGTGCTTTGCCATGATGATCTCCCTCGTTTCATATAGTATTTGTATATTGCGGGGATACGGATCTCTTGGTCATGCGAGACGCAGATACGCGCATCCGCCCGCCGGGAGGAGGATCTTCTTCTCCGCCGGGACGAAGCCGCCCGCCGCCGCGTCGAAGCGCTCGAGCGCGCCGTCCGCTTCCAGCTCGCACTCGCTCGGAGCGAGGTAATCCTTGTTCGCGACAAGGAACGTGTCGTCCTCAAAGAAGCCGACGGTATATCTGCCGCCGCGGATCGCGCGGACCGCGCCGTACCCGGCGAAGCGACGGACGCTGTCCCACTCCTCGCCGACGTGGAAGACCGCTTCGGATCTCGTCTGCGCGATGCGCTCTCCGATCGGGAGGATCTCGGCGTTCACCGCCTGGACGTCGTAGTAATGGTCGCAGATCACGAGATCGTCCGCGTTCCCCTGGATGCAGGAATTCTGATCCCGCCAGCGGGTCTCGCCCGGATGGGGCGGCTCGTTCCAGTACCGGAAGTAGGAGATCGTCGTGCAGCCGTAGGCGAGCGTCTGGCTCGCCTCGTAGCGGATCTCGCCCCGCGTGAGGTAGCGGTACGGTCCGTGCTCCGTCAGGAGCACGATCTGCATATACGGGACGTCCCGCTCCAACCCCACCGTCCGGATCGCCTCCAGCCCGTTGAACAGGCATCCGCGGTCCGTGCGGTGGATCTTCTCGATATACTTGAGGGCGGTCTCGTGATCGGTTATGGTGAGATTCTCCGCCGGGCGGTTGTCCGTGCAGAACAGGTACTGATCGTAGCTGATCTTCTCCGCGCCGGTGATCTCCTCGAACTTACGCACGTAATCGCAGAACACGGCGTAGTTATGGCAGCCGGCGGGGAGCATATTGATATAGCAGATATGCGCCGGGTCGTGTTTTTTGAACAGCTCCACGACCTTCCCGAGCAGGGGGAATTTCTCCGTGCACGGCTCGTCGATGATATTGTAGCTGTACAGCGCCGGGTAGTCCCGGTAGTCCTCGCAGATCTCCCGGACCGCCTTCTCCAGCGCCTCGGGATCGTCCAGCCGCTTCTCCCAGTCGTTGTAGACGAGAGCGCCGATGCGCGGATCGTGGACGCTCGCGCGGACGCCCATCTTCTCGCAGAAGCGCAGCGCCTCTTGCTTTTCTTCCGTCGAACCGTGCTCGATCTGCAGCAGATTGAATCCGCAGTCGATCGCCTCGCGGTATCTCCGCTCGTCGTCATCCGTCTTGGGGAAGCCGCAGTAGTACGTAATGAAATAGGGGTGCTCCATCCGTGTTCCTCCTTTTTACGCCGCGCGTCGCGTCATGCGAGACGCAGATACGCGCATCCGCCCGCCGGGAGGAGGATCTTCTTCTCCGCCGGGACGAAGCCGCCCGCCGCCGCGTCGAAGCGCTCGAGCGCGCCGTCCGCCTCCACCTCGCACTCGCTCGGAGCGAGGTAATCCTTGTTCGCGACAAGGAACGTGCCGTCCTCAAAGAAGCCGACGGTATATCTGCCGCCGCGGATCGCGCGGACCGCGCCGTACCCGGCGAAGGGACGGACGCTGTCCTGCTCCTCGCCGACGTGGAAGACCGCCTCGGATTTCGTCTGCGCGATGCGCTCTCCGATCGGGCGGATCGCCGCGTTCACCGCCTGCACGTCATAGTAATGCTGACAGCGCACGAGATCGTCGCCTTCTCCCTGGATACAGGAATTCTGATCCCGCCAGAAGGTGTCGTTCGGAGGGATCGACCCGTTCCAGTACCGGAAGTAAGAGAGCACCGCGCTGCCGTAAGCGAGCGCCTGGCACGCCTCGTAGGAGATCTCCTCCCGCGTGAGATACCGGTACTGTCCGTGTTCCGTCAGAAGAATGATGATCATATACGGGACGTCGTACCGGAGGGCCAGCTGACGGACCTCCTCCAGATTATTATACCAGCCCGGATTGTCATACTTCGTCTGCGCCGCGGCGTGCGCCTTCGCCGTCTCCGGATCGGTGATGGGACCGTTCTTCTCCGACGTTTCCTTCCGCATGAGATGATACCGGTCGAAGCTGAGCATGGCCGGCTTTACGACGTCCATGTACTCCTCCTGGCGCTTCTGACCCGGGTTCAGATTGATGTAGCAGTAGTGCGCCGGATCATATTTCCGGAACAGAGCGACGATCGCGCCGAGCAGCGGATATTTATCCGTCGACGGTTCGTCGATGATGAAGTAATTCAGCAGCGCCGGATAATCCCTGAAGTCCTCGCAGACCTCCCGGACCGTCTTTTCCAGCGCCTCGGGATCGTCGAGCCGCTTCTCCCATTCGCTGTACACGAGATCGGTGATGCGCTGGTCGTGGATGCACGCCCGGACGCCCATCTTCTCGCAGAAGCGCAGTGCCTCTTGCTTTTCTTCCGTTGAGCCGTGCTCGATCTGCAGCAGATTGAATCCGCAGTCGATCGCCTCGCGGTATCTCCGCTCGTCGTCATTCGTTTTGGGGAAGCCGCAGTAGTACGTAATGAAATAGGGGTGTTCCATCCGTGTTCCTCCTTTTTCCGCCGCGCGGGCGGTATCTTTATGGTATCATACCGCCGCCCGCCGGTCAAGGGGGTACGGCGATTTTTCCGATCGATCCCGGATCGGAGAACGCATACGGGCGGCAGGCCGCACGGCCTCCCGTCCGAAAAAGGGCTCACCCAAGCGACGCGAGGTCGGCAACGATCTTGGCGAGCGCGTTTTCCGTCGGGATCTTCGAAGAAGCGAGAAAGGAGGCGATATTCGAGCGCTGGATCATCTCGTACATCCTCATGTCGCTGAATTTATCGAAAAGGAACGCTTCTCCGAGGTCGATCATGCGCGTATCGTAGATGAGCATGATGTTCCGGCTCGTATGCGGGTCGCGGGCGAGCCGCGCGCCGAGCTGGTTCTCGATATAGGCGGGAACGAGATACCGGTATCCGCAATAGCTGAGCATCTCGAGGACCGCGCCGGAGAGCGCCGTGTCCTTCGCCGTGATCGGCACGGATATAAAGCCTGTGTCAAAGGAGCGGGAATGGTATTCCTGCTGCGACTCGTCCCACTTCGGCATCGGCAGGATGCTGAAATCCGACTCCATCTCGCGGAGCACGTCGAAGAACATGAACCGCATGATATGGATCATTTCCTTATCCGCCACGAAATGCCCGACCGTGATATCGCTGACGTCGTCCCGCATGTCGCCTTCATAGAAGGTGTCCTGGATCCAGTACATGATATCCACGAAGGTATTCGTGTTTTCATATACGTTCAGAAACAGCGTGCCGTCCGCGTCCTTGTCGACCATACGGTAGCCGGCCGCCACGAGGATCGTCATCTGCAGGGATCGCACGTCGGAGCCGTAGGTCCAGTGGTCGTTCACGCCGTCGCCGTCCATGTCCGCCGTGCCGATCCCCTGATACTGTGCCAGCTTGTCCATCGTCCACGTTCCGGCGTCCACCTCGTCGTAGGGGATCGTCACGTGGTTGTCCTCCGCCACGGCGTTGTTGAACACGACGCCGGAAAGGTTCATGTACATCGTCAGATCGAAGGAGCCGCTGGCGAAGTAGTTGACGCCGCCGATCGACAGTCTCTCGGAGAGTCCCTCGCCCCAGTATTTTTTCGAAAGGTCGAGATGCGGCACGGTCTGCAGCGTTAAAAAGCAGCCGGTCCGCGCGCAGGAAAGCGATTCACGGTCGAGCATATCGACGGCGTCCAGCGTATCGTCCCCCGCGTTGATCATCTGTCTGATGAAGGCGGCAGCCGAACTGTACACCTGCGTTTCCTGATGCAGGGAGACGTTCAGCTTCTCCATCGTATTGACGCACGTGTCGTACCACGCGTCGTTCATGAGCTCGCCCGTCTGTTCCGGATCGGGAGCGATCCTGCTCGCGGATAGACTGCCGCACAGCAGCGTGAACGCCTCGCCGCCGAAGTCGAGATCCGCCGGCAGGTCCGGCACGGCGGCCGGATCCGCCGTCTCGGCGGGCTCCGTTTCCTCAGGCGCCGCCCCTGTCGTATCGACCGTCGGCACGGCGGCCGTATCGGTGTCTTTGGATGGAACGGAAGGACCGCCGGAGCAGGAAGTCAGCGACAGCGGTGCAGCGAGCAAAAAACATGCGAAAAGGATGCACATGGTCTTTTTCATTTTGTTTTCCTCCTGTTTGTATGGCTTTCCGGATCCCCGGCCGTTCTCCCGGAGCGTCTTTTATTCGTAGTACGGCTTGCCGGCGTATTTGTTCTTGTCTATACCCCATTCATACGGGTCGAGACTGTAGTCCGGATCGTCGCGCAGAATCCGCCATTCGCACCACTGGACGCGCGCCGCTCTTATGTCTTCGGTCAGTTTTTTCGCTTCTTCGGGATCCGGATGCAGCCACTGCTGCAGCCACCGCCACTGGATCCGGGAGCGCCGCACGGCCTCCAGCCGCTCTCCCGCCGCTTCCTCCGCCTTGTCCCACCAGCCGGTGATCGTGTCCTCCATCGCCTCCCAGCGATCCCGCGGGATATAGTCGAACGGATCGTCGGCGCGCCCGGAGTGGCCGCTTTCCACCTCCACGCAGCACCAGTCGATGTACGCCCGGATATTCCGCCAGCCCGCCCCGTAATACGCGGCGAGGAATTCGTCCATGTGCCGGTAGTACTCCGGCGTGCTCATGAGAGGATCCATCATCAGCTTGGCGAGCAGATAGCACCGCAGCTCCCCGAACTCTCCGGACTGTCCCTGCTGATAATTCCCCTCCGGGTAGATCCCCCGCACGCCGTGATCGGCGAAAAAGCGCATGTTCGCGTGCAGCTGCGTGAAATTCGGGTACGGGCAGACGTAATGCTTGAAATCGGTCACGTAATCCCAGATGTACAGCCGATCGCAGAGACGGTTCCAGTCCAGAAGCTCGCGCGCGAACTCCCGGTTGATCGGGCAGGCCGGATCGTTCAGCCGATGGCTGAAGCAGCCGGAGCGGCAGAGCTGCACGCTGACGTTGGGCAGCGGCTTCGTGATCCGCGGCGGCTTCTCCGAGTACCAGTACGCGAAGGTCTGGATGACGACGTCCGGGTAATCCTTGGCGATATCCGCGGCGACGGCGTTGACGAAACGCATCACGGAGCCGGACGGACCGCCCTCCTCCGCGTCCACCGCCGCGCATTTTTCGCAGGTACAGTAGTTGCCGCAGTCGTTCTGCGTCACGGAGACGATGCTGATCTCGGGGTCCTCCTCCAGCAGCTTCCGCACGCCGGCGATGATCTTTTTCAGGACCTCGGGATCGGAGAGGCAGGGCTGCTCGCCCTGCGGGATCCCGAGGAAATACCCGAACGTGTGGCACGCCGGTCCGCCGTATTTGATATAGCCGCCCTTCTCCCGGGGGATCTTCGCATAATCGTTGATCCCCTGCTTGAGGCACCACGCGACGTCTCTGCCGCACACCCAGTCGCTCTTGCGCATCTCGAAGACCGGCGTGAAGCGGACCCCCTCGCTTACGCGGATATCCCCCTCGCCGAGCGTTTCCAGCGTCGGCGTGAAGTACCGCACCCCGGCGTATCTCTCAAGGAAAGCATATACGCCGTAGATCACGCCGCGTCCGTTCCCGCCGTTTATGCTGAGGGAACCGCCGCACGGTTCGATCGCGTATCCGTCCCGGCCGATGCTTTTGTCCAGCCCGATCCGGATCTCCGCCCCGTCCTCCGACACGGGGATCCCGATCTTCGTCAGATACTTCTCCAGTTCCGCCGCCGCGTACTTCTCCGGCTCGCTTATGCCGGGACGGATGCTGACGGACGATACCTCCTTCTCCCCGATAAACAGTCTGCGCATGATCTTGCTCTCCTTTTCCTTTTTCCGTTTTTTCGAACGTCCCCGCGCGGCTCCCGCCGCGTCGGGAACGGTCTTCTTTTTCAGTTTTATCCTTGAGTTTGCCGTATCCCGCCGCCCGGATCGCCGTTTAGAACGGAGCCCGGTCCGGCGGCGCCCGGCGCGAAAAGGAACGCTCTCCGTGCGGAGGGCGTCCCCGTTATTTCATATCCCGACGCCCCCGGTCATATCGCGGGGGTGCGTCAGTTTTCCCGTACCGTGCGCAGGTACTCTTCCTTCGTACCGAAAAACACGGTCTTGTCCATATGCAGGATGTGATCCGCGTACCGGAGCGCGGCGTCCACGTCGTGTGAGATCATGAGGATCGTCACGCCGTCGTCCCGGTTGAGCGATTCGATCAGGCGGTACATGTCCGCCGTCACCTTCGGATCGAGCCCCGCGGTCGGCTCGTCGAGGAGCAGCATCTTCCGCGTCGCGCACAGCGCGCGGGCGAGCAGCACCCGCTGCTGCTGACCGCCGGAAAGCTCCCGGTAGCAGGCGTCCGCCAGCGCGCCGATCCCCATCCGTTCCATGTTCTCCCGCGCGCGCCGACGGTCCTCCGCCCCGTAAAACGGACGCATCCCGCCCGGACGGCATCCGGAAAGAACGATCTCCCGTACGGAAGCGGGGAAATCGCGCTGCGCGTCGCTCTGCTGCGGAAGATAGCCGATCTCGCCGTGAGAGAGGCCGTCTCCCGTTCGGATCCGGCCGCCGAGCGGCGGCTGCAGACCGAGGATCGTCTTCATCAGCGTCGTTTTTCCGGATCCGTTCTCGCCGAGGATGCAGAGATATTCCCCCGCCTCGACGCAAAAGCTGAGCCCCCGGACGATCTCCCGTCCGCCGTATCCGAGAACGAGATCCTCACAGATCAGCTGCGCCATAGCCGCCTCTCCTTTCGTTCCTATTTTATGTAAGCTCGCTCCGCCGCTCCGCCGTCAGTAAAGACGGATCGCGCGGAAGACCGGCTTGGCGCGGGCGCTCGTCACGCGGACGGTGACCGTCTCCGTCTCGCAGGAGAACGGACAGATGCGCCGGAAGCCGACCGTCGTGCCCTCGTGATACGCGCCGTCGCCGCGCAGCGTGAAGGTCTCGACGCGCTGGCCGACGGAGAGATCCTCCTCGAGCTCGACGTAGGAAACGCGGCGCTTCTCGGGCAGACGGAGCGTGATCTTCGTCTGCGTTTCGCTGTACGGTTCTTCCTCGATCTCCGTCTCGAGCGGCGTGCCGAACGCCGCGCGCAGCGCCTCCCCGAACTCGGCGAGGCGGGCGATATCCTTCGGATCGAAGCGGCCGTTCGGCATCGGAGGAACGTTCAGATTGAGGCATCCGCCGCCGCCCGCGGCGTTCAGATACGAGCGCATCAGCCGCTCCAGATCGTGCGGCTCCTGATCGGGATGATAGAACCAGCCGCGGCGGATGGACATGTCGAATTCGGAGGGAGCGAAGACGAGCCCCTCGGAATACCGGATCTGCGACAGGGCGCCGATGTCCTTGTCGGAGTTGTAGATCCCCTCCAGCGTCCCGGCTCCGGCATCCGGTCCGGGTCCGGTCTGGATCTCGGCGCGGTGGCAGAGCTCGTGCGGCACGACCGCCCACTCGGCATAGCGGGACGTGCCCGCCTCGTTGCCGCACCAGCGGACGTCCGGTCCTGCGTCGTTGAAGATCACGGCGTTCGGCTGGTACTTCCGGATCAGGGAAATGTACCGCGGGAAATCATACGTCTGGCGCTTGCCGTTCGGTCCCTCGCCGCAGGCGCCGTCGAACCACACCTCGAACAGCTCGCCGTAACCGGTGAGCAGCTCCGTGAGCTGATTGCAGTAATAATCGTTGTACGCGTCGCTGCCGTAAGTCGGCGCGTTGCGATCCCACGGGGAGAGATACACGCCGAACTTGATCCCGCCGCGGCGGCATGCCTCGGCCGCCTCGCGGACGACGTCGCCGTGCCCGTCCTTCCAGGGGGAATTCTTCACGCAGTGCTCCGTGTACTTGCTCGGCCACAGGCAGAAGCCGTCGTGATGCTTCGCCGTGAGGATCAGCCCCTTCGCACCGGCCGACTTCGCGGCGCGCACCCATTCGTCACAGTCCAGCTCGGTCGGATTGAAGATGGATTCCGGCTCGTCGCCCAGTCCCCATTCCAGATTCGTATACGTGTTGACGGTAAAATGCACGAAGAGATAGAATCCCATCTCAAGCCATGCCGCCTGACGCGGCGACGGGGTCACGCAAGAGGCGGCGCGCAGAAACTCCCTGTACTCCATGCTGCAAAAGTCTCCTTTTTGTTATATATGCGCGGGATCGCGGACGGCGGACGCCGTCCCTTTGACAGTATTATACAGCGCGGCACAGGGCGTTGTCAAGAGGTTTCGGCGACCCTTCGGCGGCGGATTTCCTTCCCGAAAAAATCTCAAAAAAAAATCAAAAAAGGTATTGACAGGGAGAGGGGGGTAGTGATATAATATACAGGCTGTCGCAGGGCAGCGGTGCTCCTTGAAAACTGAACAACAAGACAACAAAAGACTCCAAGAATTCTTTTGAAACAGTAACTCTAAAAAGTAAGAGCCGAAACAGCTCTGAAGGAAGATATGATGCGTCTATGGCGCATGATATAGAATCATTCAGAGAGTTTG
>JAEEYP010000038.1 GCA_016288155.1 Clostridiales bacterium | reverse complement strand
GGGGAAGAGTACTTCGTCCTCCGCCCCCTCGGGAATCATTTTTATCCCTTCAGGGACCATGATATTCAGAAGCTCGTAGGACACGAGCCCCGTGATGGCGTATCCGTGCTGATCGGTCGCCTCGTCATATGCTTCTTCCACAGTAAACTGGTAGTACTTGCCCGTATCGTACTCATCCTCGTCGTCGCTGAGGGAATAGCCGCCGTTTCCGGCAGTGCCGTCGCTTTCGGTAACGGCGACGGTATCGGTGACGACGGGCTCGTCCGTCGCCCGGTCGGTATCGGTTTCCGTGCCCCTGCCGCAGGAGACGAGAAAGAGAAGCACAAGTGCCGCGAGCAGCGACGAGGCGATCATCGGTTTTGTTTTCATGGAACGTTTCTCCTTGTTTTTTTGATCTGTGGACGGTATCATCGGTGTCCTCCGCTTATATAGACAACTTTTTTTTCAAAATCTGCCGCGTTGATGAAAAAAACCGAAAAATATTTTTCAGGCGGCGTCCGACCGACGTCCCGGCCGCGGCGGGAGGTACGGGGGGAGATCTTTTTCGCTCTTTATCCCCCTTCGATGCGTTTTCGTATTGCATTGCACGGCGATCTGTGCTATACTGTAGTAAATCACAAAAGCGATTTCTGTTTTTGCCATTCTGTCCGGCGACACGCCGGTACGTCCTTGAAAGGAAGAACGCCATGTACCGTATCCTGAAAAAGCGCCCCCTCAATCCGACCGTCGATTTTATGACCGTCGAAGCGCCGCTCGTCGCGCGCAAGGCGGAGCCGGGGCAGTTCATCATCCTCCGCGTCGACGAGGACGGGGAGCGGATCCCGCTGACGATCGCGGGGTATGACCGCGCCGCCGGGACCGTCGATATCATCTACCAGATCGTCGGCGCGACGACGCTCAAACTCCATGAGAAGGAGGAGGGCGGCGCGATCGCGGATTTCGTCGGCCCGCTCGGACGTCCGACCGAAACGGAGGGGCGGCGGAGCGTGTGCATCGTCGGCGGCGGCGTCGGATGCGCCATCGCTTTGCCCGTAGCCCGGAAATTCCACGAGCTCGGCTGCCGCGTCACCTCGATCATCGGCTTCCGAAACAAGGATCTGCTCATCCTCGAAGATGAGTTCCGCGCCGCTTCCGATTCTCTGACCGTCATGACGGACGACGGCTCCTACGGACGGCAGGGCGTCGTGACCGTGCCGCTCAAGGAGGCGCTCGAGCGCGGCGAGACGTTCGACGAGGTCATCACGATCGGCCCGCTGATCATGATGAAATTCGTCGTGGCGACGACGAAGCCGTTCGGCGTCAAGACGACGGTCTCCATGAACCCGATCATGATCGACGGGACGGGCATGTGCGGCGGCTGCCGCCTCACCGTCGGCGGCGAGACGAAGTTCGCCTGCGTAGACGGTCCGGATTTCGACGGGTTCGCCGTCGATTTCGACGAGGCGATGCTCCGCGGCGGCATGTACCGCGAATTCGAGCGTCACGCGTATGACGCCGCATGCAATCTGCTGAAAAAGGAGGCGCTGTAAGATGCCTGCCAATATGAATCCGAAAAAGAATCCGATGCCGACGCAGGAGCCGGCGGTGCGCGCCCGCAATTTCGACGAGGTCGCGCTCGGATACTCCGAAGAAGCGGCGCTCGACGAGGCGACGCGCTGCCTGAACTGCAAAAACATGCCGTGCGTGTCCGGCTGTCCCGTCAACGTCCATATCCCCGCCTTCATCGCGAAGGTGCGCGAGGGAGACTTCGAAGGCGCCTATCAGGTGATCGCGCAGTCCTCCAGCCTGCCCGCCGTATGCGGCCGCGTCTGCCCGCAGGAGACGCAGTGCGAGGCGAAGTGCGTGCGCGGCATCAAAGGGGAGGCGGTCGGCATCGGCCGGCTCGAGCGGTTCGTCGCCGACTGGCATAACGAGCACGAGACGACGCCTCCGACGCCGCCCGCGCCGAACGGGCACCGCGTCGCCGTCGTCGGCTCCGGTCCGTCCGGTCTGACCTGCGCGGGCGATCTTGCGAAGAAGGGCTACAGCGTCACCGTTTTTGAGGCGCTCCACCTTGCCGGCGGCGTGCTCGTGTACGGGATCCCCGAATTCCGTCTCCCGAAGGCGATCGTCCGCCGGGAGATCGACACTCTGCGCGCGCTCGGCGTCCGCATCGAGACGAACGTCGTGATCGGCAAGACGATGACGGTCGACGAGCTGATCGAGGACGGCTACGAGGCGGTCTTCATCGGATCCGGCGCCGGGCTGCCCCGCTTCATGGGGATCCCCGGCGAGGCGCTGAACGGCGTCTATTCCGCCAATGAGTTTTTGACGCGTTCCAACCTCATGAAAGCGTACCGCGACGGCGCGGACACGCCGATTCTGCACGCGAAGCGTGTCGCCGTCGTCGGCGGCGGGAACGTCGCCATGGACGCGGCGCGCACGGCGCTCCGTCTCGGCGCGGAAAAGGTCTCCATCGTGTACCGGCGTTCCATGGAGGAGCTTCCGGCGCGGAAGGAGGAGGTCGAGCACGCCATGGAGGAAGGGATCGAGTTCCGCCTGCTCAACAACCCGACGCGCATTCTCGGCTATATGAATCCGGACGACCGCCGCGATCCGAAGAACGGCTCCGTCATCGGGATGGAATACGTTCATATGGAACTCGGCGAGCCGGACGAACGCGGTCGCCGCCGTCCCGTGGAGATCTCCGGCTCGGAGGAGACGATGGACGTCGACTGCGTCATCATGGCGATCGGTACTTCGCCGAATCCGCTCATCAAATCGACGACGGCGGGTCTTGAGGTGAATCGCCACGGCGGGATCGTCGTCGAGGAGGAGACCGGTGCGACCTCGCGTCCCGGCGTATACGCCGGCGGCGACGCGGTGACCGGCGCCGCGACCGTCATTCTTGCCATGGGCGCCGGGAAGACGGCGGCGCGCGCCATCGACGAGGCGCTCATGCCGCGCAGCGCGGAATAAGACGGATGACGATACGGATCCTCATAAATGACGCCGCGCTCACCTACGCGGCGCGTGAATGCAGGAAATTCCTGCTCGAATACACCGCCGCGGACGTGACGGAGACGGACGGGAACGCCGACAAAACGGTCCGGCTGACCGTCGATGGGGCGCTTGCGCCGCATCGGTATTCACTGTGCGGCGACGGGGATACGCTCTCTGTCGCGGGCGGCAGCCCGTCCGCCGTTCAGTGCGGGCTGTACGCCGCGCTGTCCGAGGCGGGCGTGCTCTTTGAGGCGACCGGGTATTCACTGCCCGGCGCGTGGGATACGGCGGCGTTTTTCGGCACGCGCCGGGACGTGAGTCCGAAATTCCGGCATCGCGGGATCCGCCAGCACATCAATTTTCCGATGGATATCTCCTCGTACAGCCTTGACGACGCGAAGGAGTATATCCGTTCGATTGCCCGCATGGGGATGAACGCGATCACCTTTCACAGCTACGGCGGGCAGTGGCATTCCACGGAGCCCGGCAAGCCGGGGAAGGCGGCAGGACACTTCTTCTACGGGCAGGTACATCCGGTCCCGCGGGAGAAGGAGATCGCTTCGCTGATTCGCAACCGGAAGATCTTCTGTATCCCCGAGGCCGAACCGCTGCTCGGCGACGAGGCGGCGCTTGAGGAGTACGCGCAGTACTGGCTGAGTGAAGTGATGGATACCGCCAAGGAGGCCGGGCTTCTCGTGACCTTCTCGGTGGAGATCCCCTTTGACGAGGACGACGCGATCGTCGCCATGCTGCGCGCGGTGTGCGCGGCCTATCCGCAGATCGACACGCTGGAGCTCCTCACCGAGGAATGCGGCGGCCGTCAGGCGCCGGGCTGGGATACGGACAATGCCGCGGCGCGCCTGAAAGAACTGTTCGGCGACGATATCGCGGATGAGGACGGATCGGTGCCCGGACTGCCGAGGGAGTGGCTGCCCGATCAGCTCAGCGGCTCCGCCGTCCACCTTGCAAGGATGCTGCGCGCCGTATCACTGCGCGAGCGGTGGCTGCCCGCCGCGCCCTCTCGCCCGGCGCTCCGCATCGGGCTGTACGTAAACTGCCCGAATACGCTGCGTACCCTGTGGCCGATCCTCCGCCGGAAGCTGCCCGCGGGGATGACCCGCAGTCTGCTGCCGGCGCACGGCGCCGTCAACGTCGCCGAAAGTCTCGATAAGATCGGTTTCACCTCCGAAGACTGGCAGAGCACGATGATCTATTCCTGGGCGGAATTCGACGGGAATATGTATATCCAGCAGATGTCCACGGACGGAAACGAGATGCTCACCGCCATACCGGAGGCGGACAGCGTATACGGCGCCTGCCTCAATCACTGGCGGACGGCGGAGAACGCGCTGACGCTCTCCTATTTTGCGCGGACGTCCGAGACGCCGCTTGCTGCCGAGGCGTATTACCTCCGCTATGCAGAGCGGAAGGGGATCGCGGACGGCGTCGGCTTCGCTGCAGCGTGCCGGCTCCTGGCGCGGTGCGACACGTACTGCCGGGATCATCTTCCCAACGTCGGCTTCTGCTACGTCGGCTGCTGGATCCGCCGCGGAAACGTCACGCAGGCGAAAAAGTATAAGGCGGAGCCGCTTGAGGAAGCGATCCGCTTTTATGAGGAAGCGAAAGAACGGTTCCATGCGCTGATCCCGTCCGCCGTGAACCGGGACGCGAGAGCGCTTCTGCGCCTGTACGAGAACCGCTGCCATGCGAGCGTTCTCCATCTGCGGTGCATGCTGTCGATGGCGCCGATCCGCACGATGTACGATTACAGCACGCCGGAGCGGCCCGCGTCAGCCGAAGTGCGGGGGAAGATCCGCGCCTGCCTCGCCGACGCGATGCGGTATGCACGGGAGTATCTTTCCGTGTACGGCGAAATGCTCCCGGATCGCGGGGGAGAAGGGAACGTCGTCAGCTATTACGAGACGCTCCTTCCGTTTATCCGCGCGGTCGCCGCGCATTTCGAAGGGATGGAGGCACAGGAGGCGAAGGACGAGTTCGACGCGCCCCCGCTCCCCGATACCTCGGCGAAATAAGCGGACAGAAAACGGCGGGGACTGACCGCACTCGTCAGTCCCCGTCCTTATTCTGTACGTCCGTCCGCAGCGGCAGGATATAGCTGCGCCCCCGTGCCGTGTCGCCGCCCGCGGTGAAGCCGAGCCCCGTGAACAGCCGCTGCGACGCCGTGTTCCGGGAGTAGATCTCCCCGACACGGAGCGCCGCGAAGCCGAGTACCACCGCGCGCCGGATCAGCGCCTGCACGACGCGCCGCCCGATCCCGCGCCCGCGCAGCGCCGATTCGCCGATCACGATCGCCATGTCCTCGCGCGAGAACGCCGCGTCGCCGACGGAGCGGAACGCATCCCCTTCGCGTATTTCGATAAAATAAAGCTCGCTGTGCTCGTCCTGCCATCGGTACATCCCCCGCAGCATGTCGGGCGTGTACGGCGTACGGTTCCCGTTTACCGCCCATAGCGTGTCGGGATCCCGGTACCACGGCAGCGCGAAATCGCATACACCGTCGTATCGGCGCAGGCGCAGCGTATTGTCGATCGGGAGGATCGCGGGCTGTTCGACGTCCGGGATCGGCATATCTTCCTCCTTTTTCCCGCGGCGCGAAACGGTGTCCGAGGCGGGAAACGCGTTGTTTCATTCGTCTGCTCTGTATTATAGCCGACCGCTCCGCCTTTGTCAATAGCTGCGCGGCGAGCGGCGGAAAAAGAAAGGAAACGCATATGCTCCAAACACAAAGACTGGTCCTGCGCCCGTGGGCGGAGAACGACGACAAGACGCTGTACCGCTGGGCGAGCGATCCGGCCGTCGGACCTCCCGCCGGATGGCCGCCGCATAAAAGCACGGATGAGAGCAGGGAAGTCCTGCGGCAGATTCTGTGCAGGCCGGAGAGCTACGCGGTCTGTCTCCGGTGCGACGGGGTGCCGATCGGTTCCCTTTCCCTCCATTTCAGCGACGTGTCCGATCTTGCCCGCGCGGAGGGAGAATGTGAGCTCGGCTACTGGCTCGCCCGTCCGTTCTGGGGACTGGGCATCATGCCGGAGGCGGCGATGGAGCTTTTGCGGCATGCTTTTGAGGAACTCGGCATGGAGCGCGTCTGGTGCGGTTATTACGAGGGGAACGAGCGCTCCCGCCGCGTGCAGGAGAAGTGCGGTTTCGTGCCGCAGTGGACGACGCAGGACGTCGACATGCCGCAGATGCACGAAAAGCGCACCGGACACGTAAGCGTCCTGACGCGGCAGGACTGGCTTGCCCGCAGGGCGGCGGAGAAATGAATCGCATCTGCATCCGCTTTGTGATATACTATTGTGATAAACTATTGAGAAACAAACATTTGTAAAGGAAGTACGGGCATGGAACTGATACAAAGCTTTTCAGTGGATCATACGATGATCGTTCCCGGCATCTTCGTCAGCCGGGAGGACAAGGTCGGCGGCGATACGGTCACGACGTACGATATACGGCTGAAGAGGCCGAACAAGGAGCCGGTGATCGACGCGGCGGCGATGCACTCTCTCGAGCATCTCATAGCCACGACGCTGAGAAACGATCCGGATTGGAAGGACGAGATCATCTACTGGGGACCGATGGGATGCATGACGGGGTTCTATCTCATCCTCAAGGGGAACCGCTGCTCCCGTGAGATTTATGATCTGATCCTGAAAGCCTTCCGGGCGGTGGACGACGCGGAAGAGGTCCCCGGCGCCGCGCCGAAGAACTGCGGTCATTACCTGATGCACGATCTTGCGATGGCAAAGTGGTACGCCGCCGAATTCGCGGCGTATCTCGAGGCGAACGCCGGACGGGACGAGATATTCGAGTATCCGAGGTCCGACCGTCTCGTCACGGGCGATGGACGGAAATTTTACGATTCATAAAAAAGCGGACGGCAGCATCCTGCCGTCCGCTTTTCACTATACTCAGAACGTCCGCGGCAGACCTGTACGGCCGCGGCCTTTCTCCTTTACCCCCGATCCGCCCGTTCCGACTTCTCGATCGCTTCCTTCAGGATCGGTTCGATCACCTTTGCCATTCTCCAGAAACCGAGGTCGTTCGGATGGCAGGTGTCGATCGAGCAGAGATCCCGGTCGGTATCTCCGTAGAACGTCGTTCCGTCGATGAACCATACGTTCTCGTCTCCGGCGTTTTTCGCGTTCAGGTACGTCTGACGGATCACGTCGCGCCGGGCTATGACGCCCTTGTCCGCCTCGATGCAGGGACGGGACATCATGATCACGGGAAGATCCGGTCTCTTTTCCCGGATGACCTTGAAGAACGGCTCGTGCGTCTCCCTCAGCGTTTCCACCGTCGGGGAATTGTGGTCGTAGTCGTATACGAAAACGCTCATATCCACGCCGGCGATAAATTCCGCCATGGCGCGCTCGCCGCGCGCGGAGCCGGAGAAGCCCAGATTGTAGAAATCGACGTCGAGCCAGCGGGAAAGTATGCAGTTGTATCCGTTGAAGAAGACGGTGGGGCATCCGCCTTCGGTGATGGACGAGCCGTAAAACAATACGGGCTTCTCATGCTTGTACGGCGTAGGCGGCTCGACGGCCGCTTCGTCGTTCACGGAGATCTGAACGTCGGCTATCGTCTCGTTCCTCGGCAGCCAGATCAAAATATCCTCCATCCGGGCGGATTTTTTGAACGTTTTCTCAAAGGTCATCTGATCGTAGGTGTCGGGACATCCGAGCCCGAGATATCGACCGTTTGATTTGCTGCCCGCGAACAGATAAAACGACTGACAGCCGTAAATCGAAATGCCGACGTCCGGCCACAAGGAACTGAGCGTCATCGTGACCTTGATCTCTTTCGCATCGGTGCGGAAGCCGATGCGCGCGCCCGGACAGCGGTGGGCGAATTTCGGCGGCAGTACCTCAAGGGATGGGAGCAGTTCGTCGGGAACGCGCTGCAGCTTGTGCGTTTTCTCAAAATCGATGATCCCCCATACTTTCATCGGTGAGTCCAGATAAGAATACGTCTTCATGGTCTGTTCCGTTCCTTTCCGTAAAGCAAGTTTATCATGACCGCGGCGCACCCGCGCACGCGGACGCTGTCAACGTTTCGTGAGCGTTTCGTTCATGCTGCCCGTTCGGTAGCCGCCGAGATCCAACGCGACGTAGGAGAAGCCGAGCGCGCGCAGCGTGCGCTCGATCTCGGCGGATCGCTCCGTCAGCATCCCAAACTGTCCGCGGTCGATCTCGATCCGGGCGATATCCCCATGCGCGCGGACGCGCACCTGACGGAACCCTCCGTCCCGCAGAAACTGCTCCGCCGCATCGACGGCGGCGAGCTTCTCCGGCGTGATGCGCTCGCCGTAGGGGAACCGCGTCGCAAGGCACGCCATGGAGGGCTTGTCCCACGTGGGCAGTCCGAGCTCCCGAGAGAGCGCGCGGATCTCATCCTTGGTCAGCCCGACGTCCTTCAGCGGACTTTGGATCCCCAATTCCGCGATGGCACGCAGTCCCGGCCGGTAGTCGCCGACGTCGTCGGCGTTCGATCCCTCCGCGACGATACCGATGCCCCTCTCCCGCGCCGCGGTGAGGAACGCCGAAAACAGCTCCTTTTTGCAGAGATAGCAGCGGTCGGGCGGGTTGTCCCGGAATCCGGGGATCGCCATCTGATCCACTTCGACGATCACGTGCTCTACGCCGATCTCACGGCAGAACGCCGCGGCTTCCCGGCATTCCCGTTCGGGGAAGGAGACGGAGCGCCCCGTGATCGCCGTCACGTTCTTTCCCAGAGCGACGTGCGCCGCTTTCAGAAGAAAGGTGGAATCCACCCCGGCGGAAAACGCGACGGCAGCCCGTTCCATCTTCCGCAGGCAGGCGATCAGGGCATCCCATTTTTCGTTATTCATGCCGTGTCTCCCTGTTTTGTTCTTCGTGGAGGTCGTTCCACGCCGCAAGGTACGCGACGCTGGGCCAGACCTCCCGCCGGATCAGCAGACGGCGCCGGAGATCCTCCGCTTCTATGGTCCTTCCGGCTGCCGCCAGACAGCGGCTGATCCCGTACGCCTCGATGCAGAAATCCAGCGCGTTCTCGTCGTCCGAAAGGGCGGTCAGTGCGTCGGAGAGGGAAGTGCTTTCGGCAAAAACGGAAACGACGAGCGCATACGCACCGTGACGTCCCACGTCCATGCCGGGACGGTACAGACCGAGCAGGTCGGACTCAGCGGATATACGCAGGCAGGAGAGGCAGTGCCAATACAGAACGGCGATCAGCATTTCATCATCGCAGGGAAGACAACCGGTAAAGCTTTCCGCCGCGCGGGCGTATTCACCGAGAAGATAATGCCGGATGCCCAAAGGATAGGCGATCTGCTGCGCCTCCCCGCCCAGATTCAGGTACCTTTGATAGGCGTCGAACGCTTCCGAAAAGCGCCTGATCGTGAGCAGCGCCCCGCCGAGACGCCGGTACAGCGCCGGATCGTCCGCGCGGATCTTCTCCGCGTCCCGGAAGGCATCGACCGCGTCCCGGTAGCGGTACTGGGATATGAGCGCGTCCGCCAGGCGGAGCTTGCTCTGATAATCGTCGCTTTGACGGAGCCAGAACATCTCTTCGGTATCCGTGACGGCGCATCTCTCCGTACCGAGCTGACTTTCCGGCGTGGCTTTGTTCATTCCGGGTCCTCCAGCGTCCGCAGCACCTCGGAGAGAGCGATCCCCTCTTCGTCCGCGATGCGGGCGAGATCGGCGTACTCGTATTTCTCCCGCTTCACGCCGTATCCGGTCGATACTTTCCGCCGCACGGATCCCCAGCGGGTGTTGACCGTTTCGATCTCACGATCCAGTACGTACCGCCGGACGGAGGACTGCCGGATACCGATCGTCGACGTGTGCCGGAAGATCAGCCGGACGATCTTGTCCTCGTCTTCCGGTCTGCACAGGACGCAGATCAGCGTTCCGGGGCGTCCTTTCTTCATTCCCGCGGGCACGGTGTACACATCGAGCGCGCCGCCCTCGAGCAGCTTGTCCGCCGCGTAGCCGATCGCTTCCGCCGTCATGTCGTCCACGTTGAAGGAGAGCTCGGTCACGGTATCGCTTTCGTCGGTCGCCTCTCCAAGCATCGCGCGGACGCAGTTCGCGGTCCGGAAATCCTTTTTTCCCATGCCGTAGCCGATCACGGATGTCCGCATCACCGGCATCTCTCCGTAGCGGCTCACGAAATGCTTCAGGAGCGCGGCGCCGGTAGGCGTGCAGAGTTCGCCCCGGATCCCGCCGCCGTAGGAGGGGATCCCCGTGAGAAGGTACGCCGTGGCGGGCGCCGGAACGGGAAGGATGCCGTGCGCGCATTCCACGTGTCCGCTGCCTACGTGGATCGGCGACGCGATCACTGCGTCGGGGCTCAGTGCGTGCATCAGATAACATACCGCGGTCACGTCCGCCACGGCGTCCATGGTCCCGACCTCGTGAAAGTGGATCTCCGTGACGGGAACGCCGTGTACGCGGCTTTCCGCCTCCGCGATCGATGCGAAGACGCTTCGGACGTCTTCCTTGACGCTGTCCGGCAGACGCAGATGGGATCCGATGATATGCTCGATGTCCGATAGCCCGTGATGCGGATGCGCGCCGTGTCCGTCCCCGTGCTCATGCTCATGGTCATGGTCGTGCTCATGGTCATGGTCGTGCTCATGGTCATGGTCGTGCTCATGCTCATGGTCGTGCTCATGGTCATGCTCATGCTCATGCTCATGCATCTCAGCCTCTTCCTCCGTCCCGTGCACGAGAACGGAGACGCGGGTACCGGTGATCCCGCATTTGACGGAGGGTTCCATACAAAACCGCACGTCGGGGAGCCCCAGTCCGTTCAGCTTTTCCAGCATGGCGGCCGGATCAGGAAACAGCTCCAGCAGCGCGGCGGTCAGCATGTCGCCCGCCGCGCCCATGGAGCAGTCCAGATACAGGATCTTCATTTTTTCGCCTCCATATGGTTGATCATACCGGCGAGATAGCCCGCGCCGAAGCCGTTGTCGATGTTGACGACCGAAACGCCGCCGGCGCAGGAATTCAGCATGGAGAGGAGTGCCGACAGTCCCTGGAAAGAGGCGCCGTATCCAACGCTGGTCGGCACGGCGATCACAGGGCAGTCCGCCAGTCCCGCGATCACGCTGGCCAGCGCGCCCTCCATGCCGGCGATGGCGACGATCACGCTGGCACTCATGATCTCCTCCATGTGGGACAGGAGCCGATGCAGACCGGCCACGCCCACGTCGTACAGGCGCACGACTTCGCTGCCGAACACTTCGGCGGTCACGGCGGCTTCCTCTGCCACCGGGATGTCGCTCGTACCTCCCGTTGCCACGACGATCCGTCCGATCCCGTCCGGCGCGGGACGTCCGCCGAGGACCGCGGTCCGCGACACGGCGTCGTACCGTATCGGATACCGGGCGGCGATCGTATCCGCCGCCTCTTTTTGCAGTCTTGTGATCAGGACGCGCGACTGACCGTTTCTGACCATGGCGTCAAGGATCCCGACGATCTGCTCCGCCGTTTTCCCGGCTCCGTATACGACTTCCGGGAGACCCTGACGGATCTTGCGGTGGAGATCCACCTTGGCAAACCCGATGTCCTCGAACGGATCCGTTTTCAGGCGCAGCAGCGCTTCGTCTACGGACATCGTCCCCGCGCTCACCGCTTCCAGGATCGCTTTCGCTTCTGTTTTCATATACTCTTTTCCATCCCGAAAAGGCGGCCCTGCTTCTGTTTGCAGAACCGCCTTCTGTTAGTTTTACCCTTTCTTTTTCAGAAGAGCCGTTTTTACGACTCCTTTGGGATCCTTGATCAAAAGGATGATCAGCCAAATGATGAGCCCCAGCGCCACGACGGAAAGTCCGAGAAAAAGATCGTTGAGCATATCCGCCGGCGCCGGAGAGAAGTATTCCTCCTTGAGTTCGGCATACTCAAAGATCGCGTCCACGAGCCACATGATGGACGCGCCCCAGAACATCCAGCAGAGGATACCGACCTTCATCTCGTCTTTCGGCGCGTTTTTGTACCAGATGATCGTGCAGATGATCGCGGCGAATACGGTCGTCAGGAGCGTCATACCGTCCCCCCTGTTTATTCCTCGGCGGGAAGAGGCTTGTCCGCGCGCTTCTCGATCAGGACGGAAACGCCGACCATGCCGAGCCAGACGAGGGTGACGAGAACCGCCATCGTGACGCCGACGGTCGCCATCTCATGAAGCATTTCAGCGGCGTCCGCAGGATCACCCGCAGCCGTCAGGAAGGGGAACCACGGCACCACTTCTCCGTGCCATACGTGTTCGAACGCCAGAAGGAACGAACCGCCCCACAGCATATTCCGAAGCCATTTCAGTTTTCTGGAGAAAGGGATCTTCACGGCGCCGCCGTCGGACTGCACGTTCGCGTCCTCGTGCGCCTTTTCCTTCTTTTCAAGCGCTCTGGCAGCGACCGAAGCCGCGATCGCTTCCGCTGCCGAAACCAGGAAACATGCCATTTTGAAAGCCTCCTTACGTTTTTTGGGAATAATCATGTACGAAACGGTACATGGCGCCCTTCTCCACACGAACGGCGTACCTTCACGGTACACGTGCTTCACATTGCCCGCGGCTCCATACGGCACGTTTCGCGCCGATCCGGGTTCCTCCCGGATCGATATAATTATACCATTGTCGGACGTCATTGTCAAGAAAAGATATATTCAAAATCGCGGGGAATACTTAAGAATACCGCGCGGAATTCAAGAGACGCCGCAGCCTGCGTTCGGCATAGTACGAAGCAGGCCGGTGACGGATACGCTGCAGCGTCCGTGATTGTAACTTTTTTATAAACAATTCTGTCTCTGTATTGAAAAGTCTCTCTATATCTATTATGATAAAATATCAAGTTGTTTGCGGTCCAACCGGCGGATGCGCCGTTTCATGAAGCAGACGGATAGGTGATCGACGGAGACCATGGATGATCCCGCCGACTGCGGACCGCGGAAAGGTGTTTTTTTATATGAGACGCAGTACATTCTTGAGAGCTGGCGCTTCCTTTTTGTTCCTTTCCATGCTGTTCGTTCTTCTCGGAACGGCGGCATCGGCAGCCGCATATGCCGCATATACAGACGGCGATCGGATCGAACCCGCATACCGGGAGGCGGTAGAGAAGATGACCGAACGGGGCGTGCTGAACGGCTTTGATGACGGCAATTTCCGCCCGACCGATACGCTGACGAGAGAGCAGGGCGCGAAGATCATCACGTATCTTCTTCTCGGCGCCAAAGCGGCTAAGGCTCTGGTGACGGGCGACAGTCCCTACTCGGACGTGGCGAAAGACCGCTTGTCCGCGCCCGCGATCATCTGGTGCACGGAGCAACATATCCTGCACGGCATGGGGGACGGCACGTTTCGCCCGGAGGAAAAGATGACGGGGGCGCAGTTTGCCAAAATGCTGCTGTGTGCCTTCAAACTTGGCGATCCCGAACGGTACGTCGGAGATGAATGGCTCATGCACACGGCGGAGGACGGTCAGGCGCGCGGACTGTTCGAAGGCGATGCGAAGATGAAGGAAGACGTCCCGATCCAGCGTCAGCAGGCCGCGCTTCTCGCGTGGAATGCGCTGCAGGCGGCGGAGGCGTTAAAGGAGCCGATTGATCCCGAAACTCCCGAAGTTCCCGATACTCCCGAAGTTCCCGATACTCCCGAAGTTCCCGATACTCCCGAGGTTCCCGATACTCCTGAAGTCCCCGACACTCCCGAGGTTCCCGATACTCCCGAAGTTCCCGATATTCCTGAGGTTCCCGATACTCCCGAAGTTCCCGATATTCCTGAGGTTCCCGAAACTCCTGAAGTCCCCGACGATCCTGCTGATCCGGGATCGGGAGAAGGCTCCGGACAGAACAACGGTAACGGCAACGGAAACGGCAGCGGCAACGGCAATGGAAGTATTGTGCTTCCGGCGGTGCCGTCACGAAATCCCTGAACACAAGCGGCGGGCGTTTCGGCCCGCCGCTTTGCTGTATATAGGACGCTGCAGAGAACAGGAGAGAAATGGTCGCAGAAAACGACGCTTTGCAGTTTAGATCGTTTGACACCCTACCGCAAAGCCCTATGCCATGCCGAAGGCATGGCAGCGGTTCTGCATCGATAACTTAGAACGATAAACGGAGGGATACCGGGCGGTATCCCTCCGTTTATGTGATGTGCGGTCGATTTAGATCGGCTTAGGTAAAAAACGCGGGAAATCCAATCTTTTAAGGCCGTTCGCTTATTTTCCTCCGGAAGCGTGCGGCCTTAATAGATTTTGCGTTTGGTCTAAATGGATCGGATTCTATCTACCGTATTGTTTCAATATATTCAGTCAGGACGTCATGCTCATACACGCAGCCGCTTATAATATTTTGAATGGTAACACTAAGATGTATTCTTTTATTCTTAATATTCAAAATACGGCTTAGTTCTGTTACAAGTGAAATCGTAATAGCATTGTCTTGCGTTGATGAATTGGTAAGCCATCATCAATAGCGGACGGATTTCGGGATTGCTCCATTTATGATACACTTTGATTATTCTATCATCCAATGTTAAGCTATCTTCACTCAAAAGGCCGTATTTAACAAGTAACGGTTCCATTTCGAGGAATTTTTCAAGAGCGATTCCGATTTTTTTAGCTATCATATCTGCTGTATATTGACTTGTTTCAGTTGTGGATTGCGTAAAAATAATCGCTTTCATTCCATCTTCCGAAGCAAGTATTGAGAAGAACTCACCAAAGTCCTTTTCAGACAATAGCTTTTTTGATATTTCGGGAGTATCACAGACAGCGCAGAAGAACGGAAAGTTTTCTACAAGTGACAAATATGTGGTTCCTTCATCATTGATGATTTGTGATGTTATTTGCTGATTACCGCGGTTTTTTTCAATAACATCTTTCAGAAGCGGTCGGATTTCATTTCCGAAATATGCGCTTTGTAACGTCCATACGGCCTCAAATTAAAATTTGAAATAATCTATTCCATTATCCTTGCAGTGTGTTTTTTGAAGACAAAACATGAACAAATCGTCAAGAATCTCATCTTGAGAGTAATCGGATATCTTCTTTTCTACTCCGAATAAGGCATCGATTGATACCCCTAAAACCTTAGAAATGGTCGGCAATAAATAAGTGTCCGGAACACCGCCGTTTTCCCATTTCGATACAGCTTGTCCCGAAACGCCTACCAATTCCCCAAGCTGTTCTTGCGTATAGCCCTTTTGTTTTCTGTATTTTGCAATCTTTTCTCCGATTTTGAGTTCCATAACAACCTCCATTGCTTCATTATCACCAGTGTAAACATATTATACCGCAAATGACGGTTTGATAAAATAGATTCGATATTGCGTTTCTCAACCGCGAGTTGGGTAAGATCGCCGTCGCGATGAAATCCGGGCAAAGCCCAGATGAATTGACGCTGAAGAATACGCCGAGTTCATCGAGCACATGGCGGAGGAAGCGGCCTGTGAAAACGCCGAATGCGAATAAATCGCCTGTTTTTAGGTGAAAAAAACCCCGGAGAACGGTCAAATCTCCGGGGCGATGGTCGGAGTGGCCGGATTTTGAACCGTGGCTTTGCGCGACGTTCTGCCGTAATCGCTTGTTATTCCGCCGCAAAGCCCTATGCCATGCCGAAGGCATGGCAGCGGTTCTGCATCGATAACTTAGAACGATAAACGGAGGGATACCGAGCGGTATTCCTCCGTTTATGGTCGGAGTGGCCGGATTTGAACCGACGGCCTGATGCTCCCAAAGCACCCGCTCTACCAACTGAGCCACACCCCGATGCTGTAAGTATATCACATCTTCCGTTTCTTGTCAAGGGTGTAAAGCGGGGAGCGACTCAAAGCCGGCAGAGCGTTCGCTCTGCCGGCCTTCGTATCTTCATTTATTTTCTTTTGAGGATGTTGAGCAGTCCGCGGCGGAGGAGGGAGCCTCCGGTGGAGATGAGCTGCGACTCGATCCGGTCCCGGCGCTTCTGCGCTTTTTTCGCTTCGGCGGTTTTCTTTTTCTCCGCTTCCTTTTCGAGTTTCTTCTGCTTCTGTTCCTCTTCCTTCTGCTTTTGCTTCTCGAAAGCGGCGCGTTCCGCTTCCAGCGCCGCGCGTTCGGCGGCGAGCGCGTCCTCTTCCGCTTTCTTCTCCGCTTCTTTCTGGAGCAGTTCGTAGGCGGATTCCGGATCGGTCGGCGTATCGTAGCGGCTCATGCCGTCCGCGGCGCGGCAGGCAGCCCGTGTTTCCTCCGCGCACGGAGCCATCAGGCTCTGCGGGCAGAGGATCGCCGTCCGCTGCGCGATGGAGGGAACGCCCTTGCGGTCGAGCACGGAAACGATCGCCTCGCCGGTACCGAGTCCCATGATCTCCGTCTGCGTATCGAAGAGGGGATTCACGCGGAAGGACTGCGCGGCGGCGCGCACGGCCTTCATTTCATTCGGCGTATACGCGCGCAGACCGTGCTGTACGCGGTTGCTCAGCTGCGCCAGCACCGTATCCGGAATATCGGAGGGACTCTGCGTGACGAAATAGATGCCGACGCCCTTCGAGCGGATCAGTTTGACGGTCTGCTCGATCTTGGCGATCAGCGCGCGCGGCGCGTCGCTGAAAAGGAGGTGCGCCTCGTCGAAGAAGAAGACGAGCCGCGGCTTGTCCGGGTCGCCGACTTCCGGCAGCGTCTCGAACAGCTCCGCCATCATCCACAGAAGGAACGTGCCGTACAGATGCGGATTTCCGATCATCTCCCGGCAATCGAGAATGTTGATCATGCCGCGACCGTCGCTTGCCGTCCGCATCCAGTCGTGGATATCGAGCGACGGCTCGCCGAAGAATTTCTCGCCGCCCTCGTTTTCCAGCGTCAGGATCGCGCGCAGGATCGCGCCGATGCTCTGCGTCGTGATATTGCCGTAGACCGGTATGTATTCTTTTTTGTTATCGTTCAGGAAATTGAGCACCGCGCGCAGATCCTTTAGGTCGATGAGGAGAAGCCCCCGGTCATCCGCGAGGCGGAAGGCGATATTGAGTACGCCCTCCTGGACCTCCGTGAGGGAGAGGATACGTGCGAGCAGAGACGGTCCCATGTCGGAGACCGTCGCACGGACCGGATGTCCGTGCGTACCGAAGACGTCCCAGAAAGTGACGGGGTACGCGCCGTAGGCGAACTGCTCCCGGATCCCGAAGCGGTCGATACGCTTCTGCATGCCCTCCGAATCGACGCCCGGCTCGGCGAGCCCGGAGACGTCGCCCTTGACATCGCAGAGGAATACGGGCACGCCCGCGTCGGAAAACGATTCGGTCATGACCTTCATGGTGACCGTTTTGCCGGTGCCGCTCGCTCCGGCGATCAGACCGTGACGGTTGGCGACGGAGAGGGGAAGCAGCACGCGCTCCTCTGCGAGGCCGAGATAAAGAGAAGAATCCGTATACATGGAAGCACTCCATTCCGCCGCCGACGGCGGCACTGATGTATCGGGTAAGAAGAGGGATCAGGAGGCGAGATGCGGTGAGTAGACGTCGCCGGCAAGGTAGGCGAGGACGCGGTCGCGCGCATCGCCCTCCGGCATGACAGCCGGGCTCCAAAGGTTGTCCGCATACAGCGTGCAGGGGATCCATTCGGTACTGATTCCCGCCGCGCCGTTTTCGCCGCGCGTGAGCGACACGCGCAGAAGCGCCGAGACGTTCTCGGCGGTCAGCGTACTGCCGTCGAGCAGCGTGCCGAGCGAAGAGGCGATGAGCGTATCATCGTATGTACCGGCGGGACGGAGCGTGCCGCCCACGCCGATGAGGAGAGACGCGCCCGCATCCGCGTAGGCGCGGAGGATCGCGTCCAGCCAGTCCTGGGAGAGATGACCGTCGTCCGGTTCGACGGCGTAATATACGATCACGAAGTCGGAATCCTTCGCCGCTTGTCGGATCTCGGCGATCTCGGCGGAACGTCCGCCGATGCGGGTCAAATAGGCGCCGATCAGAGAGACGCGGAAGCCTTTCTCCTCGATCACGATCCGCTCCCCTTCCGTAAACGTATCGGAACCGGCGGCGCTCAGCGCGGCGGCGGTGTCGGCGTACGCCTCCGGTTCCGCGGAGTAACCGATGAGCGAAACGAGCTCCACGGAATTTCCGGCGTAGAGCGCGGCGGCGGATGCGGGAGCGATACAGCGTGCGGTCGCGAAGGCGGCGGCGGAATCGGAGAGAACGGCGACGTTCGCGGCGACGGTGCGGTCGTCGGCGATCAGATAGTCCCTGAGACCGGCGAATACCGCGGCGGCGCCCTGTTCCTCCATCGTGAGATTGAGCGATCCGAAGGCGCGGGAACCGAGCGGACTGCCGGGTGCGCAGGAGCCGAGAAAGGTCAGTACCAGCGTGTTTTCATCCGGCAGCGGAACGGCGGGCTCCTGTCCCGTCGGCGTATCGTCGGAGGCTTCTCCGCTCTCCGGTGGAAGCGATGGGATATCGTCGGTCCCGCCGGAGACGTCCTTCGTTCCGATTGAGGCGGGAGGCAGCGGCGGGAGAGTATCGGGATCGGCGCGGAGCGCATCCGCCACGGCGCGGTCGTGCGCCGCCTGCTTCTGAAGCATGAAGGTCGGAAGCGAGGGAAGCGAGAGCGGGTACGGGAATTTGTCAAGAACGATGAGGACCGCGATCATTCCGGCAAGCAGTGCCAGAATACGGATGAGCCGGCGGTCGGCAGTTTTCATACGGAACCTCGTACGTGAGATCCGGAATACGATCCGGGCATGCGGCGTACCGCACACTGCGTATATTATATCATGCCATACAGAATAATGCAACAGGAATCGGCCGTTTTATATAGAACAGAACGGGGAAAACGGGAGTGAATCAGGGGAATTCGCCTTAATTTTCGCAAAACAGCGGATAGATCTGACGTCCGTTCCGCATGGCGGTCAGCGCGTCCGGGATCCGCTCGAAGTGCGCGACGAGCGAATGCGGCTTGCCTGCGGGATCGTCCTGCGCCATCGGAACGAAGAACACGTTCTTCCTCGTCAGCATATGGGCGAGGTTGGCGAGATTCGCCGAGAGCGCGTCGTTTGAGGCGAGTGCGATCAAAAGCGGCCGATCCGTGCGCAGATGCGCCTTGACCGCCATGCACACGGCGGTATCCGTGATCCCGCAGGCAAGTTTGGCAAGCGTATTTCCCGTGCACGGCGCGACGATCAGCGCCTCGAGCGGCACGGCGGGACCGAGCGGTTCTGCCTCTTCTACCGTGCAGATCGGCTCTCTCCCCGTCAGGCGCGCAAGCGCCGATCTCAGCTCTGCCGCCGTACCGAAGCGAGTGCCCGTCGACGCGGCGCGCTCGCTCAGGATCGGCAGGATATCCTCCCCGGAATCGCGCAGAGCGCGCAGGGCGCCGAGCGATCGCGCGTGCGTGCAGAAGGAGCCGCAGAGTGCGTATCCGATCATGCGCGTCCCACTCCTTCCTCCTCAAGGATCCGAGCGATCGCCTCACCGAGGATCCGCCCGGCGCTGTCCGGCGCGACCGCGCCGGGGAGCGACGGCGCGCGGAGGATCCTTTGCCGGCTGTTTTTCAGTGCCTGCGGCGTGAAGCCGCCGGGAGACGAGGCGAGCTCGATGCAGAGCGCGTCCGGCGGGAGGCGATCCATGCATTCCTCGTCCACTACGGGCGTCGGGATCGTGTTGAAGAGGACCGCGCACGCGTCCGGCTGCCGCAGGTACTCCGGAAGAGGTCGGACGCGGCAGCCGGAGACGGCGGCCCAGCTCAGATCTCTGAGAGAGCGTGCCGCTACCGTGACCTGCGCGCCGAGCGCACGGAGGATCTCCGAGAGGCGCCGCCCGACGCGGCCGTAGCCGAGGACGGTGCACGGCGCGCCGAATACCGTGACCGGCAGTTCCCGCATGGCGAGCGCGAGTGCGCCTTCCGCCGTCGGCACGCTGTTGCGGATCTGTACCTCCTCCCGCTCGTAGTAATCGATCAGGCGGAGACCGGCGTCGCGTGCCATCGTCCGCAGAACGTCCCCCGGCCGTCCCGCCAGGAGGGGGACGCCGTGCGGCACCATCTCCATCAGATGCGTCAGCCGAAGTTCCTGCCGCGCTTCCGGCAGAGTGTGGTCGGGCAGCGGACAGTGGACGCGGACGCCGTCCGCCGTGGCCGGCAGCGGCAGGATCACGGCGCGGCTCCCCGTCACGGCGCTCTGCGCGTCTGCGCAGCGGACGCCGGTGAAGGTCTCTCCCGTGCCGCCCGGAGGAAAGACGCCCCACAGCGCGCATTCGTATCCTTTCTCGCCGAGCGTACGCGCCAGCGCGATCTGGCGCCGATCCCCGCCGAGGAGACAGATCTTTATTTCATTCATGGCTTACCGCCTTTCAAACACCAAGGATGTCATTGACATATTCCATCATATGCCGCCGCGCGTACCTTGACACCGCCGCGTGCGTATGTTATAATAGGCGCAGGCGGAGGTGAAGTACGATGTTTCACGGAAAGAAAAAAGCCGTGACTTTCAGTTATGACGACGGGCCGTGGCAGGATCGGCGTCTGACGGCGCTCCTTGACCGATACGGACTCAAGGGAACGTTCCATCTGAATTCCGGCTCGCTCGGCCGAGCGTGCGTCAAGACCCGGGGCGGCGTTTCCGTCCGGGGCGACAAGCCCTCTCCGACGGAGATCGTGCGGATTTACCGCGGTCACGAGGTCGCGGCGCATACGGTAGATCATCCGTTTCTTCCGTCGCTTGACGACGAGGAGATCGTGCGGCAGGTGGAAGAGGATCGCCGCGTGCTCTCGGAACTCGTCGGATACGAGGTCGTCGGGCTGTCGTATCCGTGCGGCGGCGCGAGCTGCGACGCGCGCGTCGCGCGGCTGGTGCGGGAGCATACGGGGATCCGCTACGCACGGACCGTCGATTCCCGCGGCGACTTTATGCCGCCGGAGGATCGGTACGTGTTCCGTCCCACCGCGTATCACGCCGCCGGGTGGGACGCGCTTGAGGCGCTGGCGCGCCGTTTCCTTGAGGACGCGTCGGATACACCGCGTCTTTTCTGCCTGTGGGGGCACGGATACGAGCTCGATTTCATGAACGCGTGGAACGATATGGAATCACTTTGCCGCCTGCTCTCCGGTCACGACGACGTTTTCTACGGTACCTGCCGCGAGGTGCTTCTCGCAGATTGAAGAATCAGGGGGAGAATATGTTTCACGGAAAGAAAAAGGCCGTCACCTTCAGCTATGACGACGGCGTGACGCAGGACAGACAGCTGATCCGGATGCTTGACCGATACGGCCTCAAGGGAACGTTCAATCTGAATTCCGGACTGCTGGGAAACACGAACAGTCTGATCCGGAACGATTGGACGGTCGCTCACGTCAAACCGCGCGCGTGCGAGGTCGAGCGGCTGTATCGCGGGCACGAGGTCGCGGGGCATTCGCTGACGCATCCGGGTCTGCCGTCGCTGGACGACGAGGAAGTCGTCCGGCAGGTCGAGGAGGACCGTCTCGCGCTGTCGGATATCGTCGGATACGAGGTCGTCGGCTTCGCCTATCCGGGCGGCGCCGTAGACGACCGCATCGCGCGCCTGATCCGGGAGCACACGGGGATCCGCTACGCCCGGACCGTCGTGTCGACCGGGAATTTCAAGCCGCAGACGGAGCTGTACACCTTCAATCCGACGCTCTATCACGTGATGGAAGGGCACGGGAAAATGGCGGAGACGGCGCGCCGATTCCTCGAATCGGAGTCTGACGAGCCGCAGCTCTTGTACGTATGGGGGCACGCCTATGAATTCGATTTCATGGACGCGTGGGAGGAGATGGAGGCGTTCTGCCGCATGATCGCCGGACATGACGAGATCTTCTACGGCACGAACCGCGAGGTACTGCTCGAAACGGACTGAACGAACGAAACAAAACGGACCGGCGCGCTCCCGCGGGAGCGCGCCGGTCGTTTTGCTATTCTTCCTCCCAGACGGAACGGAACGTATCGATGACGAATTCATCGAGCAGACGTTCCGTGTCGGAACGGAGACGCAGGATCGGCTGCGTGCGGTCCATCACCGTTCCCTCGTCGAGCGCCGTGAGGTATACCGTACCGCCGTCGGCGTAGATCTCCACGCTGCTGCGGTCGATGACGACCGCCGCGTCCCACGCCGCGCCGTCGCCGAGCGGCGCCTCGCAGCGGCTGACGCGGATCCGACCGGCGGCGAGATCGAAGACGATCGGGCGGCCGAATACCGTCATCGTCAGCGTGCCCGTAGTCGGACGCGGTCCGCGCATCCGGATGCGGCAGGCTCCGTCCGCGAGAGGGAAGGAGACGTCGGTATCGGCGGCGAGCCGGAGCGGACCGGCGTCCGTGCGGGCGGAGACGAGCGTGTCGAGCTCCCGTACCGGCGCGGCGGCGAGGGCGTACCCGTCATCCCTTTTCACGAGCGACAGCTCCGCCGGGATGCTCATCTGTCCGCAGAAGCGTTCGGGAGGCACGTTCCAGCGATCCCAGTCGATGCGCACGACACGCCCGTCCGGCATGCCAGAGAAGGTCTGTCCGGCGTAGGCGCTGTTCCCGCAGTGCAGGGATCGGATCGGCTGTACGGGCGAGAAACGTCCTTCACTGAACCGTCCGACGAGATAGCGGTCGTGCGCGCCGATCAGTATCCACAGCCGCGCGCCGTCCGACGCGGTCAGCGGGAAGAGATCCGGACACTCGTTCTCCTCCGGCATCACGATCCGCTGCAGCTCGCGCCAGTCGGTCAGGTTATCCGATGTAAAGAGTCCGTACGTGCTGCCGGACAGATACAGCGCCATGACGTAACGGCCGAGCTCCTCGCACCAGACGACCTTCGGGTCGCGGTTCGCTTGCTCGATATTGGGAAGAACGGGGTTGTGTTCCCAGTGCCGGATCGTGTGAAAACCGTCGGTGGAATAGGACAGATTCTGACAGACCGGATGGGTCGTCGTGTAGATAGCGGGTCGTTACGGTGACGGTCATGGCGCGCCCTCCTATCCGAATATGAAATGCAGCCGTGATTACGGATCCGCCGTGAGCATCTCCCGGCCGATCTCTGTACGTGTCAGTTGATATACATACCGACGACGACGGTCTTGATCGTGTTTCCGAACGCATCCGTGACGATGCAGTACAGGCGGCTGAAGTGAGTTTCTTCTGTCAGCTCGGTAGTGTACGTGGCTTCCGTTACGCCGGTCGGCTCGAAGCGCGCGCTGCCGGGCGTCCTGATATACCACTGATACGTCAGACCGCTGCCTTGGGCTTCGACCGTAAAGGTCGCCGTACTGCCGCTTGCGCCGAAATAGTCGACCGGCTGCCCGACGATCTTGAACAGAGGACCGCTTGTGATCATCCGACCGATCTGCACCAGCCTGTCGTACAGTGACGTCCACGGCCCTTCTCCCTTTGCGATCATCTCGTCGAGACCGATGTTCCCGAGATCGCCGTCGCGGTTGGAGATGTTCCAGGCGTAGCACAGCAGCCCGCCGGGATTCGCCTCATTTCTCAGGAAGTTCAGCATGGTTTCCGTATGTTCCGGCGGGAACGTCCCGTCCGACTTGCCGCCGAAGTTCATGATGCAGGGCACGTACCAGACGCGGAAATCGTCGCGGCCGAAGCGTTTTTTCAATGCGGAGATCACTGTTTTGTAAGCGGAAAGTCCGTCTCCGCTCACTTCCCAATACATATCGAAGCCCGCGTCCGTCGTATACGCGAGCGTTTCCGGGTCGAGTACCTGATCGTTTCCGGAGGACCAGACGTTCGGCGCGATCGCGTTCACCGCAAAGATGGTCAGCACGCGCAGCTGCGGCCAGCTTTCCCGCATATACTGCGTCAGCTTTTTGTACGTTTCCTTCGGCATCCCGTTGAGCAGCGGCTCGTCGAAATAGAAGCCGAGCACGCCGTCCAGCACGTTTTGTTCCGCCAGTGCATCGATCGCGGCGGTGAGGTTTTCGCGCCAACTCTCCTGAAGGAGATCGGAGGAGGCGTAACTGACGACCGTATCCCACACGCCGAGCCATGCCTTCCCGCCGTATTCCCGCATGAGGCGGATGACGTCCGCCGTTTCTTCTTTTCTCCCCGGATGCGCGTCAACGATCACGACGTTGAGGTATCCCTTCGGCAGCTCCTCGTTCAGCGCGTCCTTTCCGATGCGGTAGTAGCCGAAATACACCGTGTCTTCGTCTGCCTCCGCAGTCTCCGTCCCCGCCGCATCGCTTTCCGACGGTCCCGGCGCAGAGGGTTCGTCCGTCCCGCAGGCGGCGAGCGCGCCGGGCAGCATGACCGCCGCGAGCAGCACGGCGAGGATCTTTTTCGAGACCATTTTCATAAGATATCTCCTTTTTGTTGATTGTTGTCTCATAGGCCGGAGTTCACGAGTCTGTGGGTATTCCGGCTGTCAGGGCAGGAGCCGGAGAATGAGCGGCACAATGCCGCACAAGAGCAGTATGGCGATGACGCCGAGGATCATGCCCAGCGTCTGTGCGCGCGTGAGTCGTTCCTTGTAAAAGATCAGCCCCGCCGCCGCCGTGAGGATCATGGAACCGCCGTTCAGCACGGGGAAGAGGATCACGGACTCGATCACGCCGGAGAGATACATATTGTAGTGATTGCAGAAGGCGATCCCCGCGCCGCAGACGAGAGAATAGAGCCAGAGCGGCGCGGCGGACGCGCCGTTTTCGCGCAGCGACAAGCGGCAGTTCTCCTTCTTGAGCGAATACGGGATCATAAGAAACGAGAAGAGGGCGGACACGGAGAACGCGACGAGCAAAAACGCGCCGATCTCTCCCTTGTGTTCGGAGGTCTGATGGATCTTCTGCATGACGCCGATGCTGCCGGACAGGACGAACGCAAGCAGACAGTATACGAGCCACCGTACCGATGCGTGCGCGTCCTTTTTCTCATGATCGACGGCGAGCACCACAGACAGCATCACGAGTCCCATGCCGACGTACTGCCAGACGGAGACGGATTCTCCGTAGAGGACGGCGCCGGAGAGCGCCGGGATCACCATCGAGCAGGATACGATGACCTTCGTGTAGGACAGCGGACCGGCCTTCAGCGCCATCATATGGAAGACGGCGCAGCCGGCGGTCACGAGTCCGAACAGGATGCCGAAGAGCACCGTATACGGCGACGGCATGCACAAAGCGCCGTTCAGCGCGGAGATGAGTGCGAGCCCGGCGAGGGTGACGACGCTCGAGACGGCGTTGAAAAGATACAGATCCGCGCTGTTCTTCACGTGTTTTTTGCAGTAGGCATTGCGGAGGATCCCGGTCGCGAGCACCTCGCAGAGCACGGATATGCCAAGCAGTACGTATTCCATTCCTCAGTTCCTCTTTGATTCTTGCCGGAGTCGTCATTCGGGTGCGGAGATCGCCTCGAAGCGCACCGGATACGCCCTGACGTCCGTTCCGTTCCCGTTCAGCTGCAGAATGAACGAATTCCCGCTCTCCCAATGCGCGTCCTTTTCGTCGTCCGAGTAGAACGCGCAGTATTGATCGCCGAAGGGTCTGCCGTCCTTGCGGAGGACCGTCGGCTCGCTCCAATGGATCAGATCCCCGGAGAAGAGCAGCTGCACGCCGCGCTCGACCGTCGGTGCCGCGTCGACGTTGAGCACGCGGCGGCAGCTCGTCGTCGAGCCGCTCATCATATACGCGCCTTCCTCGCGCAGATACAGCACGCGCGCGTGCCACAGATCCCGCGCGACGGGGCTTTCTTTCCCGCAGTTGCCCGCTTCGCAGAAGGCGCCGCCGTAATACTTCACGAAATCGCCCATGACGCCGTCGTCACGCTTCCTTGCGCGCGCGGTATACGTATCGCAGGCGGTCAGCACCCCCGTCTCCGCGTCCACCTCCAGCAGCGTATAGAAAATATACAGATATTCTCCCGCGGGTGCGAAGAGGGAAAAATCGCCCGCGCCGAGGCGGAGCGCTTTCATCGGCTGCCCCTTCACGACGCTGTCCGCGGGATCAAAGGCTTCGCTGAAGCACACCGCCTCTCCCGTCAGGACCCAGCGGTCGAACGACCACGTCCTGCCCTCGTCGTCGGAGTGCATCAGCCCCACGTGACGGAAATCCGAATCGTATTTCGGGATATCGCACCAGCCGAAGCCGTCGTATCCCGTGCCGCCGCCGTTCCACCCGGTCTCATTGTGGAAAAAGGCGAAGAACCGATGCGTCACCGGACAGATATACAGCCCGAAGGGCCATATGCTGCCGCGGGAGGGAACGCCTTCCGGATAGGGGATCCCGTCGAACGCTTCTCCCGCTTTGCCCGTCCGGAAAAGCGTTCTGATCGGATAGAGTTTTTTCATATCCCGGACCGTGGTGCCGCGAAACACGGCGATCTCACCCTTATGCGTATGTCCGCTGATCGCCCACAGACTGCCGTCCGTATCGCGGAAGGTCGGCGTCGTCCCGTCCTGGTAGACGCCGTTTTTTTGCAGGAAAGGCGTTTCGAAGGGTTCTCCGATGATCACTTTTTTGTTTTTCAGGAGATTGTCCACGACCGCGGTCCGCCTTTCCGTCAAAGCGTTCCCGTCCGGCGCGCCGCCTTCCCGCGGCAGCCGAGGATCTCCCGGCCGATCTTCTGTACGCGGTCGTACAGCGCCGTCCATGGATCCTTATCCCGGACGAGCAGTTCGTTCAAACCGATATTCCCGATCTCGCCGTCGTGGTTGGAGATGTCCCAGGCGTAGCAAAGCATCCCGCCCGGATTCTTTTCTTCTTTCAGGAAGCCGTACATCGCTTCCGTGTGCGCCAGCGCGTACGCCTCGTCTTTGTTTCCCCAGTAGTTCATGATGCACGGGACGTACCAGACGTGAAAATCGTCGCGTCCGAAGCGCTCCTTCAGCGACGCGTTGAGCTTCTTGTACGGCAGGATCCCGTCGCCGCGCGCGTCGTGATACATGTCGTATCCTGCGTCCGTCGTATAGCGGAGCGTTTCCGGATCGAGCACCTGATCGTTTCCCGCGGACCACACCGTCGGATCGACCGCATTGACGGCGAAGACGGTAAAGACGCGCAGCGACGGCCACGTCTCCCGCATGAACTTCGTCAGTTTCCGGTACGTTTCTTTAGGAACGCCGCAGAGCAGCGGCTCGTCGAAATAGAAACCGAGGACACTGCCTGTGACGTCTTCTTTCTCCAAACGGTCGACGATCGCGCTCAGATTCGCCTGCCAATCTCTCTGCAGGGGTACCGGATTGCCCGGCGCGAAAACGGCGTTCCATACGCAAAGCCAGACCTTCCCGCCGAAGTGCGTTACCGTGCGTATCTCCGAGAGCGCGGCGTCCAGCGTGCCCGGCGTCACACCGACGTTGTGCACGTTGAGATACCCCTTGGGGAATTCGGACTCGACGTCGTCCGGATTCATGCGGTACAGACCGAAACAGACCGTTCTGTCTTCCGTGATCGCGTTGTTTTTCATGGCTTTTTCCTTCTTTCTGCTTTATGAATTGGGAACCGCGCAGAGCATCAGATCCCACGCGGGATAGCACGGCGCGCGCCGCAGAAGATACGAGTACCGTCCGGGATACGCGGCGGAGAGAGAGAGGGGAATGGAAAAGAGGTCCTCCGTCCTGTGATAGAGGGAGACGGCGAGCGCGGGAGTCCAGCGGGCGATCGTTTCCCGCGCGCCGGCAAGCGCACGTGCCTCGCCGCCCTCGACGTCCAGTTTGATGAGATCGACGGGCGAGCCGCCGAGCAGGGAATCGACCGAGCGCGCGGGGACCTCTTTCTCCTGCGCTTTGCCAAGAACGCGCGAGGAACGTCCGCAGTCGCCGGTGAAGGGAAGCGTCCCGTCCTCATCCCACAGCGCGGCAAGGATCGGGCGCACGGCGCCGCCCGACTGCGCGGCGTATTCGCTCAGACGGCGGAAGGAATGCGCCTCCGGTTCCGCGGCGATCAGAGACGTTAGCGCCGGGAAGGCGGCGAACATCACGCGGGCAGAATCGCCGTAGTACGCGCCGCCGTCCAGCGCGGCGCGCACGGCGCGGCTTCCGGCGGCGGCGCGGAAGATCTCCTCCGGCGCCGCAGTCCGGGACAGGTATGCGATCTCGCCGGTTATCCGATAGGCGAGCATCTCGTCAAAGAGCGTGCGCGAGGCCGGCTCCGTAAAGAGTTCACGTGCGGCGTCCGCCTCTTGCCGATGTGCTTCCAGATAGGCGCGGTCGAAGAGAGGACCGCCGAGGAGCGGCAGATCCGGCATCCGGAGCGTATGGCGTTCGCTCATATGCCGGATCCGTTCCATGACTTCCGGGCGAGCGCTGCCGAAGGCGACGAGGACGATCATTTCTTCTCCGAAACGGGCGAGCGCTTCCCCGTAGGACAAAACGGGCATCCCGCGAAAAGTGCGGCGGCGCACGAATCCCTCGCTGGCGAAGACGCCGTCCGGCGCGCGCCCGATGCGCGCGAGCGCGGAGATCAGCTTGTCCGCGCCGTCTCCCGTGCCGTAGAGCACGAGCGGGCGGTCCGTGCGGGAGAGCCGCTCCCAGAGATCCTTCGTCGGAAGCCTCACGGCGTCTCGTTCAGGTGAAGAAAGCGCATCGCGTTGTTCCAGAGGATGTCCTCTTTCTGCTTGTCCGTCAGCGTGAGCCGGTCGAAGAGGACCATCGAATCGACCGGGTACATGACCGGATAGTCCGTGCCGAACATGACCGTCTCAGCCCCTAGCCGACCGATGATGCGGCTCGCTTCCTCCGGCGCCAGATACCAGAGAGCACTCGACGTGTCGTACCATACGCGCGGATTCCCGGCGAGGTGTTCGATCGCCTCGTCCTGCCGCCGATAACCGCCGAGATGCGCCGCGACGACCTCCAGCCGCGGGAAGAGCTCCAGCACGTGCGCCAGCTTCTTCGCCTGAGAGAACGGATACTGAGGACGGTCGTCGCCCATGTGGAAATACACGGGCATGCGTCCCTCGAGGATCTCGTACAGCGGGAAGAATTTCGGGTCGTCGATATCGATGTGCTGGATGTCCGGGTGGATCTTGACGCCGCGGAGCCCGAGCTTTTCACAGCGGTCGATCTCCCCTTCGAAATCCGGATAATCCTGATACATGCCGGCAAAGCCGACGCTGACGAAGCCGTCCTCCCGGCCGCGCCGGACGGCGGCGGCGATGGCGTCGTTCACCTTCGGGACCTGATGCGCGTTCGTCGCCACGCAGAAGAGGAGAAAGCCGCCGACGGAGCCGACGCGCGCGTGCTCGGTCATGTCCGCGTACGTGCCCGCTCCCTGCGGTACGAAGTTGTAGAACTCGCCGAGACTGGCGACGGCGCGCCGCGCGATGGCGTCCGGATAGATGTGCGTATGGATATCGAAGATTTTCATGGGGAAACCTCTTGATTTCTTTGATGAGTTGTGGTATTCTATGAACAGACCGCGCCGCACGGCGCGGAATCTCACTGAGGCAAGGAGAACTTGATATGGACTGTGTATTCTGCGGCATCGCCGCGGGGAAGATTCCTTCCAAAAAGGTGTACGAGGACGAAACGCTCCTCGCGTTCCACGACATCAACCCGGAGGCGCCGGTGCACGTGCTCGTGATCCCGAAGCAGCATATCTCCTCATTGGACGCCGTCACGCCGGAGAACAGCGGCTTTGTGCGCGCGATCTTCGAGAAGATCCCCGAGATTGCCCGGCTGGCGGGGCTTGAAAACGGCTACCGCGTCGTGTCCAACTGCGGTCCGGACGCGGCGCAGTCCGTGCCGCATCTGCATTTCCATATCCTCGGCGGGAAGCAGCTTCCCGCGCATATCGTCTGAATTGTCCCGAAAGCAGAACGCAGGCGCCGCGGCGTCTGCGTTTTTTGCTTTTCCTGCCGGGCAGACGCTCGGATGAGGGCGCGCCGGTTCACTCCCGGACGAATTCGCGGTAGATCGCGCGCTGCGCGGAGACGAAATCGTCCGCGGCGACGCCGATGATGACGTTGAATTCGCTTGAGCCCTGGTCGATCATGCGGATGTTGATGTCCGCGTCCGCGCACGCCTTCAGGATGCGCGCGGCGGTACCCTTGGCGTTGACCATGCCGCGCCCGACGACGGCGATCAGCGCGAGGTCGTCCTCGATGCTGACGGTGTCCGGTTCCACGGCACGGCAGATCCCGTCGATGAGCTTCTGCCGGTACGGCTCGATATCGTGCGAGTTGAGCACGACGCTCATCGTATCGATCCCGGAGGGGAGATGCTCAAAGGAGATGCCCAGCTTTTCGATGACCTCGAGCACGCGGCGTCCGAAGCCGAGTTCCGAGTTCATCATGTCCTTTTCGATATTGATGACGGAGAAGCCGCGCTTCCCGGCGATGCCGGTGATCGTCATCTGCCGGTCCGTCACGTCCGTCGAGGCGACGATCATCGTGCCGGGAGAATCCGGGTCGTTCGTGTTGCGGATGTTGATCGGGATCCCGGCAAAGCGGACGGGGAAGATCGCGTCCTCGTGGAGCACCGTCGCGCCCATGTAGGAGAGCTCGCGCAGCTCCCGATAGGTGATGACGTCGATGCGGCGCGGGTTTTCGATGATCCGCGGATCCGCCATGAGGAAGCCGTTCACGTCCGTCCAGTTCTCGTACACGACGGCGTTCACGGCACGGGCGACGATGGAACCGGTGATATCGGAGCCGCCGCGAGAGAAGGTCTTCACGGTACCGTTCGGCATCGAGCCGTAGAAGCCGGGAATGACCGCGTGCGTGTGCCGGCGGAGCGCTTCGGAGAGGATCCCGTTCGTCCGTTCCGCGTCGAAGGAACCGTTTTCGGCAAAGCAGATGACGTCGGCGGCGTCGATGAAGTCGTAGCCGATCAGGCGAGAGAGGATGAGCCCGTTCAGATACTCGCCGCGGCTGGCGGCGTAGTCCCGCCCCGCGTGATGCGAGATCGCGCTGAGGATCGTCTCGTATTCTCCGCTCAGATCGAGCGTGAGACCGAGACCTTCGATGATCTGCTCGTATCGCTCGCGGACGCGGGAGAAGACCTCGCCGAGCTTCTGCGAGTCGGCGGAGACTTCGTAACAGCGGTACAGAAGATCCGTGACCTTTTCGTCCTCACGGAAGCGCTTGCCCGGTGCGGACGGGATCACGTACCGCCTCTCGGGATCCTCCGTAACGATCTTCTGCACCATGCGGAAATGCTGGGGATCGGCGAGCGAACTGCCGCCGAATTTTACTGCCTTGACGGACGAAAATCCATCGTCCGGATGGTTGAGCGCATTCAATGCCGTATCTCCTGAAAATGAATGATGATGAGCGCGCGGCGGCGGATGCGCGCGCCGCGCGGCAGGGAGAAAAAGACGGGATCATGATATAACATGATATAATTATATGAAACCCCGCGGATTTTGTCAACGGCACAAGTGAATAATTTTTCTTCCCGGAGCACGAAAAATCCGACACTTTCCACAAGGGGGAGGCGGCGTCACTCAGTAGGGGCGCCGTCAGTCGGAGGACGCTGCGGGAACGTGCCGCGCGATCCGCGGCGCGGGGCGCCGCCAGGAGGGGCGCCGAAGGGAAAAGACGGGGCACCGTCGGGCATGGGCGGTTTTTTTTCGGGCTGTTCCGGCGCTGCATCGGAAGGAGCGTCGCCCGCGTTATAACCGGTGACGTACCGCTTTGCCTGTGTGGAAAAGAGCGTGTAGTATTTGCCGCGAAGGGCCATGAGTTCCGCGTGCGTGCCTTCTTCGACGATCTCTCCTGCCTCCAGGACGATGATCTTCGTGGCGGACGTCGCGCTGGAGAGCCGATGGGAAACGAATATCGTCGTCTTGTCCTGCCGCAGCGTGTCGAACTGATTGAAGATCTCCTGTTCCGCCATCGGATCGAGAGAGGCGGTCGGCTCGTCGAGGATCAGGATATCCGAATCGCTGTAGAAGGCGCGGGCGATGGAGAGCTTCTGCCACTGTCCGCCGGAGAGCTCGATACCGTTGTCCTCGAATACGCGCATGAGCGGCGTGTCGTAGCCGTTCGGCAGATCCCGGATGAAGAGATCGGCGCTCGACGCTTCGGCGGCGGAGCGGATATCCGCGTCGTCCGCATCGCGGAGGATGTCGCCGTAGTGGATGTTTTCACTGACGGATACGGCGTATTTGCCGAAATCCTGAAAGATGATGCCGTACATGGCGTAGAGCTCGCTGAGATCGTAGTCGCGGATATCGCGGCCGTCGAGGTAGATCTCGCCTTCCGTCGGATCGTACAGGCGGGTGATCAGCTTGATGAGCGTCGTCTTTCCGGCGCCGTTCAGACCGACGAGCACGGCCGTCTCACCGGCACGCAGCGTCAGATTCACGTGGCGGATGACCATGCGCTCCGTCCCCGGATAATGGAAGCTGACGTCGCGCAGCTCCAGCGTATGCCCGATGTGCCGCTGGACGTGGAGCGGTTCGGCGAGGCGCGGGACGACGGACTGCTCCTCCTTCATGAAGGCGATCATGTTGTCGATGAAGAGCGTGCCTTCATAGATCGTCGCCGAGGTGCTGATGAGACGGGTGACGCCGTTTGTGATCGAGCTCAGCGCGCCCGTATAGAGCGAGTAGTCGCCGAGCTGCAGGAGACCCTCGTACACGCGCTTCGCGACGTACAAAAACAGGTAACAGCTGACGGCCGTATTCACGGCGGAGACGCCGATGTGCCACGCGTTCTCATGGATGATCAGCTTCCGTACCCCGGCGAAGTAACGCCGGAACGTCTCTTTGTAGTGTTCGATGAAGGTGTGGGAAAGACCGTAGAGCCGGATCTCCTTGACCATGTCCTTGTTCGTGAGCAGCTCGCTGTAATAATTCATCTGCCTGCGGTCCTTGGAGCGGTGACGCATGTACATGAAGTTCTTGCGCCGGTACACGAAGCTGATGATCGCCGTGGGGATCGAGAGGAGAACGATCAAAATCGGCGCCCACGCGCTGACGGCGGAAAGGACGGTAATGAAGGAGACGACGCTGATGAGCGAACTGATGATGGAGAAGGTGGAGGAGAGGACCTGGATCGGGCGGCTTCCCGCCTCGCGGTTGGCGTTCTCCAGCTTTTCATAGAATTCCGGCCGGTCGAAGCTGGCGAGGTCGATCTGGCACGCCTTATGCATCAGCTTCAGCTTGATGTGATTCGTGACGAGCTCGCCCGCGATGCGGGTCACCATGGTGTAGACGTTCTGGATCAGCGTGTTCAGAAAATGGTACCCGAACTGCAGAATGAGATAGAACAGGATGGAACTGAAATCGAACTCCGCACCCGTCGCCAGCGCCGTCACGGCGCCGCTCAGCGCATTGAGGAGCGCGGCGCTGATGAAGGCGGTGATGACGGGGGAGATGCCGTCGTAGATCGCCATGAACACCATGACGAAAAGGATCCACGGCTTCGCCTCCCATACGAGGCGGAAAATGTAGAACAGGCGTGAGAACAATGAGGAGAGCAGACGCCTCAGAAAACCGGGCACTTCCTTTATGGATTTCGGCTTCGGTTCGCGGAGCTTGTCCGTCGCGCTGCTTGTAAATCCGGGGGGCGGTCCGCCCATCATATGCGATCACTTCCTTCGGCATTCGTTTGGGGACGTCGGCGCACAATATAGATCATAATCATAATAATTATACATCATATGCGGCGCGTCGGCAAGACGGGAATTCGATTTAGATGAAAATTTACATTTCTTACCGGCGGGAATTGACAATGCGCCGGGCATGAGATATAATAAACGAAAAGCGTTAACGCCGATCATCAAGGAGCCGAAGACGAAACCATGCCGATCTTTTCCCCGGCGGCGATCTGCCTGCCGCCTTACGAGCCGCGCGACGCCCGCTGGACGAGCTGGGCGGTCATCGCCTGCGATCAGTTCACCTCGGAGCCTGCATACTGGGAGAGGGTACGTTCCCTGTGCGGGGGGATGCCGTCCGCGTACGATCTCATCCTCCCGGAAGCGTATCTCGGTACCGACCGCGAGACGGAACACCGCCGCGGGATCTCCCGTGCCATGCGGAGCGCGGCCTTCTGCATGCGGGAGGACACGATGGTGTTCCTCGTGCGCACGCTGCCCGACGGACGCCGGCGCCGCGGACTCGTCGGAAAGATCGATCTCGAACGGTACGATTACGCCGCTCACACGGACGCCGCGATCCGTGCGACGGAGGCGACCGTCACGGAGCGGATCCCGCCGCGCGTGGCGATCCGCGCCGAGGCGACGGTGGAGCTGCCGCACGTCATGCTCCTCTCGGACGGGCTCCTTCCTTTGATGGAGCATCTGACGGCGCAGTGCGCGGACGCCGAACCGCTGTACGATTTCGATCTGATGCTCGGCGGAGGACACGCCGCGGGCTATGCGCTCGAAGGGGAACTGCTCTCCGGCGTGACGGCGGCGCTCGAAGAATATGAGACGCAGCGTGCGGGCGGCATGGTCTACGCCGTCGGCGACGGGAATCATTCGCTCGCGGCGGCAAAGGCGCATTACGAGTCGCTCAAGCGCACGCTCGGCGAGGCGGCAAGCTGCCATCCGGCGCGGTACGCGCTCGTTGAAGTCGTGGATCTGCGCGAGGACGCGCTCTGTTTTGAGCCGATCTATCGGCTCGTGACCGGCTGCTGTGTGCCGGAGCTGCTTCGGGCATTCACGGAAGCGACCGCCGCCGTCGGAGACGGACAGACGGTGTGCGCCGTCAGCGGGGAAGGAGAGCTGACGCGGACGTTCGATCATCCGTCGCACGCGCTGACGGTCGGGACGCTGCAGGATTTCCTTGACGGGTACGTGAAAGCGCATCCGGGCGCCGCGTGCGACTATATCCACGGCGAGGCGTCGCTGCGGACGCTGGCGCGGCGGGAAGGCGCCGTCGGCTTTCTCATGGACGGAATGCCGAAAGAGGCGCTGTTTCCCTACGTCACCGCGCACGGCGCGCTCCCGCGCAAGACCTTTTCGATGGGCGAGGCGGCGAGCAAGCGCTACTATATCGAGGCGCGGCGCATAACACGATAAAAAGGGCTGTGCGTGCGCACAGCCCCTCGGCGATATTTCGGCGGATCAGGCGATCTTGATGACGCGGATGACGCCGTCGATGCCGGAGAATTTGGCGAGCAGCGTCTCGTCGACCGGCGAGTTCGTCTCGATGACCGTTGCGGCGTAGTCGCCCTTCGATGCGTTGACCATGTTCTCGATGTTGATGTTCTGCTCTGCGAGAAGACCGGTAACGCAGGCGATCATGTTCGGGATGTTTTTGTGCAGCACGAGAACGCGGTGCGCGGCGGTGTGCGCGAGCTGGAGATTCGGATAGTTCACGCTGTTTTTGATGTTGCCGTTCTCCAGATAGTCGATCAGTTCCTGTGCCGCCATGACGGCGCAGTTCTCCTCGCTCTCCTCGGTGGACGCGCCGAGATGCGGGATCGTGACGATCCCCTCGACGCCGACCGTCTCCTCCGTCGGGAAATCCGTCACGTAGCTGGCGACCTTGCCAGCGGCGAGCGCGGCTTTCAGATCGGAGGCGTTGACGAGATCCGCCCGCGCGAGGTTGATGATGCGGACGCCGTCCTTCATCTTGGCGATCGCTTCGGCGTTGATCATGTTCTTCGTCTGCGGCGTGGCGGGCACGTGCAGCGTGATGTAGTCGGCTTTCTCGAAGATCTCGTCGTAGGTCGCCGCCTTCTGCACGGCACGGGAGAGGTGCCACGCACCGTCGATCGTCAGATACGGATCGCAGCCGATCACGTTCATACCGAGCGATTTCGCCGCATTGGCGACGAGACCGCCGATGGCGCCGAGACCGATGACGCCGAGCGTCTTTCCCTCGATCTCCTGTCCTGCGAAACGGGACTTGCCTTTTTCCACGGCTTTCGCCACGTCCTCCGTCAGCGTGGACGCCCAACGGACGCCGCCGACGATGTCGCGGGAGGCGAGCATCAGCGCCGCGACGGTCAGCTCCTTCACGCCGTTGGCGTTGGCGCCCGGCGTGTTGAAGACGACGATGCCCTCCGCCGCGCAGCGTTCCACGGGGATGTTGTTCACGCCGGCGCCGGCGCGCCCGATCGCCTTGAGCGAGGCGGGGAAGGTCATGTCGTGCATGACGGCGGAGCGGACGAGGATGGCGTCCGGATTTTCAACGGATTCCGATACGGTATACTCGGGACCGAACTGGGCGATGCCCGCCGGCGCGATCTTGTTGAGCAGCTGAATGTTGGCCATGACGATACCTCACTTCGGATTCTTCTCGGCGAATTCCTTCATGAATCCGACGAGTTTTTCGACGCCCTCGTAGGGCATGGCATTGTAGATGGAGGCTCTCATGCCGCCGACGGAACGGTGTCCCTTGAGGTTCATCAGACCGTTCGCGGCGGCTTCGGATGCAAATTTCTTGTCGAGATCGGCGTTCCCGGTGACAAATGTGACGTTCATCATCGAGCGGCTCGGCTTCTTCACCGGCGCGATATAGTACTCCTGGCTGTCGAGATAATCGTACAGGAGCGCCGCTTTCTTTTCGTTCAGCGCCTTCATGGCGGGCAGGCCGCCGAGGTCGAGGATCCACTCGTAAACGAGCTTCGCGATGTAGATCGGCCAGCAGGGCGGCGTGTTGTACATGGAGCCGTTCTCCGCGGCGGTCTGGTAATCGAGCATAGCGGGCGTGTCGGGACGCGCGTGACCGATCAGATCCTCACGGACGATGACGACGGTCAGACCGGCGGGCGCCATGTTCTTCTGCGCACCGGCGTAGATGAGACCGAAGCGGGAAACGTCGACCGGCTCGGAAAGGATGCAGGAGGACATATCCGCGACGAGCGGGATGTCGCCCGTGTCGGGGATGTACGGGAACTTCGTGCCGTAGATCGTGTTGTTGAAGCAGACGTGCACGTAATCCGCGTCGGGGCGGAAGGAGGCGCGCGTCGTTTCGGGAACGAAGGAGAAGTTCGCGTCCTTCGAGGAGGCGGCGACGGCGATATCGCCGTACTTCTGCGCTTCCTTGTACGCCTTCGTGGAGAACTGACCGGAGAGGATATAGTCCGCTTTCTTGTTCTTATAGAGAAGGTTCAGCGGGACGGCGGCAAACTGCGTCGAGGCGCCGCCCTGCAGAAAGAGCACCTTATAGTTGTCCGGGATCCCCATGACGGTGCGGAGCTTTGCCTCCGCGTCCGCGATGATCGCCTCGAAGGCGGGGGAACGGTGACTCATCTCCATGACGGACATGCCGGAGGTGCCGTAGCAGAGGAGCTCCTCGCGTGCGCGTGCCAGCACGGGAAACGGAAGCATGGAGGGACCGGCGGAGAAATTGTACACGCGGTCCAGTTTCAAGATCCGCATCTTGTTGTCTGCGTCCGCCATGATGTCTCCAATGGCGGGAGAACCGGCGCAGCACCCGGAGGCGCATTCGTTTTCAGGGCTTTCGAAGACGGAGAACGGGAGCGCGGAGGGATCGGCGGATAAATTGTAGATCCTGTTCATCTGAAAATCCTTTCTGTCGTTGCATGTCAGCATATAGCTGGCAATATTATACCTCTTTCGCGGCAAGAAGTCAATGGGGAACTCCGGTTTTGCATCGTGAAAACGTATTTTTTTCAAAAATCCGCCCGATGAGGGCGGCGCGGGGGAGAAATGTGCAGTTTTTTCATCCCGCCGTGTCAAAATCAAAAAAAATAAAAAAAAGAACGTCATATCGCGCGTGCGATTCCGTTATATTCCATGAAAGCACACAACAGACCGTATTTCGGGAGGAAAGAAAAATGAGAAAAACGCAAAAAACGGCGTGCATCATCGTATCGGCGCTCTTGCTCCTCTTGGCGCTCGCATCCTGCGGCAGCGGCATGAAGGCGTCGGAGGCCAACTATGACGCGGGGTATTCCGCCCCGAGCAATGCAGGCTACGATTCGTCCGACGCATTCGGCTACTCCAATTTCAGCAAGGCGGACGTCGAGACGGCGGTGCCGGCGGCGGACGATGCGCTTCTGAACGACAGCGCCCGCAAGCTCATCAAGACCGTGCGGCTGGAGATGGAGACGAAAGAATTCGATCCCTGCCTCAGCGCCGTCTATGAGAGCATCAGCGCGGCGGGCGGATACGTCGAAGCCTCGGATATCCGCGGCGGCGCATCCTACGGAAGATATTATACGCGCCGCGCCTCGCTGACGGTCCGCGTCCCCGCCGAGCGGCTCGAAGAATTTACGCAGGGCGTCAGCACGCTTGGGAATCTCCTTTCCCGCACGGAGAACGCGAGCGACGTGACGAGCGAGTATTACGATACGCAGAGCCATATCAAGGCGCTGCGCAGCGAGTACGACACGCTGCTCGGGATCCTTGAAAAATGTACGCAGCTCACGGACGTCATCAGCGTCCAGAGCCGCATTACGAACGTGCTGTATCAGATCGAGTCCTATGAGACCCAGCTCCGCAACTACGACAGCCTCGTCGCGTACAGCACCGTGAATATGACGATCGACGAGGTGGAGCGCGAGACGACCGTCGTCGAGCAGACCGTCGGTCAGCGCATGAGCGAGGGCTTTACGCAGACGATGGAGGACGTGCGGGACGGATTTCAGGATTTCGCCGTCGCCTTCGTGACGTATCTGCCGTATATCGTGATCTGGCTCGTCGTGATCGCGCTCGTGATCCTGATCATCCGCGGCCTGTACCGCCGTCAGCGTCGGCGCTGCGCCAAGGGCAAAGAGAAAGCGGAGTGATCTTCACCGAAAAGATCCCGGACCGCGGTCCGGGATCTTTTTTTGTCGCCCGAGCCGATTCGACATATACTGATAGCAGACATCGGGAAAGGAAGGAGAAAGCGATGTGCGTGGCAACGGTGGCGTCGATGACGCTCGCGATGAAAGGGAAAAGCGCGCTGTCGGCGCGAAAGATCGAGGCGGAGATCGTCGGCGTCGATCCGGCGCTGACGAAAAAAGGCTGCGCGTACGGGATCCGGTTCCCGTGCGCGCGGCGCGGGGAGACGGAGAGGATCCTGCGGCAGCACGGGATCGCGTGGGGGACGATTCTCGGCGGAGGGAGCGGGGGGACGTGATCTATCTTGACCATGCCGCGACGTCGTATCCGAAGCCGCCGGATGTCCTGCGCGCCGTCGCGCGGTGCATGCGCGAATGCGGCGGGAACCCGGGGCGCGGGACGCACCGTTTGGCGATGCGCGCGGCGGAGACGCTGTACGAATGCCGCCGTGAGGCGGCGGAGTATTTCGGGGCGGCGGGACCGGAACGGGTCGCGTTCACGATGAACGCCACCTACGCGCTGAATATGGCGATCAAAGGCGCGGCGGGCGCGGGAGATCATCTGCTCCTCGACCGCATGGCGCACAATTCCTCGGCGCGGCCCGTGTTCGCGCTCGCCGACGCGGGCGCTTCCTATGACCTCGCGGAGCTGAGCGGGGATCCCGAACGCATACGGGAAGAACTGGAGCATAAGTGCCGTCCGCAGACGCGCGCTGTGATCGTCACGCACGTCCCGAACGTCGCCAACCGGGAGGCGCCGCTCGCGGCGATCGGCGCGTTCTGCCGCCGGCGGGGGATCACTTTGATCGTGGACGCCGCGCAGAGCGCCGGTTCCCATCCGATTTCCGTGGAGAAGGACGGGATCGACGTTCTGTGCGTGCCGGGGCACAAGGGGCTCCTCGGTCCGCAGGGCTGCGGGATGATGATCTTAGGAGAGCGGTACGCGGGCGGAAAGACGATCCTTGAAGGCGGGAGCGGCGTCCGCTCCGAAGAGAGGGGAATGCCCGATTCTCCGCCGGAACGGTACGAAGCGGGCACACCGCCGACGCCCGCCGTTGCGGGACTCCTTGAGGGGATCCGCGCCGTGCGGCGGTACGGGACGGAGCGCGTATTGGCGCACGAGAGCGCATTGGCGGCAGCGGCGGCGGATGCGCTGCGCGCACTGGACGGCGTGCGCGTCCGGGAGGACGCACCCGGTGCGATCGTGCTCTTCGAGGTGGAGGGAATGCCGTCGCCCGCCGTCGGCGAGGAGCTCGACCGGCGCGGCATCTGCGTGCGCGCCGGTCTGCACTGCGCGCCGCTCGCGCACCGTGTGCTCGGCACCGGAAAGAGCGGCGCCGTGCGCGCTTCGTTCGGGATCACGAATACGGAGCGCGACGCGCGCGCGTTGGCGGACGCGGTGGCGGAGATCGCTGCCCGGCACGGCAGGTGAAAAAACGGACGGCGGTCCCAAGGGATCGCCGTCCGTTTCGCTTGTCGTGCGCCGATTCAGATCCCGCAGGAGAGCGCGAGGGGATCTCCCGACGCGGCGGTGCATTTCTGGACCGCCTCGTGGTGGGCGCGGTATTTCTCCATCGGACCGGGCTTCGCTTCGTCGTCGCCGTAGATGCGGATGACGCCGCGGGCGCCGATCGCCGTCATGACCTGATGGCACGGGCGGTCCTTCATCTTGCAGAGGCGGATGCAGCTGCCTTCCATTTTGGCTATCACGTTGCCGAAGCGGTCGATGCATTCGCCGCGGCGGTCGCCGCGGTTGTAATAGAATTCGTGATATCCGTCGCCGTCGAAGTCGATGGTCGTCAGAAGATATCCCGTAAAGGGGAAGTCGTCCGGGATCGGCGTGCCGTCCTTGGCGTCGAAGTACATGCTCGTCGGCGGCTTCTGGTGGCGGTCGCTGCTCCGCAGATCCTTCGGAAGGCATACCGCCATGGCGATCTGATGCCGGTTCTCGCCGATGGCGGCGACCCAGCCGTAGTCCATATGCCCGCCGTCGCGGCAGCGCCAGACGGCGTTCATATCCTTGTCGTACATGACGACGCGGTCGACCGGATCCTCTTCCTGTCCCTCACGGCAGGTATAGACGCGGATCTCGCCGGTCTCGTTGTCTTCATAAGGAAGGATGATGTCCGAGTGCGCGTGGTAGGTCTCGCGGTCGCCGCAGCAGATCTCGTGACCGTCGTCGATGCTGAGCATCCGCTCGCCCCAGAACAGCTCGTCCACGCCGTCTCCGTTGATGTCGAGCAGCGGCACGGAATGGCTGCCGCGTGCGCCCGGCTGTCCGTCCCAGATCGTCAGCTTCCACCGCAGCTCCATGTCCCCGCTGTACGCCTGCAGGAACATATCGTTGTAGATCCCCTGAGCGCATACGAGCACCGGATCGCCGTGCGCGTACCCGCCGATCAGCTCGAAGCGGTACGCGTGCGCCATGCCGTGGTAACGCAGATCGCACGGCCACTGCCAGCGCCCCGTCTCCTCGCCGGTGCGGGAATCGAGCCGGACGAGGACGCGGTGCTCGAAGGTGAAGGGGAGCTCCGGCTTGTCGTTGTCGAGCAGATAGATCTCGTCCGTGCCGTCGCCGTCCATATCGAAACTGAGCACCGGCTCGAAGCATCTTCCCGGGATGATGCCGGGGCCGAGATCCTTCCACCACAGGATCGCGCCGTCCTCGTTGATCATCGTGAGCTTCAGCGTATCCTTCGGATAGTAAAAGCGCTCCTCCCAGCAGTCGAGGTTCCCGTTTTCCGAGTGGACGAACAAAAGCCCGTCCTTGCCAGGCTCAAGCGTAACGGAGCAGGAGCGGAGCTGCGTGAATTTCCTGCCGATGTTGTATTCCTTCAGAACGCGGATCATATCATGTCTCCTTACATATTCAATAGGTCTTCCGCTCCGTCGGCGGCGCGACCGAGAAACGCTCCGACCGCCGCGGCGGTCGGAGCGATGATCTTCAGCGATGCTGTGCGAGGATCCACTCAACGATCTCGGGATCGCTGTAGGCGTTGTCCCACGCGTTGTGGCCGACGCCGGGATAGAGGGAAAGGCGCGGTTTGCCGCCGCTTCTGCGGATGCTCTGTACCATGCGGATGCTTTCCGTCACGTCGACGCAGTCGTCCGCCTCGCCGTGGCAGGCCCATACGGGCGTGTTGGCAAGCTGTCCGCCGAACCACGTCACGCCGGTACCGCAGACGGGCACGATCGCGGCGAAGCGCTGCGGATTGGCGAGCGACCACAGCCACGTGCCGGTACCGCCCATGCTCAGCCCGGTCAGGATCACGCGGTCCGGATCCACGTCGTAGTGGGCGAGCGCGTAGTCGAGCAGTGCGTTGAGCGATTCGATATACGCGCCCCAGTATGTATCGTTCGGGCACTGCGGCGCGATCACCACGAAGGGATACTCCGTGCCTTTGCGCGCGTGCTTGAGATAGCCGTGGACGGCGGTCAGCTCGACGTTGTCGCCGCGCTCGCCGGCGCCGTGCAGGAAGATGACGAGAGGGAAGCGCTTGCCCGTGCCGTAGTCGGCGGGCAGATACTCCAGATACTGAAAATCGTGGAGCGGTGCGCCGAAATTCGTTTTTCTGGCGGTGATCATGGTAAATTTTGTCCTTTCACAGCGTTGTATCGTTCGCCCCGCAGGGATGGGAGGGGCGGCGGATCATTCGAGGATGTTCGTCGTGATGAAGTCCGCGCCCCAGCGGACGAGCTTCTCGGCGAAGACCGGGTCGTCGATCGTCCAGCAGTTGACGAGGATACCGCGCTCGTGGCAGCGGGTGATGACGTCCTCCGTCAGCGTGCCGGTGGCGGCATCCAGATCGATGTGATGCTCGGCGAGCTGATCGATCAGCGAATCCCAGTCGTCCGGATTGCCGACGAGATACTGGACGTTCGCCTCCGGACGGATCTTCCGCACGCGGATGAGGTTGTCCCAGTTGAAGGAAATGAAGATGACGTGGTCGAGCGCTTCCGCCCGGCGGTAGAGTTCGATGATCTCGGCGATCTGTTCTTTCGTGAAGTCGGACTTCAGCTCGAGAACGCCGATCTTGCCGTATCTTTCGCAGAGATGGATGTAATCGGTCAGGAGCGGGATGCGCAGATCGCGCCGCGTGCTCCCGAAGGGGTCGCGGATCTCAAGGTCACGCAGATCGGCATAATCCGTGCCCTCGATGGGAAGATCGACGTCGGCGTAGGCGCCGGTGGAGCCGTTGTGGATCAGGACGTACTGTCCGTCGCGCGTGTGATACACGTCGGTCTCGATGCCGAAGTAACTGCGGTTCCCGGCGGCGACGAAGGCGCTGGCGGTGTTCTGGGCTTCGAGTTTGCTGACGCCGCGGTGCGCAATCATGCGGGTATTGCCGGATCGGATGCAGATGGTGTTCATAGGTTTCATTGAGGGATCCTGCCTTTCGGTATTTTTTACCATTATAGTCCAAAACGTTCGCCGTGTCAAGGGACTTGGGAAAGAGAGTGCGCGGCGGACGGAGTTTTTCCTACGTACGGCGGCGCGGCGCGAATACGATTGCAAACGACGCTCCGTTGTGATATAATAGTTTCGTCATCTTGAAAACGGGCGCCGCGGCAGCGGTCCGGGAAACGGAGGCGACGACGTGAAACACGTTGATATCTATACGGACGGCTCCTGCCGGAAAAATCCCGGACCGGGCGGCTGGGGCGCGATCCTTGTTTACGGGAAGCACGAGCTGACGCTGAGCGGCGGCGAGGAGAATACGACGAACAACCGCATGGAACTGCTTTCCGTCATTTCCGCGCTGGAGCGGCTGAAGGAGCCGTGCGAGGTGACGCTGACGTCCGATTCGCAGTACGTGATCCACGGGCTGTCCCGCGGCTGGGCGGCGGCGTGGCGCGCGCGCGGCTGGAAGAAAGGCGACGGGACGGCGGCGCTGAACCCGGATCTGTGGGAGAGGCTCCTGACGCTGGCAGAGCCGCACACGATCCGCTGCGTTTGGGTACGCGGGCACGCGGGACATCCGTATAACGAGCGGTGCGACGCGATGGCGCAGGCGGAGTCCGGAAAGTACCTGTAAAATATTCCGCGAGACATTCAAGCGCCTTACGGCGCGGGAAGCACGACGCGGATCGTTTCATTCGTGATCCGGATGGACGTCGGATCCCCGCCGTCCGTGAGGGGGAGCCCCTCGCGCACGACGACGAGCGACGCACCGGGGACGTTCGGCGAAAAGGACTGCTTCGCGATCGGTCCGTGCAGTCCGATAAGGACGGCGTCCGCGCCGTCCGGCGGCGGGAACGCCTCATTCCAAGAGGAACCGAGATAGAGGAACCGTCCCGTCTCTCCGTCGATCTGGACGGAAAGGACCGGATGCGTCGAGCGGGAGATCCGTGCGCTGCGCACGGTGAACCGCGCGCCGCCGCACTGCACGGCGTCCTCCGAGCGGCTGTATACGTACAGGGCGATCCTCTTTTCCTCCGCGATCTCCGTCACGGCGGCGAGCCAGGAAGATTCCGACTCGTTCTCCGCCTCCGGCACGATCAGCGCGCGGAGATACGTCGCCTCGCTGAGGCGGCGGATCGACTGCACGTGCCGCGCGTGCCAGTGCGTCAGGATATAGAAATCGATCTCCGTCGCGCCCTCCCGCTGTGCCTCGGCAAAGGCGGCGGACGCCGCCGCGTACGAGCCGTCGGAGAGATCGACCAGAGCGAAGCGCCCGTCCGTGCGGACGGTAAGCGCCTCGTTCTTTTTGTATACGGAAGCCGCAACGGTGACGCGCCCCGCGTCCGCGGCGCGGTACACCGCATCGGTAAAAGGAAGAGCGATAAAGAGCAGAATTGCCGCCGCGGCTGCCGCCCGGCGCGTCCGCGTCCGGTCCGTCAGTGCCGCGAGCAGGATCGCCGCCGCGATGCCGCAGGCGAGATACGGCGCGGCAGGCGTGCGCAGCGATACGGAAATATGTTCCGGGTACGCCATAATGCCGGCGAGTGCCGTCACAGCCGCGCCGAGCCCGGACAGCGTAAAGGATAACCCCGTCGAAAGGAGCGGCACGGCGAAGAAGAGCAGATACAGCGGCGTCAACAGAACGAGGAGCAGAACGAGCGGCGTGAAAAGAAGCGCGGCGATCGGCGTGAGAAGGGAGACCTCCCCGAAGGAGAACCACAGGATCGGCATCAGCATACCCTGAACCCACACGGGTAAAAGCAGCGCTTGCAGCACCGTGCCTATCCGCGGACCGATCCGTATTCCCCACGCGCTCTCGCGCCACGCGCCCGAGATCCGATCGGCGCTGAGCAGACCGATCACGGCGGTGACGGAGAGCTGGAGCGCCGTCGAATAAAAGGAAGAAGGACGGACGAGGCAGATGAGGAATGCCGCCGCGCCGAGCGAGGTCAGCGTGTCCGGCGAGCGTCCGAGCAGCGCGGCGAGGAAAACGAGGAGCATCATGATCCCCGCGCGGACGACGGAATCCGACATGCCGCACAGCAGCATGTATCCGACGTCGGCGGCAGCGAGGAGAAAAAAGCGTGTCCGCAGGGAGAATCCGAGTCTTTTGAGGAGCCGGGCGAGCAGACCGAGCAAGACCGAGAAGTGCATCCCGCTGATCGCGAGGAGATGGGAGATGCCGAGCCGCCGGAAATCCCGCGTCAGAGAGGCGGGAAGGAGCGAACGGTCGCCGAGGAAAAGCGCGGCGGGGAGCGCCGCGCCCGTTTTTCCGAGCCGCAGCTGCAGAAACGCCGAGAGGCGCGCCCGGAGTCCGTCGAAGAGCGCGCGGATCCCGGCAAAGGCCGTCCCGCATCCTGAGATCGTTTCCGCCGTCCCCGTGAGCAGCACGCCGCGTCCGCTTTCGTAACGGCGGGCGGGGAAGAGACCGCTCGTTTCCGGGAATTCCTCCCACGACGCCGTGCATTCGATCCGCGCGCCGGGTTCCAGTTCCGTCCCCGCGGGACAGACGAGCTGCACCGTGCCGTGCGCGCGCTTCTCGTCCGCTTCTTCGAGACGCAGCAGATACGTCGGCGCGTAGGAGGCGGAGGATTCAACGGAGACGATCACACCCTGTACGCGCACCTCTTTTCCGGCAAGCGCGCGCACCGTCGTGCCGACGTACAACTCGGCGTACAGCGTCAGCGTGAGGAGCCCGGCGAGGGCGCCGAGAGAGAGGATACGCGCCGCATCGCGTACCTTGGACGGGATCGGGCGGGACAGCGGCAGAAGCAGTCCGAGAAAAACGAGCAGCGCCGCCGCCGTCAGGATGAGGCGTACGAGCGGGGAGGGAAGCGTGCCGAGAAAACCGGCGTAAACGAACGTCAGAAAGAAGCACGCGCCGCGGCGCTTCAGGATCGCGTCCATCCGCTCTCCTCCTTTTTCATGGATGGTATCATGATACCACCGGACGGGGTTTTTGTCAAGAATTGTCGGAGCGGACGCGCGGATCGGCGAAAAAACTGTCGATCCTGCGCCCACACGGTTCGCGGAGAAATCTTGCAAATGCGCGCGCAGTATGCTATAATGTATACAGTAGCCAAAGTATTTCTCAGAAAAAGAAAAAGGAAACGGAACGGAAATATGAAAGAGAATGAAAGAAGAGTCGGCACCGTGTCCCGGGGCATCCGCTGCCCCATCATCCGGGAGGGCGATGATCTCGCTTCCATCGTGACCGAAAGCGTGCTCGCCGCCGCCGAAAGCGAGGGGTTCGCACTGCGCGACCGCGACGTGATCGCCGTGACGGAATCCGTCGTCGCCCGTTCGCAGGGCAATTACGCGACGGTGGACGACATCGCCGCCGACGTGCGCGCCAAGCTCGGAGGAGGCACGGTCGGCGTGACCTTCCCGATCCTTTCGCGCAACCGCTTCGCCATCTGTCTGCGCGGGATCGCGCGCGGCGCGAAGAAGATCGTCCTCATGCTCAGCTATCCGTCCGACGAGGTCGGCAATGAGCTCGTCAGCCTGGATAAGATCGACGCCGCCGGCGTCAATCCGTATTCCGACGTGCTTACACTCGAAAAGTACCGCGAGCTCTTCGGCGTCAACGTCCATGAGTTCACCGGGGTGGATTACGTCGCCTACTACGGCGAGCTGATCCGCGAGAGCGGCTCCGAATGCGAGATCATCTTCGCCAATCAGCCGAAGGCGATCCTCGCCTATGCCGATCACGTCCTTACCTGCGACATCCATACCCGCGCGCGCACGAAGCGTATCCTCCGGGATGCCGGAGCAAAGGTCGTCTACGGGCTGGACGACATCCTGACCGCGCCCGTGAACGGCAGCGGCTGCAACGAAAAGTACGGTCTTCTCGGCTCCAACAAGTCCACGGAGGACAAGATAAAGCTCTTCCCGCGCGACTGCCGCAGCCTCGTGCTCGACATCCAGGCGCGCATCCTCGCCGCGGTCGGAGCGCACGTGGAAGTCATGGTGTACGGCGACGGCGCGTTCAAGGATCCGAAGGGGAAGATCTGGGAACTGGCCGATCCGGTCGTTTCTCCCGCCTTCACGGACGGGCTCGTCGGTACGCCGAACGAGCTGAAGCTGAAATACCTCGCCGACAACGATTTCAAGGATCTCTCCGGCGATGCGCTGCGCGAAGCGATCTCCGCCTCCATCCGCAAAAAGGACGGCAGCCTCGTCGGCAAGATGGCGTCGCAGGGAACGACGCCGCGCCAGCTCACCGACCTGATCGGCTCGCTGTGCGACCTGACGAGCGGCTCCGGCGACAAGGGAACGCCCGTCGTGCTCGTGCAGGGATATTTCGACAATTATACGAATACCTGACGGAATTAAGAAAGTGAGGATACAGACTATGGAAACCATCTCCCGCCCCGCATCGATGGAACGCATCACGACGCCTGCGCTCGCAAAAAAATTCATCGAGGAGCAGCTCGCCGCCCTGAAGGCGCAGATCGGCTCGGACAAGGTCCTGCTCGCTCTGTCCGGCGGCGTCGATTCCTCCGTCACCGCCGCGCTGCTCATCCGCGCGATCGGCAAGAACCTCGTCTGCGTACACGTGAATCACGGTCTGCTCCGCAAGGGCGAGCCGGAACAGGTCATCCGCGTCTTCCGCGATGAAATGAAGGCGAACCTGATCTACGTCGACGCGACGGACCGTTTCCTCGACAAGCTCGCCGGCGTGTCCGATCCGGAGACGAAGCGCAAGATCATCGGAAAAGAATTCATCGAGGTGTTCGCCGAGGAGGCGCGGAAGCTCGACGGCATCCGCTTCCTCGCGCAGGGCACGATCTGGCCGGATATCCTCGAGAGCGAGGCTGGCATCAAGGCGCATCATAACGCCGGCGGTCTGCCGGACGATCTCGCGTTCGAGCTCGTCGAGCCCGTGCGCATCCTCTTCAAGGACGAGGTCCGCATGGTCGGGCACGAGCTCGGCCTGCCCGACAGCATGGTCTACCGTCAGCCTTTCCCTGGGCCCGGCCTCGGCGTGCGCTGTGTTGGCGCCATTACGAGAGACCGTCTTGAGGCCGTCCGCGAATCCGACGCCATCCTGCGCGAGGAGTTCGCAAAGAATGGTCTTGAGGGCAAGGTCTGGCAGTATTTCACGGTCGTGCCTGATTTCAAGTCCACCGGTATATCTGACGGCAAACGTACCTGGGACTGGCCCTGCATCATCCGTGCGGTCAACACGGTCGACGCGGTGACCGCCGAAGTCGCGGAGATCCCGTTCAGCTTGCTCAAACAGATTGCTTACAGGATCACACACGAGGTCAAGGGCATCAATCGTTGCTTATTCGATTGCAGTGATAAGCCGACCGGTACGATCGAATACGAATAAGAAAATTTGTCCCGGGGCAAACACACCTATCCTCTGCG
>JAEEYP010000037.1 GCA_016288155.1 Clostridiales bacterium | reverse complement strand
TCCACGGCGAGGTTCCGGTCAAAGACCGCGTCGTTCACCCGCTCGCCGGTCTGATCCTCCACGGTGACGTATTTGCCGTAATCGTCATCGTCCGTTCCGAAGACGACGAAGTCGCGTCCCTCGAAATCCGACGCGGGCAGACCGTCCTCCTCCGCCAGACGCCGCGCGATCGGATCGTCGGGCTCCTCCGGCGGCTGCGTGTCCGTCGGCGGAGCCTGCGTCACGCCGGGATCGCCGCCGGTCGTATCGGCGGGCGCGGCGTCCTCCGGCGCGGAGCAGGCGGCAAGCGGCAGAAGCAGCGCCGCGATCAGCAGGAAAAGAAATACTTTTTTCATGGGAGACCTCCTATGAATAAAAACAGGATAGCTTGCCCCAGGGCGTATCGCTGAAATCCCACAATCATTATAGCACTGCTTCTCGAAACGTGTCAAGGGCGATATTACAAATCAGTCAAAATAATAGAATAACTGCGGCGGAAAGGAAAGTGCGGGCTGGCGCTGCCTTCCACCGGTTCCCGCGCCCTTCCGATCCGTCCGTTTCGCGCCTGGGGCGAGCATGCCCGACCATACCGTTCCGTCCGGCGCCCATCCGACCGTCCCGCCGTACATTTTTCGTGCGAAGACAGGATCTCCATTGACAAAGAGGACAAAACAAGGTACAATGATAAAAAGTCACCACATTCGGGGAGGACGGGGACATGGCGAAAGCGAGAATAGAAAAGTATCACGGGGAACCCGCCGTCATGATAGACGGAAAACCGTATCCGCCCATGATGTTCACGGCGGTGCGGTATGACCGGGAATACCTCAAGCGCATCGGCGAGACGGGGATCCGGATATTCTTCGTGGAAAACCGGATGCGGTGGAACCAGCCGGGCGACGAGAACACGCCGGACGGGACCGCGCAGACGCTGAGCGACGTCAAGACGCTGCTGGAAGCGGTCCCCGAAGCGTACGTCATGCTCAGGGTGGTCGTCAATCCGAACACGGAGTGGATCAACCGCCACCCGGACGAGCAGGTGCTTTTCAATGACGGAAGCCATGAGCCGGTGCTCTGCACGAGCGCCGGGGGGATGGTAGACGGAATGATCTCCTTTGCGTCGCCCTCCTGGAAAGAGGAAGGCAAAGCCGCTCTTCTCGATTATTTGTCGGAACTGAAAAAAGACCCGTCGTTCGAGCGGGTCATCGGCGTATTTCTGTGCGCGGGCGGCACGGGAGAATGGTATTACCCCGGAGATCACCGGATGCACAACGAGGAAAAAGGCACGTATGCGGATTGCTCGGAGACCTTTCGGGTGGAGTACACCCGGTTCCTGATGGAGAAATACGCCTCGGAAGAAGAGCTCCGCCGCGTATGGAACCGCAGGGACGCCTCCTTTGCACATCCGCTGATCCCCGATCTGAGGGACCGGACGTACATCTATGACGCGGACCGGAAGATCGCCCGGGTGCTGGCGTATGAAGAAGACGGCGGCGATCCGGCAGGAGACGGCGGAGGATGTCCACCCAACGTCGGCGTGTTCCTGAACGCGAACGACCGCTTCTACACGGCGGATTTCTTCGCGGCGCTCAACGAGGCGACGGCGAGGATGATCGTCCATTTCGCGAAAGCGGTCAAGGAATACGATCCGTATCTTCTCACCGGCGCGTTTTACGGATACAACGGCTGCGTGGATTATTTCGGCGCGTCGCATACCACGGGCGTGCTGTCGATCCTCGACTCCGGGACGGTCGATTTTCTGGCGGCGCCGGGTGTATACAACAACCGGGAGCCGGGCGGCGTGACGGGTCAGCGGGAGATGCAGGATTCGCTGCGCATACGGAATCAGATCTTCATAAGCGAAGACGACAATCGCACCCATCTCTTTGCCGGGGCGAGCGAACGGGAGGCCATGGGCCTGTATACGGTCCGGGATTCCGTCAATACGCTCAAGCGTGAATTCGCGCGTGATCTCTGTGAAGAGATAAACGGCTGGTGGTTCGACATGTCCGGCGGCGCGCAGACGCCGTGGTACGACGACGAAGAGATCCTTTCACTGTTCCGCCGCCAGCAACAGATCGGCCGATACGCCTACGGTCTCGACCGGACGAAGCACAGCGAGATCGCCCTTCTGTACGATACGGAAAGCGTCCACATGGTGTCGGACGCCGTCGACAGGATGGTCCTCGATCATTACAGGACCTCCGATCTGCATCGGATCGGGGCACCGGTCGATTATTATTACCACAACGACGTCTCCCTGCCGCAGATGCCGGACTACAAGTTCTATATCGTCGTGAACGCGTACTGCCTCACCGCATCGGAACGGGAGGCCGTCTTCGCGAAAGCTCGCAGGAATCAGGCGGTCGTACTCTGGCTGTATGCGCCCGGCTTCATCGATCCGGACGCGGAGCGGATCATGGATACGGTCAATATCGAAAAAACGGTCGGGATGAAGGTAAAAACGACCGAGGGCATGATCTTTCCCTTCTTTCGGACCGAAGCCCATCCGGCGCTTCGATACGCGGATCCGTACCGCCGGTACGGGACCATAGACCGGCCGGTACACAGCGGCGTATGGATCAAGCCGACGGAGCTCACGCTTCCGTACGCGGATCCCGGCTTCTATATCGATGATGAAAACGCCACGGTACTGGGGCGCTACTGCGCCGACGGACGGGTCGCTTTCGCGATGCGGGAGGATCTCGGCTTCACGAGCATCTACTGCGCGGCGCCGGTGCTCCGAAGCGAGCTGCTCAGATCTCTGGCGGAATACGCGGGCTGTCATATCTACAGCCGCGGTGACGACGTGCTGTACGCGAACGAGCACTTCGTCGCGGTGCACGCCTCCTGCGCGGGTACCCGCAGGATATACTTCAAAAATCCCTGTTCTCCGTTCGAGGTATACGAGGAGCGTTTTTACGGTCATCACGCGGAGCATATCGACGTGGACATGTATCCGGGCGAGACCAAGATGTGGTCGCTCCGCTGACCGCGGAGCCGGCCGCCGTCACGGAAAAAGCGGGAAACACAAGAAAATAAAAATACCATCGGGAAAGGACGTACAAATATGAAGAACGAAAAACTTGCCGTCCTCGGCGGCGAACCCGTCATCTCAAGCGGGGATATTTCCCCCGAAAAAAGAGATTCTCTTTTCCGCGCCATGGTGCTTACCGAGGAAGCGAAGGCCGCCGCCATGGCGGTCATCGAGAGCGGGAATTTCTCCGGCACGGACATCACGGAGCAGTTCGAGCGGGAATTCGCCGCGTGGCAGGGGACGAAATACGCCGTTGCCTACTGCAACGGCACCATGTCCCTGACCGCCGCCATGTTCGGCATTGGCCTCGGCGAGGGCGACGAGATCGTCTGCACGACGAAGACGTACTGGGCAAGCGTTTCTCAGGCGCTCAACTTCGGCGCGTCCGCCGTCTTCTGCAATATCAACGACATGCTGAGCATGGATCCCGCCGATCTCGAGCGCTGCATCACGCCGCGCACGAAGGCGATCATGGTCGTCCACTATCTTGCGTATCCCTGCGATATGGACCCGATCATGGAGATCGCCCGCAGGCACGGTCTGAAGGTGATCGAGGACGTCTCCCACGCGCAGGGCGGGCTGTACAAGGGAAAGAAGCTCGGAACGTTCGGCGACGTCGCGGCGATGTCGCTCATGAGCAGCAAATCCCTCGCCTGCGGCGAGCTCGGCATGCTCGTCACGGACGACCGGACGATCTACGAGCGCGCCATGGCGTTCGGGCACTACGACCGCAATAATGCGAAATATATCACGGAATGCGAAGAACTGAAGCCGTACTATCACATCGCGCTCGGCGGCGTAAAGGGACGCGCCAACCAGCTCTGCTGCGCCATCGGCCGCGATCAGCTGAAGCACTACGACGAGAGATGCGTCGAGATCCGCCGTGCGATGAATTACTTCTGGGATCAGCTCGAGGGACTGCCGGGGATCCGCGCGATCCGCGTGGACGAGTCCACCGGCTCCAATATGGCGGGCTGGTACTGCCCCTACGGCATCTACAAGCCGCAGGAGCTCCACGGTCTGTCCGTCAAGCGCTTCGCGGAAGCGGTCCGGGCGGAGATCGGCGGCATCTGCTACGAGGGCGGCAACTATTGCCTCCATACGCACAATTTCTTCAAGACCTTCGATCTGACCCACGGCGGAAAGCCGTCACGCATCGCACACAACGACCGCGACGTCCGCGAGGACGATCCTCTCTGTGATCCGTCTCTTGAGAAATACTGCTTCTCCGTGCCGCGGTTCAATTATCTTGACCGGGACGTCATCGATCTGTACGCCGCCGGGTACCGCAAGGTGATCGAACACCACGACCAGCTTCTGGAAAACGACGAAAAGGAAGCGCAGGGCGGGCACTGGTACGGCTCGGAAAATCAGTGACCGGGGCGGCGGTCTCAGAGGAGCGGGACGATCCCGAACTTCTCAAAGACCGCCCTGCCCGGTTTACCGGCCGGGTTGTTCGCAAAGCAATAGATCCCGACGTCATGGATCTCGGGATCTCCGGGCACGTCATAGCTCTCCAGATATTCCCATTCGGCTCCGTCCGGGCTGATATAGCCGCTGTATCGACTGCCGTGTTTATCCACACGGATCCAGTATCCGATCCTTGTGGATCCAAGAGAACGCTTTTCGGTGATGCCGTCCCCGTCGCAGTCGGCGCGGAAGATGCTCATGGAGCCGTACTTCGGCGCGTTATGGTGGAGCACGATGCGGCTGCATGCGTTCGCCTTCGTCATATCGCTGCAGATGATGATCCCGGCGGCCGCATACTGCCCGCTCGCTTCCTGACTGACGAGGCGGAACCTTGCGCTGAAATCGCCCTTCACCGTTTTGTAAACGGCCGCGTACTCGTACAGTCTCTCGTATTCAAGCTTTCCGGAAGCGGAATACAGTTTTCCTCCCGCCGTGATCTCGATACGGTCTCCCCACGTCCTGACCCGGGAATACGTATTGGCCGCCAGCCTCCATTCCCAGAGCCTCTTGTCCGGAAGGACGAGAGGCTTTCCTTCTTTCGGAGTACCGCTGAGAAGGAGTTCCGTTTTCTGACCGGGCGCGAGCGTGAGCGTTTTCTGATCCGCCGCGTCTTCCCCTTCCGTGAGGGAAAACGTCCGGCTGTCCTCCCTCCCGCCCGCATTGAGAACGGAAAACCGAAAAGACATCCTTCCGTTCTCTTCGCTCACCTCCGCGACGGGATCCATCCGGATATCCGCCGCCGTTTCCGTCACCTTCACCGACGCCGCAATGCCGCAGATCTCAACGGAATACGCCGCGGGAACGTACAAAGGCTGGGAAACGAACTCCACCGTCTTCTCTTCACCGCCGTACAGCCACGTTCTGACGCAGTGGATCACCTTGCCGTCGGCGGTGATATCCTGCTCGAAGAGTCCCTCTTCCCCGTGATTGACGATGGTGACGGATCCGCTGACGCCGCTGCCCGCCGATATGGAAGCCGCGCAGGTGAAGCGGCTGATGCTGACGTGACGCGCCGCCGGAACGACCGCACGTTGCGGGACCTCCCCCGCAAGGACGACGGGATCGTCCGCCGCGCGGCAGCCGCCGCTGTCGAACACGATGCCGCGGGAGCTCTCCCCTTCCACGGTCAGGATCGGTCGGTCCTGTGCCGCCCGGATCTTGTCCACGCGGATATCGCGGCAATCCGTCAGACGGAGCAGCGACGCGCAGTCGCAGTCGACGTTCCAATCGCTGATGATTGCGTTGTTCACGTGCTTCAGCTCCATGAGATCCGCCTCCGGGGGGATCGCCTGCTTTCCGAACGTAATGGAGCGCATGGCGACGTTTTCCACCGGCGCCTCTTCCGTGCCTATGATCCGGGAGGTCGTTTTCAGCCCGTCCAGCACGATATTATCCATCATGATCTTGCGGATCACCGGACGCTCCGCATCCATCTCGGTGATATCCGTGAAGTATCGGCAGTTCCGCGCGACGATATGGGAAAGCTGCACGTTCTCGATCACGCGCTCTTTGGTCCCGGGCAGCGTCGGGCGCATCAGCTGGATACAGAACACCGTTTCCATATTCGTAAAGATGCAGTCGTGTACGATGATGTTCCGAAAGACACCGGCGGTGCCGGTCCCGATCTTGAAAGCCGGATGCCGGTGCATGCAGTCCTTCACGACGGTGTTGGAGATCATGACGTTTTCCGTCAGATACCCCTCTTCGGGGAACGGGGTATCCTCGTTCTTGAGGCATATGGAGTCGTCGCCCACGCCCTCTATGAACGCGCGGTCGATCACGACGTTCCGGCAGCAGACGAGATCGATCCCGTCCTTGACCCAGTTCCGTATCGTGCAGTTGAGTATCTTCACCCCGTCGCAGTTCCGGAAAACGACCGCCCATTCCTTCTGTTCGCCGTCCCTCACCTCGAGACCGTCGAGCACGATATCCCGTCCGAAAGAGATCTCGACCGCGCCGCCGGCGCCGCCCGTCCCTACCAGCACGGCGTGACCCAGGACGGCTGCGTTCCCGATATGAGCGCCGTGAAAGAAATATGCCTTCGAGTCCGGCACCATTTTGAAACGCACCTGTTCCACCGAGAGCGTGACTCCGCTTTTCAGTTCCACAAAAGCCGCCGCGTATTCGCCCGCGGGAAAATACACGACGCCTCCGCCGGCATTCGCGCACGCTTCCACGGCGCGGCGGAAAGCGGCCGTATTGTCGGTGACGCCGTCTGCCTTCGCACCGTAATCAGCCACGTTGTACACGGTAAGATCCTGCATAGACTTCTCTTCCCTCCAGCGATCAAAAATCTTTCGCCCGATAAACGCCGTGCGTTGACGGCGCCTCTTATATTATAAAGTATTCTTTTTCGTTTTTCAACCGTCTTCGCTCTTCTTTCAAAGGCTCCGTACGGCGCCGCGGCCGGTATAGTGCTCAACGGAACGCAGCGCCGGACGCAGCAACAAGAACACTCCCTGCCGTTTGTACGACAGGGAGTGCCCTTTTTTCAGGATCGTTTCGGCCGCTGCATCAAGGATCAGCCGGCCAGGCTGACCATATTCCTTCTGCGCAGAGAGTTGGCGTTCGACCAGGCGTGCTCCAGCGCGGTCCAGTTGCGGTCAGGAAGTTTCGCGATCCAGCTTTCCACGCACTTCGTTCCCTCCGTGATCCAGATGAAATCGTGAGAGTTCGTTGCTTCCTGGATATCCGCGTAGTACCACATGCCGGTATCGACGTTGTCCGGGAACATGTTCATGTTTTCCTGAGGCAGCAGGTGATCCCACTGCGGACTGCGCTTCAGCGTACGGTTGACGATCGCGCAGGTCTCGGCGCGGGTGATGAAATCATCCGGCCGGAAGCTGCCGTCGCCGTAACCGTTTACAAGACCGAGCTCTTCCGCTGCGGCAATGTAACTGCTGTACCAGGCATCGCTGGGAATATCCATGAACGTGGTCAAACCGTTTCTCACGACCGCACTGTCGAAGAAGCTTACCGCGATCTTCGTCAGCTCCGCACGGGTGATAAAGTTATCCGGACGGAAGGTGCCGTCTTCATAACCGTTCAGGATACCCATGGCGTACAGTGTGGAGATCGCGTTGTTGTACCATTCCTCCGGCGCAACGTCGCTGAAAGGATTCGTCTGACTCCAGTTGCTGGTCCGCGCTTCATCGGTCAGCAGACGGAAGAAGATCGTCGCCGCCTCCGCGCGGGTGATGTTCTGGTTGGGACGGACCGTGCCGTCAGGATACCCGACGATGTACGCAATATGGTCGTCGGTGTTCAGATCGGGCGTTTCAGCGATCGTGTTGGTGATCGTGAAGACCGCTTCAAGCGTAACGTCTCCCTGCTGTTGTGCGGAATACTCGATATTGACGCTGTAGCCGGGAACGTGATCTTCCTCTACACTGTAGACATGTCCGTTCTGCGCGAGCCACTCGTACGTCCAGCCGTTGGACTCGTTCAGCCTGACTCTGTCCGCTGCAACGCCGTCTCTGAGGAGAACGATTATAACGCTCGAAGGACGTACGCCGTACGCGTTGTCGTCGTCTTCCCAGATCTTCTCGGCCTTGAGAGGATAACTCGTTTCCGTCGGTTCCGGATCTTCGCCCGGATCCACCGGAACGTCGGGTTCGTTCGGGTCGGGGCTCGTGCCCGTCGCCGTCGCCACGTTCACCACCTGTCCCGCAAGGACGTCGGCTTCCGTGACCGTGTAGCTCGCCGTGAACTCGCGGCTTTCGCCGACAGCCAGGCTGCTGACGGTCCACTCGTCTCCCGTCAGATCATCCTTTACCGTGATATCGGTGATCGTCAGGTTTCCGTCGTTGGTCACCGTGATCTTGTAGGTGATCTCTTCGCCCAGCGCGTAGGCCGTGCCGTTCGCCGGAGTGCTCGTCGTCACCTTCTCGATCGTCAGATGGCCCTTCTTGTCTTCTGTCGGTTCCGGATCTTCGCCCGGATCCACCGGAACGTCGGGTTCGTCCGGATCGGGGCTCGTGCCCGTCGCCGTCGCCACGTTCACCACCTGTCCCGCAAGGACGTCGGCTTCCGTGACCGTGTAGCTCGCCGTGAAGGTCTCGCTCTTGCCGGGTGCCAGACTGCTGACGGTCCACTCGTCTCCCGTCAGTTCGTCCTTCACCGTGATACCGGTGATCGTCAGGTTGCCGTCGTTGGTCACCGTGATCTCGTAGGTGATCTCTTCGCCCAGCACGTAATACTTGCCGTTCGCCGGGACGTTCGTCGTCACCTTGTCGATCGTCAAGTGGCCGTTCGGGTCTTCCGTCGGTTCCGGATCCTCACCCGGGATGATCTCGGGATCGTTCCCGTCAGGATCGCTGCCCGTCGCCGTCGCTACGTTCAGCACTTCGCCCTGCAAGACGTCTGCCTCCGTCACCGTGTAGCTCGTCGTGAATTCCTTGCTTTCACCCGCTTTGAGCGTTCCGACCGTCCACTCGTCGCCGGTCAGATCGTCCTTCACGACAACGT
>JAEEYP010000036.1 GCA_016288155.1 Clostridiales bacterium | reverse complement strand
GTTTTATAAAAGAGCGGGGGGCGAAGAGGGCGCGTAGTGAATGACAGTCCGGGGGACTGTCAGAGCGCGCCCCGACCGAGCCCGCAGGCGAGACCGACCCCCGCCGCCGGCACCAAGAAAAACGCTGACGCGCCCGAGAGGGCACGGCGGCGTTTTTCTTCGTTTCAGGTTCTTGGGGCGAAGGGGAATGGGAGCGGATCGAGTGTCCCCCGTCTTCTGCGGCAAATATCACGGAGGGTACAAGCGGAGCCGTACCGGCTGCTGTGTTTTTTTCGTGCGGATCTTTCTTTTTTTCCATATGGATTCTTTTTTTCTATTTACACGTGCGGAGAAAAATGGTACAATACAATAAAATTCATCATTTTTACCGCTGAGCCGTATAGGAAGCCGTCCGGACGGATCCGCGAAAACGGAACCGACGCCGGGCACGGACAATGAAGGAGGCCACCATGAAAAGATCCCTGTGCATACTGCTGATCCTCTTGACGACCGTCTCTCTTTTCTCCTGCGGCACGTCCGCGCCGTCCGATCCCGCGGAGTCCGGGCAGGGTACTGCCGAAGTTCCTGCTTCCACGCCCGCCGAGACCGATCCGCCCGAGACCGAAGCCCCCGTCCTTCCCCTGAAGGTGAAGGATATGGACGGCTTCACGCTACGGATCGCCAATTACGAGCCTTCGGCCATGAGCTGGACCAATCTCACGATCCTGACCGAGCCGGACGATACACCGGTAAACGACGCCATCTACCAAAGGAACCTCGAACTGGAAGAAACGTATCAGTGCCGCATAACCGAAACGTTTTGGTATAGTTCGAGCGGCGCCGATTATAATATTAATTTCGCAGTGGCCTCCGGCAGCGACGATTTCGATATCTTCATGCTGTACGACTTAGGGGCAACGGAGATCATACAATCCGTTCTGGACTGGACTCTGATCCCCGAAATCGACCTTGGCCGCCCGTGGTGGAACCCCGACGCGACGGGGTTGTTCATGGTTGACGGCAAGCAGTATTTCACCGCGGGGGACATGACGCTCGGCTATCTGTCCCGCGCCATGTGCTATCTGGTCAACCGCGATCTGTACGACGCGCTCGGTCTGAAGGAGGATCTGTTTGCCGCGGTGCGGGAAGGCAGATGGACGCAGGATCTCTTTCTGACCCTGGCGGCGCAGAGCGTCATGGATACGGACGGCGACGGCGCCTACACCGCCGCGGATACGTACGGTGTTTTCGGGAATCCGCGCGGCTTTCTGAATACGCTCGTGGGCGGCGCCGGGATCCGCTACGTGGAAAGCGACGAGAACGGACATTTTGTCTTCCGGATGAGCAAAAACGAGGACGCGGTGAACGTTCTTACAAAAGCCGTTCAGTTCATGACGTCCCATCCCAATCTGTATTACAACCGCGGCACCGTACCGTACGAGGTGATCCCCGATACGCTGTTTGCCACGGGGCAGGCGCTCTTCCACGTGCAGGGGCTTCCGCACACCATCGTCCAGCTCCGCGACATGGACGACGATTTCAGCATCCTGCCGCTCCCGAAACGGGACGAGAGCCAGTCCGACTACTATGCTCCCGCTTACGGATCCGCGCTGACGAGCATCCCCAAGACCGTGGCCGCGCAGCGGTATGAGAATATCGGACTGCTGCTTGAAGCCATGACCCGCAAGACGTGGGAAGACGTGGTCCCCCAGTACAAGGAGGTCCTGCTCAAGCACAAGATGGCGCGGGACGCGGAGTCCGCCGACATGCTGGACATCATTTTCAATTCCATTACGTTCGATCCGGGCGTACTGCTCTGGTGCGGCGATCTGTCCGACGATATCTGTCAGAAGCTGTTTATGGCAAAAAACGACGCGGTCGTCTCATACCTGGAGGAAAAAACGCCGGTATACCAGCAGCTGATCGACAGCTTCAACAAATCCGTGTCGTGAGGTGTAACCATAGTACAACAGAAACGTTCACGGAACTATCCGGAAACGGAGGAGGTGTTTTTTCATGCGTCTCGGGATCGCCGCCGCTTTTCCTCACAGCGCGCCGGAGGAGTGGGCGAAGCTCCACAAGGAGGCCGGCCTCGACGCCGTCGTCTTCCCCGTGGGATGGACGTCGGAGGTCTCCCTCATCGATCGGTACAGAGAAGCCGCCGAAGCGTACGATCTCACCGTCGCGGAGGTGGGCGCGTGGTGCAATCCGTTCGATCCGGATGAAAAGAAACGGAAAGCGAACCGGGAAAACTGCCTGCGTTCCCTCGAACTCGCGGAATACGTCGGCGCCGCGTGCTGCGTCAACATCAGCGGCGCGGACGGCGAGGTATGGGACGGCAGCTATCCGGGCAATTATTCCCGGAAGATGTACGAGGACCTCGTCCTCTTTCTGCAGGAGCTGCTCGACGCCGTCCGGCCGGTACGGACGAAATACACGCTGGAGCCCATGCCGCATATGCTCCCCGACTCTCCCGTCAGCTACCGGGAACTGCTGCGCGACGTGGACAGGCCGGGCTTCGGAGTCCACGTGGATATCGTGAACATGCTGATCTCCCCGCGCGTATATTTCGACAACCGGCGGCTCGTGCGGGAGACCTTTGAACTCCTGGGGCCGCATATCCGCAGCTGTCACGTCAAGGACGCCGTTCTCGACCACTCTTTGACCGTTTCCATCCGGGAAACGGAGTGCGGGAAGGGCGAGCTGGATCTCGCGTGCTATATCCGGGAGGCGGACCGGCTCGACCCGGAGATGCCGATGATCATCGAGCATCTGTCCGACTTCGCCGGCTACAGGCGCGCGATCGATCACGTCAGGGGCCTTTTGCCATGACTCCGGATACGTACATGCGCGTGAGCCGTACCGGCGCCGGCATCCGTTTTTTCCGCCTGCACTGCCACCCATGCTGGGAAGTGCTGTACTATACGAAAAATGCGGGAGTACTGCGGTTCGGCACGAATGGGGAAAAGACGATCCCCTTCCGGGAGGGCACCGTCATCTGCGTCCCTCCTCTTCTGGAACACGGATCCGCCGGCGAAGGCGTTTTTGAAAATATATGCGTTCAGGAACTCCGTTTCCCGCAGGAACTGGGTCAGGCGGGCGCGGCGCGTTCCGAGGACGGCGGATGCATCGTTTTCCGGGATACGGGGACGGATCTTCTCCATCTGTTCCAAATGGTGTTCCGCGTTTATGCGAAGGATCCCGGCGCCTCCGGCTGTCAGATCGATCATCTCATGACCTGCGTGTACGACGTCCTGATCCAGTTGTGCCGTGCGCCCGCCGCCGATCCTCAGGTGGAGCGGATGAAGAATTCCATTCTTGAGCACTTCACCGATCCCGCCTACCGGATCTCGGACAGCCTGAAGAAATTCCCGTATTCGTCTGCCCATATACGAAACGTTTTTCGGGAGCAATGCGGCATGACGCCCGTGCAGTATCTGCGCCAGACCCGATTGAGGCACGCCGCGGCCGTTCTGGAAACGACCTCTCCGTCGATCACCGTGGCGGAGATCGCATACGGTTCCGGCTTTTCTGATCCGCTCTATTTCTCGAAATGCTTTCGGCGGACGTATTCCCTCTCCCCGCAGGCATACCGCGAAAAACAAACGCGCCGCGCGCTGAAAAAAACGGAGGAAGACAACGTATGAACAAACTCAGGATCGGCATTCTCGGAGCGAGCCGCGGCATGGATTTTGCCATGCGCATCCTGCCGGGGTACGAATTTGCCGAGATCGCCGCCGTCTGCGAATCCTATCCGGATCTGCTGGAGAAGAGTCGGCGGTTCTTTCGGGAGAACGGGCTGTCCGTCCTCTGCTGCGAGAGCTTCGACGAGCTTCTGGACGCGGGGATCGACGCCGTGATCATCGCCAACTACGCGAACGAGCACGCTCCGTACGCCATCCGGGCGCTGGAGCGGGGCATACACGTGTACAGCGAGGTACAGCCGGTGCAGACGCTGGACGAGGCCTGCCGTCTCTGCGACGCGGTAGAGAAGAGCGGCAAGGTGTACGCCTACGGCGAGAATTACTGCTATTTCGACAGCACGTTCGCCATGCGGCGGCACTACGAGGCGGGGGAGATCGGCGAGGCCGTATGCCTTGAGGCGACCTTCTGCAACGACTGCTCCCCGAAATGGCATCTTTTGACGCGCGGGAAGCGGGATCACTGGCGCAACTACGTCCCGTCCTCCTTCTACTGTACGCACAGCATCGGTCCCATCCTGTTCTCGACGGGGCTGCGGCCCGTCCGGGTCAGCGGTCTCGAGGCGCCGCGCCTTTCTCATATGGCGGAAAAGGGCGCGAGATGCGGCGGCGGCGCCGTACTCAGCATGGAGCTGTCAAACGGCGGCATGGCGCACAGCCTGAATACGAACGGATTCCGCCATCCGTATATCGCCTCCTACCGTATGTTCGGGGACCGCGGTACCATCGAGGCCGTCCCGGACGTCATCACGGTCTTCCGGCATACGGAGGGATTCGACTACGACGTCCGCTCGGAGAGGGCTGGTGCTCCGACGTTCCGGTATCGCCCGCCGCTCGAGCTCGGACCGTACTCGAACAGCGACGCCACCGCGTTCGGATACTTCGTCGCGAAGATCCTCGGCGATCCGATCGGGGAAGAGTATTCGATCGACGTGTACCGGGCGCTGGACATGGCGCTGCCGGGTCTGCTCGGATACCGTTCCGTTCTTGAAGGAGGGAAGCCGTATCCCGTTCCGGATATGAGGGATCCGTCCGTGCGGGAGCGGTATCGGGGCGATCTGTACGCCACCGATCCGCGGACGCCGGAGCCGTACAGACTTCCCACGAACAAATCGGGAACGCCCGAGGTGGATGAAAGCGTGTATGAAGCCGTCCGGGAGGAACTTGCGAAGGTGGATCTGACGCCGGGCATGAAATGACGGGAAGCGGGACGGCGGTCCGTGCACGGGAAACGCCGAAAAAAAGCAGACTGACGATCAGTCTGCTTTTTCTTTCGTTTTGCTTTACTTTGAAAGGATCAACTCCGTCGTCAGCCGGTAGCGTTCCGCGCCGCCCCGATACAGGCACAGTCTGTTGACCGCGACGCCTCTCCCGTCCCGCCCGTACGGACCGGCCTCGACTTTGTCCGGACGCCAGTTTCGGGGGATGACCGCCAGTTTCTTGCCGCCGTCCTCGATGACGAAGCCCCCGTCGGTCTCGGTGATCTGTCCGTACGTGTTGAGTACGAAGCAGACCTCGTATTCCGGTGAGATCTCCAGTTCGTCTTCGATGACGTACCGGTGCGGATCGTCGGAAGTGATCCGCCGGACGTTCTTGCCGAACACGCCCTTCCAGGTCGCCGTGACGTCCGTTTCGTAGGTGAACACGCCGTTTTCGTATTCGGATCTCAGAACCGTCGCGCTGCACGCCGGATCCTTCGCGTCTTCCGTCAGATGGATGCCGTCCTTCACCGCCGTGACGACGTTGTGCCGCTCGGACTTCTCGATCGTATTGTTGTCCGCGCCGCTGTACGAGCCGCATCCGCGGTCGATGAGGAGCGGCGTTTCGTCCGCCTCCAGAAGGAAGGAGCCCTTGTCGCCGTGCGCGTGCCCGAAGGTGATGGTCCCGCTGACGGCGTGCAGGCTCACCGTGCCCATGTCCTCGGTCTGCCGTCTCAGCGTCGTGTGTCCCGTGACCGGGAGACTGATGAATTCCCGCAGATCGGCTTTGGATGCCGTCACGCCGTACCGTTCCCCGAAAATGACGTCCGAAAGCCTTCCGCCCGGTTGGTCGAGCAGACGGTCGTTCAGGCTGCGCCAGATATTTCCGGCGTCGGCGGCAGCCAGCAGCCTGACGGCCTGCTTGGAATACACGCCGTTCACGCCCGCGTCGTTTACCGGCTCGTACGTGTACCCGTTGTCCGTGAACAAGGCTTCGCCGTACAGCGCGCTCTTCCGGACGGACGCCGGAAGATACTCCGCGATGCTCATGCCGTGATACCGCGCCAGCAGATACAGCGCGTCGCTCATGCTGTACATCGTGAAGCTCCAGTAGATCGGCCCCTCTCCGGCGCCGCCGTCGGAGAGCACGTACTGATCCCACATGCTGAGCAGATCTCTCTCCGCCTCGTCGATGCGGGGAATATACCGCGGGAAACGTCGGCTCAGCGCGAGCAGCGTGATGATGATGCCGGAGGTGAATACCGGTCCCTGGTTCATCTTCCAGATGTAGTCCATGGTCTTGACGTCCGCGTCCATCCGCGGGAGACCCTTCATGATCATCGCGTCGTGGATGATGTTCTTCCCGTGCCAGCTGAGCAGGCTCCCCGCCCAGTCGAGCACGTGGACCAGACCGAGGCATATCGCTACTTCCCAGAACGCCCTGTGATGCCACGTGGCGCCGGGGAAAACGCCCATGATGCTCTCGCAGAAATACTTGCAGTGCACGGCGGACAGCGCCATGCGGCACGCCATTCTGAGCATGTCCGGGTTTTCGTCCACGATGCCGACGAACGCCAGATCGGACATCATCGAGCTCAGTTCCGGCTTTTTTCTGTCGTCCTCCCGGATCCAGCGGGTGTCCCCGTTGTTCCAGAATTCGCCCACGTATTTTTCGGGCTCGATCGTCAGACCGTTCTGCGCGCGTTCCCGCAGATGGTCCATGGCTTCTTTGAAGCCCGGCGTTTTCACCTTCTCCCGGATGGCTTCCAGCCCCTTCTCGTCAAAGAAGATGCCGAGCTGCGGCTTCATCTCGAGCTCTCCGCTGAAGCAGCCCTCCCAGTCTGGCGTATAGGGGCTTTCCTCGGCGAGGAGCGCCGCCTTTTTCTCTGAATTCTGCAGCCCCATCCAGCTCAGATCGAGGACGCTCTCTTCCGACGCGGTGTTGGTGAACTCCAGCCTGAGTCCCGTCACCCATTCGCCGCTGATCTCGCCCATATACTCGCTCTGTATGCCTTTCCCGGCGCAGGACAGGACCGTCTGCTCCCGCCCGTCGACGACGCAGACGAGGCGGAACTCCACCGACTGCGGGATGCAGGCGAAGAGGATGAGACGGTCGTACCCGGCGACGTGCAGTTTGCAGTCCCGCTCCATGCAGAGGGGAGTACGGTTTTCTTCCTCCTGCGCGGTCAGAGAGACGCGCACGGCGTTCCAGCTGACCTCCGCTTCGCCCGCGCCGGCCGGGCCGACCCGGTACTGCGACAGGCAGGTGTATTTGTGATGGCCCGGATACGACTCGCCGCTGTCCCAGTACGGCTCGAAAATGGTTTCCGCTTCGTTGATCTTTACGTTACGCATTGGACGTACCTCCCAGATTTGTTACGTGCCGCCGCGCCTTCGGCGCCGACGGCGGTATTCCGCGCGAAGAGGGGATCGGCCTGCCGGGAAAGCAAAAGCAGGGGATGGCTTGCTTCTGTTATTATACACCCCAGAACGCGGGAGGTCAAGACGAAATGAGGTTTCGGCGTTGTGAAAAATCGATAAAAAGACGGCGGCGTATTTGTGCCGGAGCCTTTTTCACCTCTGTTGACAAATGCGCGGCGCTCTGTTATAATGAATGTGTCACCGGTTTCCCGGACAGCGGGAAAAGATCCGAGCAAGACGGACCGCGGCGCGCGGGACATCCGATACGCAGGGGAGGCACTATGAAACGCGCATTGAACGCATGGACGGTAGAGTCCTCATTGACGATGGAGGAGACTTTCGCGGCGGTCGCCGCCGCGGGTTTTGAAGGCATTGAGCTGAACGTGGACGGGGAAGGGCATTCTCCGCATGCGCTCACGATGACGACGACGGACGCGGAATACCGCGCGATCCGCGCGCTGTCCCAAAAGTACGGTCTGCCCGTGTGCAGCATCTCCACCTCGCAGTGGGGCGGGAAGATGGGGATCGGCGAACGGCATCCGGACGGCGCCGCGCTGCTGTACAAGCAGATCGAGGCGGCGGCGGCGCTCGGCGCGGACGGCATCCTTACCGTGCCGAGCGGCATGGGCGGCGTCCACACGCTGGAAAGCGTGCGGCGCGCGTCGCTCGCCTTCATGAAGGAGCACCGGGAGGAGATCGAGCGGCTCGGCATCTTCGTGGGGGTGGAAAACGTGTGGAACGGGTTCTTTCTGTCTCCCTACGATATGGTGCGCTTCATCGATGAGATCGGCTCGCCGAAGATCGGCGCGTATCTCGACGTGGGCAATATGATCGCGTTCTCCGTGCCGGAATACTGGATCGAGGTGCTCGGGGGACGGATCGGCAAGGTGCACGTCAAGGACTACAAGCGGAACGGGAGCCTGAACTCCGGCGGGACGTGGGAGGATATCACGCACGGCAGCGCGGACTGGAAGGCGATCATCCCCGCGCTGCGCGCCGCCGGATACGACGGGTATCTGGTCGGCGAGGTCTTCAAGTCGGACGCGGAAATGACCTACGAGGCGTACTACGAAAAGGTCGCCGGAGAGATCGGCGCGATCTGCGCGTACTGATCCCCGGATCTCGGATCCCTCTCAAATCAAATACATAACGGAGGAACGTTTTATGAAAAAACTGGCTGTGATCGGATGCGGCGGCATCGGCGGATACCATCTCGGACACTTTCTGCAGTTTACGGACATCGTGGAGCTCGCAGGCTTCTGCGATCTGATCCCGGAACGGGCGGACAGCTTCTGCAAACAGGCGGAGAGCGGCAAGGCGTATACGGACTACAGAGTGATGCTGGATGAGGTGGAGCCGGATATGGTCTTCGTGTGCATCCCGCCGTACTGCCACGGGGAGATCGAATTCGCGCTCATCGAGCGGGGGATCCCCTTCTTTGTGGAGAAGCCGCTCGCGCTCGAACTCGATCTGGCGCGGAAGATCCGCGACGCCGCGGCGAAGAAGGGGCTCATCACCGCCAGCGGCTTCCAGTGCCGCTACTCGAATCTGGTGGAGCCGAACAGGGCGTTCGTGGAGAACAACCGGATCGTCTTCGTGGAGGCGTCCCGCATGGGCAGTATCCCCGGCGTGGACTGGTGGCGCAGAAAGGATCTCTCCGGCGGACAGATCGTGGAGCAGACGATCCATCAGTTCGATATCATCCGCTATATGATCGGCGAGCCGACGGAGGTCTTCACCTACGGCGCGCGCGGGTACGTCGCCGATGAGGAATGCCCCGGCTACGACACGGACGACGTGTCCACGACGGCGGTGAAGTTCAAGAGCGGCGCCATCGGCGTGATCTCCACCGGCTGCTACGCGAAGAGCGGCAACTGCCTCGATTCGAAGGTCACTTTCTCCGCCCGCGACAAGCGCGCGGAGCTGAAGATCCTCGGCACGCTGAAGGTGTACGGCGAGCAGCCCGCCGAGACGAAGGACGCCGGCGGCTTCGTCGTCAAGGGCGACGGCGCCGTGGCGGCGGCCGGCGACGCCGTAGTCTATCGGCAGGAGGGCGACGCGGGGATCCTCTGCGACCGGACGTTCATCGAGGCGGTGATCTCCGGCGACGGCTCGAAGATCCGCTCTCCCTACGCGGACGCCTTCAAGTCGGTCAGCTTCACGCTTGCCTGCAATCAGTCCATGAAGACCGGGCTTCCGGTGAAGGTAGAACTCGAATAACCGCTGCAAAGCAGAGAAGGACCTCCTCGGGTTACGGGCGGTCCTTTTCGGCAAGGAGGAGAAAGTGGAGCAGATTTCCGCAAAAGACAGAGAACGGCTGCGTCAGCTGGCGTATAAGCAGAGAGAATACGCCGCCTCTCCCCGGAACGAAGAGATCCTGAAGCAGTGGAAGGCGCTGGAGGAGGGGAGGCGTGAATCCCCCACCGTCCGGCTGCTGTTCAGCAATTTCACCCACGAGGTCGTCGCGCCCCGCCTGCAGTGCGAATCAAAGGATGCCCGCGCCCTCGAGGGGGCTCTGCTCAGCACGCTGGTCGGTCGGGAGCTGTTCGACGACGATACGCCGCTCGACGCCACCTTTCCGGTGCGCTGGCGGACGTGGCTTTCGCCGTTCGGCATCTCTCCGAAGACGAGCCGCATCCCCGGAAAGATCACGAGCGGCTACCACATCGATCCGGTGATCGAGGATCTCGAAGAAGAGTGGGAAAAGCTGAAGGGCGGCTATTTCGGCGTCGACCGGGAGGAGACGCGGGAGTACCGGGAATGGGTGGAATCCGTCATCGGCGACATCCTTCCGACGAGGATGGTCATGGTCCCGCTGCCCGGCTCCCTCACGAATCCGCTCGTACACCTGATGGGGATGGAGAATTATTATCTGTCCATGTACGACTGCCCGGAGATATTGCACCGGGTGATGGATATGGCGACCTCGGTGTATGAACGGTACTACGATTTTCTCGAGGCGGAGGGACTGCTTCTGCCCACGGTGGGGATCTCCCCGCTCAATCAGGAGAGCTTCGCCTTCACAAACGAGCTCCCGGCGGATCACGTGACGAAGACTACGGAATGCTGGGGCTTCCTCGAATCGCAGGAGACGACCGCCGTGTCGCCGGAGGTGTTCGGCGAGTTCGTGTATCCGTATCAGGATCGGCTCGTCGCGCGCATGGGGCTGCTTTCCTACGGATGCTGCGAGCGGGTGGACGCCATCTGGCCGGACTACCTCTCGAAATGGAAGAAGCTCCGCAAGCTCTCCGTCTCTCCCTTCAACAACGAGCCGCTAATCGGCGAATACCTGCGCGGGACGAACGTGATCTATTACAGCAAGCCGCGCGCGGAATTCGTCACGAATCCGGGACCGCTCGACGAGGACGCGCTGCGGCAGTATTTCAAGACGGTCTGCGAGGCGGCGAGCGGATGCCTGTTCGAGATGGCGCAGAGAGAGGTGCTGACGATCTTCGGCGACGCCGAGCGGGGCCGCCGCTACGTGCAGATCGCCAAGGAATGCGTCGAGCGGTACTGGCAGCCGTGAGCGCGGCGGGAACAGGAAAAAATGACGGAGGGCGGTCCTCCGTCATTCGCTTTATGAGACGCCGGAGATCACCTTCCTATCCCCTCTTTTTTCGGAAAGCAACAGCCGGTTGCTTGCATTGCGGGCGGTTTTGATGTACAATGGACGTACAGTAATAAAAAACATCGGAGGCGGCGGTATGAACACGAAGGACGTACTGTATGAATTGAGGACGAAGAAGGGTCTGTCGCAGGAGGAGCTGGCGGAGAAGGTATTCGTGACGCGGCAGGCGGTGTCGAGGTGGGAGAACGGGGAGACGGTGCCGAACACGGAGACGCTGAAGCTGTTGTCCGGGCTTTTCGGCGTGTCGATCAACACGCTGCTCGGCTCTCCCCGGCAGCTCGTCTGCCAGTGCTGCGGCATGCCGCTCGAGGACGCGATCCTCGGAAGGGAAAAGGACGGTACGCTCAACGAGGAGTACTGCCAGTGGTGCTACGCCGACGGGACCTACACGTACAGCGACATGGACGATCTGATCCGCGTCTGCATCCCGCACATGGAGAAAGCCGGCTTCACGGAGGAAGAGGCGCGCGCGTACATGAAGGAAAAGCTGCCCCAGCTCGATTACTGGAAACGGTATAAGGAGCTCGGCGACGGCGGAGAGTTCGAGGCGTTCAAGAAACAGCTGATCGAGGAGATCAACGCGCTGCACGTGGAGGGCATGCCGACTCTCACGTGCCTGAACGCGCTCGTGGGCGAGTACGTGAACCTGGAGTACCCGCTCCCGAACGGGATGCGCGTGAAGTTCCTCAATGACAAGACGACGTATCTCGGGAACCAGCTCGAGTCGGAATTCGGCGGAGAACGGTGCTTCGGGGTTTTGGCGAATATGGATTTCATCCTGATCTGCACCTACGGGGAAGGCGGGACGGATCCGGAGCTCGTGTTGTACAAAAAAAGATGACGCCGCGCGCGGCGGCGGAGCCTCCGTCCGAGGTCATTCTTCGGGCGGAGGTCCGTTTTTTCGCAGGAATTTTGAGAAAAGACGTGATCGCGGCGCGATTTCGTTGGGTATATGGGTGAAGGGTCCCTTCAGCAGAAAAAACGGGAAAGGAGAAAGCCGTGGACGACCGTGCGATCGTGGAGAAATTCCTTGCGCGCGACGAGGACGCCGTGCGCGAGGCGCAGCAGCGGTACGGCGCATACTGCCTCTCCGTTGCGGACAACGTGCTCGGAAACAGGCAGGACGCCGAGGAATGCCTGAGCGACGCTTTGCTCGCGGCGTGGAACAGCATCCCGCCGCATGAGCCGGAGAATCTCCGCACCTATCTCGGCAAGCTCGTGCGCGAGACCGCGATCAACCGCCGGAAAAGGAACGCCCGCCAAAAGCGGATACGGGCGGAGGACACCTGCCCGCTCGACGAGCTGGAAGAGCTCGTCGCGGACGGCTCCGTCGGGGACGCGGTCGAGGAGGAGGAGCTCTCGCGGGCGATCTCGCGCTTTCTCTGGTCCGTCGGCGAAACGAAGAGGAACGTCTTTATCCGAAGGTACTGGTACTGCGACTCCGTGCCGAGTATCTGCGCCCGGTACGGCTTCGGGAAAAGCAAGGTCCTCATGATGCTCAAGCGGACGAGGGACGACCTCGCCGCCTACTTGAAGAAAGAGGGGTTTCTCACATGAAGAACGATATTCTGGCGCGCGCCGTCGGCGGCATCGACGACGCGCTCATCGAAGGCGCCGCGGCTCATCCCGCGGCGGGACGCCGCAGATCGCTTTTGCTCCGATGGGGGACGGCCGCCGCAGCGCTCGCGCTCGTGCTCGGCGTCGTACTTGCCGTCCCGGCGGTGCGGAAGAAGATCTTTTCCGCGCCCGCGGCGGAATATGAGTTCGCCGCCGTGCGGGTCTATCAATACACCGTCGATTCCGGACAATTCTCATCCTATGTGCCGGGCAGGGTGATCGCGGACGGGATGGTCGGAGAGAAGATCGCGGACGTGACCGTCAGCGCCGGATGGTTCGGCGCGCAGGGGGAACGGCTGACGGAGGAGCACGCACGCGCGGAGATCTATGAGATCATCGGCGTGCCGACGGGGACGGCGGCCGCGCTGAGATTCCTCGACGAGGTCGAGGCGGAGACGACGACGCGCTTTTACGTGATCCTGAACCCGGAGGCGGATCTCTCCTGTGTGGCGGAATATGTTATCCCGCGCGAGACGCCTGCGGACGGCGGGGAGGTGCCCGAATGACGGGGAAGAAAACAACGAAACGTACAGCACGGCTGCTGGCCGCAGCGGCGCTTCTCGTCTCCCTGTCCGCCTGCGGGCGGACGGAAGTCGCCTGGAACGGGGAGACGGAGTATTTCGCGCATCTCACTATGGTGACCGACGTCAGCGATCCGTACGCCTACGCGGGGATGGTCGATTATATCTTCGCCGGGACGGTGACGGGGATCGAAAAGATCGTCCTCCCGGAGAAGGGAAGACAGCACGAGGACAGTTACAGCGTGTATCGGATCCGCGTGGAGGAGAACCTGAAGGGGACGCTGACGGGAGAGGTCGTTTGCTCAAAGCTCGGCGGGATGAAGAAGGACGGGACGCGGATGCTCGTCATCGCCGAGGTGCCGGGCGGCGCCGAGATCCCGGACACCGGCCTGCCGGAGGTGGGAAAACGGTACGTCTTCATGGCGTACGGACAGCATGACGGCAGCCTGCTGCTCTCAGAGCTTTTCGACAACCGCGAATGCAGCGAGGAACTTCTGGCGGAGTACGCAGACTACGCAGAGCATGAGATACCGTACGAGCGGCAGCGGTTCCCGTCGAAGTACGACGCGGGCGGCGGATCCGCGTGAGGCGCGCCGCGGGGTGGCGATTTCCTGCCGGATCGGGCGTTGTTTTGCCGATCCCTCTTGACAAAAGACGCGATCTGTGCTACAATCTTCATGAAAAAGCGATGACGAAGAGAGTACGCGCGGAATGCGGCGGACAGCGAGCCGGGGACGGTGGGAGCCCGGTGCGTCTCCCCGCGCGGAAGATCACTTCCGAGCTGCCATGGTGAGGCGACGCTTAGCCTGTGCCGGAGTCCGACCGTTATCCCGGACGCATATGGATCGTATGCAGGTGGTCAACGCGGCGAAGCCCCGTCCTGTCGGACGGGGCTTTTTGTTTCCGGCCGCCTCCGGTCCGTGCGGAAAAACGAAGATACTGCACTGCAGCAAAGGAGACATCATGTACAGAAAAGTACCGACGGATCTCGATTTCGTCAGCCGTGAGAAGGAGACGCTCGCCTTCTGGAACCGGGAGCACATTTTTGAAAAATCGTTGGCGCTGCGCGCCGACGGTCCCTCCTATACCTTCTACGACGGCCCGCCGACGGCGAACGGCAAGCCGCATATCGGTCACGTGCTGACCCGCGTCATCAAGGATATGATCCCGCGCTACCGCTGCATGAAGGGATACGACGTGCCGCGCAAGGCCGGCTGGGACACGCACGGTCTGCCGGTGGAGCTCGAGGTCGAGAAGGCGCTCGGGCTGGACGGCAAGGAGCAGATCGAGCAGTACGGCATGGAGCCGTTCATCGAGAAGTGCAAGGAGAGCGTCTGGAAGTACAAGGGGATGTGGGAGCAGTTCTCCGACACCGTCGGCTTCTGGGCGGACATGGAGCATCCGTACGTCACCTATCACAACGAGTATATCGAGTCGGAGTGGTGGGCGCTGAAGAAGATCTGGGAGAAGGGGCTCCTCTACAAGGGCTTCCAGATCGTGCCGTACTGCCCGCGCTGCGGCACGCCGCTCTCGACCCACGAGGTCGCGCAGGGCTACAAGACGGTCAAGGAGCGTTCCGCCGTCGTCCGCTTCCGCGTCAAGGGAGAGGACGCGTGGATCCTCGCGTGGACGACGACGCCGTGGACGCTGCCGTCCAACGTCGCGCTCTGCGTCAATCCGCGCGAGACGTACGTCAAGGTGAAGGCCGCCGACGGGTACACCTATTATCTGGCGAAGGCGCTCGCGGACACGGTGCTCGGTCGCCTGAAGACGGACGACGCGCCGGCGTACGAGATCCTTGAGGAATACCGCGGGACGGATCTGGAGTATAAAGAATACGAGCCGCTGTACGGCGGCGCCGTGCCCGTCTGCGAGAAGCAGAAGAAGAAAGGCTTCTTCGTCGTCTGCGACGACTACGTCACGATGTCCGACGGCACGGGCGTCGTCCATATCGCGCCGGCCTTCGGCGCGGACGACGCGAACGTCGGACGGAAGTACGATCTGCCGTTCGTGCAGTTCGTCGACGCGAAGGGCAACATGACGGACGACACACCCTTCGGCGGGCTCTTCGTCAAGAAGGCGGATCCGAAGATCCTGACCGATCTCGAAGAGCGGGGACTGCTCTTCGACGCGCCGCGCTTCGAGCACGAGTATCCGTTCTGCTGGCGCTGTGACACGCCGCTCATCTACTACGCCCGCGAATCTTGGTTCATCCGCATGACCGCCGTGCGCGACGCGCTCATCCGCAACAACGGGACGATCCACTGGATCCCCGAGTCGATCGGGAAGGGACGCTTCGGCGACTGGCTGGAGAACGTGCAGGACTGGGGCCTTTCCCGCAACCGCTACTGGGGGACGCCGCTGAACATCTGGGAATGCCCGTGCGGCTGCCGGCACGTCGTCGGTTCTATCGCCGAGCTCAAAGAGATGGCGATTTCCTGCCCGGACGACATCGAGCTGCACCGCCCGTTCATTGACGGAGTGAAGCTCCGCTGCCCGGAGTGCGGCGGCGAGATGACGCGCGTGCCGGAGGTCATCGACTGCTGGTTCGACTCCGGTTCCATGCCCTTCGCGCAGCATCACTATCCGTTCGAGAACGAGGACGTCTTCCGCGCGCAGTTCCCGGCGGACTTCATCTCCGAGGCCGTCGACCAGACGCGCGGCTGGTTCTACTCGCTGCTCGCGATCTCCACGCTCCTGTTCGACTGCGCGCCGTTCCGCAACTGCATCGTGCTCGGACACGTGCAGGACGAGAACGGGCAGAAGATGTCCAAATCGAAGGGGAACGCCGTCGATCCGTTCGAGGCGCTCGCCGCCTACGGCGCGGACGCGATCCGCTGGTATTTCTATACGAACTCCGCCCCGTGGCTGCCGAACCGCTTCTACGGCAAGGCCGTCGTCGAGGGACAGCGGAAGTTCATGGGCACGCTGCAGAACACCTACGCCTTCTGGACGCTGTACGCCGACATCGATTCGTTCGATCCGACGAAGTACCGCCTCGCGGACTGCGCGCTCAGCGTGATGGACCGCTTCATCCTTTCCCGGCTGAACACGACCGTCGCCGAGACGGACGGGCATCTGGAGAATTACCGGATCCCGGAGGCGGCAAAGGCATTGTCCACCTTCGTGGACGAGCTGTCCAACTGGTACGTCCGCCGCTGCCGCGAGCGCTTCTGGGGAAAAGGCATGGAGGAGGACAAGGTCGCCGCCTTCATGACGCTCCACACCTGTCTCGTCACGATCGCCAAGGCGGCGGCGCCGATGATCCCCTTCATGGCGGAGGACATCTACCAGAACCTCGTCCGTACCGTCGACCCGTCGGCACCGGAGAGCGTGCATCTGTGCGATTATCCCGTCTGCGACGAGGCGTACGTCGACCGGCAGCTGGAGGATGACATGGAATTCGTCCTTGACGTCGTCGTGCTCGGGCGCTCCGCCCGCGCCGGGGCGAATTTGAAGAACCGCCAGCCGCTTTCCGACATGGTCGTGAAGTCCGACCGCGCGGTGAACGAGTTCTACCGCGCGATCATCGAGGACGAACTGAACGTCAAGACTGTCTCCTTCGTGGAGGATATCTCCGCGCTGTCCTCGTACAGCTTCAAGCCGCAGCTCAAGACGGTCGGCCCGAAGTACGGCAAGCAGCTCGGGAAGATCCGGCAGCTTCTCGCGGAGCTGGACGGCAACGCCGCCATGAAGGAGCTGAAGGAGACCGGCGCGCTCCGCTTCGATATCGACGGGACGGCGGTCGAGCTGACGGAGGACGATCTGCTCATCGAGGTCCAGCAGAAGGCGGGGTACTTCACCGTCGCCGATCACGGGCTCGCCGTCGCACTGAACACGAACCTGACGGAGGAGCTGATCGAGGAGGGCTACGTCCGCGAACTCGTCTCGAAGATCCAGACGATGCGCCGTGACGCCGATTTCAACGTCACCGATCACATCCGCGTCACGATCCGCGGCAGCGAGAAGATCGAGGGGATCGCCGCGCGCGCGAAAGAAGAGATCGGACGCGCGGTCCTCGCCGATTCGTTCGGGGACGCCGAAGGCGAGGGGAAGGAATGGAACATCAACGGCGAGAACGTGACGATCGCCGTGGAGAAGATCTGATACGCAAAAAGAAAACGCCGCCGGGCACTCGCCCGGCGGCGTTTCTGTTTTGCTCTCACGCCGTCGTCTCCACAAAGAAAGAGATGAGCGACATGTTGAAAAAGATCATGGATACGATGGCGCCGATGAGGATCAGCCACATCGCCGCCGTATTCGGGATCTTGCCGCGCAGGATCATCCCGAGCAGCAGAAGCACGAGACCCACGCCGAGCAGCGCCGTGTTCATTGCAAAGCTTCCCATATCGGCCTCCATGCCGCCGTTATCGGCGGCTCAAAAAGTTTGGGCGTGAAACAGAAAAAGGAGCGGTAAGAACAGACACCGTTTCACGCTACGACTCCTCTGACGGCACCTCTTCCCGCGTCAGTTTTTTGATCCACGTGTAGCGGTTCGCCTTGATCGCCGCCGCGGCGCATTTGAAGATCTGGTCGCTGTTCAGGCAGAAGACGACGACGGCGGGGTCCCAATGAAAGACGAACGCGGCGAGGAAAGAGAGCGGCAGAACGATCCCCCAGATGCTCACGAGGTCGTTGACGAAGACGAAGCGCGCGTCCCCGCCGCCGCGGATGATCCCCGTGATGACGGGCATCTCGTACGCCGTGCCGATGCAGGTGACGCACAAAACCCAGATGAAGTGCTCCGCCATCGTCTTCGTCTCCGCGCTCAGCTCGTACAGGCTGAGGATCGGGATCCGGAGTAAAAACAGCGCGGCGCTCGTGCACAGCCCGATCCCCAGAAAGATCCACTGGAAGGTGCGGACGTATTCCTTCAGCTTGTCCATATCGCCCGCGCCGATCGTCTTCCCGACGATGATGGCGGTGGCGGAGGCGGCGCCGACTGAGGCGACCTTGAGTACCTGAAAGAGCGTCGTGGCGATGGAGTTCGCCGCGATGGCGCTGTCGCTCATATGTCCGAGGATCACCGTCTGGAGGGCGGTGGATACGCCGAACATGAGCGCTACGACGATGAAAAAGCGGCAGTGGCGGAAATAGTCGCCCATCAGATCGCGGTCCGCGTGCGCGATATCCGCGCGGCGCACGCAGAGACGGCGGTCGATGAAGGCGAGATAGAGAAGGATCACGACCAGCTCCACGGAGCGGGCGACGAGCGTCCCGATCGCCGCGCCCGTCACGCCGAGCGCCGGCGCGCCGAAGCGCCCGCCGATCAGGACGTAGTTGATGGAACAGTTGATGACGAGCGTCGAGAGCGATACCCAGAGGGAGATGCGGACGGACTCCACGCAGCGGAGCATAGAGAGGAGGACGGAGCTGACGCCGAAGAGCAGATACGTCCAGCGGACGGTGCCGAGATAGACGGCGCCCTCGGAGACGATCTCCCCGGACGTCGTGAAGATCCCGACGATCTGCCGCGGGAAGATCCCGGTCAGAATAAAGAGGAGCACGCCGCCGCCCGCGCCGACGAGGAGCGCGGCGCGTCCGAGCTGCTTGATCGGACCGGTGCGCCCCTGCCCCCAGTACTGGCTGCCGAGCGTGACGAGCGCCTCGCCCGTGCCGAGGACGAACTGCTGGAAGACGAACTGGAGCTGATTGACGGCGGCGACGCCGGAGAGCGACGTCTCGCTGTACGCTCCGATCATGATGTTGTCCGCCAGATTCACGCTCAGGGCGATCACGTTCCGGAGCACGATCATGGAGAACAGGCGGAGGAACGTACGGTAAAAATCCCGGTCTTTCGTCAGATGCATGGAACGCCTCGCTTACGGTTTTCTCGTCCCTTATTATAAATCCGATCGGGGGCGGCTGTCAATCGGAAAACCGAAAAAATCCGCTCCGGGCGAGGCAAAATGCGGCGGCGCCTTGCATTCGGACGCCGGATATGGTACAATATACGCAGTGTGCGGAGAGCGCCGACCGGTGTCGGCGCGGGAAAACAAATGCCGCAGAACGGAAAAGAGAAGCGAAAGACAGTATGACAAGTCAGGAACAGATCGCCCGCCGGCGCACCTTTGCGATCATTTCACACCCGGACGCCGGCAAGACAACGCTGACGGAGAAATTCCTTCTGTACGGCGGCGCCATCCAGTCCGCCGGCTCCGTCAAGGGGAAGGCGTCGGACAGGCACGCCGTCTCCGACTGGATGGATATCGAAAAGAAGCGCGGGATCTCCATCACCTCCTCCGCGATGCAGTTCGAGTACGAGGGGTTCTGCATCAACATCCTCGATACGCCGGGGCATCAGGACTTCTCGGAGGACACCTACCGCACGCTGATGGCGGCGGACAGCGCCGTCATGGTCATCGACGCGGCGAAGGGCATCGAGCCGCAGACGCGCAAGCTTTTCAAGGTCTGCGCGATGCGGCACATCCCCATTTTCACCTTCATCAACAAGATGGACCGCGAGGCGCGCGATCCGTTCGATCTGATGGACGAGCTGGAGGGCGAATTCGGCATCGGCACGTATCCCGTGGACTGGCCGATCGGCTGCGGTCAGCGCTTCCGCGGCGTCTACCACCGCGAACAGAAGAAGATCCTCTCCTACGCCGACGCGCACCGCGGGCGCGAGCGTCTGTCCTCCGTCGACTGTTCTCTTACGGATACGGAGAAACTCGACGCGCTGATCGGCGAGGAGGCGCGCGCGGCCCTTACCGAGCAGATCGAGCTGCTCGACGGCGCCGGGATCGATTTCGATCTGGACGCCGTGCGCAGCGGTCGCCTCTCGCCCGTCTTTTTTGGCTCCGCGCTCAACAATTTCGGCATCGAGACCTTCCTCGAAAGCTTTCTCCGGATGACCACGCCGCCGCTGCCGCGCGAGGCGGAGGGCGACGCCGTCTCTCCGACGGACGACCGTTTTTCCGCCTTCGTCTTCAAGATCCAGGCGAACATGAACCGCGCGCACCGCGACCGCATCGCGTTCTTCCGCATCGTGTCCGGGCGCTTTTCGCGCGGCGAGGAATACTGGCACGTACAGGGAGGACGGAGCATCAAGCTCTCCCAGCCGCAGCAGATGATGGCGCAGGAGCGCTCCGGCATCGAGGAGGCGTTCGCGGGCGACATCATCGGCGTCTTCGATCCGGGGATCTTCTCCATCGGGGATACGGTGTGCGACCCGTCCATGCATATCCGCTTCGAGGGGATCCCGACCTTCGCGCCGGAGATCTTCGTGCAGATCGAGCAGATCGATTCGATGAAGCGCAAGCAGTTCGCCAAGGGCATGGATCAGATCGCGCAGGAGGGCGCGATCCGCATCTTCCACGAGCCGGATTCCGGTCTTGAGCGGGTGATCGTCGGCGTCGTCGGCACGCTGCAGCTCGACGTGCTCGAATCGCGCATGATGAGCGAGTACGGCGTCGGCTACCGCCGCTACGATCTTCCGTACCAGTTCATCCGGCGGCTGCCGGACGGCGTCGATCCGGCGTCGCTGAAGCTGTACGAGGTCAAGTGGGTACAGGATTACCGCGGGCGGAACTATCTTCTGTTCCCGTCCGCATGGCACGTCGCGCATACGAAGGAACACAACGAGGGACTGGAACTCCTCGAATACGGGGAGAAGCAGGAAGAATGAGCTTTTCCCGCGGGGAGGAGCGCTGAAAGAGGAGGACAGAATGGACAGGACATGGGATCTTTCCGTCATTTACCGCGGCTTTGACGATCCGGCGTTTCTCTCGGATCTCGCCGCGCTGGACGAGGCGGTGCGCGCGTGCTGCGCGGACGCCGCCCGCGCCGATTCGATGACGCACGGGGACGCCGTGCGGTGTTATATCCGGAACGGGGAACGTCTCACGACGCTCGTGTCCCGGCTCGCCGGATACGCCATGCTGCGTACCTCCGCCGATACGGGAGACACGGACGCGATGAGCATGCTCGACCGCGTCATGGAAAAGCTCAGCGCCGTATCCGCCGCGGACGCGGGATTCCGTCGGCGCATCGCCTCCTTTGCGGATCTCGACGCGCTGATCGACGCGGATCCGGCGCTGTCGGAATACCGATTCCTTCTCGGAAAGATCCGGGAGGACAGCCGCTATCTGCTCAGCGAAGGGGAGGAGGCGCTTTTCGCGCGCCTCGATCTCTCCGGCGCCTCCGCGTGGAGCAAACTCCAGCAGACGCTGACGAGCACCGTCCGCGCCTCGTACCGCGGGGAGGAGATCCCGCTGTCCGCCGTGCGCAATCTCGCCTACGACCCGGATCCCGCCGTGCGGCGCGACGCCTATGAGGCGGAGCTCGCGTCCTACGCGCCGATCGCCGAGGCCGTCGCATTTTCCCTGAACAGCATCAAGCAGCAGGTGCTGACGGAATGCAGCGTGCGCGGCTTCGACTCTCCGCTCGATCAGGCGCTGCACGCCTCCCGGATGCGCCGGGAGACGCTCGACGCGCTCCTTTGCGCGATGAAGGAATACATGCCCGTTTTCCGGCGGTACCTGCGCGCGAAGGGACGCGCGCTTGGCCATCCGGACGGGCTGCCGTGGTACGATCTTTTCGCTCCGATGGGGAAGAACGATACGAAGTATACCGTCGAGGACGCCGAGCGGTATCTGCTCGACGTGTTCGCACGCTTCGATCCGGCGCTGCACGACATGGTCCGGCGCGCTTTCGGCGAGCGCTGGATCGACTTCTTCCCGCGTCCGGGCAAGGTCGGCGGCGCGTTCGATCACGGGATGCCCGCGATCGGACAGAGCCGCGTGCTGACGAATTTCGACGGCTCGTTCAGCGACGTCATGACGCTGGCGCACGAGCTCGGGCACGCCTTCCACGACCAGCAGGTGTTCCCGAACGCGCCGCTCAATCAGGAATACTCGATGCCCGTCGCGGAGACGGCCTCCAACTTCAACGAGCTGCTCGTCGGGAATACGGCGCTTTCGCTCGCTTCGGACCCGGACGTGAAGCTCGCGCTCCTCGAGAGCCAGGTGTCCGATCTTACCCAGATCATCTGCGACATCTATTCCCGGTATCTCTTCGAGTCCGCCGTCTTCGCGCGCCGCCCGGAGGAGTTCATGAACGCGCAGCGGCTGTGCGAGATGATGCTCGAAGCGCAAAAAGAGGCGTACGGCGACGGCCTCGATCCGGCGGTGCGTCACCCGTATATGTGGGCGTGCAAGAGCCACTACTACAGCGGCGGGCTCAGCTTCTACAACTTCCCCTACGCCTTCGGCGGGCTGTTCGCCCGTGGGCTGTACGCGCGCTATTGCGCCGAGGGCGCTTCGTTCGTGCCCGCCTATAAGGCGCTTTTGCGCGCGACCGCCACGACGACCGTCGAGGGATGCGCCGCGATGGCGGGCATCGATCTGACGGATCCCGCCTTCTGGAGAACGGGGCTGGAGACGGCCGCGAAGGATATCGACACGCTGATCGGGCTGATGGAGCCCTGACGATCGTCCGCCCGCATTCCCGCGGCGCGGGAGGCGCCGCACGCCTCCCGCGCCGCGGCTTTTGCTCTCCCGCCGTTTTTGGTCCGGGCGGCGCAGAAAATCGCGCAGCGGGACGAGAAAGCGCGGATTGTTCAAGATTTATTTATAAATCTGTGCTATACTTATTATGTTTACCCAACTGCGCGCGCCGGATGGCGGTCCCGTGTCGGGATCTCCGCGGGCGCCGCATCAAATCGTGAGGTGGCAGGCTATGATTGAAATCGAGCATCTGGTAAAACGGTACGGCTCGAAGTTCGCCGTGGACGACATCAGCTTCCGCGTCAACCGCGGCGAGATCGTCGGATTCCTCGGTCCGAACGGAGCCGGGAAGAGCACGACCTTGAACATCCTGACCGGGTATCTTTCCTCCACGTCCGGCACCGTCCGCGTGAGCGGGATCGACGTTCTGGACAGTCCCTACGAGGCGAAGCGTCTGATCGGCTTTCTGCCGGAGCAGCCGCCCTTGTACGTGGACATGAAGGTGGACGAGTATCTCGGCTTCATCTATGAACTGAAGCGCTGCACGCTGAATCGGGAGAAGCATCTGAAAGAGGTGTGCGAGGTCACGAAGATCTCCGACGTGCGCGGGCGCATGATCAAGAATCTTTCCAAGGGATACCGCCAGCGCGTCGGCATCGCGCAGTCGCTGATCGGCAACCCGCCCGTGCTCGTCTTCGACGAGCCGACCGTCGGCCTCGACCCGAAGCAGATCATCGAGATCCGCAATCTGGTCCGGAATCTCGGCGCCGATCACACGGTCATCCTCTCCTCCCATATCCTGCCGGAGGTACAGGCCGTCGCCGACCGGATCGTCGTCATCAACCAGGGGCGGATCATCGCCGACGAGAAGACGGAAAACCTCAACCGCGTCGTCGAGGAGGATCGGCTGTACAGCGTCAAGATCTGCGGTCCGCAGCGCGAGGTGCTCGCCGCGCTCTCGAAGATCCCGGGCGTCGTCCGCGCGGACGCCGTCGGGGAGAGAGAACTCGACAGCTTTACGTATCACATCCAGAGCGAGCAGGGCGTCGATATCCGCAAGCCGCTCTTCTTTGCGCTTTCCGAGCGCGGCTGGCCGATCCTCGGACTCGAGGCGGTCGGCATGTCGCTGGAGGACGTGTTCATCAAACTGATGGACGCCGATGCGAATAAAAAGCGCCCCGGGGACGCGAAAGCCGCCCGGGCGGGACGCTGAGCGATACGAAAGGATGACATACGATGTTCGCCATTTATAAACGGGAAGTGTATTCCTATTTCACCACGCCGATCGGCTACGTGTTCATGGCGGTGTTCCTCGCCGCCTCCGGCTTCCTGTTCTCGCTGTCGACGCTCCAGTCGCAGACGACGGACGTGTCGGGATACTTTCAGTTCCTGATGTTTGCCTATATCATCGTGATCCCGCTCCTCACGATGAAGACGTTCGCGGAGGAACGCCGCACGCGCACGGAACAGGTGCTCCTGACCGCGCCCGTGTCGCTGACCGGCATCGTCCTTGCGAAATTCCTCGCCGCTCTGACGATGTTCGTAACGACCCTGCTCCTCTCCTGCCTGTATTTCTATCCGCTCTCGCTCTACGGCGAGGTCAACTGGGCGCGCGTGTGGGGGTCGCTTATCGCGATGCTCCTCATCGGCATGACCTTCATTGCCATCGGGATCTTCGTGTCCAGCCTGACGGAGAATCAGTTCACCGCCGCGCTCGGCACGATCGGGATCCTGCTCGCGCTCGTCATCGTGGCGATGGTCAACAGCCTGATCGATTCCTACGTCGTCCGCTCCGTGCTCAACTGGATCTCCATCTACAGCCGGTATGCGAACTTCACCTACGGCATCTTCGATTTCGGCGCGATCGTATACTACGTGTCCGTGTGCGCCGTGTTCTTGTTCCTTTCCGTCCGCGTCTTTGAGAAAAGACGCTGGTCGTGAGAGCGCGGAAAGGAGAATGAGCGATGAGTAAAAACAGCTTTTATTCCTCCAAGCGTTTCCGCTACGGCACGGCGGCCGGCGCCTTCACCTGCGCGTTCATCGCGGTCGTGATCATCTTCAACATCATCTTCACCGCGCTGGCGACGAAGTACCTGTGGTACATCGACATGACGAAGGAATCCGTCTTCACGCTTTCCGACGCCGCGAAGGAGATCCTCTCCGACATCGACGACGAGGTGAACATCTACTTCTGCAGCGAGCCGGACGCGCTGATGAACGGCACGAACGGGACCTGGGCAAAGTACGTCTACAACACCGCCATGCAGCTGGAGGCGGCGTTCCCGAACATCCACGTCACCTGCAAGGACATCGTCAAGCACCGCGCGTTCTTCGAGCGCTTCCGCTCGACGAGCGCGACGAACATCTACACGACCTCCGTCATCGTCGAATCCGGGACGGAGATCCGCGTGTTCGCGCTCCAGGCGTTCTTCGTACAGAACGAGGACGGCACGATCTGGGCGTATCAGGGCGAGAAGAAGATGATCTCCGGCATCCTCCAGGTCACGAGCGCGGAGCTTCCCATCGTGTACTTCACGAGCGAGCACGGTGAGAATCTCGGCGAAGGCGCCGGCGCGCTCGCCACGCTCTTCGCGGACAACGGCTTCGAGGTGCGCGTCATCAATCTGGCGGCGGAAGAGATCGACGAGGACGCGCGCATCATCATTATAAACGATCCCGTCTACGACTTCATCGGAGCGGAGGCGGACGACGCGGGCGCGAACGAGATCGCCAAGCTCGACCGCTTCCTCGACAACTTCGGCTGTCTGTACGTCTTCGCCGATCCGGATCACGCCGCGCGTCTGACGAATCTGAGCGAATTCCTCGAGGAGTGGGGCGTCGCCTTCACGCCGGACACGTACATCGTGGACGCGGAGCACTCCATCTCGACGGACGGGCTCTCCGTGGTCGCGCAGTACGACGCGGACACGCTCGGCAGCTCCATCTACAAGGATCTGACGGATAACCTCTCCACGCTCCCGAAGACGATCTCCCGCTACACGATGCCGATCGAGATCCTCTGGGAGGAGGGCGGCAATCTTTCCGGCTCACGCTCCGTGTCGCCGGTCATCACCTCTTACGATACCTCCCGCGCGATGCGCAACAACGAAACGGTCGACCGCGGCTCCTTCAATCTCATGACGCTCTCGTGCGAGACGCGGATCATCAACAACGAGTATTATTACTCCTACGTCATCGTCAGCGGTTCCTCGAATTTCGCCAACAGCAATTACCTTCTGTCCAACGCTTACGCGAACAGCGATATCCTCTCTGCCGCCATGCGGGCGACCGGCCGGGACAAGATCCTCGCCGATATCGATTTCAAGGTCTTTGACAAGACGAAGCTGGACATCACGACCGCGCAGTCCAATCACTGGTCCGTCGCCATCGTGACGGTGCTGCCGCTTTTGTCCGCCGCCGTCGGTCTTGTGATCTGGGTAAGGAGAAAGAACTCATGAACGCGCGGCTGAAAAAAACGGCGCTGATCCTCGGCGGCGTGTTCGTCGTCCTTCTCATCCTGTATTTCGCCGTGATCCGTCCGATCGTGAACGCCGTGGAGGAGGCTCCGGAGACGGAGCCGCTCGAGACGGTCGCGGGCGAGGTGGTCGGTATCAACGACCGCTATATGATGTATCCGCAGATCGAGCGGAAGGGGATGCAGTCGATCGCCGTCGAGAACGAATACGGCTCGTATGAGTTCTACCGCGACGCGAACGGCGACTTCCAGATCCGGGACTTCGAGGGGACGGCGTACGATCTGACGCTCTTCTCCAATCTCGTGACGAGCACGGGCTATACGCTCTCGAAGGTCAAGGTCGTGGACAACGCGACGGACGCGGAGCTGGAGGAGTACGGGCTCGACCATCCGAAGGCGAAGTGGACGCTGACGACGATCACGGGCGAAAAATATACCGTGGACGTCGGATACGATCTTCTGACGGGCGGCGGCTATTACTGCATGCTCGAAGGACGCCGCTCCGTGTACGTCCTCGACACGGTGCTGGAGGACACGATCCTCGCGCCGATCGAGGCGCTCCTGACGCCGGTGCTGCTCGCGGGGATCGACCGCAACGACTATTTCCTGATCGACAACTTCACCGTGATCCACGGCGACGAGGTCCTCTGCTCGATCACCATCGTCGATCCGGAGGATCAGAACAATCCGAACGCGCTCGTCGAGAACATCATGCAGTATCCGACGAGCTACTACCCGAACTCGGACGTGTATCTGAACATCCTTTACGATTACATGGCGCTGACCGGTACCTCCGTCGTCAAGCTCGGCGCGGAGGAGGCGGATTACGAGAAGTACGGGCTTCTCGAGCCGGCGCACACGATCCTCTTCGACTACAACGGCGTCCGTTTCATGCTCCTGTTCAGCGAACTGCAGCCGGGGGACTTCTACTACGTCGTGTCCAATCTCTTCCCGTATGAGATCATCACGATCGACCGCTCCTCCGTCAAGTACCTTGAATACGGGCTGATCGACTGGATCGCCGAGTATCCGTTCCAGCAGTGGATCACCTCCGTTTCCTCCATGACGATCCGCGGCTCCGGCGCCGACGTGACCTTCACGCTCCACCACGGCACCGACGAGAACGAAAACGCGACGCTGGACGTCTCGGCGAGCACGGGCAAGGAGATCCCGAACGCGGAGGTGTACAATTTCCGCCAGCTCTACAAGACGCTGTTGTCCATCGAGATCTACGACTACGTCCCGCTGACGGAGGAGGAGATCGCGGCGCTGACCGCCGACGAGAGCAACTGCATCCTGACGTTTTCCTTCAAGAACCTCTCCGGCGACGAGACGGTCTACAAGTTCTATCCCTATTCGAGCACCGGACGGCGCAGCCTGATGACGATCAACGGCAGCGGGGAATTCTACGTGCAGACCGATCTGATCGAGAAGATCGCGTCGGACGCGAGCCGTGTTCTGAACGATCTCGACGTCGATTCCTACGGCAAGAATTGAGCCGACCACACTGTTACGGGGAGAAAACGATGCTGAAGAAAGAAGAACTCGCGCGGTATCTGGGTCTCTGCATGGCGTCGGAGGCGGACCTCGCGGAGATTTACGAGGAAGAAGAGACCTCTGAGACGATCGCGTCCCTGAACGAAGAGGTCGATCGGGTGAACCGCACCGTCAAATCCGGCGTCGGCATCCGCCTCTTCAAGGGCGTGCAGACCGTCTACGGCTACTCGAACGGCGCGGACGACGCGCATCTTCTGCCGATCATCACCGATCTGACGAGGGCGCTCGGCGGGACGGAAGGCAAGACTCCGTCCGACGCGGCGCTGACCGGGACGGCGTCCGCGAACGGCGATCCGGCGCGCATCGATTTCGACGCGGTCTCTCTTGCCGCGCGGACGGAGCTCGCACGGCGCGCCGAGCGCGCGGCAAAGGCATACGATCCGCGCATCGTCAAGACGCAGGCGACCCTGCTCAACGTGCGCCAGCGCGTGCAGATCGCCAATACGGAAGGGCGGCTGGCGGAGGACGTGCGCGTCCGCACCCGGCTGTCCGTCGTCGCCTACGCCGCCGAGAACGGGAATTTCCAGAGCGGGAGCTGCAACTCCGGTGCGGGCCGCGGATTCGAATATTGGGAAGAAAAGACGCCGGAGTCGCTCGGCGCGGAGGCGGCGCGCGCCGCCGTGGTCATGCTTTCCGCCGTGGACTGCCCGTCCGGGCGGATGCCGGTCGTCATCGACAACGGATTCGGCGGCGTGATCTTCCACGAGGCGTGCGGGCATTCGCTGGAAGCGACCTCCGTCTCGAAGAATCGGAGCGTCTTCGCGGGCAAGCTCGGACAGCGGATCGCTTCTCCCTGCGTCAGCGCGGTGGACGACGGCACGATCCCCGGCGCGTGGGGGAGCGAAAGCGTGGACGACGAGGGGACACCGCAGAAGCGGCGCGTCCTCATCGAGAACGGCATCCTCAAATCGTATATGATCGACCGGCTCGGCGGACGGCGCATGGGCATGGAACCGACCGGCTCCTCCCGCCGCCAGTCGTATGAATTCGAGCCGACCTCCCGCATGTCGAACACATTCATCTGCGCGGGGACGGATCCGTTCGAGTCCCTCTTCGAGGGGATCGAGCGCGGCCTGTACGCGAAGTCGATGGGCGGCGGATCCGTCAATCCGCTGACGGGAGAATTCAACTTCTCCGTCCTCGAGGGGTATCTGATCGAGAACGGGAAGATCACCGTGCCCGTCAAGGGCGCCGCCCTCATCGGCAGCGGCGCGGAGATCCTCATGAACATCGATAAAGTGAGCGACAATCTGGCGCGCGGGCAGGGCATGTGCGGCTCGGCGAGCGGCTCCATCCCCACCGACGTGGGACAGCCCGCCATCCGCGTCTCTTCCATCACGGTGGGGGGTACGGCAAACGGATAAGCGGGGCTTCGTCGCGGTCGGGTGTATCGTACGGCTGATAAGAGGAGAAGCAAAATGAGATCGATCAGGATCCTGAAAATACGGGGAGTGGAGATCTCCGGCAAAGAAGAGACGGGGAAAGACACTGCAAACGGTGTGCCGCTCGACGATGATAAGCTCCTTCAGGTGGCAGCGGCATAAGGGACTGGGACTATGATCCGGGGGACCCGGGCAAAGGCCAGAAATGTCCGAGTTGCCCCGGCAGTGAGGAAAACGGGGCCGTTACCTTTACCGGAACGGATGACACGGGAAGCACCCGCCTCTATCAGTGTGTGTGCGGATGTGTGTTCGGCGTTAGTGTTTGTTCATGAACCCGGTCTGTATTCCGGTCAAAGAGGAAGAGTGAACGGCGACGCGGGCACAGCCGGAAAAACCATACGGAAAAACGAGTGATCCGGGATCGACTTCGGGATAGACCGGCTCGGCGAGCGGCAGCATCCCCACCGGCGTGGGACGGTCTGCCATTCGCGTATCTTTCATTACGACGGCAGGGGGGTACGGCAAATGAATAAGCAGGCGTGGCTGGACAGAGCGCGCGAGAGGGGCTTCGACGGCCTCGAGATCTACGTGGGACGGAGCGCCGAGCGCAAGGTGACGTGGTTCGAAGGGCAGACGGATTCCTTTGTGACGAGCGACGTCACGGGATATTCTCTGCGCGCGATCATCGGCGGGAAGACCGCGAATCTCGCGCTGGAGACGGTCGACGACGCAAAGATCGACGAGACGCTCGATCTGCTCGCCGCGCAGGCGGAGATCGTCGCGGCAAAGGAGCCGGACACGCTCCGCATGCCGGAGGCGGCGGACGACGTGAAGTGCGCGACGGAATGGGTCGTTCCCCCGGCGGATCAGATCCTGTCGGTGCTGGCGGAGACGGAGCGCGCCCTGCGCGCGTCGGACCCGCGCGTGAAGCAGGTGATGGAGATCGAATGGCAGGACGCGGTCACCGGGCGCGAGATCACGAACACGAACGGCGTCCGCGTGGCGGACGAGAACCGGACGCAGGTTTTGTACGCGAGCGTGGCGGTCGAAGAGAACGGAAAGGTGAAGGACGGCTTCCGCGTGGAGGTCGTGCCGGATCTCTCCCGCCTTGATCCGGCGGATATCGCGCGCAAGGCGCTGGACGACGCGCTGGACGAGCTGGGCGGCACGCCGATCCCGTCCGGGAATTATCCGGTGATCTTCGAGCGGCGCGCCATGACCGCGATTTTCGGCGCGCTGACCGACATGTATTCCGGCGATCTGATCGGCAAGGGGATCTCTCCGCTGAAGGACAAGCTCGGCGAGCCGATCTTCTCCGACAAGATCACGGTCGCGGACGATCCGCGCAACACGGATGCGCTCCGCGTCTTCGCCTACGACGACGAGGGATGCCCGACGCGCAAAAAGATCCTCGTGGACCGCGGCGTCTTCCGGGAGGCGCTCCACAATACGAAGTCCGCGGCGCGGATGGGTACGGCATCCACCGGCAACGGCTTCAAGAACGGATACGCGGGCACGGTGTCCGTCAGCCCGATGAACTGCTGCATCCTGCCGGGGGATCGGGATCTCGCCGGACTGATGGAGGATATGGGCGACGGGCTCGTCGTCACGCGGTTCGCCGGGCTGCACGCCGGACTCAATCACGTGACGACGGATTTCTCGCTCCAGTGCTTCGGTTATCTGGTGAAGAACGGGAAACGGGACCGGAACGCGGCGCTGATCACCGCCGCGGGGAATTTCCTCGATCTGATGAAGAAGGTCGTCGCGGTCGGCTCCGATCTGGAGTGGGAATACCGCACGATCGCCTGTCCGAGCGTGGCGTTCGAGAACTGTGCGATCGCGGGCGAATAAGGAACGGCGATATCCGGGCGCGAAAGAACAAATCCGATAAGAGGAGCGGCCGCTCCTCTTTTTCGAGGAGGCTGCTGGGATGGGATCGGCGACACGGATCCTGTACGAGGACGAGTGCCTTGTCGCGTGCGTCAAGGACGCGGGGGAGGACTGTGAGCATGAGCTGCCCGCGCGGCTGCGCGCGGAGGGGCGGGAGATTTATGCGGTGCATCGGTTGGACAGAGATACGTCCGGCGTCATGATCTTCGCAAAGGACGCCGCGTCCGCCGCCGCCGTCTCCGCCTCCGTCGCCGCACGGCGGATGGAGAAGGAATATCTCGCCGTCGTGAACGGGACGCCCGGGGCGGAGGGCGAGATGGAGGATCTTTTGTACCACGACCGGACGCGCAACAAGACCTTCGTCGCGTCGCGGATGCGGCGCGGCGTCCGCGCGGCGTCGCTTTCTTACCGCACGCTCGGCACGTCCGGCGCGCGGTCGCTTGTGCGGATCCGCCCGCATACGGGGCGGACGCACCAGATCCGCGTACAGTTTGCGTCGCGGGGGATGCCGCTCGTCGGGGACGGAAAGTACGGCGGACGCGCGCCGGACGCGCGGGGGCTCGCGCTGTGGTCGTGCGCGCTGACGCTGCCGCATCCGCGTACCGGGGAGACGGTCTCTTTTCGGGCGCTGCCGCCGCGCGAGGGATGCTGGGCCGATTTCCCGGAGGCGCTCTATGACCTCTCCGCGCGGGACGGTCCGGGACGAACGTGAAAGATCTTTATTTTACATATGCCGAAAAACATCAAATTTTAGACAGATGCGGAATAGTAACGGATATCGCTTGACATTTCGTCGAAATAAGATATAATATGTACATGATCGGCGTCACAGCCTGAAAGGGACGGGGGAAAAAACGATGACGGGAAAATGGATCTGGGAAAATACCGCTCCGCAGCGCGACGAATACGCGCAGTTTTGCGAGAAGTTTCGCGCGGGCGGCGGCGCGACGTATCTGCGCATCTCCGCGGATTCCAACTACGCCGCGTACGTGAACGGCGAGCTGGCCGCCTTCGGGCAGTACGCGGATTATCCGTACTATAAGGTGGCAGACACCGTGGAGATCACGCGGTATCTGCGGCAGGGCGAAAACGAGCTGACCGTCGACGTGTGGTACTACGGCTCGGAACGGTCGAGTACGTATATCCTCGGCGAGGCGGGGCTCTTTTATGAGATCGCACGGGACAACGAGGTGATCGCCGCTTCCGGCGAGGAAACGCTCTGCCGTCCGCACCCGCATTACGTCAGCCACGTCTGCCGGGAGATCTCCGGACAGCTCGGTTTCGGATATGACTACGACGCTTGTGCCGAGGGGACGGCGTTCCATCCCGCTATCGCGTCGGAGAGGGCGGTCGTCCTCCACGAGCGTCCGATCCTGCCGCTCTTGCTCGAGCCGCCGGTCCTCGGCAGGATATTGAAGAATGAAAACGGCGTCCATTTCCTGCTCGATCTCGGACGGGAGGAGGTCGGGTTCCTGTATCTCGACTTCACGACGGAGGAGAAGCAGACGCTGACGGTCGCCTACGGCGAGCATATCAAGGACGGATGCGTCCGCAGAATACTCGGCGGACGGAAGTTTTATACCGAATACACCGCCGCACCGGGCGAGAATCGCTTCCGGGCGGAATTCCGCCGCTTCGGCGGACGGTATCTGGAGATCTTCGCCGAGAGACCGATCCGGCTGCGCGGCGCGGGACTTTGCCCGACGCCGTATCCGGTGCGCACCGTGCCGTTCGACGCGGGCACACCGCGCCGTCAGGCGATCTACGACGTCTCCGTGCGGACGCTGCGGCTCTGCATGCACGAGCACTACGAGGACTGCCCGTGGCGCGAGCAGGCGCTGTACGTCATGGACAGCCGCAATCAGATGCTCGCCGGGTATTACGCCTTCGGCGAGACGCGCTTTGCGCGCGCGTGCCTGTACCTGATGTCCCGCTCCCGCCGCGACGACGGTCTGCTCGCCATCACGTATCCGTGCGGCGCGGAGCAGGCGATCCCGTCCTTCTCGCTCCATTACTTCACGGCAGTGCTCGAATATACGGAACACGCGGGGGATCCGTCGCTCGCGCGGGAGATCTGGCCGACGCTGACATCGCTGCTCGGCGTCTTCGCCGACCGGATGCGGGACGGGCTCATCGCGCCCTTCTCCCGCAGGGATCATTGGAATTTCTACGAATGGTCGTCCGAAAAGCTCGCCGGGAAGATCGGGCGGGCGGAAGTATTGCCGCCGGATCTGCCGCTCAACTGTCTCTTCATCCGCGCCTGCGCGGCGATGGAAAAGCTCGCGGCGCTGACGGGGATGCCTCTGGCGCCGCAGACGGAACGCATCGCGCGGATGCGGCGTGCGGTCCGCGCGGCGTTCCTCGCCCCGGAGGACGGCACGCCGTGTTTTGCGGACGCACTGGACGCGCTCACCGATCACAGTGAACTCGGGAACGCGCTCGCGATCCTGGCGGGCGTCCCGACGGAGGAGGAGACGGCGGCGATCGCCGAACGGCTGGCGGCACGGATGCGGGACGGGACGGAAAACGGACTGATCCCCGTCACGCTGTCGATGAAATGCTTTGTGTACGACGCGCTCCTTACGACCGACCGGACGCGCTTCGCGCCGGACGTGCTGACGGACATCGAGCGCGTGTACGGGCGGATGCTCGACGCGGACGCGACCTCCTTCTGGGAAACGGAGGACGGCGCCGACGCCTTCGGCGGCGCGGGGAGCCTCTGCCACGGCTGGAGCGCCATGCCCGCTTATTACTATCCCGTTCTGAAAGACTTTCTGCAGTAATCAGTGTCCACATCCCTCACGGAGGTACGTATGCCCGATTCTATCCGCACCGCGGTCGGCATCGACATCGGCTCGACGACCGCCAAGCTCGTCGTACTGCGCGGCGGCAAGCTCCTTTATAAAAAATACGAACGCCATTTTTCCTACGTCCGGCGCAAGGCGTGTGAGATGCTGCGCGAGGCGGCGGCCGTCATCGGTCCCGGTCCGATCGCGGCGGCTGTCTCCGGTTCCGCCGGACTCGGACTTGCCGAGCGCGCCGGGATCCCGTTCGTGCAGGAGGTCTTCGCTACCGGAGAGACGGTACGCGCGCTGGAGCCGGATACCTCCGCCGTCATCGAGCTCGGCGGGGAGGACGCGAAGATCCTGTTTTTGCGCGGCGGAACGGACGAGCGCATGAACGGAACCTGCGCCGGCGGCACGGGCGCGTTCATCGACCAGATGGCGACGCTGCTCGACATGACGCCGGACGAGCTGGACGAGGCGTCGCTGCGCCATACGCGGATCTATCCGATCGCGTCGCGGTGCGGCGTGTTCGCCAAGTCCGACGTCCAGCCGCTGCTCAATCAGGGCGCGTCGAAGGACGACATCGCGGCGAGCATCTACCAGGCCGTCGTGAATCAGACGATCACCGGGCTGGCGCAGGGCAGGCGGATCGAGGGGAAGGTCATGTTCCTCGGCGGGCCGCTCACCTACGACCGCGGACTGCGCGAGCGCTTCAAGGAAACGCTCGGACTGAGCGACGAGAACGCGGTCTTCCCGTCCTACGGGCTGTATCCGGTCGCCATCGGCGCGGCGCTGTACGCCGCCCGCGCGCTCGAGGACATGACGCTCGACGGGCTGCTCGCCCGGCTGGATGCGGTGTCGGAAGGCGCGTCGGAGCTGTCCCATCTGCCGCCGCTCTTCTCCTCCGAGGAGGAATACGCGGCGTTCGCCGCGCGGCACGCGAAAGCGTCCGTGCCGACGCGCCCGATCGGGGAGGCGGAGGGCGACGCGTACCTCGGCGTGGACTGCGGCTCCACGACGACGAAGCTCGTGCTCATCGACACGGACGGCGCGCTGCTCTATACGTATTACGATTCGAACCGCGGCGATCCCGTGGGGATCGTCCGCGCGCAGCTTGCTGAGATCTACGCGCTCTGCGGAGACCGCATACGCATCCGCGCCTGCGCCGTGACCGGCTACGGCGAGGAGCTGATCCGCCACGCGTTCTCCATGGACTGCGGGCTCGTTGAGACCGTCGCCCATTTCACCGCCGCGCGGTTCTTCCAGCCCAAGGTCGATTTCATCCTCGACATCGGCGGGCAGGACATCAAATGCTTCAAGGTGCGCGGCGGCGCCATCGACTCCATCATGCTCAACGAGGCGTGCTCCTCCGGCTGCGGCTCTTTCATCGAGACCTTCGCACGGGCGATGGGATATTCCATCGAGGAATTCGCCCGGCTCGGACTGTTCGCCCGCCGGCCCGTCGATCTCGGCTCCCGCTGCACGGTCTTCATGAATTCTTCCGTGAAGCAGGCGCAGAAGGACGGCGCGTCCGTCGAGGACATTTCCGCCGGACTGTCGATGAGCGTCGTGAAGAACGCGGTCTACAAGGTAATCCGTGCCGCGTCCGCCGCGGAACTCGGCGAACATATCGTCGTGCAGGGAGGCACCTTCCAGAACGACGCGGTCCTGCGCAGCTTCGAGCGGGAGCTCGGACGCGACGTCGTCCGTCCCGCCGTCGCGGGGCTGATGGGCGCATACGGCGCGGCGCTGTACGTCCGCGATCGCGCGCCGGCCGTCTCGTCGCTGATCGGACCGGAGGCGCTCGCTTCCTTTACGCATACCTCCCGTTCCGTCATCTGCCAGAAATGCACGAACCACTGCCACCTGACCGTCAATACCTTCTCCGGCGGCGCGCGCTATATCTCCGGGAACAAGTGCGAGCGCGGCGCGATGACGGGGGCGGAGAAGGCGGCGGCGGACGCCGTCCCGGACATGCACGTCTTCAAGCGGGCGCTGCTCGACGAATGGCGCGCGCGCGGGAGCGCCGCCGAGGCGGTGCGCGGCACGATCGGGATCCCGCTCTCGCTCGGTATGTACGAGCTCGCGCCGCTGTGGATCACGCTCTTTACGCGCCTCGGATACCGTGTGCTGCTGAGCGATTTTTCCACGCGCGCCACGTATCTGGCGGGGCAGGGGAGCATCCCCTCCGACACGGCGTGCTACCCCGCCAAGATCATGCACGGACACATCGAGACGCTCCTGCACAGCGGCGCGGACGCCGTGTTTTATCCGTGCCTGACGTACAACGTAGACGAACACCGCGGACAGAACCACTACAACTGCCCGCTCGTCGCGTATTATTCGGAACTCCTCGTATCGAACATGGAATCGCTGTCGGCGGCGAAGTTCCTTTATCCGTATCTGGACGTCAACAGTCCCGCCCTCCTGACGCGGCAGCTTTGCGCGATGTGTGAGGAGAAGCTGTCCGTGCGCGTCTCCCGGCGGGAGATGCGGGCGGCGGTGGATGCGGGATTCGCCGCGTACGCGGAGCACATGGCGCGCATCCGCGCAGAGGGCGCGCGGGCGCTCGCGTGGGCGCGGGAGAACGGCCGCCGCACGATGCTGCTCGTCGGACGCCCGTACCACGTCGACCCGGAAATCAGCCACGGCATCGACCGTCTCGCCGCGTCGCTCGGCTTCGTCATCCTCACGGAGGACGCGCTGGACGCGCCGGTGCCGGACGACGTGCGCGTGCTCAATCAGTGGACGTACCATTCGCGGTTGTACGCCGCCGCGGAATACGCCGCGGAGCACGAGAACACGTCGCTCGTGCAGCTCGTCTCGTTCGGCTGCGGGATCGACGCGATCACGACGGACGAGGTGCGGCGGATCCTCGAAGCGAAGGGAAAACTGTATACGCAGATCAAGATCGACGAGATCACGAATCTCGGCGCGGTCGCCATCCGCCTGCGCAGCCTGCTCGGCGCGCTGGAGATGCGGGAGCGCGCGGCGGCCGCCGGCGGGGAGGAGAAATGATGGAACAGAACGACGGACGCGCCGTATTCACGAAGGAGATGCGCCCGACTCACACGATCCTCGTCCCGAACATGCTCCCGATGCACTTCAAGATGATCTGCCGCATCCTCGGTCAGTACGGGTACCGGTGCGAGCTGCTTGAAACGACGGGACACGAGATCGTCGAGTGCGGACTGAAATACGTACATAACGACACCTGTTATCCGGCGCTGCTCGTCATCGGGCAGTTCATCGACGCGCTCCAGTCCGGAAAATACGACACGCACAAAACGGCGCTGATGCTGACGCAGACGGGCGGCGGCTGCCGCGCCTCCAACTACATCTATCTGCTCCGCAAGGCGCTCGTCAAGGCGGGCTTCGGCTACGTGCCGGTGATCTCTCTGAATTTCTCCGGGCTGAAGGACAATCCGGGGCTCGATTTCACCGCGCCGATGGTGCTGCGGCTGGCGTACGCCGTGCTGTACGGCGATCTGCTCATGATGCTGCGCAACCAGTGCCGTCCCTATGAGACCGAGGCGGGCGCGTCGGAGAGGCTCGCCGTGGAATGGACGGAGCGGCTGACCGACGATATGCGGCGCGGGCGGGGGATGAACGCCGCCGCCGCGCGGCGCAACTACCGCCGGATCCTCGCCGATTTCGAGGCGATCCCGCGAACGGCGGAGAAGAAGGTCAAGGTCGGCATCGTGGGGGAGATCTTCGTGAAATTCTCCCCGCTCGGCAACAACCATCTCGAGGATTTTCTCGTTTCCGAGGGCGCGGAACCGCGTATGCCCGGACTGCTCGATTTCTGCCTGTACAGCTGCTACGACGGGATCATGGACTATACACTGTACGATACGGGGCTCGCGTCCTATTTGCTCTACCGCATCGCGTTCGCCGTACTGATCGCCAAGCAGAAGGAAATGATCCGCATCGTGAAGAAGTACAGCACCTTCGACCCGCCTACGCCGTTCCGCCACGCGATCAAGCGCGCCGAGGAGTATATCGGGCTCGGCGCGAAGATGGGCGAGGGCTGGCTCCTTCCGGCGGAGATGCTGGAGCTGATCGACGCGGGCGTGCCGAACATCGTCTGTACGCAGCCGTTCGGATGTTTGCCGAACCACGTCTTCGGCAAGGGGATGATGAAGCCGCTCAAGTCGAAGAACGGAGACGTGAACATCGTGGCGATCGACTACGATCCGGGCGCGACGCGCATCAATCAGGAGAACCGCATCAAGCTGATGCTCGCCAACGCCCGCCGCGCCGAGGAGGCTCCGTCGGAGCCGATCTCGCTGACGGACGAGACGGAAAAATGAAAAACAGCGGAGCCGCGGGGAAGATCCCCGGCGGCTCCGCCTTTATTTTTCCGTCCGGCGGGGAGGCTCCAGCCCGAAGCTGACGCCGATGGCGGCGTTGACGGCGCCCATCATCGTCTCGTCCAGATGCCCCATTTTTTCCCGCAGACGCTTTTTGTCGATCGTGCGGATCTGTTCGAGGAGGATCACGGAATCGCGCGACAGACCGACCTCATCCGCGTGGATATCGATGTGCGTCGGGAGTTTCGTCTTGGTGACCCGGCTCGTAATCGCGGCGGCGATCACCGTCGGGCTGTACCGGTTCCCGACGTCGTTCTGTACGATCAGCACCGGGCGGAGCCCGCCCTGCTCGCTCCCGACCACGGGACTGAGATCCGCATAATAGATGTCTCCGCGTTTGATACTCACGACTATCACACTCCGTTCGGCACGCCCCCGGCGGGACGGGGGCGCGCCTGACTTCCTTTGTACGGATAGTATGCTCCGCCCGGCCGTGCTTTAGTCACGGCGGGAGAAGAATCCGTACAGAGACAGTATATTCGGCGGCGACGGATCCCGACAAAAGGCGCGCCGCCGTCACGGGACCGTGCGCGCTTGTGCCTTCGCTTCTGCCGCTGCGCCCCGGCGCGCCGACTGGAGACCGGTGAACGCCGCGCGTCCCGCGGCGAGGAGCAGCGGGGCGACGAGCGCGCCGCCGATGCCGCACAGCCGCAGCCCGGCGTATACGGCGATCAGCGTGAAGAGCGGGTGGATGCCGAGCGTCGTTCCGAGCAGGCGCGGCTCCAGCCACTGCCGCACCAGATACATGACGAGGAAGAGCGCCGCCATGCCCGCGCCGCGCCATATCTCGCCGGTCAGGATCAAGAACAGCGCCCACGGCACGAGCACCGTGCCCACGCCGAGGACGGGCAGAAAATCCACGAGCGCCGTCCAGGCGGCGGCGCGCGCCGGGTGCGCGACCCGCAGAAGAAGGAATCCGACGAGCAGCTCGCCGAAGGTGACGGCGAGGAGGAGGAGATACGCGCGCAGGCAGGCGCCGAGCGTGCGCCGGACGCCGTCTGCCGCCGCCCGGATGCGGCGCATCCGCGCCCTGCCGAACAGCGCGCCGAGCCGTTCCGTCAGCGGCGCCCAGTCGAAAAGGAGATAGAACAGCGCGATCACCCCGACGGCGGCGGCGAGCAGCGCGCGGGGGAGCTCCATGAGCAGCGTGCCCGCGAGGGAAGTCAGCGCGGAGGAGACGGATGCCGCCGCCTCGCGCAGCATCTGCGTGAGCAGCTCGGCGAGCCGCTCGCGCTGCGGGGAGGCGAGAAAGAGCGAATCGGTGCGGAAGAAGCGGGCAAGCGGCGATCCGGGATCGTCCAGCTCCGCCGTCAGCTCCGCGGCGGCGGCGACGGCACCGTCGTACAGCTGTCTTCCGGCGCTCAGGCAGAGCCAGGAGAGGAGGATTGCCGCGGCGACGATCAGCACGGCGCCGCACGCCTTCTCCGGCAGGCGCGTCCGCTTTTGCAGGCGGAGCGCGGCGGGGCGGAGCATCGCGGCGGTCAGCGCCGCCGCGGCAAAGGGCAAAAGGATCCCGGTGAGGACCCGGATCGCCGCGTAGCCGACGAGCGCCGCCGCGAGGACGGCGACGCCGATCGCCGCCAGACGGATCCACGTTTCAGTGCGCAACGCATCGTTCCCCCTTGTACAAGACTGATGCAGTATATGCGCGCGGCGGAGAATTCAAACAAAGAAACGGAAAAATCATTGACTTGCCCGCCGGAGTCTGCTACAATAATATCATGTCGACCCACGGTCGGCAAATGAAAGAAAAGAAAGGACGTTTCCGCATGAAGAGAACGTGGACGATCGTCCTGGCGGCGATACTGCTGCTCTCCCTTTCCGCATGTTCCGGTTCGGCGGACGGCGGAAACGACGGGGACACGGTCATGGTGGAGATCGTAATGGAAAACGGAGGCGTGATCCGGCTGGAGCTGTATCCGGACGTCGCGCCGATCACGGTGGCGCACTTTACGGAGCTGGCGGATTCCGGCTTCTATGACGGGCTTATCTTTCATCGGGTCATCGAGGGCTTCATGATCCAGGGCGGGGACCCGACGGGCACCGGCTTCGGCGATCCGTCGCAGGAGACGATCAAGGGCGAGTTCCTCGCCAACGGTGTGAAAAACGATCTTTCACACGAACGCGGCGTGATCTCCATGGCGCGCAAAAGCAGACCGTACGATTCCGCGACCTCGCAGTTTTTTATCATGCATAGGAACAAACCTTCTCTGGACGGGCAGTACGCGGCGTTCGGCCGCGTCGTGAGCGGGATGGAGGTCGTCGACGCGATCGCCGAAACTCCTACGGACGCGAGCGACCGCCCGCTGACGCCGCAGGTCATCAAATCGATCCGCACGGTGCCGCAAGCGTAAAACGGTCGTAATTGCCATCACAACCCGGTGTAAATCGGTCGGTTCGACGGGAACCGACCGATTCGTTTTTCGGCGATTTTGCCGAAAGTGACGCAAAATTTTCTGTAAATAAGAAAAAGAATTGATTTTTTGGAAAAAAAGGTGTATAATAACTCTGCATGTAACGGTATACACGGATCATGACAAAAACGAACGAACGACAGGAGGTCGGCATGAGAATACAGCTGCGGATGCTGTTTTGCGCCGTCCTGGCATTGCTTATGACCGTACCGTCCGTCGCCGCGCCGTCCCTGTTCGACGATCAGGCGCTCGTATTGGGGACGGAAACGGAGGATCAGTTCCCGGCGCCGCCCGAGACCGTACGGTACGAGGTGCGCGCGAACGCGATGATCCCGCAGCAGTCCGCCGCGGAGCGGCTTTACTATCTCGGACTGATGAACGGCGTCGGCACGGTGAACGGCTTTGTGGATTTCGCGCTCGACGAGCCGATGACACGGCTCGCCGCGCTCGTTGTGACCGCCCGTATGCTCGGCGCGGAACGCGAGGCGCTGGAGGCGGAGGACACGGCGCATCCGTTCTCGGACGTCCCCGCGTGGGGCGCGCCGTACGTCGCGTATTTCTGGCGCACGGGCTTTCTCGGCGAGGGAGGCGGACAGTTCCGCCCGAACGATCCCGTTTCCGCGGACTTTTTCCTCAAATGCATGTTTTATCTGCTCGGTGAGAACGTGCGTGCATTTCAGCCCGGCGACGCCGTGAAGCTCGGCGCGGAGGCGGGGCTGTACATGACGAGCAAAAAGGAGCTGAACCGCGGCGACGCGGTGAAGATCATGTTCCGCACGCTCAACACGGGCGCCGCGGGCTCAGGGACGGTATATGCGCACAAGCTCATCGGCCGCGGTCTCATTTCCTATCAGGACGCCCAGTTCCTTCTGTGGGAGGAGGATGCGGAGAAGACCGCCGCCTACGTCGCGCAGCAGGGCTATACGACGCAGATGCGTCTGCGCGAAGGCAGGTACCGGATCACGGCGCCGGACAGCGGCCGCTGTCTGAACGTCGCCGTGGACGGCGCGAACCGGGACTACGACGGCGTATGGGTCACCGTGTGGGAGGATACGGGCGACGTGACGCAGGCGTTCCGCCTCGATAGGACGGAGAAGGGCACCGTCCGTCTCTTCTCCAGTGCTTCGAGCGGCGGATACAACCGCTGCATCGGCTTTTACCTCGACCGCGCCTGCCTCTTCGGTTCGAAGTCGTGGTGGGCGGCGGAGTTCATCCCGCAGTACAGCGACGCGGACGGCTGCTGGCGGCTTCTGTACGCCGCCGATCCGACGAAGGCGCTCTCCGCTTTGGATACGGGGAACGGCGCCGCCGTGACGCTCGCTCCGCTCGGTGCGGAGGGGCTCGTACAGACCTGGCGGTTTACGGCGGATGCGTCGGCGGCGGAGACCCCGACAGGGTATGAATACGCGCTGTTCCCGTCGTACACCGTGACGGTCACGCAGGGCGCCTATGACGATTTCTCTCATCAGAACCAGAACGCGCTCGATATCTCGCCGTCCACGGGTTCCATCTTCGCGCCCTTCACGGGGGAGATCGTCCGTATCGACGACGGATGGTACCGCTGCAACACGGTATGGCTCCAGAGCACGGCGCCCGTGCTGTACGCGGACGGGACCGTCGATTACATGACGGTGGTCTTCATGCACGACAACGACGTCTCCGATCTCTTCGTCGGGCAGATCATCGCGCAGGGCGAGTATTTCTACGATATGGGCGTCGCGGGCGGCGCGACCGGCGCGCACGTGCACATCGCCTGCATCCGGGGCAAATACAATTCCACCATGGGGCTGACGGGGAGCGGCGACGTCTTCGTGCAGAACGCGCTGTTTCTGGCAAAGGGTACGTATATCCTGATCGGCTACGGTCTCCTTTGGGTGTACGTGCCGTAATGATCTCGGAGATCCACCGCCGCCTCCCGCGGGAGCGGCGGTGTTTTGATATGGCGGGAAGACCGCGCGCGGAGCGCGGATAGATCGCGGGCAGATCGCAGAAGGAAGGGGGCGGCAGGATGATGCGGCCGGACGACAGGCAAAGCGCGGCGGAGCGGATCGAAGAACTCCGCCGTCAGATCGAATATCACAGGAAGCTGTACTATGAAAACGACGCGCCGGAGATCAGCGACTTCGCGTTCGACGCGCTGTTCGAGGAGCTGAAGGCGCTGGAGCGGGAGTATCCGGAGCTCGATTCCCCCGATTCGCCGACGCACCGCGTCGGCGGCGCGCCTTCCGGCAAATTCGGCAAGGTGACGCACACGGTGCGCATGGGCAGCCTGACGGACGTTTTCACGCGGGAGGCGCTGCGCGCCTTCGTCGAGTCCGTGAAGGCGCAGCTCGCCGCGGCGGGAGAGGAGGACGTCCTCTTTACCGTGGAGCCGAAGATCGACGGGCTCTCCGTCGCGCTGACGTATGAGGGCGGACGGCTGGCGCTCGGCGCGACGCGCGGCGACGGCGCCGTCGGCGAGAACGTGACGGAGAACCTGCGCACGATCCGCTCCCTGCCGGAGAAGACGGAAGGGACGCCGCAGCCGTTCACCGTCCGCGGCGAGGTCTATATGCCGCACGACAGCTTCGAGGCGCTGAACCGGAGAAGTGAGGCGGAGGGCGGACGGCTGTGGGCGAATCCGCGCAACGCGGCGGCGGGCTCGCTGCGGCAGCTCGACGCCGCCGTCACCGCGGAACGCGGTCTGTCGGTGTTTATATTCAATCTGCAGAGCGGCAGTCTGTACCCGGACGGTCGGGCGTGCACGTCGCACAGCGAATCGATCCGCCGCATCGCCGATCTCGGCTTTCCCGCGATCCGGCTGCTCGCCGTCACGGGGGACGCGGACGAGATCGACGCCGCCGTGCAGGCGCTCGGGCGGGAGCGGGAGACGCTGCCGTATGACATCGACGGCGCGGTCGTCAAGGTCGACTCACTCGCGCAGCGCCGCCTGCTCGGCGAAGGTACGAGCACGCCGAAGTGGGCGGTCGCCTACAAGTATCCGCCGGAGCAGAAGGAAACGAAGCTCCTCGACGTCGTATTCCGGATCGGGCGCACGGGCGTCCTGACGCCGACGGCGGAACTGGAGCCGGTGCGGCTCGCGGGGACGACCGTATCCCGCGCGACGCTCCACAATCTGGATATCATCCGCGCGCGGGATCTGCGGATCGGAGATACGGTCACCGTACAGAAGGCGGGCGACATCATCCCGGAGATCGTCGGGAGCGTCGCCGTGCGGCGGGACGGGAGCGAGGTACCGATCACGGTGCCGGACCGCTGTCCCTCCTGCGGCGAGAAGCTGATCTTCGACGGCTTCGATCCCGCCGAGGACGCCGACCCCGCCGAGGAGGCACAGGAGGCGGCGTACTCCGCCGGGGCGCTCCGGTGCATCAATCCGGCGTGCCCGGCACAGCTGGAGCGGAGACTGATCCATTTCGCCTCCCGCGGCGCGATGGGGATCGACGGACTCGGTCCGCGCGTCGTCGCGCAGCTGCTCGCCCAAGGGCTCGTGCACCGCGCGTCCGATATATATTCTCTGACGCGGGAGCAGCTCGCCGCGCTGCCGCGGTGGGGCGAGCGCTCGGCGGAGAATCTGCTCGAGGCGATCGGACGCTCGAAGGAGGCCGGGGCGGCGCGGCTGCTCTACGCCTTCGGCATCCGCCACACCGGCGAGGCGGCGTCCGCCGCGATCGCCGCCCGCTTCGGCGGGATCCGTCCGCTTTTTAACGCGTCGGAAGAGGAGCTGTGTGCGATCGAGGACATCGGAGAGATCACTGCCGCCGCGGTGCGCGCGTTCTTCGATCTGCCGGAAACGGCAGAGCTCGTGGACGCGCTGGAGGCGGCGGGCGTGCGGCTCGACGTGCCCGGCGCGCAGAGCGCGCCGCAGGCGCCGATCTTTGAGGGGATCACCTTCGTTCTGACCGGAACGCTGCCGTCGATGACGCGGGAGGAGGCCTCGCAGAGGATCCGTGAGCGCGGCGGGAAGACGGCGTCGTCCGTCTCGAAGAAGACGGGGATCGTGCTTGCCGGCGAGAACGCCGGCTCCAAACTGGACCGGGCGGTCGAACTCGGGATCCGCGTGATCGGGGAAGAGGAATTCGTCCGGATGATGAAGGAGGGAACGCTGTGATTTGGCAGTGGGTTTGCGGGATCCTCGGCGGTATCGCCGTGCTCGTCCTCTTGTTCGTATTTCTCGGAGCGGCGTATATGTATCGCTATGCGCACGCGCGTAAACCCTTTCCGTGGAGCACGGTGAAGCCGGATTGCTGGGAAACGGAGCCGACGCCGCGCGTCGACGGCGATGGGAAGCCGTTCGATCCGTGCGGGTGCGGCGCGCTGATCCGGGAGGCGGATCAGTGGCTGTACAGGCAGAACAGAGAGAGGGGCGTGCGGTATACGCTCCGCTCCTGCGACGGGCTGACGCTCGCCGCGCATTATATACCCGCCGATACGCCGCAGCCGCGCGCGATTATTCTGATGGTGCACGGTTACCGGTCGTCCGCTCTGTGGGATTTCGCGGTGGCGTCGCACGATCTGCACGATGCGGGCTTCGGCTGTTTTCTGATCGATCAGCGCGCGCACGGTGAAAGCGGCGGAAAGACGATCTGCTACGGCGCGAAGGAGCGGTATGACGTGCGCGACTGGGCGCGGTTCATCGAGAAGGAATTCCCCGGCGTGCCGGTGATCCTCGACGGCGTCTCCATGGGCGCGGCGACGGTGATGGCGGCGTGCGGACTGGAGCTTCCGGAGAACGTGCGCGGCGTCGTCGCGGACTGCGGCTTTACGACGATGGAGGCGATGTTCAACAAATCCATCGTCGAGTGGTTCCACCTGCCGACGTGGCCGCTCGTGCCGCTCTCCGGACTGTATTCGAGAGTACTGAACGGCTTCGGCTACCATGACGTGAACAGCGCCGAGATGCTGACGCACGCCCGCGTACCGGTGCTCCTCGTCCACGGCGAGGCGGATTCCTTCGTGCCGTTCTGGATGGGAGAAGAGATCTGGGACGCCGTAAAGGAGCAGGGAAACGTGACCTTTTTCCCGGTGCCGGAGGCGGATCACGCGCTCTCCTATCTTCAGGACGCGGACGGTTACCGTGCACGGCTGAACGAATTATTCGCGCGCTGCGGCGTATGATGCGTCCTGCATCTTGACAAGAGCGGGTCGATCCGCTATAATGGTACGTACATATCCCGGACGCCGCGTGCATCCGGCTTGAAAAGGAGACGGAGGATGGATGAATTCCTTTCCTATCTGACCACCATCGGCGTCGAGATCGCCTTCCGCGTAATCGGGATCGTTTTGGTCGTCATCCTCGGCATGAAGCTCTCGCGCGTCTTCTCAAAGCGGTTCGCCGCCTCGAAGCGCGGCGCGGAGCTCGATCCGTCGGTGCGCAATCTTGTCTCCAATCTGATCCTGTGGGGCGTCCGCGTCATCATGGCGGTGACGGTCTGCGCGATGCTCAACATCCCGACGGCGTCGGTGATCGCGGTGCTCAGCTCCGCCGGACTGGCGATCGGACTCGCGCTGCAGGGCGGCCTTTCCAACATTGCCGGGGGCATCATGATCATCATAATGCGCCCGTTCCGGGTCGGCGAATGCATCGAGACCGGTGGGCATCTCGGCACGGTCAAGGAGATCGGGCTCTTTTATACGACGATCGTCACGCTGGCGAACAGCGACGTGATCCTGCCGAACGGCTCGCTCATGAACGCGACGGTCATCAATCATTCGCGGGAGGAAAAGCGCCGGCTGCTGCTCGAGTTCACCGTCGCCTACGGATCGGATATCGATCTGGTGCGCCGGGTACTGCTCGCCTGCGCGGCGAATCACGCGCTCGTGCTCGACGATCCCGCGCCGGACGTGCTTCTTGTGGCGCACGCCGAATCCGCTCTGAAATTCCGGCTGCGTGCCTGGACGCTGAACGCGGATTACTGGCCCGCGTATTTCGGACTGATCGAGGACGTGAAGCGCGCGTTCGACCAGTTCCATATCGAGATCCCGTTCAATCAGCTCGACGTCCATCTCATCGACAAAAAATAAGTCTTTCTCAAACGGAAACCGGGCTGCCCCACAAGGGCAGCCCGGTTCGTTTTATTCGGCAGGCGTTTATTCGAGCGACTCGAATTCGCGCAGCGCGTTCTCGAAGGATTTCATGCAGGCGGTGAACGCGTCCTTTTTCATGAGATCGACGCCGGCGAGACGGAGCAGGGAAACGGGATCGCTGCTTCCGCCGGAGGAGAGGAAGCGGAAATAATCCTGAACGGCACGCTCGCCTTCGGTGAGGATCCGCTCGGCGATGGAGACGGCGGAGATGATGCCCGTCGCGTACTTGTAGACGTAGAAGCTGCGGTAGAAATGCGGGATCCGCGACCACTCGTAGCTGATCTCCTCGTCGGAGACGACGGCGGGGCCGTAATATTTGCGGTTCAATTCCCCGTACACGCGGCAGAGCGATTCCTTCGTCAGCGGTTCGCCCTTTTCCGCCATGTCGTGCGCGATGAACTCGAATTCCGCGAACTGCGTCTGGCGGAAGAGCGTCCCTTTGAGCATGTCCATATAGTAGGAGAGCAGATACTTCTTGAGCCGGACGTCCTTCGTTTCGGCGAGCAGATGACGGAAGAGGAGCACCTCGTTCACCGTGCTGGCCACCTCGGCGACGAAGATCGTGTAATCCGCCTTCGCCTGCGGCTGCGAGCGCTCGGAGAAGTAGGAGTGCATGGCGTGGCCGAGCTCGTGCGCGATCGTGAAGACGTCGCTCGTCATCTTCTGGTAGTTGAGCAGTACGTACGGATGCTTCAGCCCGTAGACGCTGTTGCTGTACGCGCCGCTGCGCTTGCCGTCCGTCTCCTCCACGTCGATCCAACCGCCCTCGTGCGCCTCGTCGAGCAGTTTCTGGTATTCCTTGCCGAGCGGGGCGAGCCCTTTTTTCACGACGCGGAACGCATCCTCATACTCGAGCTTCATCTCCGCATCCTCGACGAGGGAGGTGTAGACGTCGTACATGTGCAGCTCGCGCACGCCGAGGATCTTCTTGCGGTCGGCGAAATACCGGTGCATGAGCGGCAGACCGTCGGAGACGGCGTCGAGCAGGTTTTTGTACACCTGCACGTCCACGTCCTCGCCGTCCATCGCCATGGCGAGCGCATTTTCGTAGCCGCGGGCGCGGGCGAGGAAGACGTCCTTCTCCACGTTGCCGCCGTAGGCGGCGGTCAGCGTGTTGCTCAGCCCGATATACGCCTTGTAATACGCCCGGAAGGCGGCGCGGCGGACGCGGCGGTCGGGGGAATGGAGGAGCAGACCGTACGTGCCGTGCGTCAGGCGGACGTCCTTTCCGTCCACGCGGATCGTCGGGAAGGGAAAGTCGGCGTTGTCGATCATCGTGAAGATCTGCTGGAAGCCGCCGAGTACCTTGCCCTCCTGCGCGAGGAGCATCTCGCACTCTTTGGAGAGGACGTGAGGCTTGTTGCGCAGGATCGTTTTCAGCATGTAGTCGTAATCCGCGAAGCGCGGATCGGCGATGAACGCGCGCAGCGTCTTCGCGGGCAGCGCGGTCAGCTCCGGCGTCGCGAAGGAGGTGTTGACGGAGAACCGCATCGCCAGCGTGCGGATCCGGGAAAGCAGGGCGTTGAAGGTGTCGTCGCGGGTATCCTCATCATGGCGCATGGCGGCGTAGATGTAGAGGCGGCTGAGCCGCAGCCCGGCGTCTTCGAGTTTCTTCTGAAAGGCGAGCAGCGTGTCCGGATCGCGGAGCTTCCCCTCGAATGCGGAGAAATCGAGCGCGCTCTCCAGCGCTTTGTAGGTGGCCTCCCATTCGTCCTGGGAAGCGAAGATGTCCTCGACGCGCCATTTCAGATGCTGCGGCACGTCCTTGCGGTCTTTTGCCATAAGAACCTCCTGATCGGATAGGATGGGCGCCTGCCTGCGGCAGGCAATGTTTCCATTATTACGATACCATGCCGCCCCGCCGCCTGTCAATGGGAATAATGTGAACAATCTGTTAAACCGTTCCCGCGTCTGTGCATCGTCGGCGGATCAGCGGGATACGGTGACGCCTTCGTCGCAGTCGACCCGGATCGACTTGCCGCACGCGGATACGTCGATCACGGTCAGACGGTTCCCGCGGCACGTCAGCGCGTCCAGCGCGGGGCAGCGGCTCACGTCGAGTTCGGCGAGCATGTTTTCTTCGCATCTGAGTTCGGCGAGTGCGGGCAGATCGAGCGTCAGCGACGTGAACGCGTTGTACCCGCAGTCCAAATAGCGGAGCGCCCGGCAGTCGGACAACTCGACGGCGGTCAGGGCGTTTTTTCTGCAATCCATATATTCGAGCGCGGAGCAGCCGGTGAGATCGATCGACGAGATCCGGTTGTACTCGCAGCGCAGCGTCGTAAGCGACGAAAGCCCGGTGAGATCGAGGATCGCGAGGTCGTTGTATTCGCAGTGGAGCGCGGCGAGCGCACGGCAGCCGGTGAGCGTGAGGGACGTGAGCCGATTGTTCGAACAATCCACGCCGGTCAGCGACGTGCATCCGGAAAGATCCAGACTCTTCAGACCCCCGACGCTGATCAGCATCGTCAGCGCGGTGCATCCGGAAAGATCGAGATCGCCCTCCGTGCCGCTTACGTCGGCCCGGTATACGCGCTTGCCTTCGGGGGTATCCGTCCATTCGACGCCCTGCCAGGAGGACGGATCGTTCACCGAGTAGTCTCGGCAGATCTTCTCTCCGTTTTTGACGCCGTCGTCGCCCTTTTGCTCCAGAAACGCCGCGAGTGCATCGTAATCATGCTCGTTGTATCCGCCGTGCACGGTCCCGGACGCGCCTGCGTTCTGTTTGCCGCCGAGCCATCCGCATCCGACGAAAGAGCCCGCGATCCAAAGAACGAGCAGCAGCATAAGGACCGTTCTGGGGCGCTTTGTATGATCCTTCATTCCGTTCATTTTTCCACTTTCCTCCCGCTCCCGGTATGTATTCCGTATTATGTCTATATTATACTACTTTATGCCGTAAAATCAAGTCCGAAATAACGGGCGTCCGTCCACCGCCGGTGACAAAAAGCGGTCGCGTTCCGTAAAACAGCGCGAGGGACAAGCGCCGATCGGCGCTTGTCCCTCGCGTTTGAGCGGATGCGTCAGGTATGAAGCAGATTCCCGAGCCGTTGTGCCGCGGTTTTCGTATCTTGGGGACTGCCGAAGGTGGAGAAACGGAAGTATCCCTCGCCGCACGCGCCGAAGCCGGCGCCCGGCGTCCCGATCACCTGCGCTTCCTCGAGCAGCCAGTCGAAGAAACGCCAGCTGTCCATACCATTCGGGCATTCCATCCAGATGTACGGCGCGTTCACGCCGCCGCAGTACCACACGCCGAGCGCGTCGAGCGCGCGCATGAGCAGCCGGGCGTTCGATTTGTACACGCCGATGTTCTCCCGGATCTGCCGCTGTCCTTCCTCGGTGAAGACGGCCGCGCCGCCGCGCTGGAGGATATAGGAGACGCCGTTCGTCTTCGTCGTGCGGTTCCGCACCCACATCTCGTTCAGGTTCATCCCGTCCCGCTCAAGCGCGTGCGGGATGACGGTGTAGCCGAGCCGCGTGCCGGTGAAGCCTGCCGTCTTGGAGAGGGAGCAGATCTCGACGGCGCACGTCTCGGCGCCTTCCAGCTCGAAGATGCTGCGCGGGAGATGCGGCTGTTCGATGAACGCTTCGTAGGCGGCGTCGAAGAGGATGACGGAGCCGTGCGCGTTCGCAAAGTCGATCCATTTTTTCAGTCCTTCGCGGTCGAAGACCGCGCCGGTCGGGTTGTTCGGGGAGCAGATATACAGAATGTCCGCCGCGGCGGCCTCCGTCGGCTCGGGCAGAAAGCCGTTCTCACGGCCGGCAGGGAGGCGGCGGATGCGCCGTCCCGCCATGACGTTCGCGTCGACATAGGCGGGGTACGCGGGCTCGATCACGAGCGCGTCGCTTGCGCGGTCGAAGAGATCGAGGATATCGCCGAGCTCGTCGCTCGCGCCGCTGGAGACGAAGATCTCGTCCGAAGAGAGCGAGACGCCGCGCGATGCGTAGTGCGCCGCGATCGCTTCCCGCAGAAAGGGCGCGCCGCACTCCGGCATGTATCCGTGGAAGGTGTCCTTCCGTGCCTGATCGTCGACGGCGCCGTGCAGCGCTTCAATGACGGCGGGGCAGAGCGGCAGCGACACGTCGCCGATCCCCATGCGGTACAGCGGCGTCCCCGGATGCGCTTCGGAATACGCCTTCACCTTCTGGGCGATGTGAAAGAAGAGATAGGAATCCTTCAGTTCTGCGTAATGGCGGTTCGGAGTCAGCATGACACAGTCTCCCCTTCGTATACGAATTCCGCCGGACCGGTCATCTGGATCTGCCCGTCCTCGCCGACGGTGATCTCCAGCGTGCCGCCGTCGAGCGCGACGGAGAGCGGGACGCTGCGGTCGCACAGCGATCCGGCGACGGCGGCGGCGGCCGATGCGCAGGCTCCCGTGCCGCACGCCATCGTCACGCCGCTGCCGCGTTCCCAGACGCGCATGCGGAGCGCGCGGCGGGAGAGGACTTCGACGAATTCGACGTTGACGCCGCCCGGAAAGGCGGGATGATGCTCGATACGCGGTCCGAGCGTCGTGAGCGGCGCCGCCTCCGCGTCCTTTGTGAAGAGGACGGCGTGCGGATTCCCGACGGAGACCGGCGTGACGCGGACCGTCTGTCCGTCAACGGAAAGCTCCTTCTCCCCGCCGACCTCCGCCGTACCCATATCGACGGTGACGGAACGCACCCGATCGCCGAGCACGTGGAGACGGAGCGTGCGGGGACCGGAGTTCGTCTCGATCCGCAGCTGCGTTTTGTCCGTGTATCCCTTGTCATAGACGTATTTGCCGACGCATCGGATCCCGTTGCCGCACATGGCGGCCTCGCTGCCGTCCGCGTTGAAGATCCGCATCCTGAAGTCGGCGGAGGCGGAGGGGGAGATGAAGATCATCCCGTCCGCGCCCGCGCCGAGATGGCGGTCGGACAGCTTAACGCAGAGCGGGGCGACGTCGGCGGGCGCCTCGCCGTACACGTATAGATAATCATTGCCGAGTCCCTGCATTTTCGTAAAGCGCATCGTTCTCTCCTTTCGGTCCTTTCGGTCATTCCGCGTCAATGGTGGAGACGCCGATCGTCATCTCCTCCAGCACGTCGAGCAGCATCCGCACCGTATCGAGCGAGGTCAGCGTCGTGATGTTGTTCTGCGCCGCGCAGCGGCGGATCGCCGCGCCGTCTCCGTAATGGATGCCGGACAGGATCGCCCTCGTGTTGATGACGTAGCTCGTGTAGCCGGCACGGATGGAGTCGAGCACCTCCTCGCTCCCCTCGCTCGGCTTGTGACGGATCCGGGTGCGGATCCCGTGTTCGCGGAGCACCTCGCCCGTCAGCGTCGTCGCCTCGATGTTGAAGCCCATATTGTAGAAGCGGCGGATCAGCGGGACCGTTTCTTCTTTATCCTCGTCCGCGACGCTGACGAGGACGGTCCCGTAGTTGCGCAGCGTGAGCCCGGAGGCGATGAGCGCTTTGTACGCCGCGCGGTGGAGTTTCCTGTCGTAGCCGATCGCCTCGCCGGTCGATTTCATCTCCGGGGACAGATACGCGTCCATGCCGCGCAGTTTGGAGAAGGAGAACGCCGGTACCTTGACGTAATAGCGGCTCTTCTCGCGCGGATACCGTTCGGTGATCCCTTGTTCCTTCAGGGAGACGCCGAGCATCGTCAGCGTCCCGATGTCCGCGAGACTGTATCCCGTCGCTTTCGAGAGGAAGGGCACCGTCCGGGACGAACGGGGATTCACCTCGATGATGTAGACCTTCTCCGACGGATCCACGATGAACTGGATATTGAAGAGTCCGCGGATCCCGATGCCGAGACCGAGTTTTTCCGTATCGTCGAGGATCGTCTGCTTCACCGCGTCGGAGAGGCTGTAGGAGGGATAGACGCTGACGGAGTCGCCGGAGTGGACGCCCGTCCGCTCCACGAGCTCCATGATGCCGGGGACGAAGACCTGCGTACCGTCGCAGACGGCGTCTACCTCCACTTCCTTGCCGCGGATGTACTTGTCGACGAGGACCGGCTTGTCCTCGTCGATGGCGACCGCCGTCTTCAGATAGTCCCACATGGAGGCTTCCTTGGCGACGATCTGCATGGCGCGTCCGCCGAGGACGAAGCTCGGGCGGACGAGGACGGGATAGCCGATCTCCCGCGCCGCCCGGATCCCTTCCTCAAGGCCGGTGACCGCGCGTCCCTCCGGCTGCGGGATCCCGAGCGAGAGCAGCAGTTTCTCGAAGGAATCGCGGTTTTCGGCGCGATCGATCGCGTCGCAGTCCGTGCCGATGATCGTCACGCCGCGTTCCCGCAGCGGTTCGGCGAGATTGATCGCCGTCTGCCCGCCGAGCGTGACGATCACGCCCTCAGGCTTCTCGAGCAGGAGGATGTTCATCACGTCCTCCGCGCAGAGCGGCTCGAAATAGAGCTTGTCGGAGCAGGTGTAATCCGTGGACACCGTTTCCGGGTTGTTGTTGATGATGATCGCTTCGTATCCGGCCTTGCGGATCGTCTGCACGGCGTGGACGGTGGAGTAATCGAATTCCACACCCTGACCGATCCGGATCGGACCGGAGCCGAGGACGACGATCTTTTTTCTGTCGGAGACGCGGGACTCGTTTTCCTCCTCGTAGGTGGAGTAGAAATAGGGGATGTAGCTCTCGAACTCCGACGCGCACGTGTCGATCATCTTGTATACGGGAAGGATGCCGTTCTCCGTCCGCAGGCGGTAGACCTCCGTCTCCCTCATTCCCCAGAGCCGGGCGATCTCCCGATCGGAGAAGCCGCGCTTCTTCGCGGCGGCGAGCTCGGCGAGATCCCCCGGATGCGTCCGCAGGACCTCTTCTTCCTCGACGATATGGAGCAGCTTCTGGATGAAGAAGCGGTCGATGGTGCTCGCCGCGGCGATCTCGCCGACGGAGCAGCCGAGACGGAGCAGCGCGCCGATCGCGTAGATGCGGTCGTCCGTGCCGACGCGGACGTAGTCGAGGAGCTTCTCACGGTCCCAGTCGTCGAATTTGGGCAGGCGCAGGTGATACGCGCCGATCTCGAGGGAACGGATCCCCTTGAGCAGGCTTTCCTCAAAGGTGCGGCCGATGCTCATCACCTCGCCCGTCGCTTTCATCTGCGTGGAGAGCGTGTTGTTCGCGTCGGCGAATTTGTCGAAGGGGAAGCGGGGCAGCTTCGTCACGACGTAGTCGAGCGACGGCTCGAACGCCGCCGGCGTGTTGGCGATCCGGATCTCGTCGAGCGTCATGCCGACGCCGATCTTCGCCGATACGCGGGCGATGGGATAGCCGCTCGCCTTGGAGGCGAGCGCGGAGGAGCGGGAAACGCGCGGATTGACCTCGATGACGTAATACCGGAACGAGTGCGGATCGAGCGCGAACTGCACGTTGCAGCCGCCCTCGATCTCCAGCGCCCGGATGATCCGCAGCGCGCTGTCGCGGAGCATGTGGTACTCCTTGTTCGAGAGCGTCTGCGACGGGCAGACGACGATGGAGTCGCCCGTGTGGATCCCGACGGGATCGACGTTTTCCATATTGCAGATCGCGATGGCACAGTCGTTCTTGTCGCGCATGACCTCGTATTCGATCTCTTTGTAGCCGCGGACGCTCCGTTCGATGAGCACCTGCCTCACCGGGGAGAGCTTCAGCGCGTTCTTCATGAGAAAGGCGCATTCGTCCGGGCCTTCCGCAAAGCCGCCTCCCGTCCCGCCGAGCGTGAACGCCGGGCGCAAAACGACGGGATAGCCGATCTCCTCGGCGACGGCGAGCCCCTCCTCGACGGAGGAGGCGGTCTTCGAGGGAAGCACCGGCTCGCCGAGCTCCTCGCAGAGGCGCTTGAACTGCTCGCGGTCCTCCGCGCGTTCGATGGACGTGCTTTTCGTCCCGAGGAGCTCCACGCGGCATTCGGCGAGAATGTTTTTCTTTTCGAGCTGCATCGCCAGATTCAGCCCGGTCTGTCCGCCGATCCCCGGAAGGATCGCGTCCGGCCGTTCGTAGCGGATAATCTTGGCGACGTATTCGAGCGTCAGCGGCTCCATGTATACCTTGTCGGCGACGGAGGTGTCCGTCATGATCGTCGCCGGATTGGAGTTGCACAGGATGACCTCGTACCCCTCTTCTTTCAGAGCGAGGCACGCCTGCGTCCCGGCGTAGTCGAATTCCGCCGCCTGTCCGATCACGATGGGACCGGAGCCGATCACCAGCACTTTTTTGATGTCCGTTCTTTTCGGCATGATCCCACTCACCCCTCCATGTTCCGGATAAAGCGGTCGAAGAGATACGCGCTGTCCTGCGGACCGGGCGCGCTCTCCGGATGATACTGCACGCTGAAGATGCGTTCCGCCTCGCAGCGGACGCCCTCCACCGTCCCGTCGAGCAGATTCACGTGGGTCACGGAGAGCGGCGTCTTTGCGACGCTCTCGGCGTCCACCGCGTAGGAATGGTTCTGGGAGGTGACCTCGATCCGCCCCGTTTCGAGATCCCGGACGGGATGGTTCCCGCCGCGGTGACCGAATTTGAGCTTGTACGTCGACGCGCCGCAGGCGAGCGAGAGGATCTGATGCCCGAGGCAGATGCCGAAGATCGGGACGCGCCCGATCAGCGCGCGGACGGTGCGGATCGTATCGGGGACGTCCTGCGGGTCGCCGGGGCCGTTCGAGAGAAAGACGCCGTCCGGGCGGAGAGAGAGGATCTCCTCTGCCGGCGTGTTCCACGGCACGACGGTCACGCGGCAGCCGCGCCGCACGAGCGAACGGACGATGTTTTCCTTCATGCCGCAGTCGATCGCCGCGACGTGAAAGCGGGCGGACGCGTCTCCCGCCTCGCGGATCGAGGTACAGCTCACCCGCGATACGGCGTCGTGCGGGAGGGAGGCGGCGCGCAGACGGGCGAGCCCGTCCTCAAGCGTCGTCGAAATATCGGTGACGAGCGCTTTGCGGCTGCCGAAATCGCGGATCGACCGGTTGAGCCGCCGCGTATCGATCCCCGATACGCCGGGGATCCCATACCGCTCCATCACGCTGCCGAGCGTTTCGACGCTTCGGAAATTGGAGGGCTCGTCACAGTATTCGCGCACGATGAGCGCGCCGATGGCGGGACGAGCCGATTCGTAATCGCCGTCCGCCATGCCGTAGTTGCCGATGAGCGGGTACGTCATCACGACGGCCTGATCCGTATAGGATGGGTCGGAGAGGATCTCCTGATACCCGACCATCGAAGTATTGAAGACGATCTCGAGCACGCGCTCGCCGTCTGCGCCGAAGGAGAAGCCGCGGTATTCCTGCCCGTCCTCCAGGACGATCTTTCTGTCAGGTTCTTGTCTCATGCGTATTCCTCATTGTGTGATCTCCGAAAGCCGCCGCTCGAAGCGGTCCCGGCGTGTGTCGGCGGGAACGGCGGTCGGGTAGGAGCCGCTGAAGCAGGCGTCGCAGAAGCCCTCGCTTCCGGCGAGATCCCGCAGGCGTTCCACGGGCAGATACCCGAGCGAATCCGCCCCGATCATCCGTGCGATCTCCGGGACGGTATGGTGACAGGCGATCAGGCTGCTCTTCGAGTCGATGTCCGTGCCGTAGTAGCAGGGGCAGAGGAAGGGCGGCGCGGATACGCGCATGTGCACCTCTTTCGCGCCCGCCTCGCGGAGCAGTCCCACGATCCGCCCGCTCGTCGTGCCGCGGACGATGGAGTCGTCGATCAGAACGATCCGCTTCCCGTCCACGACCTCCCGGATAGCCGAGAGCTTGAGCTTGACCTGATCGAGCCGATTGTTCGGGGCGATGAACGTGCGGCCGACGTATTTGTTCTTGATGAGTCCGATCCCGTAGGGAATGCCGGACTCGCGGCTGTAGCCGAGCGCGGCGTCGAGCCCGGAATCCGGCACGCCGATCACGACGTCCGCCGCTGCGGGATGGATCATGGCGAGCGCCCGTCCCGCGCGGACGCGCGCGGAGTGGACGGAGACACCGTCGATGACGGAGTCCGGCCGGGCGAAGTAGATGTACTCGAAAACGCACAGGCGCTTTTCCGCCGTGCCGCAGTGCTCCCGGCGGGAGACGACGCCGTCCCGCGTGAAGACGAGGATCTCCCCCGGCTCCACGTCCCGGATGAACGAGGCGCCGACCGCGCGGATCGCGCAGCTCTCCGAGGCGACGATATACGTCCCGTCCTCCATCCTGCCGTAGCAGAGCGGGCGGAAGCCGTGCGGGTCCCGTGCGCAGAGGAGCTTCTGCGGCGACATGAGGACGAGAGAATATGCGCCCTCCAGCGTGTCCATGGCGCGGCTGAGCGCTTCCTCGATGGAGGACGCCTTCAGCCGTTCCCGCGTCACGATATAGGCGATCGTTTCCGTGTCGCTCGTCGTGTGGAAGATCGCGCCGGCGAGCTCCAGCTCCGAGCGGAGCTGCGCGGCGTTGGAAAGATTGCCGTTGTGGGCGATCGCCATGCGCCCCTTCTGGTGGTTGACGACGATCGGCTGGCAGTTGACGCGGTTCGAGGCGCCCGTCGTGCCGTAGCGCGTGTGTCCGACGGCCATCGTGCCGCGGGGGAAGGAGGCAAGCACCGGCGGCGTGAACACCTCGCCGACGAGCCCGACGTCGCGGTGCTCGGCGAAGAGACCGTCGTCGCAGACGATGATCCCGCAGCTTTCCTGACCGCGGTGCTGCAGGGCGTACAGCCCGCAGTAGGCGATATTCGCCGCGTCGGTCGGTTCTTTGGAGATGACGCCGAATACGCCGCATTCCTCGTGGATGCTCATGGCGTCACCGTCCGGCGCGCGCCGCCGCCGCGCCGACGAAGCCGGAGAATAGCGGATGCGGCTTGTTCGGGCGGCTCTTGAATTCCGGATGGTACTGGACGCCGACGAAGAAGGGACGGTCCGTGAGCTCGACGGTCTCGACGAGCTTGCCGTCCGGAGAGATCCCGCTCAGCGTCAGTCCGCACGACTGCAGCGCTTCCCGGTAGTCGTTGTTGAACTCGTAGCGGTGGCGGTGCCGTTCGCTGATCGACAGCGTGCCGTAGCAGCGTTCCATCGTCGTTCCGGGGGCGATCACGCACGGATACGCGCCGAGGCGCAGCGTGCCGCCCTTGTCGATGTCCTCGCTCTGTCCGGGCATGAAGTCGATGACCTTGTGCGCGCACTGCTCGTTGAACTCGCCGGAGTCCGCGTCGCGGATCCCCGCGACGTTCCGCGCGTATTCGATGACGGCGATCTGCATGCCGAGGCAGATCCCGAAATAGGGAAGCTCCCGCTCGCGCGCGTACCGCGCCGCGACGATCATCCCTTCGATCCCGCGGCTGCCGAAGCCGCCCGGGACGATGATCCCGTCGAGCCCGGAGAGCATCGTATCCGCCGTCTCCGGCGTGATCTCCTCCGAGTCGATCCAGCGGATATCGACGTGGACGTTGTGCGCGAAGCCCGCGTGGCGGAGCGCCTCCGCGACGGAGAGGTAGGCGTCGTGCAGCCCGACGTACTTGCCGACGAGCCCGATCACGACGCTGTGGGTGCGCGCGCCGTTTATTCGGTCGACCATCTCCCGCCATTCGCCGAGATCCGGCGCGGGCGCGTCGATCTTCAATTCCCGGCAGACGACCTCGGAGAAGCCGGATTTTTCCAGCATCAGCGGCGCCTCATAGAGATCCGGCAGCGTGATGTTCTCGATCACGCAGTCCGGCTTGACGTTGCAGAACAGGGCGATCTTGTGGAAGATCGATTCCTCCAGCGGCTCGTCGCAGCGGAGGACGATGATGTTCGGGTTGACGCCCATCCCCTGCAGTTCCTTGACGGAGTGCTGCGTCGGCTTGGATTTGTGTTCCTCGGAGCCGTGCAGATACGGCACGAGCGTCACGTGGATGAAGAGGCTGTTTTCCCGGCCGACCTCAAGGGAGATCTGGCGGACCGCTTCGATGAAGGGCTGAGATTCGATGTCGCCGATCGTGCCGCCGATCTCCGTGATGACGACGTCGGCGTTCGTCTTTTTGCCGAGGCTGTAGACGAATTCTTTGATCTCGTTCGTGATGTGCGGGATCACCTGGACGGTGGAGCCGAGGTATTCGCCGCGGCGCTCCTTGTTGAGCACGTTCCAGTAGACCTTGCCGGTCGTCAGGTTCGAGTATTTGTTCAGATCCTCGTCGATGAAGCGCTCGTAGTGACCGAGATCGAGATCCGTTTCCGCGCCGTCCTCCGTCACGTAGACCTCCCCGTGCTGATAGGGACTCATCGTGCCGGGATCGACGTTGATGTACGGATCGAGCTTCTGCGCGGCGACCTTCAGTCCGCGCGCCTTGAGCAGCCGTCCGAGGGACGCCGCCGTGATCCCCTTGCCGAGACCGGAGACGACGCCGCCGGTCACAAAGATGTACTTCGTCATAGGTTTTCTCCTTTATATCAGACTTGAAGGCTGCCGCAGGCGGCGCTTCGGCGCTCTCTTGCGGTACCCGGGATTTGCTTCGCTGCCGCTTGCAAATCCCGACCGCTGCGCAATAAACGCCTCGCTGCATCCGCCGCAGGCGGCGCTTCGGCGCTCTCTTGCGGTACCCGGGATTTGCTTCGCCGCCGCTTGCAAATCCCGACCGCTGCGCAATAAACGCCTCGCTGCATCCGCCGCAGGCGGCGCTTCGGCGTTTATTCCCATTCCACCGTTGCCGGGGGCTTGGAGGAAATATCGTACACGACGCGCGAGACGCCGGAGACTTCGTTCGTGATCCGACCGCTCGCCTCCTCAAGGACCTCGTAGGGCAGACGCGCCCATTCCGCCGTCATGAAATCGTCCGTTGTGACGGCGCGGAGCGCGACGGTGTAGCCGTACGTCCGCGCGTCGCCCATGACGCCGACGCTGCGCGATTCCGTCAGGACGGCGAAATACTGATCCGGGAGCGGATCGACGGCGCCCTCCTCGAGCACTTCGCGGAAGATCGCGTCGGCGTCCTGCAGGATCCCGATCTTCTCCCGCGTGATCTCGCCGAGGATCCGCACGGCGAGCCCCGGCCCGGGGAACGGCTGCCGCCGCACGAGCTTCTCCGGAAGCCCGAGCAGCACGCCCACGCGCCGTACCTCGTCCTTGAAGAGCTCCCGCAGCGGCTCCGCGATCTCGTCAAAGGAAATGACGGACGGAAGTCCGCCGACGTTGTGGTGGCTCTTGATGACCGCCGAGTCACCCTTTCCGCTCTCGATCACGTCCGGGTAGATCGTACCCTGCGCGAGCGCGTGGACGTGGCCGATCTTTTTCGCCTCTTCCTCGAAGACGCGGATGAATTCCTCGCCGATGATGCGGCGCTTCGTTTCCGGGTCGCGGACGCCGGCGAGCTTTGTGAGGAAGCGGTCCGCGGCGTTCACGCGGATCAGATTGACGTCCGCTTCCTCCCGGAAGGTCTTCTCCACGAGGTCACCCTCGCCCTTCCGGAGCAGACCGTGATCCACGAATACGCAGCGGAGATCCCGTCCGATCGCGCGGTGGAGGAGCATCGCCGCGACGGAGGAATCGACGCCGCCGGAGAGCGCGAGGAGCACCTTCTTCCCGGCGTACCGCTCCCGGTACGCCGCGACGGTGCGGGCGGCGTAGTCCTCCATTTTCCAGTTCCCGGTGCAGCCGCAGACGGAGAAGAGGAAGTTTTTCAGTATCTGTTTCCCGAAGACGGTATGCGTCACCTCCGGATGAAACTGCACGCCGTACAGCCGCCGCGCGTCGTCCGCCAGCGCCGCGCACGGGCATTTCTCCGTGTGCGCGATCACCGTAAAGCCGGACGGCACGGCGCGGACGGAGTCCGTGTGGCTCATCCAGCAGACGCTTTCCTGCGGCACGCCCTCGAACAGCGTGTTGTTTTCCGCGTGCAGCACGGTCTTTCCGTATTCGCTCGCGTGCTCCGCCGCGGCGACGGTGCCGCCCGCCAGATACGCGAGGAGCTGCGCGCCGTAGCAGATTCCGAGTACGGGGATCCCGAGTCCGAGCACTGCAGGATCGCAGTGCGGGGATGCCGGATCGTAGACGCTGTTCGGTCCGCCCGTGAAGATGATGCCGCGGTATCCCTCCCGCCGCATCTCCTCCGGCGTGATCCGGTCGTAGGGGCGGATCTCCGCGTACACGCTCTGCTCCCTTACGCGGCGGGCGATCAGCTGGTTGTACTGCCCGCCGAAATCCAGTACGAGGATCTTTTCCGTCGTATCCATGACGCGCCTCCTTACAGCCGGATGTCGGCGGAGCCGGCACCGACTCCTTCGAGAAGCGGCGCGATCGAGGAGAGGAACGACGCGACCTGCTCCGGACAGCGGCCGACGTAGAGCGCGGGATCGAGGATCCCGTTCATGTCGTCGGCGGTGAGCCCGAATTCTTTTTGCGCGGCGAGGCGCGCGAGAAGATCGCACTCCCCGCCGTCCTTCATCTTTGCCGTCGCCTCCATGGAGCAGCGGCGGATGATCTCATGGAGCTTCTGGCGGTCGCCGCCGCGCTTGACCGCCTCCATGAGCAGATTTTCCGTGGCGAGGAAGGGAAGATACTCCCGCAGTTCCCGGTCGATGATCTTTTCGTTGACCCGCAGACCGTCCGTCACGTTCTGCGCGAGGCGCAGGATCGCGTCGGCGCAGAGGAAGCCCTCCGGCATGGAAATGCGCCGGTTCGCCGAGTCGTCGAGCGTCCGCTCGAGCCACTGGACGGAAGCCGTCAGCGGCGCGTTCATCGCGTCCGTCATCAGGTACCGGGAGAGGGAGCAGATGCGCTCGCAGCGCATGGGGTTTCGCTTGTACGCCATGGCGGAGGAACCGATCTGGTCCTTCTCGAACGGCTCCTCGAGCTGCCGGTCGTGCTGCAGGAGGCGGATATCGTTCGCCATGCGGCAGCAGCTCTGCGCGATGGCGGAGAGCGCGCCGAGGATCCGGCTGTCCGTCTTGCGCGGATACGTCTGGCCGCAGACCGCGAAGCATTTCTCGAAGCCGAACTGCGCGGCGAGCATGCGGTTCATCTCGTCGATCTTGGCGCTGTCGCCGCCGAAGAGATCGAGAAAGCTCGCTTCCGTCCCCGTCGTGCCGCGGCATCCGAGGAAGCGCAGAGAGCCGCGCACGAAGTCGAGCTCCTCCAGATCGGACAGGAGATCCTGGATCCAGAGCGCCGCGCGCTTGCCGACGGTGACGGGCTGGGCGGGCTGATAATGCGTATAGCCGAGCGTCGGCGTCGCCTTGTAGCGATCCGCGAAATCCGCGAGATTGCGTATCACGGAGAGCAGCTCCCCGCGCAGATAGGTGAGCGCGTCCCGGTAAAGGATCAGGTCCGCGTTGTCCGTCACGTAGCAGCTCGTCGCGCCGAGGTGGATGATCCCCGCCGCACCCGGCGCCGCCTTGCCGTAGGCGTACACGTGCGCCATCACGTCGTGGCGGACCTCCGCTTCCCTCTGCCGGACGCAGTCGTAGTCGATATCCGTGATGTGTTCTCTCAGTTCGGCGACCTGTTCTTCGGTGATCGGGAGTCCGAGCGCGCGCTCCGCTTCGGCGAGCGCCGTCCAGAGCCTGCGCCAGGTCTGATACCGCGTATCCGCCGAGAACAGCTCGAGCATATAGTCCGAGGCGTACCGCGAGGACAGCGGGGATTCGTAGCGGTTTGTCATGACGTCTATTCTCCTGAATGATGATTGTGCGGGGGGCGCCGTTACAGTTTCGGATCGAACGACGGCATCAGCCGGAGCTTGAAGAGGTTGGCGGCGTGGAGCCGGTCGATGCGTTCCTTTTTCGCCGGATCGTCGATCACGCCGGTGCGGATGTAACGGTCCAGTTCCTCATAGGTGAAGCCGAGGTTCTCCTCGTCTGTTTTTCCGGACAGGCCGTCGGTCGGCACCTTTTCCACCAGCGTCTCCGGCAGCCCCAGCACGCGCGCGACCGCCTTGACCTCCTGCACCGTCAGGTGGGAGCAGGGGCTGAAATCGCCCGCCGCGTCGCCGTAGCGCGTCGAGTAACCGACCCAGTCTTCGGAGAGGTTGCAGGTGTTCGCCACTCTGCCGTTGTGGCTCTGGGAGACGGCGTACAGCGTCGCCATGCGGATCCTCGCCGGGAGATTGACGGTGCTCTGCTTTGTGAGCGGGAAGGGGATGCCGTTCTTCACGCCGTCCACGGCGTCCTTGATGTTCACGACGTAATGCGGGATCCCGAGGTGGCTGACAAGGAGCTCGGCGGCGGCGATATCGCTCTGCACGCCGTTCGGCATGAGCACGCCGATCACGCGATCCTTTCCGAGCGCCTCGGCGCAGAGCGCGGCGACGGTGGAACTGTCCTTGCCGCCGGAGATTCCGACGACCACGTTGCACCCCCGTCCGTTGTCCCGGAAGAAATCCCGGATCCACTGTACGCATTCGTCCTTTACCTTCCGTGCGTCGAACATAACTTTTCCCTCCGATGACTCTGAATTATCTTACGATGATGCTGTCGCGCTCCGGTCCGACGGAAACGTAGCGGACGGGACAGCCGACGGCATCCTCGATCTTCTGCACGTATTCCCGGGCGGCGCGGGGAAGATCCTCCCACCGGCGCGCGCCGGAGACGTCGCATCCCCAGCCTTCCCAGTATTCGACGACGGGCTTCGCGTTCGCAAGCTCCGTCGGGAACGGGAAGCGGTCCGTTTCTTTCCCGTCCACGAGATACCGGACGCAGACGGGGATCGTTTCCATATAGCTGAGGACGTCGAGCTTCGTCAGCGCGATCTCCGTCGCGCCCTGCATCTCGACGCCGTAGCGCGTGGCGACGAGATCGAGCGGTCCGACGCGCCGCGGGCGCCCGGTCTTCGCGCCGTATTCGGAGCCTGCCTCGCGGAGCCGTTCCGCTTCCGCGCCGAACATCTCGCAGACGAACGGGCCCTCGCCGACGCAGGTGGAGTACGCTTTGACGACGCCGATCACGTCCGTCAGCTTCATCGACGGCAGTCCCGCGCCGATGGGGGCGTACGCCGCCGTCGTATTGGAGGAGGTCGTGTAGGGATAGATGCCGCAGTCGAGATCGCGGAGCGCGCCGAGCTGCGCTTCCATGAGGATCCGCTTGCCCTCGCGCTGCGCTTCGCGCAGATACTCGCCGGTGTCACAAAGGAAGGGAAGGATCTTCTCGCAGTACGCGTTCAGCCACTCCTCCAGCCGCTCCATCGTGTACGGCGCGGCGCCGTAGACTCCGGTCAGCGTCAGGTTTTTCCATTCCATCAGCTCGCTGAGATGCTCCCGCACCGCTGTTTTATTGCGGAGTTCGCCCGCGAGGACCGTCTTCTTCTGGGACCTGTCCGAGTAGAACGGCGCGATGCCCTGCTTGGTGGAGCCGTATTTCTTGTCCGCGAGGCGCTTCTCCTCCAGCTCGTCCAGATCCCGGTGCCACGGAAGGAGCAGCGACGCGCGGTCGCTGATCTTCAGATTCTCCGGCGTCACGGGGACGCCCTTCGCCCTTACGTTTTCGATCTCGATCCAGAGATTTTCGGGGTCGAGCGCCACGCCGCTGCCGAGGATATTGACGACGCCCTCGCGGAAAATACCGGAGGGGAGCAGATGGAGCGCGAATTTCCCCTTTTCGTTTACGACGGTGTGTCCTGCGTTCCCGCCGCCCTGATAGCGGACGACGACGTCGTAGCTTTGTGTGAGCAGATCGACCATCCGCCCTTTGCCTTCGTCTCCCCAGTTGATGCCGACGATCGCACTGTTTTTCATGTCATTTCTCCTCGCTTGTCATCTGCCGGCGGAGCCGCCGCATGATCTCCTGATAGGCCTCTTCCACGCCGCCGAGATCGCGGCGGAAACGGTCCTTGTCGAGCTTCTCGCCCGTTTCGCTGTCCCAGAGGCGGCAGGTGTCCGGGCTGATCTCGTCGGCGAGGACGATCGTCCCGTCCGCAAGCCGCCCGAATTCCAGCTTGAAATCGACGAGCGTGACGCCGCATTCCGCCCAGAACGCCTTGAGCAGATCGTTTATGCGGAAGGAGTACTCCTTGATCGTTTCGATCTCCGCTTCGGTGGCGAGACCGAGCGCGACGGCGTGATAGGAGTTGATGAGCGGGTCCTCGAGCGCGTCGTTCTTGTAGGAGAACTCGATCGTCGGGGAGGAGAAAACGATCCCCTCTTCAACGCCGTAACGCCGGGCGAAAGACCCGGCGGAACGGTTTCTCACTATTACTTCAAGAGGTACGATGGTCACCTTCTTCACGAGCGTTTCCCGTTCGTTCAGTTCCCGCACGAAATGCGTGGGGATACCGGCTTCTTCGAGCCGCCGCATCAGCGCGTTGCTCATCTGATTGTTGATGACGCCCTTGCCGCGGATCGTGCCGCGCTTCTGCCCGTTGAAGGCGGTGGCGTCGTCCTTATAGGAGACGATCAGCAGCGCCGGATCCTCCGTTGCGAATACTTTTTTTGCCTTGCCCTCGTAAAGCTGTTCGCCCTTGACCATCGTTGTCCCTCCAAAATGAAATCGTATTTATTTTCCGCTGTCGCCGTAGTTGGCAAGCACGCGTGCGGACGGATCGTTCACGTTGCAGCCTTCCCATTCCTTGTTGGGCATCCAGAAGTCCGCGATCATCTCCGACTGACCGGGGTAATACTTCTCGAAGATCTCCCGGTACAAAAGCGACTCCTTCGTGAACGGCGCGGCGTGCGTATACTTTTTGCGCCGCGACTCGAATTCTTCATCGGAATACTGCCCCTCGGCGTATTCCTTCAGGTAATCCACCATCGAATGCCCGACCGCGTCCGAGAAGGCGGCCTTCTCGCGCCACAAAATCCCGTCCGGCAGGTATCCGAGCCCCTCGAAAGCGTGGCGGAGCAGGTACTTGCCCTTGCCGTACCGGTTCAGCTTCATCTCCGGATCGAGGCTCATCACGTACCTGACGAAATCCAGATCCCCGAAGGGGACGCGCGCCTCGAGAGAGTTGACGGAGATGCACCGGTCCGCGCGGAGCACGTCGTACATGTGGAGCTCGCGCACCCGCTTCTCCGCTTCCTTCTGGAACGCCTCGGCGGACGGGGCGAAATCGGTGTATTTGTAGCCGAAGAGCTCGTCGGAGATCTCGCCGGTGAGGATCACGCGGACGTCCGTCTTCTCGTGGATCGCGCGGCAGACGAGATACATGCCCATGCTCGCGCGGATCGTCGTGATGTCGTACGTGCCGAGCAGCTCGATGACGCGCTCGAGGGAAGAGATGACTTCCTCCGGCGTCATGTACACCTCCGTGTGATCGGAACCGATGAAATCGGCGACCTGCTTCGCGTACTTGAGGTCGATGGCGTCCTCGCTCATGCCGATGGCGAAGGTACGGATCGGCTCTTCGCTTTCCCGCGCCGCGATGGCGCAGACGAGGGAGGAGTCGAGCCCGCCGGAGAGGAGGAAACCGACCTTCGCGTCGGAAACGAGGCGCTTCTTCACCCCGGCGATCAGTTTCTCGCGGATGAGGCGGCACGCCGTCTCCCGGTCGTCGTGACAGACGGCGTCGACGCGCGCGATATCGCAGTAACGGATGAACTCTCCGCCCTTGTAGTAATGTCCGGGCGGGAAGGGCAGGATCTTCTTCGCCAGCCCCACGAGGTTCTTCGCCTCGCTGGCGAAAAGGATCGTGCCGCCGTCGTCATAGCCGTAGTACAGCGGGCGGATCCCGATCGGATCGCGCGCCGCGACGTACTCGCCTTTCTCGCCGTCGTAGATCACGCAGGCGAATTCGGCGTCGAGCATGGCGAACATGTCCGTGCCGTACTCGCGGTACATGGGGAGCAGGATCTCGCAGTCGCTGTCGCTTTGGAAGGTATAGCCCTTCTGCTTCAGTTTTTCCCGCTGCGCCGCGAAGCCGTACAGCTCGCCGTTGCAGACGACGAAGTCCTCACCAAGGGAGAAGGGCTGCATGCCGGACGGCGTCAGCCCCATGATCGAAAGCCTGTGAAAACCGAGAAGGCCCCGTCCGATATCGATGATCCGGCTGTCGTCAGGGCCCCGGGAAACGGTGCGGGAAAATCCTTGTTTGAATTTTTCGATATCGGCACAGGCGCCGCAGTATCCCATAATAGAACACATGGTCACGTGACCTCCCAAATCAGATTCAGCATTCTATAGGGCGAGTGCTGCGCTCGCGGTGCCACCTATATTTGTTCTCATTCAGCCTCAGACAAGGCTCAGCCGACTGACGCGCGGCGGGACGGCGCGCCTACTGGGGGATCACCCGTTCAGCTTGCAGCTCGAAAAGTGTTCTTCGCGCAGACCCTGCCGTGCGGCTCCCACCGTCCCGCACTCGCTGCGGGCAGGGGATCTGCGTTACTTTTCTTTTCTCAGACGCTTTTCCGTTTGATTTTGTTCCGGAGATTATTCGACGTCCTGGAGGGCGTCGTAGCCCTCCTCGCCGGTGCGGACCTTCACGACGTTCTCCACGTCGTAGACGAAGATCTTGCCGTCGCCGATGTGACCGGTATACAGTACCTTCTTCGCGGTCTC
>JAEEYP010000035.1 GCA_016288155.1 Clostridiales bacterium | reverse complement strand
TTTATTTCATAAGGAGAGGAGCCCGGCTCCTCTCCTTATGGATCCACTCCCGCCCGGGGGCTCTGCCCCCACGGGCTCCCCCGCCAAAGGGGGACCTCGTCTCGTGGGGCTGAAGCCCCGGTCCCCCTTTGGAATCCCTGGCTTCGGTATCCGATACCCGCTGACGGGCGTGCAGCGGTTGGGGGCATAGCCCCCAAGCCCCCCATTGGTGTTGTGGGCGAGGGGCGTTCGGATTCCGAGCAACGGTAAGAAAGCGGCGGCGCTTGGCAGCGGAGGCAAGTTTCGTTCGCCGCGAGGCGGAGGATCCGTTCGGTATCCCGCTGACGGATGCGGCGCGGAGAGAGACGTATATTTAATTATTAAAGGAAGCATGGGAACATCGCATGAGAAAACGGCAAAGCCGTGAGGGAGGAAACGCATGAATCATGATCCCGTACGCGCCGACGCGGCGCGGCTGACGGAGACGGGCGCGGACGCACGGAAGGTTTTTCTTCTCACGGCGGCGTTCTGCGCGGCGGCGCTCGTTCTGCGGGCGCTCTTCGGCGGGCTGTGGTACGGTCCGATCCTCGACGATTCGATCCAGTATATCAACTATCCCTCCTCCGCCGACTACGGCGCGCTCATCGAGCAGGAGGGGCTGTTCGCCTCCCGCCCGCTCGCCGCGCTCATGGATCTCTATGTGATCGGACCGCTGCGCGGCTGTCTCATCGTTCCGGTGCTGCTGCTCTCCGTTCTGCACGGGCTCTCCGCGGCGATGTATTCCCGCCTGTTCGGCGGGCTGTTCCGCACGGGCACGGCGTTTGCCGTCGTATTCGCTCTGATCCCGCTCGGCTGCGAGGGGACGTACTGGCTCTCCGCCTCGAGCCGGATCATACCGGGGCTCTTCTTCACGGCGGCGGCGGCGCAGATGCTCCTCTCCTTCACGGAGCGGGGCGGGTGGCAGCGCGTGCCGGCGCTCTTTGTCCTGACGCTCCTTTCCTTCGGTTTCTATGAGCAGATCCTCGTGCTCTCCCTGACGCTGCAGGGGCTGATCTTTCTGCGCTTTGTCCGGCGCGAGCGCCGCGTATGGGCGGCGGCGGCGACGGCGTCCGCGGCGGCGGCGGCGTACTTCTTGTTCACGCATCACTTCGCGGGCGGCGGCTCGCTCGGAAACCGGGTCGAGATCGTGACCTCCTACGGCAGTTGGTACTGGAAGAACTTCGTTCCGGATCTCGTGCGGCAGATCGGCGCGGCGTTCGTCAAGGGCGGGCTCCGCACGGCGGGGATCGGCTTCGTCCGCGGCGCGGGCATGGCGGTCACTTCCGTCGGCGGCGTGATCTTTCTGCTTCTTGCGATCGGGCTCGGCGTCGGATGCGTCCTTGTACGCCGGCCGCAGCCGAACCGCCCGACGGTGATTCCGCTCGGCGCGTGGCGCGCGGCGCTCGTGTGGGGGATCCTGCTTTTCCTCGCGCCGCTGACACCGTATTTCGTCATTGCGAATCCGTGGTTCTCTTTGCGCGCGACCGTTCCATCCATGGTCGGCGCCGCGCTCATCGCGGATCTCATACTGCGCGCGGCGCTCCGCCGCCGCCGTCCGTATGCGGTCGCAGTCGGCGCGCTGCTCGCTTTCTTTCTGATCGCCGGCGCATCCGAAGTGGCGGATTATAAGGAAACGGCGCGCGCGGACGACGCGCTCGCTGAAGAGATCCTATCGCACGCCGAAGAGATGGAAGGGCGCGTCGGGATCTTGCGGCTGGAGGAATTCGACGGCGGGCAGAACTACGCGTACCACGAGCACGTCGCGTCGGCGTGCGCGTCCGAATGGGCGCTGTACGGCAAGCTCGTCGCCGTGTCCGGCGGAGAGCTCCCGTTCTCGCCCGTACCGCTGGCGACGGAGGGCTACTCCTTCTATCACGGCTGGAATACGGCGGCGAAGCGGCTGGACGGCTTCGATCAGCTCTGGCTGTGGGAGGACGGCGCCCTGATCCGCCTGCGTGCGGAACGGACGGGCGAGCACGATTTTACGCTGTACCGGGAAGGGGAAGACGTTCCCGCCGCCTTCGTATGGGAGGAAGAGGAGTACGGCTACGTCCGTTTCGCCGGATAAGATGCCGGGGACGTGACCGCCGCCCGGCGATGCACTGCGAGCCGAAGAGCTCCGCGCGGAAAGCGCAGGGCTCTTTTTTCGCCGCTGCGGGCATTAGATTTGCCGATCTTCGGCGCGGGGCTTGACTTTGCCGCGTGATATGATACAATATAAGCGACCGGACGCGGGGACCGGCGTCCGCGAACGCGCCCGTGATACAGCCGTGCGGGATCATCCGTTCCCGTGACGGTCTACTCGGAAAGGAGAGCAACCATGTCCGTCATCCTCGAAAACGAAACCTGCCGACTCTCACTCTCGGAGAAAGGATACGCGGAAAGCCTGACGCTCAAGGCGACGGGGGAAGAATGCGTCTCGGTCGCGGATACCGTCCCGTTTTTCTCCGTCACGCAGCCGCGTCCTTTCAACAACGAGATCAAGCTCGCGCACCCGAACAAGCGCACGACCTATCCGGCCGATCGCATCCGCGCGGAGAAGACGGAGACCGGAGTCCGACTGACGGTCGGTTTCGCGCTCGCGCCGTACGAGGCGGTCGTCGACGTCACCGTCGCGCCGCGGTATTTCCGCTTCACGCTGTCGTCCTTCACCGTGCCGCCGGAGGCGTATCCGGGTCTCGCCATGACGCCGCCGCCCGTCGAGGAGTTCCGCCTGATCGGGCTGCCCGTCCCGCACCGCGTCCGTTTCGGCGAATGGCTGAACGTAAGCTGGGACGACGGCTGCGCCGTCTGCGTGCTCGCGGCGGATCCGTATCCGCGCATCGAATCCGAGCCGCACCGCGACTACCGCGTCCTGACGGCGGACGCCGAGCGGCAGACGAAGCTGATCGGTACCTCGGCGGCGCTGATCTGCACGCCAAGCGCGGGATTCCTCGATGCCGTCGACGAGATGGAACGCGGCTGCGGACTGCCGCGCGGCGTGGAGAGCCGCCGCAGCGACGCGATCAACGCCTCGATCTACTGGACGGGGAACTGCACGCCGGAGAACGTGGACGAACACATCCGCTACGCCCGCGCCGGCGGCTTCCGCATGATGCTGCTGTACTATACCTGCATCTTCCGCTCGAGCGGGTATTCCTTGAACGGAGACTACGAATGGAGCGACGCGTACCCGAACGGGTGGGAGGACGTCCGGCGCATGCTGGACAAGATCCGCGCCGCCGGGATCACGCCGGGCTTCCACTTTCTGCAGACGCATATCGGGCTGAACAGCAGCTACTGCACGCCGGAGGCGGATCCGCGCCTCGGCAAGGTGCGCCGCTTCACGCTGGCACAGGCGGTCGGAGAGGCGGACACGACGCTGACGGTGGAGGAGGATCCGACCGGATCCGTGCTCCATCCGCGCTGCCGGATCCTCCAGTTCGGCGGAGAGCTGATCTCTTACGAATCGTATACGACACAGCGGCCGTACCGTTTCCTCGGATGCGTCCGGGGCGCGAACGGGACGACGATCCGCTCCCATCCGCGCGGGGAGGTCGGCGGTCTGCTCGACGTTTCCGAGTTCGGCGCGACGAGCTGCTACATCGATCAGAACACCTCGCTTCAGGACGAGATCGCGGACAAACTCGCCGCCGCGTACTCCGCCGGTTTCCGTTTCTGCTATTTCGACGGGTCGGAGGGGACAAGCGAGCCGTACGCGTTTCACGTGCCGATGGCGCAGTACCGCGTATGGCGGAAATTCGATCCGCCGCCGCTCTTCACGGAGGGCGCGGCGAAGGCGCATTTCTCCTGGCATCATCTCTCCGGCGGGAACGCCTTCGACATTTTCCCTCCGTCGGTGTTCAAAGAAATGATCGGCCGCTATCCCGCCGAGGAGGCGCCGCGGATGCGGCAGGACTTCACCCGCCTGAACTTCGGCTGGTGGGGCTTCTGGGCGCCGCAGGGCCGATCGGACGGCGGCACGCAGGCGGATCTCGTCGAGTACGGGACGAGCCGCGCGGCGGCGTGGGACTGCCCGGTCACGGTGCAGACGAGACTGGACGCCTTCCGTACCCATCCGCGCCTCGGCGATATCATGGAGGTGTTCCGCCGCTGGGAGGACGTGCGCGCCCGGCATTGGCTGACGGAGGAACAGAAGGCGGCGCTGCGCGATCTGACGCAGGAGCACGTCCTGCTGCTCAATTCCGCCGGGGAATACGAGCTGACGGAATACGAGGAGCTGCGCGTGCCGGATCGCCGACTGAGAGTGTATCTGTTCACCCGGCAGGGCAAGAGCGTCGCCGTGTTCTGGCATACGGAGGGGGAGGCGGCGCTGCGTCTGCCGCTGTGCGGGGACGCCGTGCTGACGCGGGAGATCGACCGGGAACCGCTGCCTTGTACGCGGCGGGACGGCGCTTTGATCTTGCCCGTCGGTGACCGCGCGTACCTGACGGCGGAGGTCGACCGCGGCACGCTCGCGGACGCGTTCCTGCACGCAGAACTCTGCTGACGGCGGCATGACGGTGCGTGAAAAGGATACGCCGCGGCGGCTGGGACCGTATCTGCTGCTCTATTACGTTCTCGTCCCGGCGGTATACGCGGCGGTGTTCGCGCTGTGCGCGGGCCTGATCTCGCTGACGAAGGGGCAAGAGGATCTCGGCACGGTGACCGCCGCGATCTATGGGGTCCTGTTCGGCGTAACGCCGGCCGTGACGGCGACGCTCATGCGCTTCAGCCTCCTCCGGCTGCCGCTCGATCCGATCGCGGCGGCGGAGATCCCGCTGCTCGTCTACGCCGCCATGGCGGTGCGGCAGGCGCGGCACGCCCACGGTCTGCGCGCCGGGATCCTGCTTCTGCACGCGGAGCTCGGCGACGACGGCGGCATCGGCTGGCTGTTTCTCGGCGGGCTGTTCGTGTTTGCGCTCCTCGCCTCTTTTTCCCTCGCCCGCGTGCGGGGAGAGAGCGTTTCCTTTCGGATCCTGCGCCGCCTGCGCGCGGCGGGAAGATCGAATCGTTCACGTCGCTCACGCTGACCGTCAGCGGGATGCGCGCCGTCGTCCCGACGGCGGAAGCTCTTATGCAGATGAAGCGCTGCGGCGTGCTCGGCTGGGACGGGTATTCCGGAACGGGTCCGCGCCGCATGACGGACGGGACGATGTTCCGGCTCCACGCCGAGGTGAACGGCGGGAGAGCGGTGTACGCGAGCGGCTCGAACCGTTTCCCGAGGCATTATCACGATTTCAGAGACTGGATCCTCCGCCGACTGGACGGAGACGGATCCTTTTGAGAAAATTGGAGAAAACTCTTGATTTTTTGCCCGCGTGCGGCTATAATGAAAATACATCCGGGCGCCTCGCCCGCGTAAGGAAAGGATAGCACCATGAAAAAGCTGAAGGTCGGTCTCGTCGGCTGCGGAAGCATCGCCGGCTACGCGCATTTCCCCTCCTATGAGAGAATGAAGGACATCGTGGATCTCGTCGCCGTGGCGGACATCGTCCCCGAGAAGGCGAAGGCCGCCGCCGAGAAGTACGGCGTTCCGCATTGGTATGATTCCGTAGAGGCGCTCCTTGCGGCGGAGCCGGACGTGGACTACATCGACGTCTGCACGTGGCCGGCCGCGCACGCGCCCGTCGCCATCGCCGCCGCCAAGGCGGGCAAGCACGTCATCTGCGAGAAGCCGCTCGCCGCGACGCTGGAGCAGGGTCTCGCCATCGAAAAGGCCGTCCGCGAGGCGGGCGTCCAGTTCATGCTCGCCGTCTGCACACGCTATGAAGGACAGTCGCAGAAGTTCATCGAGCTGCGCGATCAGGGCATCTTCGGCGACATCTATTTCGCCAAGACCGCTTACGTGAGAAGCCGCGGCGTCCCCGGCGGCTGGTTCACGAACAAGGCGATCGCCGGCGGCGGTCCCGTCCTCGACGTCGGCGTGCACGCCATCGACCGGACGTGGTACTTCATGGGCAGACCGAAGCCGATCTCCGTAACGGCGGAGATCTCCTCCCGCATCGGCAAGTACAACGGCGAATCCACCTTCACGTGGGACGCGGCGGAGAAGAACGACAAGGAGATCTTCGACGTCGAGGATTCCGCCTGCGCGCTCTTCCGCTTCGAGGGCGGCAAGTCCATGATCGCGGAGACGTCCTGGACGATCAACGGCCGCGACGAGAACTACAGCACGATCTACGGCACGAAGGCCGGCTGCGACTTCCATCCGCTGACGATCTACGCGCAGGACGAGAACGGCAAGTTCGGCAAGACCGCGATCGAGGTGGAGGGCGTCGACTCCTACGAGTGGGAGATCCGCCATTTCATCGACTGCCTGAACACCGGCAAAAAGCCGATCTCCCCGATCGAGGACGCGGTCACCGTACAGCGGATGCTGGACGGCATCTACCGTTCCGCCGAGGCGCACGCCGAAGTCAAGATCTGATCCCCGACCGGTGTCTCATGCCGGATCGGCCGTCCGGGAACGGACGGGCCGGTCCGGCATTTTTTGTCCCGCCGCTCTTGACGCGGCGGGACAAATCCTGTATAATAGCAGGTAGGAAGCCGCCCCGCCGGGCGCCGCACTATCCGCGCGTCCGGGGGATCACAACGGATAAGGAGAAACGGGATGCTGTTTGGAAAAGAGATAAAGAAGCTGGGCTTCGGGCTCATGCGGCTCCCCCGCAGGGACGGGGAGATCGACGTCGAACAGGTGAAGACGATGGTGGACCGCTTCATGGAGGCCGGATTCACGTACTTTGACACAGCATGGGTATATAACGGCTCCGAGGAGGCGACCCGCCGCGCGCTCGTGGAGCGGTATCCGCGCGAGTCCTTCCAGCTTGCGACGAAGAACGCCGCGTGGGCACACTGCCGGACGCGCGAGGACGCGATCGCGCAGCTCGACGAGTCGCTCAGACGGACGGGCGCCGGGTATTTCGACAATTATCTTCTCCACAATCTCGGCGAGGGGCGGACGCAGGTGTTCGAGGACTTCGACATGTGGTCGTTCGTGCGCGAGATGAAGGCGGCGGGGAAGATCCGCCATTACGGTTTCTCTTTCCACTCGACGCCGGAAGAATTGGACGAGATCCTGACGGCGCATCCGGACGCGGAGTTCGTGCAGCTTCAGATCAATTACGCGGACTGGGAGAATCCGGCGATCCGGTCGCGCGGCGTGTACGAGGTCGCCCGCCGGCACGGGAAACCCGTGATCGTGATGGAGCCGTTGAAGGGCGGACTGCTCGCAGATCCGCCGGAGTCGGTGAAGGCCGTACTCCGTGAGAGCGATCCGAACGTTTCCTGCGCCTCGTGGGGGATCCGCTTCGCGGCGTCGCTCGACGGCGTTCTCGTCGTCCTTTCCGGCATGAGCGACGTCCCGCAGACGGAGGACAACATCGCGACCATGAAGGATTTCTCCGGCTTTACCGAGGCGCAGCTCGCGGTCGTGGAGAGGGCGCGGGAGGAGCTGGCGAAGATCCCCCTGATCCCCTGCACGACCTGCAATTACTGCGCGAAGGTGTGCCCGAAGGAGATCGGCATCTCCGGGACGTTCACGGCGAAGAACATGTACACGCTGTTCGGGAATCTGAATTACGCCCGAGGACAGGAGGGCTGGCTCGTGCACGGCCACGGCAGAAAGCAGGCGATCGAATGCATCCGCTGCGGCGCCTGCGAAGCGGCGTGCCCGCAGCACATCCGGATCCGCGAGGAGCTTGAGGCGGCGGCGGCGCTTTTCGGGCAGACGAAGCAATGACGCCGTAAAGAGAAAAGACCCGTGCAGACCGGTCGGTCTGCACGGGTCTTTGTCGTCGGTACGGCGCTCAGCCGAGGATGGTGATCGGGATGATCGAGGGGAGGACGTGGTTGAAGCAGGTGACCTCGAGGAGCAGGCGGTTCTGATAATCGACCTTCTCCGGGGCGCGGACGGTGAAGGAGATCTCCTGCGAGGTCGTCGGGAGCTTCGAGCAGGACGGGCGCAGGTGCGGCACGCGGATCTCCTGCTTGCAGCCCTCCACGCTCCAGCCCTCCGGCAAAATCCAGCGGAGGCGGAGATTGTACGGGCCGTTGGCGATGAGCAGCCGCTTGAATTCGATGCGCATCGGGATCTCGCCGCACGGGTCGATCGTCGGATCCGCGTCGAAGATCACGCGGGCGCGGAAGTAATAGAAATCGAGGTCGAAGGAGCGCCCGGGGCGCGCACAGAGATCCGCCGCGACCCCGCCGCCGAAGAATCCGTCGACGTCCGCTTCGGTCGCCGCGTCCGCCGCCGCGTGGATATCGACGGAGGCGTGATTGGCGGCGAGCATCACGGGGATCTGCGCCATGACGCGCTCGGTCAGCTCCGTGCAGGTCCTCGGCACGCCGTACAGGCAGCCCTTGTCGACGGACATCGTGACGATCTCGTCGCCGATGTACTGCCGCCAGTCTTGAGGCACGCAGGCGGTGCCGCCGACGATCCCCATGATCGAGCCGATCGTCGCGCCGGTGCAGTCCGTGTCGTCGCCGCAGTCGATGGCGAGGATCATGGAGCGCTTGAAATCGCCTTCGCCGTAGAGAAGCCCGAGGATCACGTACGCGACGTTCGCCGGTGCCTCGAAGACGCCGAGATCCGCCGAATCCTCGATGACGCGCAGCCGCGTCTCCTTCCAGTCGATCCCCTGATCGCAGCAGTCGCAGACGATCTGCACGGAGCGGGCGACGCGGCAGTCCTTCGGGATCTTCGAGAGACCGATGCGGATCAGTTTTCTGATATCCTTCTCGACGAACGCCGCCGCCTCGAGCGCCGCGACGAACATCGCCGCGTACGTGCCCTCGCCCATGCCGTGATCGACGGAGGCGTCCTCGCATGCGTAGCGGATCGCCACGTCCGGGCAGCCGGGCGCCATGCACGCCCAGACCTCGGTGCGGATCCACGCGCCGTTCGAGTGCTTCCAGTCGTTCTTGTACTCGCCGGAGAGCGGCGGGAGCAGCCCGAGGCGCATGTTCGCCTTGCCGATGCCGTATTCGTTCCAGTGCGGGGAGATATAGTTGAGCCAGTAGTCGCCGAGGACGTGGGAGGTGAGCTGATACGGCCCGTGCCGCTCGCAGGCGATCAGCCACACGAGCTGCAGATCGAGGTCGTCGTTCGGCAAGATCTCGCCGGGCGCCGTGGAAAAGCCCTGGATGTCGTTGAGATGCTGCTGCCCTTCGTAGGGCGTGCCCATCGTGCCGCCGATGTTCTTGCCCAGCCAGCAGGCGTGGATGCGGTCGCGCAGGCTGTTGTTTTCAAATGCGATCATGCGGTTCTCCTTTGCTTATTTTCATATTTGACAGGCGCGGGACGCTGTGCTGCAACGGTGACGACGCAGAAAACGGTATTTACGATCCGGAACGGTCCGCGGTGTGATCCGTCAAAAGGAAGGCTGCGTCACGCGTTCTCCGGCCAGTTGATCCGCACGTCCCAGCCGTATCCCGGAGCGGGCGTGAGCTGCCATTTGCCCGGCGCGTATTCATCGGAGCCGAAGAAGTGCACGTGCCCGGCGAGGATCCCGGCGATGGGGGAGTCCGGCGCCGACGCCAGACGGTAGAGACGGTCCGTCGATTCGTTCGGCTTCTCGCAGCCGAGCAGGAAGTAGTTGTAGTCCCACGGCGCGTTCGGCTGGCGGATCTTCGTCGTGGCGAGGAAGTTCGGGAACGGCAGCGGAATGTGCATGACGAGGAAGATCGGGATCCCGCGCGCCATCTGTTCCTCAAGACGGTCGAGCTGTGCCGCCGGGATCTGCTGGTACGCGTCGTTGAGCCCGATGAGGAGGAGGTCGCCGTAGTCTTTGATCCAGAATTCCGGCGCCGGACCGGCGAGGCGGGCGTCGAACACCGCCTTCCGCACCTCGCCCTCAAGACCGTTCGCCGCGGGCGCGGCGGGCTCGTGATTGCCGTAAACGAAGAGATATTCCACCGGGAGACCGCCCAGCTTTTCAAGCAGATACCGCGCGGAGCTCGGCTGATAGTAGTCGTAGAGATCGCCCGAGATGACGAGCGCGTCCGGCTTCGTCTCCCGCGCGAGCGCGAGAAAATCCTCGAAGTTTTCGTTGGAGGTGCGTCCCTCCGTTCCCCAGCGCGCCGTGTCGTGCGCGGAGTTGGCGATCACCTCCGGCGGATCGTCCGGGTAGGCGTAGGCGATATGCGCGTCGCTGATGTGCAGAAAGCGGCGGGGACGGACGCCGGGGATCGTCATGCGGAGCGTTTGTACGTGGATCATGGTCGTATCTCCTGTTCCTTTGAAATTCGGTCAGTTCTTGGTCGCCAGCTCAAGCTCGATATCGAAAAATCCGCCGCTCAGCTGCCGCGGTACGCGCCGTCCGGCGGGAACGGTGATCTCCTCACCGCCCTCGAAGAGGAAGCGCAGGCTTTTTTTCTCATCCGGCGCGTAGTCACCCGCCGGGAGCGTTCCCCACGCGAGCAGCCCCGTATCGGCGATCGTTTGGCGGAGGGACGCGACCGTCTCCGCGCTCACGGGCTTCGTGCGCTCATAGACGGCGGGACCGTCCCAGCGCGACGTTCGTTCGTTTTCCGCCGTGCCGTCGTCCCGGATCGTCAATCGCGCTTCGGTGAAGCCGCCGCCGTCTCTGTCCTCGCGGAAGCGGATCTCCCGGATCACCGCCGGATCCGGCAGCGGGACGGCCTCGCCGCGCATCGCTTCGGAGAAGAGCGCGGCGATCGCCTCTCCCGCCGCGCGGGAGAGGATGGGAGACTGGTTGTCGGAGACGCCGATCCGCTCGCCGCCAGCATAACGGACGTCGATCTCTCCGCCGAAGTTCTCGGGCAGCCCGTGCGTCTCGGAATGATAGCCGTTGTTTTCGGCGAGCCGCTGTTCCCTCGTCAGCTTTGCGAGCGCCGGGAAGACGTCCTCCCGCACGAGCGCCCACGCGCGGTCTCTTTTTTCCCGTCTGCGGAAGCCGCTTCCCGTTTCGAGAAACAAAAACGTTCCGAGGGCGGCGGGAACGGCAAACGCGGAGACGTACCCGATCCTCTCCGGATCCGGTCCCATGGAACAGTACGTATCCGGCAGCACCGACGTCACGTCGAAGAGGATCACGTCCTCCGAGAGGATCTCGCGGGGCGCTCCCGTGTCGACATGCGCGTCCGTGCCGCCGCATTCGTGCGGTTTCGTCTTCTGCAGGATCCTGATCCCGCCGCGCATAGGCGCCGCCTCCTGTTTGATGAAGAATGATCCGCGGCCCCCGCCGCGAAGTTATCCCCCGCGTCCGTTCCGAACTCCGCTGAAGCTCAGTGGATATTACGTTGTGAATTGCCGATCCCCGCCGCAAGGCGGGATCGCGGACGACCGTCCGCGAAAGCAATTCCCGTACACAGCCGCTGTCTATCAAATCCGGCTGTCGAAATGCTGTGTACATTGTACCACGAAACGGACGCCGTGTAAATGGCAGACGAAAAGAAAATCTCCCGAAATTTCCGGGGACGGGGAGACGGCGCCTTGACAGACGCGGAGAAATAGTATATACTGGATGCGGTCGATACGGCAAAACGACGAGCCGAAGGATTGAACGATATATTTCATTTTTATCATATCAGGAGGACGGTGCGATGATCCCCGATCTCAAAACGAAGCTGCGCGGGTACGTGGAGGCGTTCAACGCGGAGGACACGGAGACGTACCCGCAGAAGATCCCGAACAGCGGCGCGTACGATTACCTCGCGGAGCAGATCCCGCTTCTCGACTGCCCGGACCCCGTCGTCGAGAAAACGTATTACTACCGTTTCTGGACGCTGCGCAAGCATTGGCTTGATACGCCGGACGGGATCATCCTCACCGAGTTCCAGCCGCCCGTCAGCTGGGCGGGACCGTACAATTCCATCAACGCGGCGGTGGGACACCACGTCCGCGAGGCGCGCTGGCTGAAGGATCCGCAGCGCTGGCTGCGCGAGTATATCCTCTTCTGGCTCGACCGGAAGGGGCTCACGTTCGATTACAGCATGTGGTACGCGGTCACGCTGGAGGATTATCTCCGCCTGCACCCGGACGCGGCGTTTGAAGCCGAGTGCCTTGACAAGCTGATCTCGCTGTACGGGGAATGGACGGAGCGGAACCTCCATCCCTGCGGGCTGTTCTGGTCGGACGACGATAAGGACGCCATGGAATGCTCCATCAGCGGTCCCGGCATCCGGCCGACGCTCAATTCCTACATGATCGGGGACGCCGAGGCGATCTCCCGCATGGCGGCGCGGCAGGGACGGTGGGAGATCGCGCGGACGTTTGCCGACCGCGCGAAGGTGCTGCGCGAAAAGATGGACCGGCTCCTCTGGGACGGGGACTTCTATAAGGTCATCCCCTGCAAACGGGACGGGGAGTTCCCGGCACAGACGCGGCCGCCCGTGCCGCCGGAGGAGGACGTGCGGGAGCAGATCGGATACATCCCGTGGATGTTCGGCATCCCGAGCGCGGACAGATCCGCGGCGTTTCGTCACCTGACGGACGAGCGGGGCTTCGCCGCGCCTTTCGGGATCACGACGGCGGAACGGCGGCACCCGCGCTTCATGTTCCCGCACGGGCACGAATGCCTGTGGAACGGACCGGTCTGGCCGTTCGCCACCGCGCAGACGCTGACGGCGCTCGCCCGCCATCTGAGAGAACACGGAGAGGCCGCGGTCACGCGGGACGATTACTTCCGTCTGCTCCGGCAGTACGCCGCCTCTCACCGCCTTACCCGTCCGGACGGCACGAGCGTCATGTGGATCGACGAGAACATGGATCCCTTCACGGGCGAGTGGACGGCGCGGAAGATCCTGAAAGAGCGTTCGCCCGGCAGCGACTACGAGCGCGGCAAGGACTACAACCATTCCTCCTTCTGCGATCTCGTGCTCTCCGGCCTGCTCGGCATCGAAGGGCGGGACGGGCGGATCACAGCCGACCCGATCATCCCCGCCGATTGGGAGTATTTCTGCGTCACGAACCTGACGGAGAAGGATATCGCGGTGGTCTACGACCGCACGGGAGAGCGGTACGGCCTCGGCGCCGGGCTCCATATCCTCGGATGAAGGGAAGGACGATCATGAAAAACGTCAAGCGTCGGCTTTTGATCCTTTTCGCCGCCCTCTTCTGCCTCGCGGCGGCGGGCTGCTCCGGCGGCACGGCCGAGGCGCGTACCCGGGAATATTCTTTCACGGAGCCCGTGCGGGAGATCTCGGTGCAGTGCACCGAATGCGACGTCGTACTCCTCGCCGGCGAGGACGGGGCGTGCCGCGTCACGTGCAAAGAGACGGACCGGATCACCCACGAGGTGAAGCTGTCGGACGGGAAACTGACGGTCGAGCGGCAGAAGAACGGCTTCGGCGTCTCGTGGAACCTCACGAATATCCCGATGGAGATCACGGTGTATCTGCCGCAGGGCGCGTACGACGCGCTCGCCGTGAAGACCACGAGCGGCGGCATCTGGGTCGCCGAGGAATTCTCCTTCACCGACGTCTCGCTCGAGTCCACGAGCGGCGGCATCCTCATAAACGCCGCGGTCACGGGAGAGCTGCGCGCCGTCTCCACGAGCGGCAGCCAGTATATCGGCGCCGTGTCGCCGCGCAGCGTGATCGCGCAGTCCACGAGCGGCAATATCGAACTCGGGGAAGGACAGCCGGACTCCGTCCGCATGAAGGCGACGAGCGGGGACGTGCGCCTGTTCGGCGTCCGCGCCGGGACGCTGGACGCCGAGACGTCGAGCGGGGACGTGACGCTGCAGCGGTGCGACGCGGGCCGGATCGGGATCCGCACGACGAGCGGCGACGTCACGGGATCGCTTCTGAGCACGAAGGATTTCCGCGCGGCGACGACGAGCGGGAGCGTGTCGATCCCGCCGTCGGGAGGCGAGGACGTGTGCGAACTGCACACGACGAGCGGCGATATCCGCCTCACCGTCGAGACGGTGACGGGTGTCGAATGAATGAATGAATGAAATCCTTCCGCGGGACACGGTCCCGCGGAAGGATTTTTCGTATGGCTTTATACGGCGGCGAAGGCGAGGCTCACTGCTTCTCGAACAGGATCCGCACCGTCGTGCCGACGCCGACCTCGCTCGTGATGCGGACGTCCGCGCCGTGATACGCCGCGCCGTGCTTGACGATGGAGAGACCGAGCCCCGTCCCGCCGATCTCCTTGGAATGGCTTTTGTCCACGCGGTAGAACCGCTCGAAGACGCGGTCCAGATGCTCCTTCGGGATCCCGATGCCCGTGTCGGAGACGGAGAGCACCGGGCGCCCGTCCTCCTCGGACACCGAGACGGTCACGCTGCCGCCGGGACGGTTGTACTTGATCGCGTTGTCGCAGAGGTTCGAGAGGATCTCCGACAGGATCGTCGGTATGCCCCACACTTTCTGTGAGGAGCCCTCGAGCTGCATGCGGATGCCGGCCGCCGCCGCGGTCGGGCCGAAGCGCGCGACGACCTCCGCCGCCTCCGCGTACAGATCGACCGCCTCCCGCTCATAGGGGATCGAATCCTCGTCCATCTGCGACAGCTTGATCGTATCCTCGACGAGCGAGATGAGCCGTCCGCTCTCGCGGTGGATGTCGGCGGCGAATTTCGGGACGTCCTCCGGCTTGACGAGCCCGTTCATCATGATATCGGCGATGCCGTAAATGGAGGTCAGCGGCGTCTTCAGCTCGTGCGACACGTTGGAGGTGAACTCCCGCCGCATCTGTTCCCGCTGCCGTTTCTCCGTCACGTCGAGGATCACGACGACGGCGCCGTCCGTCTGTCCCTTTTCCATGACGGGGTTGGCGATGAGCTGGTAGCTCTTGCCCTCCGCCTCCAGCGTTTTTTCGTTGTGCCTGCCGCTCAGCGCCTCGCCGACGGCGGCGCGGAACGCCGGAGAACGGCTGAGGGAGAAGCCCTCCTCGTCCCCGTCTTTGCCGGAGCCCGTCAGAAGCCGCAGCGCCGAAGCGTTGTAGGATAGGATGTCCGTTTTGCGGTCCACGAGCAGAAAGCCTTCGTCCATGTTTTCCGTGATCGCGCGGAATTCCTCCTGATGGCGGCGCATGTCCTCCATCTGCTTGCGGATCAGCTCGTTCTGCCGGCGGATCTTCGTCAGCCACGGCGTCAGCTCCGGATACCCCTCGACGGAACGGGGCGGATCCTCCGGATCGAGCGCGAGCACGGGCGCGACGATCTTGCGGGAAATCCGCACGGCAAGAAAGACGGCGAGCAGCGCGATCGGCACCGCCGCCGCCGCCGCGTAGACGACCGCGTCTTCAAGCAAGGAAAGAAACGACGGCGCGTCGGCGGTGAGCGTCAAAACGGAACCGTCCGCGAGCGCGGCGGTCACGGGGATCGGGGACGAAGTGCGCAGCGCGTGCCCGTTGTCGTACAGCTCCGTGCCGTCGGCGGCGCACAGCACCGCCCGCGCGTCGATCTCCGGCAGCGCGTCGGCGCCGCTTTCCATCGCGCGGATGATGAGCGCCGCCTCGTCCGTGAGCGCGGCGGCGAGCGTTTCCCGCGCGGTGCTCCTCTGCGCGAGCAGCATCATGCATATGCAGAGGAGCAGCGTCAGAAGCGCTACGATGAGGATCCCTCGCGTGATTCGGTTCGTCATACGGATCTCCTTTCCGGATCGTCGTTTTGTCCCGCGTCCTCCAGGGGACGCCATGCGCAGCCCTGCTGCCAGCCGCGCGCCGCCATGCGGACGTCGACCGCGTCGGCGAACGCCCGCTTGTCGCGCGCCCACGCCGGCGCGAGCAGGATCTCTTTCTCCGCGTCCGCGCCGATGCGCCCGATCACGACGTCGGGCGGCAGGAGCGTGAGCTGTCGGCAGATCAGTTCCGCCGCCGCGTCCCGCGTCATCGGCGCGTACCCGCCGCGCAGGTATTCGTCGGCGACGGCGGTGCCCCGCAGCACGCAGAGTACGTGCAGCTTGACCAGATCGGGATGAAGGCGGGCGGCCTCCCGGGCGGAGGCGAGCATGTCTTCTTGTGTTTCGCCGGGGAGCCCGTTCAGCAGATGGAGCCCGATCCGGATGCGGTCCCCGTCCGCGATCCGCCGCAGGCGGCGGTATCCTTCGAGGAATACCGCGTGCGTATATCCGCGCCCGGTGCGCGCCGCCGATGCGTCGGATGCGCTCTGCATCCCGAGTTCCACGAGGAGCGGGATCTTTTCGGCAATGCGGGAGAGCGCGCCGAGCGCGTCGTCTCCGAGGCAGTCCGCGCGCGTGCCGAGGGCGAGCATGACGGCGCCGGGAAGCGCCGCGCATTCCTCGTACAGCGCCGCAAGGCGGCGCGGATCGGCGTAGGTGTTCGTCCCCGCCTGGAGGTACGGGATCGTCCCGACGGGATCCCATTTCCGACGGGCGGCCGCCAGACCGGCGTCGTACTGCTCCCGCAGCGTCCCGGACGGCGGCGGGAGCAGGCAGAAACTGCACCCGTCCGTCCCGAGGCGCCCGTCCCGGTTCGGACAGTCGAGCCCGGCGTTCAGCGCGATCCGGGCGATCTTGCCGCCGAAGGTGCGGCGCAGAAAGAAATCAAAGGTATAATATCTCTTGTTCGTATCCGAGTACGGAAAGGGAGAGAGACGCGGCATATCGGCTCCTTTCTCCCCCGCGGGGACGGCGGCGCGTCGGCGCCGTCTTCTGCTGTGTACAGTATAGCACATTTCGGCGGGAATGAAAAGAGATTTTTTCGGCCTTTTCGGCGGATTTCGCTCTATCGCTTTACTTTGTGATAAAACGGGTGTATAATATAAGGACCGGCGGGGTCACGCCGACGCGCCGCACGGCGCGATCTTGCCCGCCGCGGAGGAACGACATGCGCATTCTCCTCCTTGCCTCCACCGATCCGTACCGGAATCTTGCCGCCGAGGAATATCTTCTCGCGCACGCGGACGACGAGGTCTTCATGATCTGGCGCAACGACAGCGCCGTCGTCATCGGCCGCAACCAGAACGCATGGGCGGAGGTCAACGTTCCTTATACGGAGGTAAGCGGGATCGCCGTCGTCCGCCGCCTGAGCGGCGGGGGCGCCGTCTTCCACGATCTCGGGAACGTCAATTATTCCTTCATCGTCCCGCGGGACGCGGGAGGGATCGATTTTGCCCGCTACACCGCGCCGATCCGACGCGCGCTCGCCGCGCTCGGCGCGGACGCGGTCCTCGACGGGAGGAACGATCTCACCGTCGGCGGCGCGAAGATCTCCGGCAGCGCGCAGGCCGTCTACCGCCGCCCGGACGGAACGGAGCGGCTCCTCCATCACGGGACGCTCCTTCTCGGCGCGGATCTCTCCCGCATGAGCGGCGCGCTCCGCGTCTCTCCCGGAAAGCTCCGCTCCAAGGGCGTCGCTTCCGTCCGCAGCCGCGTGACGAATCTGCGGGACGTGCCCGGGTTCCCGCCGATGGCGCCGGAGGAGTTCATGGAGTACCTCGCGTCCTCCATGTATACCGGTCCCGGAGCGTACCGCCGCCCGCTGTCGGAAGAAGAGGCGGCGGGGATCGGCGCGCTGCGGGAGGAGAAGTACGCCACGTGGGAGTGGAACTACGGCGCCTCCGCCGCGCACGACGCGGAGCGCAGCAAGCGCTTTCCCTTCGGGAGCGTCGGCATCGCTTATTCCGCCGCGCACGGCAGGCTCACCGCCGTGCGGATCCGCGGCGACTTTTTCGGGGAGCGGGGCGTGGACGAGTTGGAGGCGGCGCTGTGCGGCGTCCCTCTGCAGACCGACGCCGTCGCCGCCGCCCTCGGCGCGCTGGCGCATCCCGTCGGCGAATACATCGCCGGCGCCGACGCCGCGGCGCTCGTCGGGCTCCTTTTCGGGGAGCCGGAGGACAATTCGTGATTCATTGATTCCCGATGAGGAAAGGAAGGATATCATCATGCCGAAATCGATCATGGACGCCGATATGGAACTGCTCTTCCGCGCGGTCCTCACGCTGAAGGACGTGAACGAGTGCATGGATTTCTTCGAGGATCTCTGCACCGTGAAGGAGATCGGGGAGATGTCCCGCCGTTTTCGCGCCGCCGAAATGCTGGACGACAACAAGATCTATACGGAGATCGCCGAGGAGACCGGACTGAGCACGGCGACGATCAGCCGCGTCAACCGCTGCCTCAAATACGGCAGCGACGGCTACGTCCGCGCGCTGGCCCGCCTCAAAAGCGAGAAGCGCTGAGTGCCGTGAGAGACGACGCATACGCCGTTCTGGCGCCGATCTACGATCGGATGAACGAAAGCCTCGACTACGCGCGCTGGGCGGACGGCGTCGAGGCGGCTTTCGCGCGCTGGGCTGCGCAGAAGCCCTCGCTCGTGCTCGATCTGGCGGCAGGCACCGGTTCGATGACGCTGGAGCTCGCGCGGCGTGGGTACGACATGACGGCGGTGGACCGCAGCGCCGAGATGCTGAGCATCGCCGCCGACCGGATCCGGGAGGCGGGAGTGCGGAACGTCCTGCTCCTTGAACAGGACATGACGGAATTGGAACTGTACGGCACCGTGGACGCCGTCGTCTGCTGCCTCGACAGCATCAATCACCTCACCGCGCGCGGCGCGCTCGGAAAGTGCTTCTCGCTCGTCCATAACTATCTGAATCCGGACGGGCTCTTCCTCTTCGACGTGAACACGCCGTGGAAATTCCAGAACGTATACGGGCTGAACGATTATATCCTCGATGACGGCGGGGACGTCTGCTGCTGGCGGAACACCTACGACGCCGGGACCGCGCTGTGCGATTTCGAGCTGACGCTCTTCCGGCGGCAGGAAAACGGGCTGTACGCGCGCACCGATACGGTGCAGCGGGAGCGCGCGTATACGAAGGAGCAGCTCTGCCGCGCGCTGGCGCGGGCGGGTTTTGCGCTGCTCGGCGTATTCGGGGATATCGATCTCACACCGGCGGAGGAGGACGACGACCGGTGGTATTTTGCCGCGCGCTGCATGAAATGAGCGCCCGGCATCCGCCTTTTCCGCCGCGCAAAAAAAATGAAAAAAAACGAAAAGAGGACTTGACAAACCACTGTAAGCATGATATACTATTGCATGTCGCAGGGCGCGAAGGCGGAGCGCATTCTTTGAGCGCGAGCATGGGAGCATAGCTCAGCTGGGAGAGCATCTGCCTTACAAGCAGAGGGTCATAGGTTCGAGTCCTATTGTTCCCACCAAATCCCGCGGCATGATATACGGCCCGATAGTTCAGTTGGTTAGAACGCCGCCCTGTCACGGCGGAGGTCAGGGGTTCGAGTCCCCTTCGGGTCGCCAAAGTAGCCTACGGTTCTGCACCAACGGCTGCAGGATGCCTCTGTAGCTCAGTTGGTAGAGCAGGGGACTGAAAATCCCCGTGTCGTTGGTTCAATTCCGACCGGAGGCACCATCCCCATGAACGCCGAAAGGCGTTCGTGGGGACCAAAGGAAGATAAATGCGGCTGTAGCTCATCTGGTAGAGCGCCACCTTGCC
>JAEEYP010000034.1 GCA_016288155.1 Clostridiales bacterium | reverse complement strand
ATTAATTATTCGAGGAAATGACCAGATCATTGGCGGTTTCTTTTTCCCCCGCCGCTTTTACATAAAACTCAGCCTGTTTATCAAACATTTCCGTATAGATACCGCCCTGTGAGTAAAGCTGTGTATGCGTACCATATTCCACTACATGACCATCCTCAAATACCGCCACCTTATCGGCAAGTTGTACTGCAGAGAGACGATGGGTTATCGAAATTGCGGATTTGTCCCTTATCATATCATGAAATTGCGTATACATCTCATACTCGGCATTGGGATCGAGCGCAGCGGTCGGCTCATCAAGAAGATAAACCGCTCTTTCATGGTACAAAGCCCTTGCGATGGCTATGCGCTGACCTTCTCCGCCGGATGTTTCAAATCCTTCAGGATCAATCCCCTTGCCAACCTGTGTATCAAGTCCTTTTGGTAATTTTTGAACAAGTGAAGAAAGCTTGCTTCTCTTGCAAACGTCCTCCATTTTTTCCGAGTCAGCGTCGCACGCCAGAATTATATTTTCTTTCAGCGACAAAGGGAACAGACTGTAATCCTGGAATATCGGTGCGAATACTTTTTGATAATCCGCCCTGTTGAATGAATTGATATTGACACCATCGAGCAATATCTCACCTTTTGTTGGATAATACAGCCGTGTGAGCAGTTTAATAAACGTTGTTTTACCTGCGCCATTTTCCCCAACAATGCAAAGTTTTTCATTCATATGAATTTGAATATTCAAATTCTTGATTACTTCCCGGTCGCTGCCGGGATAACTGAACGACACACCTCTGAACTCAATGACAGAGTTTTCTTTCAAAACCGGTGCTGCTTTCGCATCGCTGTTCTGCCTGTTCGGAATATTGATAAATTCATAATAATCCTGAACATCGAGACTTTTAAGTGAAAGATCCAGGTATCTGTCGATGATCGAATGCAGCGATGAAGAAAGCTGGTTGACGGTGTTCATATAAATGGTCAGCCCACCAACTGAAAGCCCTTTATAAATCACCTGAAAAATCAAATAGCCATACAGCAGTATCAGTTGCACGGAACTGGTCAAAGTCGCTGCAGTTCTGGGAGTGTAGGTTTTTTTGCGTGACTTATACTCGAGTTGATTATACTCAATTTGCCCTTCTTTGTATTTTTCGATCAGGAATTGTTTTAAACCAAACAGCCTGATTTCTTTTGCCCATTCAAAGGACTCCATCGTCCACATAATATAGTCTTTCTTGTCATCACACTTGTCCATTTCCTTGCTGAGCAGATAATTACTGTAATTCACTTTTTTATTGACAAAAAAGTTAATGATAACTGTGCATACCACCAGAATGATAATCAAAGGGTTCAATGTAATGATCACGGATAACATGGATAGAATACGCAGGAAAGCTGTAAAGAACTCCCCGAGAATATCCACAAAGCCAAAAGTATACGAAACAACGCTTTGCGCTCTTTTTCTCAGTCTCTGTATATCAGGGGACTCAAGAGTTTCATAATCCATATCCAGCAAAAAATCATAAAACTGTTCCTGATATTTGAGTTGTGCACGGTTGCTGATGCGGAGCATATACAGATTGGTATATTTGCCGACAAAAAAACTGACTATCGGTACAACAGCCAATGCGCAGATAAGCATAGCCAGTCTTTCTGTCCTTTGGTCCGAGATAAGCTCATCGATTATGAGCCCTGGAATGAAAACAGTTACAAGCGATACGAGAGCGTTTAAAACTGCCAATAATATTTTAATCAGTATATAGCATCTGCCGCTTTTTTCTTTTAGTACAAAGCGGAGCATCAGTTTATTCGTTTGAATTACTTTTGAGAAGGACTGTTCACGTTTTTTTAGATTCTCCATATGCATATATACCCCCATTTGAATAAATAATTATAATTCAGTTATTTCTATTACTCACTCAATAATAAACAAATGATATGTCATATCCGCTATTGGGCAGTGACTCATTTTCAAAACTTACATCAACAATTCTGTTGTCTTTTGAAACATTAACTACCAATCTTTTTGAATCTGCAGCGGATAATAAGTTTGATTCTTTAAGATCCATCTCGACGATGTATTCTATAAGCGAAAACAAAATCCTAACTTCATCAGAGTCATCATCTTGAATCGGCACAATGCCTTTTATATTCAGTGCCCATTTTTTCAGCAACATATCGATCGCCACACCTTTTTTTGCTTCCGCAAGGACTTGTTCAATTAATTGAATCTTAATGATTTTTTCGTTATCGTTCATTCTTATTTCTCCGTATTTGAATATTTTATGTCCTTACTTGATAGGGCGCTTGGGGAAGCAAAGACAGCTTGCGGCGGAGCGCAAGGGTGTGCATCAGTTCCCCAATTTGCTCATCCTCCTGCGTTTACCATTTCTTCAGACTCGTTTTGAAACGTGTGATTCCTTGAATCATAGTCGCTTCTTTTTTCTCACGCTCTCCTCTCTTTTGGCTCTAACAATAAGACGCAAAAAAAAAGTGAAAAGGTTGGGTTCATGGAGAATTTTTCTTGCTTATAATCATTACCAAGTGTGATACTGCCGTCGTTGTCTATTCTGCACACTTGGCAGAACAACTCTTCAAGAAACTAAAAGGTACAAAACGAAACGTCCTCTACAGCGGTTCTTTGATACGGCGAAGAGATACACCCGCATCGACGCGCTTACGTCGGAGATCCTTCGTACCTTTATCAGCAAGATCGTCGTCCACGAGCGCGAAGTGAGATACTGCCATACCTCGCCGCAGCAGATCGACATTTATTTCAGGTACATCGGCGACGTATCCGGGATAGGCGAAGCCGAAGCGGATACGGAACCCGCTCCGCTGAAAGCCGCCGGAGAATAACACAGAAACAGACAAAACGGTACCGGATGCAGGAAAAGGACGGACGATTTCCGTCCGTCCCCTGCCTTGGGAACCGTGTTGATAATCTTCTTTATGGTAAGCTCGCCGGGAGGGACTTTTTTCAAAAAGTCCCTCCCGGCGCGTCCCCCGTCCCCCTCAACGGATCACAAGCTCCTCCATCGTCCGTTTCGGGACGTGATGGACGTCCGCTGCGTCGCGGTAATAGGTGACCGCGCCGTCCGGCGCGTTCTCGAGGACGACCGTCTCGTCCGGGTGACCGAGAGCGACGACGAGCACGGGAACGTACCGCGGCGGCAGAGAGAGCGCTTCGGCGATCCCATCGCGGTCAAAGCTGCCGATCATGCAGCCGCCGAGTCCGCGCTCCGCCGCGCCGAGCAGCAGCGTCTGCGCGGCGATCCCGACGTCGTGCGCCGACGCGCCGACGTTTGCGGACACCTCCGTATCGTGACAGATCACGATATACGCGGGCGGCTCATGCCCGCACGGCGGGAAATGCCGCTGAGGCAGAGCGCCCGCCCACTTCGTTAAAGCAAGGACGTGCTCCGCCTCCGCCGCCTCCGTCACCGGCGCGTACCGCAAAAATTGGCGGTTGCCCGCGGACGGACAAAGGCGCGCCAGGGCGATCAGTTCGAGCAGTTCCTCCCGCGATACGGGACGCCGCCTGTCAAAGGAACGAAAACTGCGCGACGCGCGCACGAGATCTGCCAACATAATACCCCTCCGTTCGGCATTTGCCGAAATGTGATCGATCGATTGTACGTATCCGCCGAACGTATCGGCTGTTTCACAAAACGAAGATCTTCTCCGCCTTGACGGCGGCGCCGTCCTCGCCGGACAGAACGCGGCCGAGAGCGAAGAATTCTCCCCCGCGCATAAGACGCACGAGCGTTCCCGCCGGCTGTACCGCGCCGAGTTTGTCCGCGGATACGGCGCATCCGTTGCGGAGCAGCCGTGCGTAAAAATCGGACGGCGCGAGCGCCGGAAGATCCTCAAACGCCCGCTCGAGCGGGATCAGGCGCGCCAGCCGCTCCTCTTCCGTCATCGCCTCCAGCTCCGCGAGCGTCACCGTGTCGCGCAGCGCGACGGCTCCGCTCTCCGTGCGGCAGAGCGCCGCCATGGCGGCGCCGCAGCCGAGCGCGCGCCCGATATCGGCACAGAGCGTCCGGATATACGTTCCCTTCGTACAGCGCACGTCCAGCCGGTAGCGCGCCCGGTCGATGCGCTCCGCCGTGAGCGACAGGATCGTGACGGGGCGCGGCTGCCGTTCCACCGTCACGCCCCTGCGCGCCAGATCCGCCAGCTTTTGCCCGTTGACCTTCAGCGCGCTCACCATCGGCGGGATCTGCCGGATCTCTCCGACGAAGGACGCGGCGGCGGCAAGCACCGCCTCTTCCTCCGGGATCTCCTCCGAGCGGGTCAGCACGGTCCCCGTCGTGTCCTCAGTGTCCGTCGTCACGCCGAGCAGCATCTCGGCTTCATAGCGCTTCGTGTGCGCCGTCAGGTAATCCGACGCCTTGACGGCGCGGCCGACGAGCACCGGCAGCACGCCCGTCGCCATCGGATCGAGCGTCCCGGTGTGACCGATCTGCCGCGTGCCGTACAGACGGCGCAGGCGCACCACGACGTCGCTGGAGGTCACGCCGGCGTGCTTATTGACGGCGAGGATGCCGCACAGCTTCTCGTTTTCGTTCACAGCGCGTCCTCATCCGGCAGCGCCGCGGCAAAGGCGGCAAGCACCGTCTCCCGCGCGGCGTCCGCGTCGGCGGCAAAAACGGTACACCCCGCCGCGCGCTTATGTCCGCCTCCGCCGAAGCGGGCGCAGACGGCGGCGACGTCGAACTCGCCGTTCGCACGCGCACTGACGCGCCACGCGCACGGATCGTCCGCCCGCTGGCGGATAAAGAGCGCGATCCGCACGCTCTCGAGCGAGCGCGGGAGGTCGACCAGATCGGAGATCTCCTCCTCGCCGAGGCCGTTGTCCGCCATCATTTTCCGCGTGAAGACGACCGCGCCGATCCTGCCGCCGTGCGATACGACGAGCGACTCCGCGGCGACGCGCTTCGCCGTCCATTCCTTCATCGTGCAGCTCTCGAACAGGCGGTGACAGAGCATCGCCGCGTCGTCGCCGCCGTCCCGTGCCGCACGGATCTCCTCGAGCAGCCGGGCGGCGGTCCGGTGCGTCTCGGGCGTCGTGTTGGAATAGCGGAAACCGCCCGTGTCCGAGGCGATCGCCGCGTACAGCGCGCGGGCGACGGCGGCGTCCGGCCGGACGAGTCCCGCCCCGAGCCATCCGTCATAAAAACCGGCGACGATCTCGCCGCACGCCGCCGCCGTCCCGTCCGTGCAGTGCGGGCACCACGGCTCCCCCGTCCCGTGATGATCGACGGAAAGCGCGATCGTCTCCGCGAGCGGAGAGAGCGCGCCGAGCTGCGCTTCGGACGCCGTGTCGAGCGCCGCGCGCAGCGTGCCTTCCTCCGGGGCGGCGGGTTCGCGGCAGACGTCCAGCCCCGCGGTAAGGAACGCGAGACGGTGCGGCACCGGATCCGCGCATACGATGCGCGCTTCCTTCCCCATCTGCAATAGGAGCCGCGCGAGCGCCGCGGCACTGCCGACGGCGTCCCCGTCCGGGCTCCGGTGGATGAAGATCTGCACGCAGCGTGCCGCGCAAAGCGTCTCCGCCGCCTTCTCCCGCGTCAGCGCCGGGATCTCAGCGCGCGTCATCGTCCGTCTCCTCTTCCGCCTGATCCGGCTCCGCCGACGATCCCTGCGCGGCGTCGAGCGTGCGGAGGATCGACGCGATCTGCGCGCCGTGTCCGACCGACGCGTCGTACACGAAGGTGAGCTGCGGTGTGATCCGCAGATTGAGCCGCCGCGCGAGCTGTCCGCGGATGAAGCCCGCCGCACAGCGGAGCCCTTCCTCCGTCTCCTTCACGTCGCCGCCGAAGGAAGAAAAGAAGATCTTCGCGTATTTGAGATCCGGGGACACGTCCGCGCCGGTGATCGTGATGAGCGCGTCGGACACGCGCGGATCCTTGACGTCGCGCAAGATGAGGGACGTTTCCTGCGCGACGCTGTCGTTGATCCTCTGCCGTCTGTATTTTGCCAAGGGGATCGCCTCCCTGCTTTTGTGATTCTGTGTACATTATAGCATAGACATACCGAAAATACAATCGATTCCGGGCGCCGCGCGGAAAAAATGTCGGGAATTCGCAAAAGCCCGTTGCCGCCCGCGGCATTCTATGTTATAATGTACATAATGTACGCAGTAATTGCAGTCAATACCGCAGGAGTCCGTCATGCTGAAAATCCTTCACGCCGCCGACCTCCACCTCGACAGCCCCTTCTCCGCTCTGGACGAACGGAAGGCGGAGCTGCGCCGCGGCGAGCTCCGCGCCGCCTATCAGGCGCTGATCGCCTATGCCGTACAGCAGAAGGTCGATCTCGTCCTTCTGGCGGGGGATCTGTTCGACACGGAATTCGTCACGCGCGAGACGCTCGCCGTCCTGACGGACGGGCTCGGCCGTCTCGACTGTCCCGTCGTCATCGCGCCCGGCAACCACGACTGCGCCGCGCCGGGCAGCGTCTGGCAAAAGGATATCTTTCCGGACAACGTCTTCATCTTCCGTTCCCCGTCGCTCGAGACCTTCTCCTTCGACGCGCTCGGTGCGGAAGTACACGGCTACGCCTTCACGGAGCCGGAGCTGATGGTCTGCCCGCTGGACGGTCACGTCGCCGGGGATCCGTCCCGGATCCATATCCTCTGCGCCCACGGCGATCTCGGCGCGCCGGTGTCCCGCTACGCACCGCTCCCGCGCGCGGCGCTCTCCGCATTCGGAGCGGACTACGCGGCGCTCGGACACGTGCACAATCCGGGCCCGATCGAGATGGTCGGCGGGACGGTCGCCGCGTATGCGGGCTGTCTTGAAGGAAGGGCGCCGGACGAGGTCGGACCGAAGGGCGCCGTCCTCTGTGAGATCGACAAATCAGACGGGCACGCCGAGGTGCACGCCGCGCGCGTCCGTTTCTCCCGCCGCCGCTACGAGACCGCGGACGTCGACTGCTCCGGCGCGCAGTCGCTTCTCGCGATCCGCGAGAAGATCGCCGCCGCCGTCCGCGAGGCGGGCTGGGGCGAGGACACGCTCGGCCGCGTCACGCTCCGCGGGGCGCTTTCCCCCTCGCTCGTGATCGACACGACGACGCTCGCCGCGCAGTTCCCGGAGCTGTTCTCCCTGACGGTGGACGACGAGACGTCCCCGCTGCTCGGAGACGAAGAGTACCGGGGCGACCGCACCGTGCGCGGCTGCTTCTACCGCGCCATGGCGGAAAAGATCGAGCACGGAACGCCGCGGGAGCGAAAGATCGCCGCGATGGCGCTCCGCTACGGACTCGCCGCCATCGCCGGAGAAAACATCAGCGATCAGTGACCGACCGGGCGATCCCCCTCATACCGCGAGAGGAGAAGCAGACATGTATATACAGGAACTGAATATCCGCTCCTTCGGCACGCTGTGCGACCGCACGGTCACTTTTTCGCGCGGGCTGAATATCGTGGAAGGAAAAAACGAATCCGGGAAGAGCACGCTCGCCATGTTCATCAAGTTCATCCTGTACGGTCTGTCCGGCAGGGCGACGGGCAGCGCGCTCCCGGAGAGAAAACGATACGTGAGCTGGAGCACCGGGCAGGCGGCCGGCTCCATGACCGTCGCGGACGGAGAGAAGCTGTACCGCGTGGAGCGGACGCTGACGCTCTCCTCCCACGAGGGGCAAAGAGAGCTTTCGCACGAGACGGTACAGCTTTTCAATGCGCGCACGAACGCGCCGATCCCGCTCGAGGGATCGCCGGGCGAGGTGCTTTTCGGCGTGCCGGAATCGATCTTTCTGAACACCGTCTTCGTCCGGCAGATCGACGGCACGCGCCCGAGCGGCGCGTCGCTGCTCACTTCCATCGAAAATCTCCTCTTCTCCGCGGACGAGAACGTCTGCACGGAGAAAGCCGTCGAGCGGCTGGACGCCGCGCGCCGCCAGATCCTCTACAAAAACGGATCCGGCGGTTCCCTGTACGCCCGCCGCGCAGAGCGCAGCGAGGCGGCAGCCGCCCTCTGTGAGGCGCAGGAGAAGAACGCTTCCCTGCTCCGCGCGGAGGAGGAATGCAAGACTGCCGCCGAGGAAGCGGACGCGCTGCGCGAGAGGATCCGGCGGCAGGAACGGCTGTGCGAGTGCGGAGAGATCAATCTGCTCAAGCGGCGCTTCGACGCGCTCGGCGCGATGGAGCGCAAACTGGGCGCGATGGATAAGACGCTCGCGGAGAAGACCTCCGGCGGCATCGACCGCGAATACCTCGGCGCGCTGGCCGCGTGCGAGGACCGTCTGCGCGAGGAAACGGAGGAGATAGGCAAGCTGCACGCCGCCGCGCAGGCCCTGGCCGTGAAAGCGGAAAAAGCGAAGAAGACCGCCGAGAAGATCCGTCGGGATGCGGACGACGCCGAAGCGGAGGCAAGCGTCCTCCGCTCCCGCATAAAGCGGCTCGGCGCCGCCGCCGGCACGCTCCTCGTCTGTGCCGTACTCGTCGGAGGCGGCGCGTGGCTGCTCGATCATTTCGACGTATTCCCCTCCCCGATCCCGCTCGCGGTCGCCGGTGTGCTCGCGATCCTCGGCGTCATCTGCCTGATCCTGCGCCGTCGGGATCGTACGGCGCTGGAAGCGCTGCTCCGGGAATGGGACGCCGTGGACGCGGACGGGCTCCGGTACGCGGTGGCGCAGAGCCACGGCGGCATGCCGGAGGCGGAAAAACTGGCGGATGAACTGCAGTTCCTCTCCGCCGCCGAAGAGAGCGCCGTGACAAAACAGGTGCAGGACGCGCAGCATGCCCGCACGCTGGTGACCCGCGTGCTCGGCGAGGGAGACGCCGCCGCGGATATCGAGGCGGTGCGCGCGCGGCTCGGCGCCGCCCGCGCGCAGGGAGAGGTGCTCTGCGCGGAGACGGAGGCACTGCAGAAGGAAGCGGAAACACTGCGCGGACGGTACTCGATCCTCACGGAACAGCTCTCCGGGACGGATGAAGCACTGGTCCGGCGACAGTTCGCCGACAACATAAAAACGGAGGAAGGGCGCATAGCCTCCGGCATGGACGCCGCCAAGGTGGAGGAAGCAAAAAAAGAACTCGCCGCGCTCCGCCGCGCCGGGCAGGAGGCGGAACAGAAACGGCACGCGCTGGAGACACGTCTCGCCGCCCAGCGCGCCGTGTCCGTCTCGCCCGCCCGGCTCGCCGCGCGCGTCGCGGCGCTGGATGAGGAGATCGACGCGCTCTCCTCGCGCCACGAGGCGTACTGCCTCGCCATCGACATGCTGAACGAGGCGGCGGGCGCCATGCGCGAGCAGGTGCTGCCGGAGATCGTCGCCGACGCCTGCGCCTCCGCGAACCGGATCAGCGACGGCGCGTTCGAGGCGATCGGCGTCGACCGCGCGCTGTCTATGTCCTTCACGCGCGGCGGAAGGACCTACGACGTCGAATACCTTTCCGAGGGAACGAAGGACGTCGCCTACATCAGCCTGCGCCGGGCGTTGAGCGACGTGCTGTTCGGCGGGAAACGCCCGCCGCTCCTCTACGACGAGAGCTTCGCCCGCGTGGACGAGGAACGCCTGACACGGATCCTCGACATGCTGGGCGCTCCCTCCGAGGAGGACGCGCAGAGCATCCTCTTCACCTGCCGCTCGCTCGAAGGGACGCTCGCCTCCGCCGCCGGCGCGCGGATCGTCAAGCTGTGAGGGGGAAACGGTCCGGGGGCGCCTTTTGAAAAAGGCGCCCCCGGACCCCCGCGAAAACCTTTGAACAAAAAGAATGACAAGGTGAAGCGAAGATCGTTGGACCTAGATCTACGCTTCACCTTGTTCTGTTTTTGCCATTAGAGTTTTCGAGGAGTGTTTGAGGGGGACCTTTTCTCAAAAGGTCCCCCTCAAGTCGCTTCCTTTCTCAAAAGGCACCCCCGGTCTCCCCAGCCGATCTCCACGCGGTCTCCCGCCTTCAGGGCTCCTTCGAGGATCGCCTGCGCAAGGGGGTCTTCCACCTGTGTCGTGACGGCGCGGCGCAGCGGCCGCGCGCCCCAACGGGGATCCGCCGCCGCCGCGGCCAGGGCATCGGGTACCTCCGGCAAAAAACGCGCCGTGATCCCGAGCTGCGCCAGCCGCACCCGTACCTGATCCAGCATCCGCCCGGCAATGGCACGAAGCTCCGGCGTACCGAGACGATCGAAAATCACGATCTCGTCGATCCGGTTGATGAATTCCGGGCGGAAGGTCTCCCGAAGCGCGGCGCGCACGTCCCGCTGTATCCGCTCGTACGCTCCGTCCGCGCCGAAACCGACGGAGACCGGGGAAAACAATTTTTCCGCGCCGAAGTTGGAGGTCATGATGACGACGGTGTTGGAAAAATCCGTCCGCCGTCCCTCCGCGTCCGTCAGAACGCCCTCCTCGAGCACCGGCAGCAGCAGATGGAACACGTCCGGGTGCGCTTTCTCGATCTCGTCGAGGAGCACGACGGAATACGGTCGGGCGCGGACGCGCTCCGTCAGCTCGCCGCCCTCTCCGTAGCCGACGTATCCCGGCGGCGCGCCGATCAGACGGGAGACGGCAAAGCGCTCCCCATACTCCGACATGTCGATCCGGATGAGAGCGTCCGCGCCGAAGACGGTCTCGGCGAGCGCGCGGGACAACTCCGTCTTTCCGACGCCGGTCGGACCGAGAAAGAGAAAAGAGCCGAGCGGACGGCGAGGATCCTGCAGTCCGGCGCGGCCGCGGCGGATCACCTGCGCCGCGGCGCGGATCGCCGCCTCCTGCCCGACGACGCGCTCGCGGAGCAGCTCTTCCAGCCGGGCAAGCCGTTCCGCCTCCCGCGCCTCCCGCCGTGCGGCGGGGATCCCCGTCCATGCCGCAACGACCGCCGCCACGTCCTCCTCCGTCACGGAGCGATCCTTGTGCGGCGCGGCGGCGTGCTGCTTATCGGCGGCACGCCGCAGATCCTCCTCCCTGTCGCGCGCGGCGGCGGCGCTCTCGAAATCCTGCGCCAGGATCGCCTCCTCCTTTTCTTTTGCCGCCGTCTTGAGAGAGCGCGCAAGGCGGCGCGCCGCTTCCGGCGGCGCTTCGCACGCCAGCCGCTTGCGCGCCGCCGCCTCATCCATCAGATCGATCGCCTTGTCCGGCAGATACCGTCCGGGAATATACCGCACGGAATACCGGACGGCCGCCGTGATCGCTTCGTCCGTGATCGTCAGGCGGTGATGCGCCTCGTAGCGGCCGCGCAGCCCCCGCAGGATCGCGCACGCCGCCTCCTCGTCCGGCTCGTCGACGACGACCGTCTGGAACCGGCGCTCCAGCGCCGCGTCCCGCGCGATGCGGCGGCGGTATTCCTCCCGCGTCGTCGCGCCGATCAGTTGGATCTCCCCGCGTGCCAGCGCCGGTTTGAGAAGATTCGCCGCGTCGAGCGCGCCTTCCGCGCCGCCCGCTCCGACGATGGTGTGCAGTTCGTCGATGAATAGGATCACCCGACCGCTGCGTGCCGCATCGGCCAACACACCCCGCATCCGTTCCTCGAATTCCCCGCGGTACCGCGCGCCGGCGATCATCGCCGCGATATCGAGCTGTACGATCCTCGATCCGCGCAGGCTGTCCGGAACGCTGTCCTCCGCGATCCTGCGCGCGATCCCCTCCACGACCGCCGTCTTGCCCACGCCGGGCTCGCCGATCAGACAGGGATTGTTCTTGGTGCGGCGGGAGAGGATGCAGAGCACGCGCTCCGTCTCCGCCTCCCGTCCGATGACCGGATCCGTCCGTCCGCTCCCCGCCGCCGCCGTCAGATCCCGTCCGAACGCGCGGAGATACGGCGTCCGGCGCGTCGTCGCCTCCTCCCGCGCGGCGGGGACGGACGCCCCGTCCCCGCCGAGATACGCCTCCATGTCGGCGCGCAGCGAATCGGCGCTGACGCCGAGTTCCTCGAGGACCCGCGCCGCCTCGCTGTCCGCCTCCGCCGCGAGCGCGGACAGCAGATGCTCCGTACCGACGAATCCGTGCCCCGCCCGGCGGGATACCTCGGCCGCGTTCTCGAGCACTGCCTTCGCGCGCGGCGTCAGGTCAGCACGGCTCACCGCACACGGTCCTCCCGTCCCGCTGCGGGCGGCGATACAGCGCCGTACCGCCTCGGCACGGACCCCGCGCCCGCCGAGCAGACGTGCCGCGATCCCGTCCGGCACCGCAAGCAGTCCGAGGAGCAGATGCTCCGTGCCGACGCAGGGATGCCCCATTTCTCCCGCGCACCGGAGCGCGGCGTAAAACGCGTTCTGCGCTTTCTCAGTAAAGTGATGGATCATGACCGACCGCCTTTTTCGTTTCTGCGGTCATTGTTTCCCGGGCGGCGCCGTTTCATGCAGCGCTACTGTTCCGTATCGCGCACGCAGGCGTTGTAGGCGGCCGCCAGCCGGTCCCACACCGCGCCGTCCGTCTCCTCGTGCTCCTCCATGGCGACGGCGCGGCAGAAGCCGCGCACCGCCGCCTGCGTCGTCTCGTCGTATACGCCGCTCAGCGGCAAAAGCTCCCAGCGGTCGCAGACGAGCGTGACCGCGTTCAGCATGATCTGCACGATCGTCACAAGATCGCTTTCCTCACCGGGGGATATCACTCTCCCCGGCAAGAACGGACGGATCGGACGCGGCGTCTCCCGCGGATCGTCCGTATGTTCCCTCACGTGATCCATAATGCTCTCCTTTCGGTACTCACGCGCCCTCGACCAGCTCGCGGTACGTCTCCGCGATCGCGTTCCACGTCGCCCCGCCGACGATCCCCGTCGCCGGGATCCCGAACAGTTCCTGATACGCGCGGACGGACGCCGCCGTCTTCTCTCCGAAGATCCCGTCCTCCGCCAGCGGCGCGACGGAAGGATACGCCTCGGCGATCCGGTTCAGATAGGATTGGAGCGTCCGCACCTCCTCGCCGCGGCTCCCGACGGCGAGCGGCGTGCCGCGGTACGGCGCCGTCACCCCGTCGAAATATCCGGGCGGCAGCGAATCGTACAGCACCCGGAACACGCGGAAAAGCGTGTTCCACGTCGCCGCGTCGACCGTCCCCGTCGCCGGGAGGCCGTAGTACGACTGGAACTGCTCGACGGAATCGCGCGTGCGCGGGCCGAAGATCCCGTCGATCTCCAGCCCCGGCACCGCCTCGACGAAATTGGAGATAAACGAGAGCAGGTACTGCAGCTCCCGCACCTCCGGCGCCGTGTCGCCCTCCGACAATTCCCCCCGGAAGACGTCCGCCACGTCCTCCGGCGCGATCCCCTCCGAGTTCAATTCGGAGAGCCGCGTCACGGCGGCATAGATCCGTTCGACGGCGTACCACGTCGCCCGCCCGACGATCCCGTCGGTCTCCAGCCCGAAGATCCGCTGGAATTCGCGCACCGCCGCCTCCGTCTCCGCCTCGAAGATCCCGTTCGGGGACGGGATGCGCGGAATGGACGGATAATTGGCGCCGATGCGGTTGAGGCGGATCTGGAGCCGACGGACGTCGTTGCCGAAGCTGCCGGGGAAAAGCGCCGCCCCCGGATAGCTCTCGCGGACGCCGGCGACCGGCGCGTCGTCCACGAGCTCGATATCGTCTCCGTAATAGAAGCGGAGGATATCGAGCGGTCCGTATCCCTGATCCGCCAGAGAGACCGTCCCCCACTGGGAAAGGCCGCCGCACTGTACCGTCGTCCCGTTGCAGTACTGCGCGAAGAGCGGCTCCACCTTCCCTACGCGGCGGATGTAAGTGTTGAAGATCTCATCCGTGATCTGCGAGACGTTCTCGAAGATGTCCCGCCCGTATACGAAGGACTGATCGTTTGCCGGCGTGTTCGTTATGTCAAAGTCGTATCCGCGCGAGCGGTAGTATTCCGTGTATACGCGGTTCAAGGCAAAGGAGATCTGCGCGAGGATGTTGGCGCGGATCGCGTCCTCCGGCCAGGTCGGATAGATCTCGCTGGACGCGACGTTCTTGATGTAGTCGACGAACGGCACGGTGACGTTGGGCGCCGCCTGCGACGGCGTGCCGAGATGGACGGTGATCGTTTCCGGGATCACCGGAATATAGCCGCCGTTCATGACCGCCTCACGTCAGAGGCGGGGTCGGCGCCGTCTCCAGCACCTCGTCCCCGCGTCTGCCCGAGCCGCCGACCGGGATCAGGAGCACCGGCTGCGTGGAAACGACCCCTTCGAAGATTGGCACGCCGAGATTCGTTACCGTGCCGTATCCGTGCCGCCGCACCTCGATATTGTACCGCGCGCACGGCGCCGGATGCCCCGGCTGCAGTGAATTCTCCCGCGGCGGCGCGGAAAGCACGACGGTCGGCGTGCTCCCGTCCTCCCCCGTCGTCAGCGTATACAGCACCGCGCCGCCCTCCGTGCCGTCCTCCGTGATGACGACCGTCGCTCCCGCGACGGGGAACGCGCCGTTCGCGGAACGTACCGTCACGCGCAGTGATCCGGCGCAGCCTTCGTTCTGATGATCCATCGGATCCCCCCCTTTTGTTGGTTCTGCCTTCTATCTGTATGCGCGGCGGCACGTCCCTGTGACTGCGAGATCGCTCTTTTCCGTTGACACGCCGCCGAAGATATGCTATAATTCCCGTAATGACAACAGAATGGAGAGTAAACATATGACGCCGGATTTCAGTAAGCAGCATCGGCCGCTGCGCGGCTGGTCGTCCTATAACGCCTTCGGAAAGCAGATCAGCGAGGAAAAGATCCTCTCGCAGATCGACGCGCTCGTGTCCAGCGGGCTCCTGGCGGCGGGCTACGACACGATCAACATCGACGATTTCTGGCAGAACGGTCGCGATCCGGTGACGGGGCGCGTGCTCGCCATGCCCGAGCTTTTTCCGCACGGCATGAAATACCTCGCGGACTACGCGCATGAGAGAGGCGTCAAGGTCGGCCTTTACACCGACGGCGGCGACAATCTCTGCGGCTCCTCCAGCGGCAGGCGTCCTTATGGGCGCGGCGTCGGCCTCTACCGGCACGAGGAGGACCTGTGGATGTACCTCAGCGACGGCAGGTATCCGGACGCCTACACGCGCGAGCATCCCGAGGACCCGGGCGTCGAATGCTGGGGATTCGATTTCATCAAGGTCGACTGGTGCGGCGGACGCGATCACAATCTCGACAAGGAAGAGCGCTACACCTGCTACGACCGCATCATCCGCGACATCGAGGCGCACACCGGCAAGGATAAAGTGTTCAACATCTGCTGCTGGGGCTACTTCGGCCCGTGGATGCAGCGCGTCGGCGATTCCTGGCGCTGCGGCGGGGACATCGACCAGGGCGGGACCCGCTTCGGCTCCGTCATGGAATGCATCGACGTCATGAAGACGCTCGGCCGCTTCACCGTCCCCGGCCATTACGCCGACCCGGACATGATGATCGTCGGCAAGCACCTGACGCCGACGGAGGACCGCGCCCACTTCGTCATGTGGTGCATGTTCTCCGCGCCGCTCGTCATGGGGTGCGATCTCACGACGATGACGCCCGAGACCGTCGCGCTCGTCACGGATCCGGAGCTGCTCGCGCTGAACGACGATCCGCTCGCCCGCGCCGCCGTCTGCCTCGGGACGCTCGGTGAAGCCGCGGAACTCTGGTTCAAGCACACCGCACCGCTCCACGGGTCAGACGGCGCCGCCGCGCTTTTCAACCGCGGAGACAAGGAGGAGACCGTAACGCTCGATCTCTCCCGCCTCTGCATCGGGGGCGAAGCGTCCGTGCGCGACCTGACGGAGCACCGGGACCTCGGGACGCTCCGCACCCTCACCGTTACGCTCCCGCCGCACGCCGTCGCCGTCTGGCGGATCCGCGCGAAGGAGGGCTTCGTGTGCCGTGACTTCGGCGCCGTCCGGGAGGAGGAGGTCGAGATCCCCCAGGCGAACCCGGAGCTTCTCACCCCCGTCTCCGTCCGGCTGTACGAGGAGCAGTACGGCGCGATCCTCATCGACGTGCGGACGCGGGAGGAGTACGACGCGTACCATCTGCCCGGCGCCGTCCACATCGAGTACAGCGATCTCGTCTTCTCTCCGGACCTGCTCCCGTCGGACAAGAAGGCGCATCTCGTCGTGTACTGCGACGGAGGGAAGCGGAGCGCGCAGGCGTTCCATGAACTGAAAAGAATGCAGTATGAAAACGTGTACTGTCTCGGCGATATGAAAGCATACCGCCGGATGTTCGATCCGGATACCGGCGCCGGGACGAAGCCGGACTGAATTCAAAAAAGGAGATAACACCCGTCATGATCGATTTTGAACATCTTGCCGACGGAACCACTCTGCATATTCCCGCCGGAGTTCACCGCTTCTCCGCACCTGTCCGGATCACGGGAAAAAGGATCCGTATCGTCGGAGAGGAGGGCGCCGTCCTGCGGGGAACGATCCCTCTCAGGCGGAAAGACTTTACACAGATCCGGCCCGGCGTCTTCGCGGCCAAAGTCCCGCAGCCCGTCGACGCGTTCTATATCGGGAACCGAAAGTACAAAATGGCCCGCTATCCCAAGGCGACCGATCCCGACGCCCCGTTCGGCGGATGGGCGGCGGATTGTACGGATCCCGAAAAAACAAAAGACTGGGCCGATCCATACGGCGGCTATCTGCACGCCATGCACCGTTTTCTCTGGGGCGGATTCTCCTACCGGATCGATGGAAAAAACAGCGACGGAACGCTCCGGCTTTCAGGCGGCTGGCAGAACAACCAGCGCGCGGAAATGCATGCCTCCATCCGGTTTGTCGAGAATATCCCGGAAGAGATGACCGAACCGGGAGAATGGGTATTTGACGAGAAAAACATGCGGATCCTCGTGCGGCCGGTTCCCGGCGACGATCCGGACGAGGCGGAGGCAGCCGCTGCGCACAGCTTCTTCACGCTCGACGGATGCGAGGACGTCACCCTTGAGAATATCACGTTCGAGCGGACCTCCCGCACCTTCATGGAGACAAAGGAGCCGCTGCTCCGCAGCGACTGGACCATTTTCCGCGGCGGCGCCGTCCTGCTCCGCGACGCGGTCCGCTGCCGGATCGATCGGTGTACTTTCCGGGATATCGGTTCCAACTGCGTCTTCGCAGACGGGAACTGCCGGGACGTTGCGGTGACACGGTCGCGCTTCACCGGGATCGGCGCCTCCGGCGTCTGTTTTGTCGGGCGTACGGACGCGGTGCGCAGCCCGATGTTTCTGTACGCGCCCCGTCCGCCGAAAGAAGAGATCGACCGGACCCCGGGGCCGAGATCGGACGCTTTTCCGAAATTCTGTACCGTCGAGGACTGCCTGATCGATCACATCGGAACGACGGAAAAACAATCGGCCGGCGTCCAGATATACATGTCCTACGGCATTACGGTGAAAAACTGCACCATCTGCCACACACCGCGCGCCGGCATCAATATCTCCGAGGGGACCTTCGGCGGCCATCGGATCGAAGGATGCGACGTGTTTGACACGGTCCGGGAAACGGGCGATCACGGCAGTTTCAACTCTTGGGGACGGGACCGGTATCTGGAACTGGGCGACACGCTCGCCGACAGCAAACCGTTCGTCCGATACGACGTGCTCTCCCCCACCGTCATCACCCGCAACCGCTTCCGCTGCGATCACGGATGGGACATCGATCTCGACGACGGCTCGTCCGATTACGTCATCACAGAAAATCTCTGCCTGAGCGGCGGCCTGAAGCTCCGGGAAGGCTGGTACCGTACGGCACGGCACAATATTCTTCTGAACAACACCGTTCACCTCCACGTATGGCATCCGGACAGCGAGGATACGGTCGAAGAGAATATCCTGTTCACTCCGTATGCACCCGTGGAAATGCCGAAAGGGTGGGGGCGCTCGGTCAACCGCAACATTCTGTATGCACCGGATGCGGCAGAGCCCGCCCCCGCCGCGGTGCTCGCTTCCCAGTCGGGACAGGACGGCGATTCCGTGCAGAGGGCGCTGACGTTCCGCGCGCCGGAAGAAGGAGACTTCCGGGTCGCGGATCTTCCCGCGTTCGCCGATTTCCCGACGGAATTCGGCGTCCGCTATGCGCCGCTGCGCGCCGTGGCCGATACGCCCGCCATTCCCGCCATCCAAAAAGACCCCCGGCTTCCGGGTGACGGCGCGCATCCGCTGACACTGTTCGGCATGACCGTCAAGGATATCGACAACGACGACGAAATGTCCGTTTTCGGTACGCCGGGACACACCGGCGCGCTGGTACTGTCCATGCTCCCCGATTCTCCCGCCGAGCACTTCGGCATCCAACGGGGCGACGTGCTGCTCCACTGGGGAGAACGCGAGATCCGGGGCGCCGACGATCTTATCGGCTGCGGTCCCGGTGAACCGATTCACGTACTGCGTCAGCACAAGGATATCGTGATCGGATAAGCGGCGGCCGCACGAGGGCGCACAGTACAAAACCGCCCGGACGGGATTTCCCGTCCGGGCGATCGTTTTGAGATGCGGTCAGCGGATCTCCCCGTCCCACACGTAGGCGTCCGTGCGGCGGAGCTCGAACATCCCGCTGTCGCGGTTTTCGACGTCGATGTCGCACACGAGCACGCTCGGCACGTTCGTCTGAAGGAATGAGAGCACGTGTCCGCCGGAATCGAAGACGAACGACTGCTGCGGATGGCAGAACGCCAGGTAGCATTCGTTCTCGTAGGCGCGCGTGCACATCCACGCGAAATTCCGCTCATGGCAGACGCCGTAGGTCGGGATGAGGATCATCTCCGCGCCCTGGATGCGCAGCGAGCGCGCCGCCTCCGGCCAGCGCCGATCCGCACAGATCAGCATCCCGACCCGCCCCCACGGCGTGTCGAACACCGGGAAGGAATCCCCCGGCGCGAACTTTTTGTCGTGCGCGTGCAGGTGCATCTTGCAGTAACGTCCGATCTCTTCCCCGTCCGGGCCGAGGAGCAGCGCCGTGTTCTTCATCTCGTCTCCCTCGAGCGCCGTATAGCCGAGGATCATCCCCATCTTCAACTCCCGGCACAGCGCCCGCACGCGGGCGAGATACGGGCTGTCCGCCGGCAGCGCGACGGTGCGCAGCCGCGCCGCGTCGACCTCCTCCAGCCGGGCGCAGTACCCGTCCATATAGCATTCGCAGGTCATGAGCAGTTCCACGCCGTCCTCGGCGGCACGGCGCGCCATCTTTTCAAGAAACGCCGCGTTGTACGCCGGGTCGAGATCCCGCGGCGTCGTCTGCAAGAGTCCGATCCGCATGATTGTATCCTCCGTGATTTCCGTATCGTTTTCATTATAAACCGCCGAAACGGCTCTGTCAAGAGGGAAGCGTTTTGTTTTACGCCGCCTCTTGACATCCGGGGTGGAACATGATATCATAAAGCAGACGAAATCGCCGAACGGAGGGACGAGATCATGTTTCAAGGCACGTACATCACCGGCGAGGGGAACGAGGAAAAGCTCGCTCTCATCGAGAAAAGCTTCGCCGCGCTGCACGATTCCCCGACGCTCCCCAATCTGAGGATGCTCTACAAATCTTCGACGGACATGCTCAGCGAGGGCTTCATCTGGGGCGACGGCTGGTGGATCCAGAACAGCTTCGGCTTCACGATGGGCGCCGTGCCGCTGCTCGATCCGTTCTGGTCGCGCATCCTCCAGAATTCCTACGACGCCTTCTGGCGGCGGATCGGCGACGGAAAACGGATCGGCGCGGACAGCGGCGTCACGGACAGACTGAGTCTGTCCTTCTGCGCCCCGGACGGCTCTCTCGGCGACTGCGTTTTCCGGGACGGGATCGTGTACAAGCAAGGCGACGGAGACGTGAAGGCCTATGATTGGTTCTACGAGGCGACGGCGGCCGGCGTGCTCATGGAGGCGGAGATCCTTCTCTTCGACCGGCGTCCCGAACAGATAAAGAAGTATATGCCGCTCATGCGCCGCTCGCTCGATCATATCGAATCCGCGCGCGCGGAAAACGGCCTGTTCCTCGTCGGTCCTTCGGCGAATCTTCTGGCGCCGAGCTACGGCGGAAGTCCCGCGGATGAGAACGGGGACCCGAACAAGGGGTACCTGACCGGTCTGGCGATCACGGCCGCCGCCGCGCTCGGAAAATGCGCCGCGCTGGCGCGGATGATCGGGGACGAGGCGACGGCGGGCGAATACGAGGCGCGCCGCGCGCGCACGCTGGACGCGCTGCCGCTGCTCCTCACGGAAGAGGGATACTTCGTCAAATCCATGGACCCGGACGGAACGAAGCACGGCGTATACGGCGCGGATCGGTACGGCTATCTTGAAAGCGTATGCAACGTCGACGCCGTCGCGTGGGACGTCGTCGGGGAGGACGTCGCCCGCTCGATCTATGAGAAGATCGCGTCCGTTCCGGGCATCCGCCCGGCCGGGATCCTCTGCACCAACTACCCGCATCTGGACGACACGCTGAACTGCTATCGGAGGCACACGCGCGGGCCGGACTCCTTCAGCTTCCGCTCCGGCGACTGGGTCGACGGCGGCTGCTGGGCGACGGTGGAAGGCCGGGCGATCCTCGCGTACCTGAAGGTAGGCGCGTCCGAGGACGCCTTCCGGGCGGCGGACTATACCATGCGCTGGGCGGAGGAATACCGGCAGGACGCGCCGATGTCCCAGTGGGGATACAACACCAACAATCCGTGGCAGAAGGAGAACGACGATCATACCGTCTGCGAGCGTCCGGTCTCCGTCATGATCGACAATTTCGCGCCGATCACCTGCCTGTTGCGCGGGCTGTTCGATTATTCCGCCGACGCGGAGGGACTGAACATCCGTCCCCTGCTCCCGGACGACGTCACGGACTACGTCCAGAACGAGCCGATCTACTTCGGCGGCTGTGCGGTATATCTCCGTTTTTCAAGGAACGGCGGACCCGCCGCGAAAGACGTGCGCGGCACGAAACTGGCAGCGAACGAAACGGGCCGGTTCCGTATCCCAGCGGCGCTGATGGCGCGCGGCGGGAAGGTATGCGTGAGCATCCGGGGCGGCGAATGCGTCGTCGCTTCGGCCGATCGGGCCCCGGACGGCGGACGGACGGTCCTTGCCGGAGACGCCGCGGACGTGCCGGAAGACCTTGCCGGGATCTGCGCGGAATGCAGAAAGCGGCTCGAGGAAGCCCACGATCCTCTGCTCGCGGCACAGCTCGGGGAGATCCTTTCCGCCGCTCAGACCGCCGCGCTCCGGCGCACGCTCCCCTTCGACCGGCACGAGTTCCGTCCCATGACGAAGGAAAAGCGCGAGGCGATCCTGAACCTATACGACAGGACCGTGCACGAGCTGTACGACGGGCTCGCATTCCGCCGGGACGCGCGGGAATGACGGGGAAGCTGCCGCGCGTATTCCGCTTTTTCCCTTGACACCCCCGTCGTCCTGTGTTATAATACTCTCGACCCCACAAGCGGACCTTGTCCCCCATTCAAAAATCAGAAGGAGAACAGACATGGCAAAATTGAAAATCGGCGTGTTCGGCGCGGGCAGAGGCATGTCGGCGGTACACCAGATCTTCGATCATCCGGAAGCGGAACTCGTCGCCGTGTGCGACAAATACAAGCCGCTTCTCGACAACTGCAGGAAGCAGGCGGAAGCGCACGGTCTGTACAACATCAAGTACTACGAGCGCTTCGACGATTTCTTCGAGCACGACATGGACGCGGTCATCTGCGCGAACTACGCGCATGAGCACGCGAAATTCGGCATCCGCCTCCTCCGCAGCGGTCGGCACATCATGACCGAGTGCCTGACGATGGCGAACATGGCGGAAGCCGTCGAGCTCATCGAAGCCGTGGAGGAGTCCGGCAAGGTCTATTCCTACGCGGAAAACTACTGCTACACCCCGGTCCGCTGGGAGATGCGGAATCTCTACCGCTCCGGCGTGCTCGGCAAGCTCATGTACGCCGAGGGCGAGTACCTCCACGATTGTTCCTCCATCTGGCCGCAGATCACCTACGGGGAGCGGAACCACTGGCGCAACATCATGCCTTCCACCTTCTACTGCACGCACTCCATCGGCCCGATCCTCTACATGACGGGACTCCGTCCGGTACAGGTCAGCGCCTTTGAGACGCCGAACATGCCCTTCATGCGCAAGCTCGGCACCTCCTCCGGCACGCTCGGCATGGAGATCGTCACGCTGGAGAACGGCGCGATCCTCAAGTCCCTGCACTTCAATATCAAATCCTACCGCCACTCCAACTACCAGATCAACGGCGATCTCGGCGGCGCGCACGATCTCGGAAGCGGCGAGATCGGCGTCTATCTGGAGAAGCCGGATCAGAACTGCCGCGGCGAACGGAAGGTGTACAAGCCGGATCCGATCATCGCCGGGACGGAGAACAGCGGCCACGGCGGCGGCGACTATTTCACGACCCATTACTTCATCGGCTCCATCCTCGGCGACGAGGTGGCGAAGGAACGCACCATCGACGTCTATCAGGCGGTCGATATGTGCATGCCCGGGACGCTCGGCTACCGCTCCATCGTGAACGGCAACCAGCCCATCAAGCTTCCCAATCTCCGCAACAAGGAAGAGCGCGACGCGTGGCGTCACGACACCTTCTGCACCTTCCCGGAGAGCGCGGGAGACATGTACGTTTCCAACAACGTCCAGGAAAAGATCGATATTCCGGACGAGGTCTTTGATGAGGTGCGCCGCCGCTGGACGGTGGGCGAACCGGGCTGATCCCTCTCCCTGCATCGACAGGCCGTCCGCGGGCAAAGCCGCGGACGGCTTTTTTATCCCGGCAGCGTCGGATCCCGCGAAAAAGGCAGGGGCAAGCCCCTGCCTTTCCCCTTTCGGTTTCAGAAGGTCCCGATGACGGTGACCGTCACCGTCGAAGGAACGACCGTCACCTCGCCGGTCGTCTCGTCCTGCGTGATCCGGGCGGCAGGGAGCGAGATCGGCGTTCCCGTCTCCGACGGGAGCGTCAGCACGCCGGTCTCGTAGGTGTACTCCGTCGGCACCAGCGTCTCGCCGTCCACCGTGACGGTGATCGAGGCGGGAGCCGGATCGAAGGCGTCCGTCAGCGTCAGCTGCGTCGCCTCCGTGTTGCCATTGTTCGTCAGGGTGAAGGTGTAGGTGAGCGGATCTCCGTCGGAGAGCGTCGCCGGGCTCATCGCCTTCACGACGGCAACGTCCGCGTACTCCGCCGCGGTGACCGTCGCCGTCGCCGTGACGGGATCGGTCATCCCGGCGGCCGCCGCCGTGACCGTATTGTCGATCGTGCTGCCCGGCGCGAGCGGCGCCGTCCCGTTCGCCAGCGCGGCGTAGATGAGCTGCGCGGTCGAGCCCGCCGCCAGCGCGGGGATCGTGAAGCTTACGCTTCCCTCCCCGACGACGGGCGTCGGGCGGCTCGTCACGGTGCCGTCCGTCAGAAGCAGCGCATCCCCGTCGATCGTGAGCGGAGTGACGGTCGTACCGCTCTCCGTCTCGTACGTGCCGAGCGTGTCGGTGACCGTAATATCGGAAAGCGCCGACGTGCCCGCGTTCGTCAGGGAGACCACGTACGTGACCGTCCCGTCCGCGCGGTATTCTTCGTTCAGCGGCGTCTTCGTGACGTTCAGCGCCTGCGAGACCGTTGCCGTTGCGATATTGGAACGGACGCTGGAGGTAACGGCGCCCACCTGAAAACTGAGAGAAGCCTGATTCGTGATCGTCTGTGCCATTTTCCTGTCTCCGTTTCTTTCTCATTGAGGCAGCGTCCGCCGCCTCACTCCAGTATATTCCTCCGTCCGCGATCCCGCGACAGGATCCGCGAAAAAAAGAGAGACGCGATGAGGGAGGCACGACGAGGGAGGCACGACGAGGGGGACCTTTTGAGAAAAGGTCCCCCTCAGACCCCTCGAAAACCTTAATGGCAAAAACAAAACAAGGTGAAGCGAAGATTCTTGTCTCTGGTTTTCGCTTCACCTTGTCATTCTTTTTGTATAAAGGTTTTTGAAGAGGGTCCGGGAGGGACTTTTTTCAAAAAGTCCCTCCCGGCGTGTCCCCCCTCACAGTGCCTGATGATCGTCCCCGCTGTAGGGATTGGGATCGTCCTTTGACGGATGGCGCGCGTTCTCGCGGGCGCGCTCCTCCTCGCGTTTCTTTTCTTCTTCGGCGAGGCGTTCGGCGCGCGCCTTGTTCTCTTCCTCGCTCTTTCTGCGCTTCTCGGCGACCATCGCCTCGAGCTCCTCGAAGGTGATGCCGTCCTCCTCCATAGCGCGGCGGAACTGTTCCTCCTCCATGATCTCATTCTTGAAGAGGAAGCCGGCGATAAAGTGCAGTTTCTCCATATTCTCGCGCAGGATCCGCTCCGCTTCCTCGTACGCCTCGCGCATGATCCGCTTGATCTCCTGGTCGATCTCCGCCGCCGTCTCCTCCGAATAGTTGCGCGTGTTGTTGAAATCGCGGCCGAGGAAGATCTCGTCGCTGGAGGACTCGCTGCCGTACTGGATCGGTCCGAGCAGATCGGACATGCCGTAGCGGGTGACCATCGTCCGGGCGATCTGCGAAGCGCGCTGGATGTCGTTCGACGCGCCGCTGGAGATATCGTCCATGATGAGCGCCTCGGCAACGCGGCCGCCGAGCAGTCCGGCGATATTGTTCTTCATTTCCGTGCGGGACGCGAAGGAGCGGTCCTCTTTCGGACGGAAGTAGGTATATCCGCCCGCGCTGCCCGCCGGGATGATCGAGATCTGGTGCACCAGATCGTTGTCGTTGAGGATCTTGTTGACGATCGCGTGACCCGCCTCGTGGTAAGAGGTCAGCTTCTTTTCGCGTTCCGTCACCTTCCGGGATTTCTTCTGCGGACCGACGACGACCTTCATCATCGCGTCTTCGATATCCTCCATCCCGATCAGGCTCTTGCCGCGGCGGGCGGCGAGGAGCGCCGCCTCGTTGAGCAGATTCGCCAGATCCGCGCCGGTGAAGCCAACCGTCGTCTGCGCGATCACGGAAAGATCGACGTCGCCGCCGAGCGGCTTGTTGCGGGAATGGACGCGCAGGATGTCCTCGCGCCCCTTCACGTCGGGATAGCTGACGGTGATCTGCCGGTCGAAACGGCCGGGACGGAGCAGCGCCGGGTCGAGGATGTCGGGACGGTTCGTCGCCGCCATGACGATCGTGCCGTCGTTCGTGCCGAAGCCGTCCATCTCTACGAGGAGCTGGTTGAGCGTCTGCTCGCGTTCGTCGTGACCGCCGCCGAGACCGGCGCCGCGGTGACGCCCGACCGCGTCGATCTCATCGATGAAGACGATCGCGGCGGGAGACTTCTTCGCCACCTCGAACAGATCGCGGACGCGGGAAGCGCCTACGCCGACGTACATTTCCACGAAATCCGAACCGGAGATCGAATAGAACGGCACGCCGGACTCGCCGGCGACCGCCTTCGCAAGAAGCGTTTTGCCCGTGCCGGGAGGACCGACGAGAAGCACGCCGTGCGGGATCCGCGCGCCGAGCTTCGTAAAGGAAGCGGGATCGCGCAGAAATTCCACGATCTCCTCAAGTTCCGCCTTCTCCTCATCCGCGCCGGCAACGTCGCTAAAGAGCACGCGGTTCTTATCCGCCGTGACGAGCTTCGCTCTGGCACGCCCGAAGGAATTGATCTTCGAGCCCTTGCCGCCCATCGTCTGGTTCATCACGTAGAACCACATGACGACGAACAGGACGATGACGATCACGTACGGGAGCAGTCCGACCCACCACGGGATCGAGCGCGGCGCGGGGATGTCGTATTCCTCGATCACGCCGCGGTCGAACTGATCGCGGATCGTATCGCCGAGATCGTCGAGAAAGAGTCCGAGATCCCGCAGCTCGTATTCGACGAGACGCTCCTGGACCTTGCCGTCCTGCTGCGTGACGCGGACGATCATCTGGAGCACGTTGTCCTCGTCGACGACGAAGGACTTGACCTCCTCGTCCTCGAAATAGCGGATCACCTCGCTGTAGGTGAGCGTATCCTGCGGCACGCTGCGCAGAAGCGCCGTCGCCATGATGATGATCCCGCCGATCAGCAGTATATAGAATATCGCGACTTTCAGATTATTTTTCATGGATCCTCCGCATCAACGCCCGTCCGAGGCGGGCTGTGGATTTCGGGTGAGCGTCTTTTTATTTCGTGTATATCTCCGGCTTCAGTACGCCGACGTACGGCAGAGCGCGGTATTTCTCCGCATAGTCCAGACCGTATCCGATCGCGAATTCGTCCGGGATCGTCGTGCCGACGTAATCCGCCTCGAAATCGACCTCCCGCCGCGACGGCTTGTCGAGCAGCGTGCAGGTGCGCACGCTCTTCGCACCGTTCAGCCGGAGATACTCGGTCAGATAGGAGAGCGTCCGACCGCTGTCGATGATGTCCTCGATGATCAGGATGTTGCACTCGCTGATGTCGGTACGGTTGAGATCGAGGTAGATCTTGATGCGGCCGCTCGTTTTCGTGTCGCCGCGGTAGGAGGAGACCTTCATGAAATCGATCTCCACCGGCACGGTGATCTTCTTCATCAGATCGCCCATGAATACGACGCTTCCCTTCAGGATGCCGAGCAGGAGAAGCTTTCCCTCCGTCTCCCGATAGTCTTCGTCGATCCGCGCGGCGATATGCGTCGTGATGCGGTCGATCTCCTCAGCCGACACAAGAATATGATCCACGTCCCGATCCAGTACCGAGGTATACATAGCGATCCCCTCCGATGAAAATGATGATCCGTTCATCCGTTATGATACGCAACTTCGAGACGTATCCGGTTTCCTCCGTCGGCGCATCCGTCGCGCACGGGACAGCCGGGCACCCACACGATCCCCGCCCCGTCGCAGAACAGCGGGACGAAGGGGCGGCGGGCAGCCGGGATCTTCTGTGCCCACAGGAGTTTGCGCACCTCGCGCGTCATGCCGCCGAAGCGCACGGTGTCTCCCTCACGTCGGAAGCGAAGGAAAAAACTACCTTGTATTGTATCAAAAGAGAGCGTCGTACATATAGATAATTTGTAAATATTTTTCTCATCCGTCCGCTTTTGCTCCGATTCCGGCGAAACGCAAAGGGAAAAGCCGTATTCCGGGAAAGAAAACGTCCCGATGCCGAGCGGGAAGCGGAAATCCGCCGGCGGCGCCGCGCGCCGCTCCTCCCGGGAAAAGGAAAGCGTCCCGTCCCATACCCGCGCGGTGACGGCGCCCGGCAGATCGAGCGACGCCGCCGTCCCCCGCACAACGAGCTGCGCCGTATCGTACAGATGCACGGCGCCGAGATCCGTCCCGTCGCCGCGGGCGTTCGCGTACAGCATCGCGCAGGCGCGGAACAGAAGCGGCTGCGGCAGTTCTCTGAGCAGCGCCGTCGGCGCGGACGTCCCGCCGCTCCATTCGCCGAGCGCCCTCTCCGTCTGCTGACGCAGATATGCCTCGTCGGCACGGAGCGCGGCGCACATGCGCGCGGCGGACGCCTCCGGCGCCGGAGTGATCGCGCGCAGCGCCGGCAGGACGTGCGCGCGGATATAGTTGCGCGTATACGCCGTGTCGGCGTTCGTGCTGTCCTCCACGAAGGGGATCCCCTCCGCGCGGCAGAAAGCGCGGATCTGCGCGGCGGAAACGGAAAGCAGCGGGCGGATCAGTCGTCCGCGGACGGGCGGGATGCCGCCGAGGCCGCGCAGGCCCGTGCCGCGCGCCAGCCTCTGCACCACCGTTTCGAGATTGTCGTCGGCGGAGTGCGCGACGGCGACGACGCCGTCCTCCCCGGCTGCTTCCTCAAACGCCGCCAAACGGAGCCGCCGCGCCGTCTCCTCGACGCCGCGTTTCTCCCGCGCGGCGGAAGCGGGGACGTCGAGATACCGCACCGTCAGCGGGATGGCGCGCGCCTCGCAGAAGGCGCGGCACGCCGCCGCGTCCCGATCCGCTTCCTCGCCCCGGATCCCGTGATGGATATGGATCGCCGAGACCTCCCAGGCGCGCCCGCGGCAGAATTCCGCCGTCAAAGCGAGCAGCGCCGAGGAATCTGCGCCGCCGGAATAGCCGACGACGATGCGGCGCGCGCCCGCGAGCGCCCCGGCGATCTCGCCTTCCGTCATCGCCCGCCGGAATGCGGCGCGTACCGGATCCGACGTCTCTCTCACCGCGGCGCCCTCCCGTCAGCCTCCCGCAGAAGTGACTCGGCCGCGACGGCACAAAGCACCAGCATCGCCGCCCCCGCCGCGACGGACTCCGTCATCGCCGCGACCGCGCCGGTACCGAGTCCGGCGCGCAGCGCGGCAGCCGGATCCTGCACGAGGAGGCGGACGCTGTGCAGTATGTACGCCGCGTCCGCTGCGGCGGCGAGCCAGAAGAGGCGGAACCACAGCGTAAAGCGGCGAGCGAATCGTTTTTTCTCAGACATGGCAGATCTCATCGGCGCGCGTCCTTATGTTTTCTACGGTATGGGATACGTTATTATTATAACACACGTGCGGCGCGTTCGGCAAGCGGTAATATCCGACAATGCCCGCGCCGCGGACTCTGCGTCCGCTTCCGTTCTTATCCGTTCTTATCGGACGTCCCGTCGGCGCAGTCGATGACGACCTTCCGGCACGCACGGCACAGATGCGCCGTCACCGCCGAACCCTTCAAAAAGGAAAGCTTTGAGAGCACGACGGCCCCCTCGTGAAATTCGGCACGCACGAACGTCTTCCGATCCTCGCCCGGGATCCAGCACAGTTCCTGCCGGCTCTGGATCAGCCCGCGTTCCATCTCGCCGCCGCAGTAAGGACACTTCATGGCATACCCTCCTTCGATATCGTCTGTGTTTATTATAACAGATTTTTCCACCGGATGCAAGACGGAAGGGATAAAAAGAGGACTGCCGCGCCTCGGCGCGGCAGTCCTTTGCCGATCGATGACAGGATCTTATTTTTCCGGGCAATGCCACGTGTGCACCGGCGGGATCGCGTCGAAGGGCGTATGGTTGATCGTCTCGTCCAGCGGCGCGCCGGAGCGGAAATGCGCGATCACGTTGAGCAGGATCCGCACGTCGTCCGGCGTGTGGCAGTGGACGCCCTCGCGGTAGCGGTTCATGATATGATCCTCCGCGCCGAGGAAGCGGAACACTTCCTTCGCCGCCTTCGACGTCATATAGGTGCCGAGCGGATTCGCCCAGCCGTCGGAAAGCGCGTCCGTGCAGAGCAGGATGCGCGGAGCGACGAGCGCCTTGAGGAAATGCGAGTCGAAAGGAAGCTCGTCCTCCCGGTCGCCGTACTCCTTCATTTCCGGCCCGAGCCAGTACGGAACGGCGCCGAGAAGGTAGGAGAGCGGTTCGCTCACTTCCTCGCTCCCGTCCTCGGCGAGAGTCTTTGAGCGGAGGCGGTAGCACGCCGCGCCGGCGGTGCCGCTCCCGTTCGGGTTCACGACCGCCGCGCGCGGATCCGTCGCGCCCGCGAGGAGCGCCGTCTTCCCGCCGCGGGAGTGTCCCGTATAGGCGATCCAGTTCGGATCGGCGAATCCGAGCTGCAGAACGGCGTCCGTGCAGCGGTGGAAGCCCCACGCCCACGCGGCGAGCGCGCTGAACGTGTACTCCGGATAGACCTCGTACAGCCCGTGATTTCGGTCCGCCCTATAGTCGTCGTGCACGATCTCCGTCCGGTTGAAGCGGACGAAAGCGACGCCCGCGTTCTCAAATTCTTTCAGCACGTCGTCCCGGTACACGTACGGGAAGCAGCCGTCGCCGTCGATGACGACGGGGCAATTCTTCGCGTCCTTCGGGACGATCGTCTGCATGATAAAGGTGACCGGCTTCTCCCGCTTTCCCGTATGGATGCGATACGTGTTCAGCGACGAGCCGGGATGCAGAAGCTCGACCTCGACGAACTCCGGTTCCGGCGGCATCCCGCCGTACTGCATGCCGACGCCCAGGCGATAGATCCGCTCGCGCTGCGCCGCCCATTCCTCCGGCGCCGCGATGCGTCCGCCGTCGTCCTTCTCAAACAGATCCGGCAGCGGCGAGAGCAGCGTCCATTCCTTCAATTCTGCGTGTCCCATATCCTGTAGTCCTTTCCATATCCGGCGTCAGGCGCCGGAGAATCAGAAAAATCGTTCGCGCGGCATCGGTCATCATACATAAAGCGGCGTCCGCCCCTTCAAAATCGCCATGAGCCGTTCCTTTGCAGATACGGACTCACGGCGTCAGAAAAAGAGGGTGCGGAAAGCGCCCTCTTTTTGACAGCGGATCAAACCTCGCTCTGACCTTCTTCCTCCTCCTCGCTCACGGGCTTGCCGCAGGCGGGGCAGAGAAGATCGGACGGATCCATCGACTCGTCGAAATAGATCTTCTCGCCGCAGGAGGGGCACGTCAGGCACCGAAAGCCTTCGTCCTCGTCCTCATCGTCCTCGAAATCGTCCTCGTCCTCCGGGAACAGGCAACGATCGCAGTCATGATCGCACGTCTCGGAATCGTCGTCCTCGTCGTCTCCGACGTCCAGCGTTTCCTCCAGGCGGCCGAGATCCTCGTCCACCTCGTCGACATAATCGTTCAGGGTCTCCACGTCATGCTCCAGCTCGGCGACCTTCTCGCTCAGCTCGGAGACAAGATCGATCAGCGCGGAGATCAGCTTCGTCTCCGGCTTCGCCGCATCCAGCTGCAGCCCTTCCGCCAGCCCCTTGAGATACGCGCTCTTTTCCGTGATATTCATCCCTGCTCGCTCCTTTCGATCGACGAAAAACCGTTTACGCTCTTTCGATATACTCGCCGGTCCTCGTGTCGATGCGGATCTTTTCTCCTTCGTTGATGAAGAGCGGCACGCGGACCACGGCGCCGGTCTCCAGCGTCGCGTTCTTGGACGCGCCGGTCGCGGTATCGCCGCGGACGCCGGGCTCGCACTCGGCGACGGCCAGCTCCACGAACATCGGCGGCTCGACGAGGAACACGTTCTCCTTGTACGAGTTGACGCGGCAGATCATCTCTTCCTTGACGAACTTGAAGTTCTCGGAGAGAAGGCTCTTGTTCAGCGGGATCTGCTCGTAGGACTCCATATCCATGAAGTAATAGAGATCGCCGTCGTTGTACAGATACTGCATTTCCTTGCGGTCGATGCGGGCATCCTGGAACTTATCGGTCGGATTGAACGTCTTCTCGATGACCGCTCCGGTGATGACGTTGCGCAGCTTCGTGCGCACGAACGCCGCGCCCTTGCCCGGCTTGACGTGCTGGAACTCGATCACCTGCATAACCGATCCGTCCATATCGAACGTTGCTCCGTTTTTGAAATCTCCTGCGACTACCATTCTTTCTCCGCACGGGCAGCCTCCGCGGCTCCCCGTGCATCTCCTTTCTAAGATTAAAATGCCGAAAAACACTTACAATATATTGTAGCGTATTTTTTCCCGTTTTGCAAGTAGGAAACGGGATTTTTTTCGCCCGCGGCGGATTTTTTCCGTCAGAGGATCTCCGTCAGCTCCTTCGGCGCCGCCGTCAGGTTCCTGTACCCGTCCTCCGTGATGCACGCCATGTCCTCGATGCGGCAGCCGTACTTCCCTTCGAGATAAATGCCCGGCTCCACGGTGACGATCTCGCCGGGACGGAGCGTCAGATCGCCGGAGAACGCCGACAGGTTCGGCGCCTCGTGGATCTCCAGCCCGACGCCGTGGCCGAGGCTGTGTCCGAAGCATCCGGCGTAGCCCGCGCCGTCGATGAGATCCCGCGCGATCTTGTCCATGTCGGCGTTGCGCGCGCCGGGACGGAGCGCGGCGAGTGCGGCAAGCTGGGCGTCCAGCACCGTGCGGTACAGCCGCTTCATCTCCGTATCCGCGCGGCCGATCACGACGGTGCGCGTCATGTCCGAATGATACCCGTCCACCATCGCACCGAAGTCCATCGTCAGAAAGCCGCGCTCAAGCGGGCAGGGACGCGGCACGCCGTGCGGGCTGGAGGAGGCGGAACCGGACACGGCGATCGTGTCGAAGCTCGGCTTGCGGGAGCCGCGCTTCTTCATCTGATACTCAAGCTCCGCCGCCACCTCGAGTTCCGTCATCTCCGGACGGATGAGCGCGAGCACGGCGGCGAGCGCGTCCTCCGCGATCCGCTGCGCGGCGACGATATGCTCGACCTCCGCTTCCGTCTTCACGGTGCGCAGCTCGATGCACAGCCGTCCGAGCGGGACGAACGTGCATTGCGGCAGATCCTCCTCAAGCGACGCGAGCGCCCGGCAGCTCAGCCGTTCGTCCTCGTAGCCGATCACGCGGACGTTCTCCTCCTCGATCAGCGGCGGCAGATAATCCGTGCGCCGACGCGGCGGCTCGATGACGGTGCAGTCCGGCGACGCCTCGCGCCGCGCCGCCTCGATATAACGGAAATCGGCGAACACGTACGCTTTCGTGCGCGTGATGAGCATCCAGCCGTCCGGGTTGTCGAAAAGCGAGAAATACAGATGATTCTCCGCCGACGTGATCCACACGGCGTCCAGACCGCGCCGCTCCATCTCCGCGCGCAGTCGGGTCAGTCTTTCGTTCATGGTATGCTTCCTTTCGGGGCGCCGCGCTCACAGGATCCCGTGCAGGCGGCGGTACTGATCCAGATACGGTCGTTCGAGAAAACGCTTGCAGCGGAAGAACAGCGATCTTCTGTCCCGGATCGGGGGCACGATGATCGTCAGGATCCCGCACCGCCGCGCGGCGGCGGCGTCGGTGAAAAGCTGATCGCCGAGAGAGGCGGTCGAGGTCACGTCCGTCCCCATGACCGCCATCGCGCGGCGCAGCGCGCCGGTCAGCGGCTTCTTGCTGCGGGGGAACGCCGGATAGCCGAGAGAACGGTTGTAGCGCGCGACCCGTCCGGCGCTGTTGTTGGAAACGAAAGCAACGCGGATCCCCGCCTCGCGCAGCGCGGAAAACCAGCGCAGCGCGGCGGCGTCCGGCTCCGCTTCCTCATACGGCGCCAGCGTATTGTCGATATCGCAGATCAGACCGCGGATCCCCGTCTGTACAAGAAACTCCGGCGTCACACTGCTGTAGTGCTCCACCATGAGATCCGGGATGAGAAATCGTTCGAATATCACGTCTCTCGGGCGAAGACGCCGATCAGACGGCGTCCCTTACTCCTCTTCCTGTTTTGTGACGGCGATGTGCAATTCCTCCAGCTGCTTCGGCAGCACCTCGGAGGGAGCGCCCATCATCACGTCCTGCGCGTTCTTGTTCATCGGGAACGGAATGATCTCGCGGATCGATTCCTCCCCGGCGAGCAGCATGACCATCCGGTCCACGCCGGGCGCGATCCCCGCGTGCGGCGGCGCGCCGTAGCAGAACGCGTTGTACATCGCCGGGAATTTCGCCTTCACGTCCTCCTCGCCGAGACGGACGAGTTCGAACGCCTTGACCATGATTTCCGGATCGTGGTTGCGGACGGCGCCGGAGGAAAGCTCCACGCCGTTGCAGACGAGGTCGTACTGATCCGCCGTGACGGAGAGCGGGTCGATCTCCCCGCGTTCCGCCGCGAGCAGCGTCTCAAGACCGCCCTTCGGCATGGAGAACGGGTTGTGGCAGAACTCGAGCTCGCCGCTCTCCTCCCCGATCTCGTACATCGGGAAATCGACGATCCAGCAGAACTCGTACCGTTCCTTGTCCATATGTCCCGGGCACTCGCGCCCGAAGATCTTGATCATGACGCCGACGTTCTTGACGGACTGCGGTCCGGCGGCGAGGAGCACGAGCGTGTTCGGCGCGAGCGGCAGAAGCGTCTCGGCCTTCTCCCTCTCGACGAATTTGGCGACGCCGCCCGCGAGCGCACCGCTCTCGTCGACTTTGAACCAGTACCCCTTCTCCCCGCTCTGCACCTCGCAGTCGGCGAGCAGCTTCTCGATCTGCTTGCGCGTCAGCGCACAGCCGGAAACGGCGACGGCGCGGACCGTCTGTCCCGCGAAGGGCGCGAACTCCGTCCCTTCGAAGAGCGCCGTCACGTTAACGGCCGTCAGATCGATACGGAGATCCGGCTTGTCGGTGCCGTACGTCTCGAGCGCGTCGCGGTACGCGATGCGGCGGAACGGAGGCCTTGAGGCGATATGATACGTCCCGTATTCGGCAAAGACCGGCGGCAGCACGTCCTCGAGCACGGCGAACACGTCCTCCTGCGAGGCGAACGCCATTTCCATATCGAGCTGATAGAACTCGCCCGGAGAGCGGTCGCCGCGCGCGTCCTCGTCGCGGAAGCACGGAGCGATCTGGAAATACCGGTCGAAGCCGGAGGTCATGAGCAGCTGCTTGAACTGCTGCGGCGCCTGCGGCAGCGCATAGAATTTTCCGGGATGCTTGCGGGACGGCACGAGATAGTCGCGCGCGCCCTCGGGACTCGACGCGGTGAGGATCGGCGTCGTGATCTCAAGGAAGCCGTGCTCCGTCATCGCGCGGCGGAGCGCCGCCACGACGTTCGAGCGCAGGATGATATTCTTCTTGACCTCCGGATTGCGCAGATCGAGATAGCGGTACTTCAGTCTCTGCGTCTCGTCCGCCTCGCGGCTGCGGTTGATCTCGAAGGGGAGGCTCGCGTACCGGCAGCGACCGAGCACCTCGATCGCGTCCGGGACGACCTCGACGTCGCCCGTCGGCTGCTTCGGATTCTTGGACGAGCGCTCGCGGACGGTGCCGCTCACCGCGATCGTCGATTCCTTATTGAGTTCCGTCACGGCGCGCCTCAGCTCCTCCGTCTCGATCACGAGCTGCGTCGTGCCGTAGAAGTCGCGCAGGACGACGAACGCCAGATTTCCCCCGACCTCGCGGACGTTCTCCATCCAACCCGCCAGCCGGACCTTCTTCCCCGCGTCGGCGAGCCGCAGCTCCCCGCAGGTGTGCGTACGCATTTGCATCATAAAACCGTCTCCTTCCGTATTATCAGCGGTACTCTCTCACGCCTTCGTTCCGTCCGGCTCCACGATGACGGGGCCGGCGCTGCCGAGCCCGCGCCGGATCCGCTCCGGCGCCTCCTCGGGCGTTACGGTGACCTGCTCGCCGGTGCGCAGATCCTTGAGCGATACCTTCCCGGCGGCGATCTCATCCTCGCCGAGCAGCGCGGCGTAGGGGATCCCAAGCCGGTCGGCGTAGGCGAGTTTTGCCTTGAATTTCTTTTTCTCGTTGTACAGCTGCGTGCGGATCCCCGCGCCGCGCAATACGGTCGCGAGGCGGACGGCCGGTTCCTGCGCGTCCGTCATCGGCAGGACCAGAACGTCTGCGGGCGCGGTGTTCATCGCGGGATTCAGATAGCCCTGCTCGCCCAGCACGTAGAACAGGCGCGTCAGCCCGATGGAGATCCCGACGCCGGGCAGCGGCCGATCGGTGTAATACTCCGCCAGATTGTCGTACCGTCCGCCGGAGCAGACGGAGCCGATCTCCGGGTGATCCGGGAGCAGCGTCTCGTACACGGTGCCCGTATAGTAATCGAGCCCGCGTGCGATCGTCAGATCGATCCTGAAATTCTCCTGCGGCACGCCGAACGCGGTGAGATTGGCGGTGACCGCCTTCAGCTCCGCGAGCCCCGTGTCGAAGGTCTCGTTCTGTCCGGCGTATCCGTCGAGCGCCGAGAGTACGGCGGCGTTGTCCCCGGTGATGGCGATGAACGCGAGCACCGCGTCCGCGTCGGCGGCGGGAACGCCGATCTCATCGACGAGGATCTCCCGCACCGCGTCCGCGCCGATCTTGTCAAGCTTGTCCACGGTGCGCATGACGTCGCCCGCCTTCTCTCCGAGCCCGCGCATCTCATAAAATCCGTTCAGGATCTTGCGGTTGTTGACGCAGATGCAGAAGCGGCGCAGACCCATGGCGGTGAAGGTGCGGCAGATGATCGCGGGGATCTCCGCCTCGTTGAGCACGTCGAGCTGTCCGTCGCCGATGATGTCGATATCCGCCTGATAGAATTCGCGGAAGCGGCCGCGCTGCGCCCGCTCGCCGCGGTACACCTTCCCGATCTGATAGCGGCGGAACGGGAAGGCGAGCTCCCCGTAGTGCATGGCGACGTACTTGGCGAGCGGCACGGTCAAGTCGAATCGCAGCGCCAGATCGGCGTCGCCCTTCGTGAAGCGGTAGATCTGTTTCTCCGTCTCGCCGCCGCCCTTGGCAAGCAGCACCTCCGCCGCCTCGATCGCCGGTGTGTCGATCGGCGTGAAGCCGTACAGCGCGTACGTGCGGCGCAGAATCTCCATCATCGCTTCCATCTGCTGCTGCTGCGGAGGAAGCAGTTCCATAAATCCCGAGAGTGTTCTCGGTTTGATCTTTTCCATGTCGGTTTCTCCCGATGAGTTGATTTCTGTCGGATATTCTATCTAATAAGTATAGCAAAAATTTCCCGATAAATCAAGTGTTTGGCGACAATTTACCGCCGCGCGCTCCCGCGCGCCCCGTTTTCCCCATATCCGCGTCCGTGCCGCAAAGAAAGAGGAGAGACCGGACGGTCTCTCCTCTGAGATGGGATGCGGTAAGCGGCAGACGACGCGTCAGCCGGTGATGCCGGAACGCTCGATGCCCTGCACGATGAACCTCTGCATGAAGGTGTAGAGGATGAGCAGCGGCAGGAGGATGAGGATGCCGCAGGTGTTGCGGATCGCGGCCTCATACATGTTCGAGCCGGCGTAAGCGGTGTTCAGCGATTTCGGCACCTTGACGATCTTCGGCATCAGCAGCGGACCGGTCGTCGTGAAGAAAACGGTCGTGTAATAGTTGTCCGTCCACTGCCAGGAGAAGGCGAACATGAAGACCGTGATGAGCATCGGGATGGACAGCGGCAGGATGATCTGCACGAAGGTGCGGAACGTGCCGGAGCCGTCCAGGTAGGCGGATTCCTCGAGCTCATCCGGGATGCCCTTGAAGAACGAGCGCATCATGAAGATGTACAGACCGTTCTTGAAGGCAAGACCGGTGGCGGAGAGGATGATGAGCGGCCAGAAGGTATTGATCAGCCTCAGCCACGGATCCTTCAATACGTTGACTGAGTCGATCAAGCCTCCGCCGAGGAAGTTGAAGATACTGAACTTCCCGATGCCTATGTCGAAGTAGCGGAACTTCATGAACATGGAGAGCTGGAGCGTCTGATGCGGGACGATCATCGTGAAGATGACGACCAGGAACAGAATTCCGTTGCCCTTGAATTTGAACTTCGCAAAGCCGTAGCCGACGAGACAGCAGACGAACGTCTGCAGTATCGCGCAGGAGCCCGCGAGGAGCAGCGTGTTCAGAAACGCCTTCCAGTAGTTGTTGTCCAGGATGATCGCCTTGTAGGTGGCGAGCGTCGGGTGACGCGGCACCATGTTGACCGTGACGTCGACGAAGTCCTCGGCGCTCATGAAGGAGGAGGAGATCTTCGAGTAGAACGGGAACAGGATGACGTACGAGATGCCGAGCAGGAAGAGGAACTTGAAAACGTAGACCAGGACCTTCTGGAAGAAGTACACGTTCACGAAGCGCGCCTTGAGGCGTTCGAGAAGCGGCGTCCTTTCAAAATCCACGCGGATCGAATTCTTCGTTTCCTTTGTGATCTTCGGTGCGGTTTCGACCTTATTCATTCTATGCTCCTCCTTTCCTTAATCTCTTCTTTGATAGAACACGAACAGGCTGAGCAGTCCGGCTACCGCGGCGATGATGATCATAACGATGAGGAAGTACATCCAGGACATCGCCGAGGAGAGGACCTGCCCGCTCGAGGATGCGTACACGCTGCTGATGTACGACATCACGCGGTTGGACGACGAGGTGAACGAGTCGATGACCGTGTACACCGTGTTGACGAGGATCATCGGGCTGACCATCGGGAGCGTGATCTTCCAGAAGGTTTCCCAACCGGACGCGCCGTCGATGGAGCAAGACTCGTAGATCGCGGGGGAGATGGACTGGAGGCCTGCGAGGAAGATCATCATCTGGACGCCGGAGCGGTTGATGATGTTGAAGATGTTGTTGACGAGGTTGACAACGTATTCAACGAGTTCCGTACCGACCATCATGTTGCTGAACAGTGCCTGCACGTCCATGACCGACACAATTTGCGCAACGGCGCTTTCTCCGGTACCGGTGTCGATCTCCGCGCCTTCCATCGCGGTCGCCAGGATGTTCTGGTTGTCGATGTCCGCGATCAGACCGGTCGTCAGAAGGACGGGGATGAAGAAGATGGCACGGAACGCCGCGCGTCCGGCGATCTTCCCGTTGAGGAGGATCGCCACGAACAGCGCGAAGATCACGATGGCGGGGATGTCGACGATGAGCTGTTTGATGCCGGTCACGAGTGTCTGTACGTAGGTGGGATCGACGAACAGCGCGTCGCTGTAGTTCTTGAGGCCGACCCAGTTGAGCTTGAAGCCGCCGCCGGTGAGGATCTTGATCTCATGGAAGCTGTACTTGATCGAGTCGAACACGATCGGGATGTAGAGGATCACGATGCCGATGATGAACGGCATCACGAACCACCAGCCGGCACGCGCTTTCCTTACGTCCAGGGAAGCGCCGCGTTTCCTCTTTTTTGACGAACCGGTGAAGATATCGTCATTCTTGGATTTCGATGCATTCATAGCTGGCTCCCCTTTCTCAGCCGATCTTCACGAAGCCGAGCGCGGCGATCGTGTAGGTCGTGCCGTTATACTGAACGGTAACGTCGAAGGAATTGTAGTTGAGCAGGAAGTTCGTGCCGCCCTCGTACCCGACGCGGATAACGGAACCCTTCGTCGTCGTGTACTTGGTCTTCACGTAAGCTTCTTTGACCTCCTCAGTCTCCGTCTCCGTCTCCTCTTCCACGGGAACGTACACGCCGACGCCGGAAGAACCGGAAGAAACCGACGTTCCGTGCAGCTCCGCGTACTTGGCGGCGCGCTCCTCGTCCTTCTTCTGCTTCTCAGCCGCGGCGGCTTCCTCAGCCATCTGCTCTTCGAGGGCGATCTGATCGGCCTCTTGCTCATCCGGATCCGGGATGCGCTCGCCGTAGAGGAACTCGTGCTCGACGATCAGCGAGGTCTGCAGATCCTTCAGTGCGTCGTTGAGGATCGTGTAGTACTTGATGACCTCATCCTTCCAGATGTCGTAGGAAACGGAATAGTACTTGCTCAGCGATACGGATTCCTTCAGTTCGTTCGTGTTCTGCTTGGAGAGGACGAAGTACAGGCTGGCGCCGTTCTCGATCGCCTTCAGGATGGCGGACTCGATGTCGCCCTCCATGTTGATCGGGCTGCCGGTGAAGTACTTCGCGCCGTGGAGGACGATGCCCATGAACGGGATCGCCTCGCTCGCCTGCAGGAAGCGGGAGCTGTTCGTCGAGAGCTTCATGATGTGGTTGGCGTATGCGAGCGCGTAGGAGTTGCCGCCGTCGATCATGACGTCCTTATAGTCGGCGTCGATCAGCTTCAGCACCTCGATCGTGAAGCCCTTGGCGTCCTCGCGGTTGTACGGTTCGTCCTCGTCGAAGTCGGAGTTCAGCTCCGTGCCGAGCGTGGACACGGAGATCGCCGTCGGGTTGTACTTCTTGTAGTTCTCCGCCAGACCGGTGTAGAAATGCTCGAAGGCGGAGGCGGAAATGCAGATCGAGCGGTCCGTCGTGAAGGACTGCGTCGCCGCGTCGTAGTAGCGCTTGGAGGTGTACCGGTCGTCGATCGTCTTGACCGCGTACTTTCTGTAGCTCATGCCGTCGAACAGCTCGGTGGTCCTGACGTACTCGAAATCGAAGTCCGGGAACACGCCGAAGCCCTTCTCCGCCGCGTACTGGACGAGGTCGGTGAAGCCGTCCGCGCCGCCGACCACGCTGACCCAGTTCAAGCGGTACGGCACGGTCGAGATCATGCCGCCGTTCGCGTAGCCGGTCAGACGGAAGTTCAGTCTGCCGACGCCCGCTTCGGTCAGCTCGGTGTACATGGACTTGATGTCATCGAACGTCGTCAGCGGCGTGTCGACGCTGACCGGGAAGGAGAGGATGCGCTTCGTGGTCTCCATGGAGCCGAAGGTCTCGATGTACAGCGGCGTGTCCGCCGTCGTATCCTCCAGCTTCGTCAGCGTGCCGTTGCCGTAGAGGTAATCGCGGTACGCTTCCGCCATGCCGTAGTAGTCGGCGCCGTAGTACTTCTTGATGCCCTTCTCCGCGGCGATCGTGTCGTCGGTGAGCATCTTGTACAGGATCCGGTAGCTGCCGGTGTACTTACGCTCCGACGTGACCGTCCACGTCGCGTTCGCGCCGACGTTCTTCGACGAGCTCAGGTTGTACTGGTCGCTCGGACGAGGCGTGAACATCGGATATACGGTGTTGAAGGAGTGGAGAGAGCCGCCGTGCTCGCTCATCAGGGATGCGAGCGAGTCACCCTCCGTGATGATCGCGAGGAAGCCGACGTCCTGCGGCTTCGGATCCTCGGAAACCATGACCGGGTCCTTGAACTCATCGAGTTGGATCTTGCCGTCTTCGTCGTACACGTAGTCGTACAGTTCGTAGTTCGTGACGATGCCGTAGACCGGCAGTCTCATGATCTCCGTGTGCTGGCTCTTGATGTTGTGGTAAGCGTAGTCCTGACCGTACAGATCGCCCGAGACGTTGTAGGTGGAGCCCTTGACGTCCTCGAAGCGGATCAGCGTGCCGGAACCGTCGGGAATGAAGGTGTAGCCGGTGAAGTTGTTGCTGCCCGTGCCGAAGTACGGGAGGACCGTGACGGTCTGCAGCTGGTAGGTAGACTCGTCGAAGCGGATACCGTTGGCGGGAAGTCTCGCTTCAAGGTCGCCGTCCGCGGTGATCGAATATTCGAGCGCCATGCGGAACAGCGGCGGCGCGGCGTCCATGCCGGTGTAGTTCGTCTCGGCGTGGTCGCGGTCCAGTTCCTCGTAGGAGTAGGAGACGCAGTACGTCTTGATGTACTGCTCGACCTGCGCCAGCTCACGCGGCTTGATATCCGGGTCGCAGACGTACACGGCCATCTTCTCGGTGATCGGGAAGCGGGCGCGCATCTCCTTGACCGCACGCTCCGTCAGCGTCAGATCGAACGGGTCCTTCAGCGTGTAGAATGCTTCGACCTTGCCGCGGATCCAGTCGTCGTCAAGGTAGGCGAGGATCAATTCCTCGAATCTCTCCTTGCGGATCAGACGCGGGACCAGGCGGATCGTCTGCTCCTCGCCGATCGTGTACTCGACGCGAACGCCGTTCTTTATGTTTTTCAGCTTGATCTGACCGCGGAGGGCGGCGTCCGCATAGCTGTTCATCTGCTTCGTCACGCCGTTTTCGAGGTACGTGATCATAAGCTGGGAGAGCAGCTTCTGCTTCGTCGCGCGCGACGCGATGTTGTAGTCGGCCGCGACGTCCCACGGGTTGGAGAAGAGCATCTGCCCGGTCTCCGTATTGACGAAGCAGATCTCGCCGGTGAATTCCTCGAACCAGATCTCGCGGCCGTTCTGCTTCTTGACGCAGATCATGTCGCTGAGCTTTTCCTCGGGGGAGCGGTACGCTTTCGTGATGTAGTTGATGATCGGGTCGCCGTCTTCGTTGATCTTGTCTGCGTACGCCGCGTACGCGGGCTGCTGCACGGTCATCGGTATCAGCGTACCGAGCGCCATAATCAGGGACAGGACAGCGGAAATGATCTTATTGAACTTTTTCATACCTTTACTCCTTTCCCTGTTATAGACGGTAGTTGATTTCGATCACGATGCTGGAAATGAAGCTGACGATCTTTGCCATCAGCGTGGAGAACAGGATGGCGATGAACATGATGAACGCCATGCCGACGATCGTAGCGATGCAGGTCGTGATGTTCTTGATGATGGAATAGTCGTGCGTGACCATCATTCCGAAGAAGAGGAGCAGTCCCATCCAGACGAAGGCGATGGAGTTCATCAGCGTGATGAGCTGTCCCTCGTTCAGCGCCAGGAAGTTGGAGAGGATGACGGACGGAATGATGAGCAGCGGCAGCGGCGTGAGGGAGTAGCAGGCCGCCACGAAGATATCCTTGAGGCTGCCCTCGCCCTCGAACAGCGTCGTCAGACACCAGTTCGCGACGCACCAGAGCACAAGCGGTACGACCACGGCGAGGATCTGTGCGAAGACATTCAGATACGCGGACTGACGCGGGTTGAAGATGTAGCCGGTCCCGATGGACTGATAGCAGAACGCGAGGACCGTGATGACGAGGATGAGGAAGGCGCTGCGCCCCGACCCGCGCTTTTCATGCTTCAGATCCCAGAACCCGTCGAACGGATGGAAGATCAGGTGGAAGGGATAGAGCATTTCCTCCTTGAGACTCTTGCGTCCCACCTTCAGCTGCGCCTTCTTGTTGATCTTGGCGGCGTAGCCGAAGAATCTCGTGATGAGCCAGATGAGGAGGACGAAGCCGATCAGGACGGGCACGAGCCACTTGGAAAGGAAGTTCTTGCGGATCTCCTTGAACGCCGCGGAGTAGTTCTCCGTCTCGTAGGCGTATTCGTAGTAGTGCATCGCCTGCTCGTAATCGCCGCTGCGGTAGAACGACTTGCCGATGCCGATGTAGGCGGCGTCGTAGTTGTTGTTGCGCTTGAGGATCTCCGTCCAGTCGCTGACGGCGGAATCGTAGACGCGGTGGTTCTGGTTGTACAGCGCGTTGATGAGCAGATCGCCGTACTCGGTGCGGCGGTATACGGTGAAGCAGTCCTTGGACTTATCGAGCACCAGGATCTTGTCGCCCTGATACGCGATCGCCTCGATGGAGTCGATGTTGCCGGTCTGCACGCCCTTGTCGCCGAAGATGAAGAGCATGTTGCCGTCTTTATCGTAGGTATAGATCTTCGAGCGCTTCTCATCGATGATGGACCACGTGCCCTCCGGGCCGCACGCCGCGTCGATGATCTTGGACGGACCGTTGATCTCGTCCAGCTGAGAGTAGGAGACCTTGACCTCACCGCCCGGAGCAAAGAAGCCGTTCCGTCTCATGACGTCCGCGCCGGAGGCGTTGAGCTTCTTGACCGGCGCGTTCGTCGCGTCCTTGCTCTCGATGGCCGCCTGCTGCGAGCTCTCGCTGATGGAGGAGGTCGTCACGTACAGGAAGTTGTCCTTATCGATCGTGATGTTGTTGAACTCGGTGGAGACGTAGCGCTGGGAGTAGGCGCGCTGCGCGTCCGTCTGGAACTTTCTCCACAGCACCTCCAGCGCGGAGATCTCGACCTTCTGCGCGCCGATGAAGCCGTAGAAGCCGCCGTCCTCGCTCATGACGATGATGCCCTGATAGGTCGTGGAGGAGACGACGAAGAGACGTCCGTAGGTGTCGACCGCGCAGGCGATCGGCTTGTAGATCGCGCCCTCGTCGAACAGCTCGCTGACCGGCTGCGGGATGATCCGGTAGTACTCACCGTCGCGGGTGAACATGACGATGCGGTTGTTGTTCGTATCGCATACGTAGATGTACTTTTCGTTGACGAAGACGCCGGAGGGCTCAGCGAACGAGTCCGGAACGCCCTGCTCGTTGACGAAATCCTTGATGATGAGTTTCCACTTGTAGTACCGATCCATGCAGATGACGCGGTTGTTCTTCGCATCGACGAGGTAGACGTTCTCGTCGCGGTCGACGAAGAGGTCACGCGGATCGTCGAACGGCAGCTCGTCATCCTCATCGAGCAGGCCGATGTACACGGAATCCACCACGCGGTCCGGCACGTACGCTTCCGGAGAGTTCAGAACGAAGCCGCCCGCCGAGTACGTGTAGGTCGCATAGGGGGCCGCGGCGCCCGCCACGGCGGAGAACACGGTCATCAGCGCCATGACGGAGAGCAGAATGCTTGCCAATCTTTTCATTCTATTATCCTCCTTAGTCCTTCATGCCGCTGGAACCCATCGTTTCCACGATGTTGCTCTGAGAGATGACGAAGACGATGATCGGGACCGCCATCATGACGACCGTCGCCGCGGCGGAAGCGCCCGCACGCGCGTAACCTGCCGCCGTGATCTGGCCGATGGCGTAGTTCAGCGTCTTGAGCTGCTCACTGTAGATGAAGATCGAGGCGCCGGAGTTCCACAGTCCCTGGAAGCAGTAAATGATGAGCGTCAGCCACGCCGGCTTGACCATCGGCATGGCGATCGACCAGAAGGTCTTGAACTCGGTGGCGCCGTCGAGGCGTGCCGACTCGAGGATCTCCGCCGTGACGTGGGAATCCATGAACTGCTTCATCAGGAACAGTCCCAGGCTCGAGCACCACGCCGGGACGATGATGGCGTAGTACGTGTCGATCCAGTGGAGCATGGACATGATGATGAAGCTCGCGATACCGCCGACAGTGGAGGAGAACATCAGGGAAGTACGGATCAGGCGGAACATCCATCCCTGACCCGGGAACGGGATCTTTGCGAGCGCGTACGCGGCGATGGAGGAAAGCACGAGGTTGCCGAACGTGCCCGCCACGGAGATGAAGACCGTATTGAAGATGTAGCGGGAGAACGGGACCGTGGAGTCGCCCATCAGAGCGAACAGGCTGCGGAAGTTATCGAGCGTCGGGTTGACCACGTAGAAACGCGGCGGGAAGATCCAGAATTCATCGATCGGCTTGAGCGAGGTCATGACGGTGTAGAGCATCGGCAGGAACATGAACGCGCCCATGATCGCAAGGACGATGGTGATGCCCGTGTCGCCGCCGACGGAGCGGTTCAGAACGACGCGGTGTTTTCTTGTTCTCAGTTTTTTCATAATCAGTCACCACCCAGCTTATCAAGCAGCTTCTTGACCGCCATATTGGACCCGATCTGGAGTAAGAACAGCACGAAGGAGATCGCGGAGGCGTACCCTACCTCCCACCGTGTGCTCCCGTATTCGGCCAAGTGATGGGAGATCGTATAAGCCACGTAGTTGACGGAGGGGCTGCCGGCGAGAGCGCTCACGATACCGCCGTAGCCGAACGCGCCGGTGATGGAAAGGACGGCGCCGAACACGAGCTGCGGCTTCATGGACGGCAGCGTCACGTACCACAGTTCCTGCCAGCGGTTCTTGATGCCGTCCATCGCGCCCGCCTCGAAGAGGCTGACGTTGATGCCCTGAAGACCTGCGATGAAGGAGAGGAACGCGGTGCCGAGGGAGGTCCAGAGCGAAACGATGATACAGAGCGGCATGACGTAGCTTTCGTTCTGGAACCACAGGATCGGCGCGTCGATCAACCCCATTGAGAGCAGGCGGGCGTTGACCCAGCCGTAGGCGTCCGAGGAGAAGAGCGTCTGCCAGATCAGGTACACCTGTCCGGAAATGGACGGCGCGTAGAAGATCAGGACGACGACCGCGCGGATCTTCGGGGAAAGCTCGTTGATGAACCACGCGACGAGGAAGGAGATGATGTACGACGCCGGACCGGTGATCGCCGCGAAGATCAGCGTATTCTTCAGCGCGATGATCCACAGATCGTCGTCAAGGAACAGCGTGATGTAGTTATCAAGGAAGAGGAACTTCGGCATCTGAAGCATGTTGAAGGAGGTCAGGCTCAGAAGCAGGGAGGCTGCGACCGGAATGATGGTAAACAGGAAGAAGAGGATCAAGAAGGGCGCGACCATGAAATACGCGATCTTGTAGCGCTTCATCTGGAACCATGTCCACTGCGCTTTGGTCATCTCGTTGCGCGTCAATTCCTTCTTGGGGGAATCTTTAGCCATAGCGTTTTCTCCTTTATCAGATTATTCGGAAAGCGCGGGATCAGTTCTTCTCATAGGAGCGGAGCGCCGCTGCGGCGTCCTCGAGGTAGGTCGCGATCTGCTGCACCGCCTCGTCGCTGCCCGCCGCGCGGAAGGCGGCGGCGGCGGCATCCAGCCCTTCGATGCTGGAAGCGGCGATCGCTTCGCGGGCGGCGGCGATTTGCGCGTCGTAGCCGCTCAGCGTGCTCATCAGCTCTTCAGCCTGACCCATGCGCTTGTCGGAGAGCTTCTGGCCGATCTCAAGGGTCTCGAAATCGAACTCCGTTCTCTTACGGGTGATCTCCTTGTTGATCGTGTTGATGTAGTTGAGCAGGGACTCCACGGGATCCAGATGCTTGTTGTACGCGTCGGTGAACGCGAAGCCCGTATAACGGCCGACGAAGTAGCTGCCCGGATACGGAGTGACCGCGGCGAGGTTCATCATCTGCGCGTGCAGGTTCTTGTATTCCTCGGAAGACCACGGCAGCTCCTCGAGCGCTTCGACGTTGGCGGTCGCGTGCTTGCCGGCGGGGCCGAGCACGGCGACGAGCTCGTTCGCGTAGTCGACCTGGAAGTCACGGGAGACCCACCAGTCCATGAAGCGCCACGCGTTCTCCTTGTTGTCCGTCCTCTCGGCGTCCTTCATCATGACGATACCGGCGGAGCCGGACATCGAAAGATTGTTGATGTTCCCGTCCTCGTCCATCGTGCCGGGCAGAGGAGCCATCTCCCACAGACCGGCGATCTCGGTGGCGAAGAGGATCAGCTGGTTGTACGTCGTGTAGCCGGCGATGCCGATCGGCATCTCGCCGGTCTTGAAGCGGTTCGCCAGGTCGTAGGAGTACGGCAGCGAATACTGCGTGAACATGTTGCACATGTCCTCGAACGCCTCGAGCGACGTGTTCGCGTCGAGGTTGATGCGCATGCCGTCGTCCACCCACAGCTCGCCGCCCCGCTGATACATGAAGAGCGTGTAGTCGTTCGGCAGGCCGATCGTCATATTATTAAATTGAAGGACAGGGACCATCGCGAGCATGTCGTCCCACGTCTTCGGGATCTCGAGGCCGAGGTCCGCGAGGATGTCCTTGCGGTAGAAGAGCATGGAGAAGGTCTGCGTTTCCGGCAGCGCGTAGGTCTTGCCGTACAGCGACAGCGGGATCAGCGCGGCCTCCGTGAAGCGCGTGACGACCTCGTCGAACGTATCGAAATCGTTGAGCGGAAGGACCGCGCCGCGGATCGCGTAGTTGATCGGGTCCGCGCCGTCCAGCGCGACGTCCGGACCGGCGCCCGCGAGCACGGACGGAAGCAGCGTGCCGCCCGCGACGAGCTTCAGGCTGACGGCGATGTTGGAGGTCGGCGTAAACTTGTTGTCGATCAGACTGCGCATGATCTGCGCCTGGTCACGGCCGGTCGAGACCCATGCGATCACGGAGCCCTGCTCCTCGACCGACGTCTCACCGCCGAGGGAGTTGTAATCGGTGAAGAAAGAGCCGAAGAACATCTTGATCTCATGCCAGAAGTTCGTGAAGAACCCGGCGACCGCCTTCGGCAAAGACTTCGACTCAGCCTGCACGAGGATATAGTCGATCTCGAGCGGCTGCTTGGAGATGTTGGCGACCCACGTACCGAGAGAGCCGACGTAGCTCTTCAGGTCGCTGACGTTCTTGGCGATCTCGTCCTCGTCCGTGCCCATCTTCTCCAGCAGGTTGGCGATCTGTTCGAGCGTAGAGGAGTACTCGCTCTTGATGCCGTTCATCATCTCCAGATAGTCGATGATCTCGCGGAGCGCGACGCTCTGCGTGAGCAGGTTGGCGATCGTATCGGGCATGACGCGGTTGAAGCCGTAGTCGCGGTACTCGTCCGGGACCGCGCCGGTCAGCTTCAGGATCTCAAGGTAGGACTTGTTGATGCTGTTCAGCATCTCGTTGACGCGGCGGGCGATGACGCCCATGTCGCCGAGCGTGACCTCAAGGCGGATGGTGTGCACGCCCGGTTCAAGATAGAACTGATAGGCGTTGCCGTTGCCGTCGCCCAGCGCGGCGATCTGCCAGTCGGAGGAATAGCCGAAGCGGAACGCGTTCGCTTCCTCGCACGGGACCTTGCCGTCGATGAACAGGCGGCGGGACACGTACAGACCGTCCATTTCCGCCTGGCGGAAACGAGGCGCGATCGTATAAAGCCCCGCGCTTGTGATCTCGAATTCCCATTCGATCCACTCGCCGGACGTCGACCATTTATTGGAACCTGAAGAACCGCCGGAACCGATGGTGTTCAGAAGCACCTTCGTCGGGTGCTGCGGCTCGGTGATGGCGGAGGAGCGGTCGTACACGGGGTACAGCGTATACTGCGCTACGGCAGACGGCATCTCCCCGACGATGTAGATCTCATCCGATCCTTCCTTGTAGCCCTTGGAAGAGTACTGACCCGCCAGCTCGGCATACGTCGGCAGCGGCTCGTACGGATAGAGGCGGACCGCCGAGATGACGATATCCTCGCGCACGGACTCAAACGCTATGGTGTTCTTTCCCTTCTCCAGGTAGAACTCCAGCGGATTCTGGTAGCAGCCGTTCGGATCGTAGAAGGACTGCTTCATCCACTTGCGCGTGCATACCGTCTTCGGGCGCAGCTCGTTGCCGAGCGTATCGCGCTTGAACGGGATGCCTTCGAGGACGGACGGATCCGAACGGTTGTCGTTTTGTTTCTTGATGTCTTCCGCCGCATTGTACCAGCCGGACACGCCCTCCTGGTAACCGTGGACCCAGTTTTTGGTCAGCTGAAGATAACGCGCCTCTGCGAAAGGCACCTTATCGTTGATGTATAGGATACGCTCGATGGAGTTCGTTTTTTCGGACTCCGAGCAGTACTCGACCTCCAGCGCATACAGCGCGCTCTCGGGAACGTCGATCTCCCACACGACGCGCCCGGTGTCGCCGACGTACAGGCAGTTCGTTCTCGAATCGCCGTTGCCGTCGGTCACGCTGGCGCGTACCTCCACCGCGGCGGTGGTCAGCGCCGCGCTGAAACCGGTGATGGGAATGCTGAGTTCCTTCGAGGCGCGTACGGCGTCGGGATGGCGCTCCATGTACTGCGCGTAGGAAATGGCATTCAGGGTCTCGCTGATCTCCTTCAGCGTCGTGCCGGACGACTGCGACGAATCCTCGTCGGCGGCTGCGATCGGAACGACGCAGCCGAACGTCGTCAGCAAGGCGAGCAAAAGCGCGATCAGCCTGCCGAAACGGGTGTTTTTCATACGAGCTTCCTCCTCTTGTTTTGATCCGGCGCGAAATGGCTGCGGACCGCCCGAGGGCGGAGATCCGGGACCGCCGGACCACTGACTCAGGGATTTTGCGTGCCGCCGCGCAACAATAAGGGCGCGTCGGCGGAAAAACGGGGAACGCGGGCGCGCCGCCGGGCCTCCCGGCTCGGTCGGACACGCTGAAAACGATGGAAAATCGTCAGATTCCTCCACCATTTTATATGCTATATCATAACACAAGATCGTACAAAAGTCAATAACGGCGAAAATGCGCCGAAAGCGGCGGATCCGCCCCGCCGTTTGCCCGCGGACGGCTTTTGCCCCGGTTGTCACTTTTGCTCAATTCCCCCTTTTCCCCCGACAGCCCGTGTCTTCTGCACGCGGTAAATTGTATTTATCATTACAAGAGAGACATTCACCGTTCATTCCGGATACACGCCCGTTTCACATGCCTTGTGCGCGTCATTCACAATGCGATCACAAATAGTAAATATCATTATGATAATTCAGGGCTCGACTTTTCCCCTCTTTTCCCTGTGGAAAACAGAGGAAAATTTACGTTGTGTACATATTGCACAATTTCCGATCCGTTTTTTCTACACATGTACAGAATAAACAAATCATTTGTTCGTCGGCCTCGCTTGGCTGTCTGTTTCCATATTCACCCAGTATTTCCTGTTCTTTTCCGTTTTTCGTCGCTTTCGCCGTATGCCGCGCCGGTGCGCCGCTACTTTGGCGCGCTTTTTTGCAAAACCCGTTGACAGCCGCCTCAAAAACATATATAATGAACACAGCCCCCAAGAAATACGAAAATGAGGTGACACGTATGTACAGTATTGGCATCGACCTCGGCGGCACGAACATCGCCGTCGGTATCGTGGATTCCGATTACCGGATCCTCAAGAAGAGCAGCATCCCGACGAACGCCCAGCGTCCTGCGGATGAGATCACCGCCGATATCGCCGCGCTCTGCAAGCAGATCGTCGCGGACGCCGGTCTCACGATGGATCAGATCTCCTTTGCCGGCATGGCGACGCCCGGTACCGCCAACACCGCCACCGGCGTCATCGAGTATGCGAACAACATCCCGTTCTTCATGTATCCGATGTGCGAAAAACTCAGCGCTCTCCTCGGCGGCACGAAGGTCTATATCGAGAACGACGCGAACGCGGCGGCGAAAGCGGAAGCGATGGCAGGCGTCGCCCGCGGCGCGCGCTATTCCGTGATGATCACGCTCGGCACCGGCGTCGGCGGCGGCGTGATCCTCGAGGGCAAGGTTTTTTCCGGCTTCAACTACGCCGGAACGGAGCTCGGTCACACCGTCATCCGCGAGGGCGGACGTCCCTGCTCCTGCGGACGCCGCGGCTGCTGGGAAGCGTACTCCTCCGCGACCGGACTCATCAACATGACGAAGGACAAGCTGGAAGCGTGCCGCGCCGCCGGACGCAAGACGATCATGGAAGAGATGATCGGCGGAGATCTCACGAAGATCAGCGGCAAGACCGCTTTCGCCGCCGCCCGCCAGGGCGACGAAGCAGGTCTCGAGGTCGTGAACGAGTATATCGATTCCCTCGCCTGCGGGCTTGCGAACATGATCAACATCTTCCAGCCGGACGTTCTCTCCATCGGCGGCGGCATCTGCCATGAGGGCGATTACCTCCTCAACCCGCTGAACGAGCGCGTCTTCAAGGAAGTCTATACGAAGGACCGCGAGCCGAAGACGAAGCTCTGCATCGCCGCGCTCGGCAATGACGCCGGCATCATCGGCGCCGCCTCCCTCGGCAGATAACCCGCATCGCGCAAAAAGCACTTTTGATAACCGCACGGTCGTCAAAAGTGCTTTTCTTTTTTGCCGCTTATCCCCCGATGAGCACCGGACCGGCGCACGGCGCGCCGGGTTCGAGACCGTTCGCCTCCGCGAGCGCCTCATGCGCGGCGCCGTACCGCTTCGCGACCGACCATACGGTCTCGCCCGGGTCCGGATAGCAGATCCGCAGCGTCCCGTCGAAGGACGGATACGGCGACGCGCGGTCGGGCACGACGGCTTCCACCGCGCGCACCGGCTCGCGCGCCATCGCGAGCAGGCTGACGTCGAGGTCGAGGTCGGCGGTGATCCGATCCCCCTCCGTCCGCGCGGTCACGGAGCAGACGCTCACCGCGGCGCGCCAGAGCAGTTCGCCGCCGCTCTCCGCGAGCGCCGGCACGTCACAGCGGAACGGCAGCGTGAACTCCTCACTTACGACGTCGCCGTCCGCGGCGATCAGCACGCTGACGGCGCACTCGCCGCGCAGTGACAGCCGCGTGCCTGCCCGCTCGAGCTGCGTCGCCGAAGGAACGGCGCCGACGTCGATCACGCGCTCGCCGGGCGCGGGCTTGCTCTGCCGCCCGCTCTCTCCGCTCACCGTCACGGCGGAGCATCCGCAGCGCAGCAGGCGCACGCCCTCCGTTTCCGTGTATTTCAGTTCAGCGGGACAGCCCATCGCATAGGCGTCCGCCGTAAAGGGACAGTGCCCGGCGCGCGCCGCCTCCGCCTCCAGATCGTATTCGATCTCCCAGGAGACCTCCCCGTCCGCCTCGCCGGAGGCGGATTTGAGCGTCACGGCAGCGCTCCGTCCCCAGGCGCGCGCCGCATCGCCCTCCTGCGCGCCGGGCACCGTCACGGTATCCTCGATCGGCGCGCGTGCGGTCAGGACGGAAAAACCGCCGTCCGGCATGAGGCACAGCGCGTGCAGGATCGCCGCGCCGCGCACGGTGACCGCATCCGCCGTCGCCGTCGCCTGCTCGATATGGATCGCACCCGTACAGCGGATCACGCGCGCGCCCGCGCCGGGCGTCAGCGTACCGGACGCCGACGCGGTCAGCTCGCCGCGAAAGAACTCCGTGTCCGGCGCCTCCGCGTACAGCCGCTGCACGATCTCCTCCGCGCCGGAGGCATCCTGCGCGGGATCGCGCAGCGCGCGCGGCGCGAGCGCGCAGAGATTCGTCCGCATCCGACAGCGGATCGAGAGACGGCGCGGTCCCGTGACGCGGCAGGTCACGCTCTCCGCCGCCGTGTCGATCCCGACGGAGGAGGCGTCGGAGACCTCCGCGTCGCCGAGCGCCGAGGAGACGACGTACTCGGAGGTGAGCGGCACGCAGCTCACGCCGCCGTCCTCGCCGAGATAGAGCACGGAGTACGCGGCGGTCCCGCCGAACTCGATCGCGCCGCCGCTCAGATAGCGGTTTTCGGGGAGCGGCGTCGCCTCGACGGTGACGATGCGGCGGATCGCCGGGAGGTATTCCGGCAGAAGGAAGTCCTCACTTACCTCATGGGAGACAGAGGCGAGCAGCGCGGGGACGTGCAGCACAGCGGTTGATTCCATAATGATTCCTTTCCTGTCCGATTCATTGTTGCTGCAAGATATGCCCCGGCGCGGACAAATATGCGCATAGGCAAAGAAAAAGGCGCCCGAAGGCGCCTTTTCTTGCATTGGTTGAGGGATTACGGAGTGACGACGATGGTGAAGTTGCCCCAAGCGATGCGGTCAAGGGAGTAGATGGTCAGCTGCGTAGCAGCCGCATCGACGTCCTCGATCGTCACGGAAGCGATGCGCTTACCGCTGTCGTCAAGCGTGTACGAGCCGGCATAAACGACGCCGTTCTCGTCTTCCGCTTCGATGGCCATGGCGTCATCGTCAGGAGAAACGAACGCGAGCGGGTGACCGTTCTCGGTCGGGATCGTGACGGTGTAGACCGCCGTGCCGGCAATGTTGTCGGTTTCGATGGTGACCGTCATATCGTTCGTGTCGTCATCGTCCTCGTTGTCAACGTACTGAAGGAGATCAGCGCCCTTATCAGTAGTGAAGCTGACCACGGTGCCTTCGCCCTCAGAGGAAGCGTCGCCCGGGATGATCCACGCGTCAACGTTGTAGTCCTTGTCGATGATGTACGCAACAGTCCACATCGTGCCGCCGGGGATCATGTTGGCCTTCCACGTGTTGGCGTTGTACTTCGCAACGTGGAGTCTCGTGACGTAGCTGTTCTCCTTGTAGGCAGCATGAATGGTCACGTTGCCCTTGAAGAGCGGGACGTAAGACGGGATGTTCGCATCGTCGATCTCATCGATCTCAGCCTTCATGGCCGCGATCTGCTCAGCGATCTTCGTAGCGACAGCGTCGAAGTTGTTGGAAGCTTCGATGTTGAAGACCTGGTCGCCGCCCTTGTTGCGGGCATCAGACGGCATATAAGCCTTCGTCACGATGTCTTCCACCGCACCGGCGTACTTGCCGAGGATCTCGCCGTCACTGACGACGTAGATCTCACCGTCTTCCATGCCATCCGGACCAACCGGGATGACCTGGAGCTCTTCGTTGTAGTAAGTGGTAGCCTTCACAGGATCAAGCTTGACGTTCAGAGCAGCGCCGTCCTTGAAGTTGTAGACCAGAACCGCATAACCAAACGCGCTGCCGTAGTTGTAAACCAGCGAGTAGCCGAGGTTGTACGGGCTGTAGGAGTAGAGGACGTACTCGACAGAGGAAGCGGTGAGATCCGCGAACATGTCGAGGAGATCAGGATTGATGAGAACTCCATCGTCATCAAGACCGGCGATGAAGACACGGTCAGCCTGACCGCCTTCGGTCTTCCACTTGTAGTTGTCGAGACCGCTCGGATCGTAAGCGTCGGCGGAGAGATCAATCGCGCTCAGCTTGCCGTTGTAGCTGATGATCTGAGCAGGATAAGTCTCGCCGTCCTTCTCGAGCTTGTACTCAGGGATAAGGATGAGCCAGAAGTCGTTGTCCTTCTTGGTGCAGAGCTTGGTGGAGTCGAAGTTGCCGCCTTCATCCACGCCGGTGATGTAGTCACTGTCGTAGACCTTGAAGTTCGCATTCTCAACGCGCGGATCGCCGACAACAGTGATGTTGTACTCGTCGTTCGCAGCGCTGATGACGCTGTAGAGCGTGTAGGTATCGATCGGGGCCGTCAGGTTCTGCGGGTTGGCCGTGATGATACCGGCAAGATACTTGAGGTAGTAGTCAGCGTCATAGCCGCCGAGCTGCCAGCCGTTGATGTGGGTGATCTTGATTTCCTTGTAGGCGTTGTCGATCGTGGTGTACGCCTTGACGGTGATGCCGTCCTGGCCGTAAGCAACGATCTGGTCAGCCACGATGAAATCGTTGGTGCCGATGCCGGTCACTTCGAGCCAGACGATCTTGCCCTGGAAGAAGTGAGCGGTGACGTACTGGTTGATCATGCCGCTGATGTTCTTAAGGTTATCAACGTTGACCTTGGACTTGATCGCGGGAGACTTCACATTGTCGTAACCGTAGGTGTACTCGGTGTCGCCGATCTTGACCATGCTTTCGTTGAGGTTCCAGCCGCGGAGATAACCGGAAACGGTATCCGGATCTTCGAGAGCGAGGATCTCAAGCGTCTTGGTAGCCTGGTTGAGCGCATAGATACCGATCTTCACGCCGCTGTTCTTCGCAGTGATCGTGAGATCGCCGATCTGCGTGTACACGTCGGTGCCGTTGACGTAGTTATTGAAGCCCCATTTACCGTCGTTGCCGATAGTGGCATGAAGCTTGCCGTTGCCGTCCGTCCAGAGCTGACCGAAGTAGTACTGCTGGATGTAAGCGATCTTCTCGCCGTTGGCGCCCTTCACGTCGGAGACAACGATCTTAGCGAAGCTGTTGCTGTATTTGCTGGCGTCGGTAATTCTCCTGAAGCCGGAGTTGACGACCTGAGCGTTGACGAGATACTTCGCTCTGACATAGTCCTCAGAGAGAAGATTGAAGCCGCCGTTGCCGTCCTTCTCGTAGTAAATGCCGAGTTCATCGTTGTAATACACGACCGGGTCGACAAGGGACCACGTGATGTCGTAGATGTCGCCGGGATCGCCGGTAGCAAGATACTTGCTGTAGCCGATCACGTCGCCGCCTTCACCCTGAAGAGCGTCCACCTGGTAGAGGACCATCTCTTTGGCGGAGGAGTAGTCGGTGCCGTTGGCATGCTGGAGATCAGAGAACGCGGTCTTGAGGTTGTAGGTGATGCCGTTGACCTTCAGAGAGCCGTTTTTGAAGTCGGCGATCTGAGTCAGGTCCTTAAGAGCGTTGTTCCAGAAGACCTCGGACAGGGGCTCAGCCTTGATGATCTCGCCGTCAGCATAGTACACATAGTAGGTGGTGCCGACAGCAGCGTCGATCTTCGCATCGCTGGTGAGGTTCTGGTCGAGATTGAAGGCCGGTACGTAGTACGCGGGACCCGCAGGGATGCCGTCCTCGTTGAGGAACTTGATCTCTACGCAGTTAGCGCGGGTGACCTTCTTGCCGGTGTTCGTGAAGACAACGCGGTTGGAAGCGGTAACCATGGCAACGCCTCTGGTCACGCCGAACACGGTCTCACCAACGGTGAAGTTGTCGCCGCTCAGGCTCGGAACGTCCGCGAACAGAGCGTTGTAGAGAAGCTGAGCAACCACGCCGCGCGGAGCAGCCTCGGTGTACTGGATGCCGGAGATGCCGGCAAGGAGTCCGAGCTCACGCGCCTTGTTGATGTAGCTCCACGGATACTGGCTGGACTTGTAGTTGAAGCCCAGGGAACGAACGACCATGACGATCGCGTCCTGATAGGTAACGTTGGAGGTGGGGTCGAACAGACCGCCGCCGATACCGTTAACGATACCCTTCTGGGAAGCGAAGGAGATCGCGCCGAGAGTCGCCGGGCTGCTGCCCTCAAACTCCTCGACATCCGTGAAACCGGAAGCGTTTTCGTCCGTGTTCCAGAATGCATCCTCGGTCTCGCCGGTGATGAAACGGGCCACGAACAGCGCCATCTGCCAACGAGTGACATCCTCGAGGGCAGCGTCGCCGGTGCCATCCCCGTGGTACAGCCAGATCTTCTCGTTCTTCAAGAAGTCGATGGCCTCCTGATACGGGGAAACCTCGGACGGTTCTTCAGCAGCAAACGCCATCGGCAGGAAGCTGAGCGTCAGAACCAGAGCGAGGACGAGAGAAAGAATCTTTTTCATCTTTTTCTCTTCTCCTTATGTGAATTTTGCATGGTCGTCCAAACGGATTTCCCTGCGGACAATATCATACCGCATTCCATGCGCGATTGCAAGCGATTTTTCAATATGCAATCTCTTTGTAATACTACACTGTGTTTAATATTAAAAAACATGCATAAAACCGATAAATCGCGTTCCGACACGTGCCGAAACGCGATTTTCTGCGTTTGTATAAGGCGTTTGTATTATACGAAAAGACGCCGCCGCCCTTTATTCTTTTCCGACGATCGCGGCGTACGCGGCAAAATACCGTTCGCCGAGCGCGTAGATCGCGCGGCGGCAGAAATGGATGCTGTCGGTCCATCCGAGCGGATGCGGATAGCCGTCCTGACGGTTGGAATCGAGCCCGTCCGTCTCGACGAACGCGCTGAAGGGACTCTTGCAGACCTCCCGCAGCGCCGCGATGATCGGCGCGCAGATCTCCTTGTTGTCGTTCTCCCAATCCTGTACGAAGTCGCCGGCGATGAACGGAAGCTCCGGCACGCCGAACGTGCCGCGCACGCTCTCGACCAGCGCGGACAAATGACCGCGGTAGTAGTCGTACGTCATCTTATTGCAGGCGTCCGTTTCGCCCTGATGCCAGAGCAGCGCTTTCAGGCGGTTTTCGGGGTTGAGCGCCAGCGATTCCCGGATCATATCCATCATGCGCAGATACAAATCGTCCGTGCTCTTCCAGTGATTGTCGGAAAAACCGGTGCCGCCGACCGCGGTGCGGAGGATGAGCAGCTTCCTGCCCTCGGCGAGCATGCCCGATTCGATATACTTCCGCGCAAACGTCAGCGAGAAATTGCTCTGCACGCCGTTGTTCGCCACTTTTTCCTGCGCGACCTGAAACGTCCCGTCTCCGTTGAAGTACCAGACGCGTTCGTCCGGCTGATACGGGCCGCAGACGTTCCCGAACCCGTACCCCTCACTGTTCGACTGACCGGCCTGGATCAGGATATCGAACGTTTCCTTTGAAAAATCCTTCATCATGAGTTCCTCCTGTTGGTGTGTATATTTGTTTTATTCTTATCCGGGACCGCGGGATTACGAAAGCGTCACGTCGGGGTCCCGCCAGGAAGGCTCGGAGAAGGCGGCAGCTGAGCCGCCCATGCGTCGTCCGGCGTATCCGTCAGATGGTACGTGATCACGCCGCCGGACGCGATCTCGTCCCACGTCAGCCACGCGCGGCGGACGGGTCTGCCGTTCACGTCGATGCCATATATATAAAGGAAGTCTTTGGGATCGCGATCGCATTCGACGACGAGCGTATCGGAGACGGAGCGGGAATGATACGTCCCGTCGAGGCGGATCTCCGCGCGGCGGAACAGCGGGGTGTTCACGTGGAAAATATTGCTTCCGGGAGCCATCATGTGGAAACCGAGCGCGGTAAGGACGAACCACGCGGACATCTGTCCGACGTCCTCGTTGCCGCAGAAGCCGTATTCCGTGGTATTGTACGCCTCCTGTTGTATCCTGCGCACCCAGTACTGCGTCTTGTGCGGCTGACCGGCGTCCGTAAAAATATGTACCAGATGGTGGCAGGGCTCGTTCGGGTGGTTGTACGCCTCGTTCCACATGGCGGAAAGATCGCTTTCTTCCATGAAGCGGTCAAGATTTTTCAAGAACGTCTCGCGTCCCATCAGGGATATGAGCCCCTGCGGGTCGTGCGGAACGAACCACGACTGCTGGAAAATATTGCTTTCCACGCATCCGCCCGTGTCATAGATCCCGCGCCATTCTTCCCAGTTCCCGTTCTCGTCCTTCGGGCGCATCCAGCCGACCTCCGGCGAGAAAATCTTTCGGTAATTCTGCGCGCGTTCGCGAAACCGCTGCGCGTTCGCCTCGTCGCCGAGCTCTTCGGCAAAAGCCGAAATACAATGATCGGCAAACGCGTTTTCGAGCGTTGCCGAAACGCTGTGCGGAACGTAACCGTATCGGCCGTATTCCGCGCCGCCCGTGCGGCGGGAAGCCGGATCGAACGCCGTTCTCAGGCAGATCCCGTACGCCTTTTGCACGTCGAAATCCCGGATCCCCTTCCGGTACGCGTCGACGGTCACGATGACGCCGGGATCGCCGAGCATGCATCCCGTATCATGACCGAGCAGTTCCCAGCGCGGGAAGGAAACGTTTTCATGCTCCGCGATATCGATGAGAGAGCGGATCACGTCGCGCACAACGTCCGGCCGGACGATCGTCAGAAGCGGGAACTCGCTGCGGAAAACGTCCCATCCGCTGAACACGGTGCGCTTGACGAAATCCTTCGCATGCCGGACCGTACCGTCGGCAGAAAGGTAACTGCCGTCAGCGTCCGAATATACGCGCGGATCGAGGAGCGCGTGATACAGCGTCGTATAAAAGACCGTCAGCAGATCGGGATCCTCGCGCGTGTCCTCCACCCGGATCACGGAAAGGGCCTCGTCCCACGCCGTCCCCGCCGCTTCGCGCATCCCGTCGAAGGATACGTCCGCCGCTTCCGCCGCATAGTTGTTCCGCGCGCCCTTGATGCTGATGTAGGATACGGCGACCTTCAGGCTGATCGGACCGCCGTCCGCGGCGAAGTCGGCGTAAAACCACACCTCTTCCCCGTCGTATGCATCCGTGACGCCGTGCACGGGCGCGTTTTTGTCCCATATGCCGAAATCCTTCCACGGCTCCGAGAAGACCGCATGGAAGTAAAGGTCATAACTGACGTGTCCCGCACCGCGTCCAAAGCCGCCGTGCGTCGCCGGACAGTGGATGCACCCCTCCAGGATGCGGCCGCCGATCAGACGGACTTCCTGGCGGGGGGAACGCCCGGCGATGCGCCGCGCGAGATTGATCTGTACCCGTCTGGCCTTCCCGGCGGGATACGTCATGCGGATCATGCCCGTATGCAGCGACGCCGTCGTTTCGGCGCGGATCCCGTAGGTATCGAGCGTGACGGCGTAATACCCCGCCCCGGTCACTTCCGTTTCGTGGCGGAAATCGGATTCGTATCCGCGGTCGGAACGGACGGTCAGCGCGTCCCGGTACGTCCCGGACAGCAGGTTCAGCGGACCGACGGTCGGCATGACCTGAAAATTGCCGAGATCTCCGTACCAGCCGACGCCCGACATATGATTGATCGAAAAGCCGTCGATGGTGGTGTGGTGGTAGCTGTAGCCGGAGCCGTTGTCGCCGCCCTCCAGCGTATCGGGACCGAACGCCGTCATGCCGAACGGATACACCGCGCCCGGATGCGTTTTCCCGCCCCCGTGGCAGCTGGTCTCGGTCATGTCGCCGATCGTGCCGATCTTCGTTGAGACGTGATCGCTGATCCTCATATCCTGCCCTCTCCGTTCCCCCGGCACAGGCGTGTTCCGATCCCGCCGCCGTCACAGCCGTCACGATCCCGCGGGACCGCGGCACGCTGCGGTCGGATGCCGCGTATACGCGTATATTATAACACATTATGCCGCGTGATGGCGTATCGGCGTGCAAAAAAAGAAAAAAACCTGTTCCCCGGCGTCCCGCGGGGTGCCCGCCGACGGGAGACATCAAAAACATCAAAAAAAGGAAAAGGACGGACGAAGACCGTCCGTCCTTCCCCTGACGGGGGAATGGATCATTTCCGGATCATTTCACGAAGCGTACCGTGCTCCGCTCGCTCACGGCGCAGGTGTTCAGCGCGCCGTCCGTCACGTACGCCGCCTCGACGACGAATTCGCCCGGCGTGTACGCGCGGATGACGTAGGTGAAGGTCCCGGTGAACTGCCGCACCGTGCGTCCCGCCGTCGACGGGCGCGTCGGATTGCTCACGTAGATCGAGCCGAGCATCTGTCCGCCGTCCTCGCCGATCCAACCGTACACATACCGATCGGAGCCGGAGAAGGAGGAGGACTCGAGGCGCACGAAGCGCGCGCCCGTCGGGATGCGGTCCGTCAGCGAGGCGAAGAAGGACTCGCGGTCCGTCTCGCCGGAGACGGTGACCGTCACGCGGTAGAAGCCGCGCGCCGGGTCGCTCGCCTCGATCGTCTTCTTGACCGTCATGTTCTCCGCTTTAAGCGACGCCGATTCCGCCGGCGTGCCCCAGTACATCGCGCGCACGGCGATCCCTTCCTCCGCCGCCGTGACGGCGAAGGAGGCAAAGGAATCGCGGTTCAGCGTCAGCGTGAGCGGATGCCGTCCGTCGATCTCGACCGTCTTCTCCTCTCCGCCGAGGCGATAGGTAAGCGTCTTCGGCGTGTAGGTATCCGGCGCGTAGGCGCAGGCGAAGATCGCCTTCTCCAGCGCGTACAGTTCATACGCCGAGGTGCGCGCAGAGCAGTATTCCATGAGTGCCGCGGCTTCCTCGGGCGAGATGAGCGAGGCGGCGAGCAGCGCCGCGTTCGTGAGCGCCAGCGCGTCCTCCGACGTGCCGCCGTCGGTGAAGTACGTCTCGCCGTTCTGCGTCACGCGGTACTCTGCGGCGACCGCGTCGTACTGCGCGCGGGCGGAGGCGCCGTCGCCCATGGCGGCGAACGCCGCCGCGAGCGTCAGACGCGCGGCCGGGGTCGGCTTGTTCATTTCATCCCAGTGCTGCGCCGCGTAGTGGAGATCGCCGAGGATCGGGCAGCCGAGCGCCGCCAGTCCGAGGAGGCCGGACGCGGCGGACTGCGCGTCCTGCGCGCTCGATACGACGCCGCGCAGATATTCCTCCGCCGTTTTTTTCACCGTATAGGAGAGCTGATCGGCGAGGAGCAGGCAGATCTTCGCCGTCACCGCCGGATCCGGCTCCGCGTACTGGAAGATCCCCCACGCGCCGCCGCTCTGCTCGAGCTCGGCGAGGAGCGAGGCGATCTCGTCCGCGTACAGCGCGGAGGCGCCGTACAGCTTCCCGCAGACGAGCAGCGCCGCGAGGTACGCCGCCTTCGCGTCCGTGCGGCCGCTGCGTCCCGTGAGGAGCTGACCGACCGCGCGCTGCACGAGCGGATGGCTGTCGTCGAAGAAGGTCAGCGCGACCGGGTACAGAGACGGGCTGAGAGACGCCGTCTCCAGCGCGCCGATCACCTTGTTGACCCGGAGCAGGATCGCGGAATCGACGACGGTGAACGTCTGCGCCACCGCGTCCGCGTAGTCGCCGGAACGCGCCGTGACGCGCACGGTATACTCGCCGGCTTCCGCCTTGCCGAGGTTCAGGTACGCCGCGGCGAATTTCTTCGCGCTGCCCGCCGCCTCGCGCACGACGGTCCCGTCCGCCGCGACGAGCTGCGCGGTGAACGCCGCGTCCGCGAAATCGCCGACGCCGCTGACCTTCGCGCTGAGCGCGATATCGTCGCCCGTCAGGTAGACGGATCCGACCGTCGTCGTCACGAAGAACGGCAGGGTGACGACCACGGCGTCCTTCGACGCGCCCATGAGGACGTCGACCGGCGACGCCGCGTTGCCGCGCGCCGCGGCAACGGCGCTGATGCGCCAGGTCGTGATGTTGTCCGGCAGGCGGATCGCCGCCGAAGCGCGGCCGTCCGCGTCCGTGTGCACGGTCACGAAGACCGGATTGTCAAGGAAGGTCTCCCGCACGTAGACGTCGGAGCCGCCCTCGTCGCCGCCTCCCATGCCGGTGTCGTTGGCAACGGCCGTCGGCATCTCCGCTTCCATCTGAGCGCCGTCCATGTACATCCCGCCGCTCTTCGATCCGTTGCGTATCCCGTCCCCGTAGAAGCGAACGTCGTCGAGGACGGAGTAGCGGCCGTTCACGGACGTATTGACGGAACGGAACGCGATGAGCGCCGACAGCGGCGTCGAGGGCTCCAGCGTCTGCTGCCGCAGCGCGAAGTCCGCCTCGTCGACGACGCTGAGGACCACCTCCGCGCCCGCGAGCGGCGTCCCGTCCGGCAGACGGACCTCCACGGCGGTATCGACGGTCTCGCCCGGCAGCGCCTTCTCCGCCGAAGGCGTCAGCGTCACCGTGAGCTGGTTGAGTTTCTCGTAATCGTAGGTCAGATCGTAGGTGAACGCCGCCGGATCCGTCACGCCGTCGGAGACGAGCGCGACGAGCCGCCCGTTCGGGACGAGCGCGCCGTCGAAGGCGATCTCCGCGCTCGCGTCCGCCGAGACCGCCGTGCCGACGATCCCGTCCGGCGACGCCGTCACGAAGAGCACCTTGCCCTCCGTGTACGGCTTGTCGCCGTACAGTACGGTGAAGCGCGCCGCCTCACCGGGCACGAAGCTGCCGCGGCCGTACGACGCGGATCCCGTGCCGTCCTCGCGGAGGACGTACAGCGAGAAGGTCGGCGCGTCATCGTCCGGCGTCTGCTCGTATTCGTACCGCACCGCGCTCTGGTAGTACGGATACGAGCGCCCGTTCTCGCAGAACCAGATCTCGTACTGGTAGCGCGATCCCTCGATCGGATCCGTCACGTACGGAAGGAGCAGTTCCCCGTTGACGAAGCGTTTGCTCCCGTCTTTTTCAAGGTACTCCTCGTGCTCCCGGTACTCGAACGTTTCCCGCGTCACCTTCTCGACCGGATCGTAGTAGGTGCCCGTGGAGACGCGCTCGGTCCAGTAGCGGCGCAGCGTGTAGGAGACCGTCCCCTCCTCCGGCGCGCCGCGCAGGAGCGCGCGGTCGAAGGAATACGTATTGCGGCTGTACTCCTCCCACGTCTCCGGGTCGTCGAGAGCAGTCGTGTCGAGCGCGTACAGCGTCATGCGGATGCCGTCCGCCGTCCGTTCCGTCTCAAGGATCCGGTCGCTGTGGAAATACAGGAAACTCCCGTTTACGTACAGCGAGGAGATCTCGTCGCCGATCAGCTCGCAGTAGACCCAGCCCCGCACGGGATCCGTCGAGCGCGGGTCCAGCGACGTCTCGTGCAGCGCGATCACCGCGCAGCCGTCTTCGTCCGTCGTGACTTCGCCGGAACCGAAGCCGTACGCGTTGTAGAGAAAACGCATCCCGCCGGCCGGCGTCCCGTCGAAGAACGTCGCGCGCAGCGTCGCCGTCACCGTCTCGCCGCGGCGGTAATAGTTCTTATCAAAGGAGAGCGACGCCGTGTAGACCGGCTTCTCCTCCCGCGATATCGTCTTGTACGCCGAGAGGAGCGCGTTCCCGTCCGCGTCGGTGAAGGTGAGGCTGACGCCGTATCCGACGTAGTCCGCATAGGAGAGGCTGCCGCTGAACGTGCCGTCCTCCGACACGCTCACGCGGCCGCCGTCCGCGGCGTTCGAGGAATACGTGAGCGAATCGAGCCCGGCGGCGGGCGTCACGACGCCCCAGAAGGAGATGCGGTCCGTCGGGAAGTATTCCTCGCGGTCCGTGTACAGGTACACGCGCCGCCGCACGTTGTCCTTCGCGCTGTTCTGCACGCAGACGCAACGGGAATCGTCGCCCGTCTTCACGACGAGGAGCGCCGCGTTCCGCCCGCCGGTGCCGAGCCGGACGAGTCCGTTCCCGTCCGCCGCGGCGGAGACGGAAACGATCTCCTCCTCGCCCTCCGCGGGCGCCGTGAGGTTCCAGCCGACGACGCGGCTGTACAGCGACGCGTCGACGGACGCGCCGGCGCACGGCTGCCCGTCCCGCTGGAGCCACACGACGAGATCGTCGCCGGCGGCGACGGTGGAGACGGAGATATCCGTCACCTGCACGATCGCCTGCCGTCCGGCAAAGGAGAACTCCTCCTTGCCGAGCGCGCCTTCGGCGTCGTACACGATCAGATAGCAGCCCGCGCCGAGGGACGGCAGCGTGAACGAACACCGGATGTTGCCGCTGTTGTTCCAGTATTGACTGAAGACGCACTCCGCATCGAGCGTGTACGTGCCGACTTTCTTCAGTCCCTCGACGGGGAAGACGACCTCGCGGCCGGGAACGGCGTCGTCGCCCGCGCGCTTCTCATAGTCGAGCAGCGCGGCGGCGGCCGCCGCCGCGTCCGCGTAGCGGTATACGGTCACGTCGACGGACGACCGGACCTCGGCGTCCTTTGCCGCCTCGCCGGAATAATAGACGGAATAGCCGAGCGTCGCCTGTTCTTCCGGCCGGACGGTCAGCTCTCTCAAGGAATACGAAAAGGTGAACGACTTTTCCGGCACCGTATACGCGGTGCGGAAGGTCGTCGACGCGCCGACGGTCACCGTCCTCCCGCTTGCCAGCGGCACGCCGGGCGCGAGAGTCGCCGTCACCGTCTCTCCCTCGGGGAGCGGCTCCGTCGGGATCACGGCGAAGGTGAGCCCGTGCGCGTACAGCTCCACGCGGAACGAAACGGCGGGTTCGAGCGTCACGAAACGCGCGAGATCCGCCTTATCGGACAGGCGCTCGCTGAAAGTGAACTCGATCCCCGTATTGACCGGGACGTCCGTCGCGCGGTCCGCCGGGAAGACGGAGGCGACGCGCGGCACGTCCTCCGTCTGGAAGACGAAGGCGGCGGGGGAAAGCAGCGAAGGCGCCGTCTCCTCCGGATCGGCGATGCGGAAGCGGTACACGGTGTTCGCCTCCAGCGCCGTGCGCGGGCGCATGGTAAACTCCGTCCCCTCGCCGGTGATCTCCCAGTCCGCCGACGGCGTGACGGTGAGGTACCGGGCGAGCGTCTCGGCGTCCGTCGCCTCCGCCGTCGTCACCGTAAAAGCGCTGTCCGTGCCGATGATGCCTCCGACCTCCGTGGCATTGGAGACCGTGAGCGACCGCAGCGCGGCGGGGATCCCGGCCGCGGCGGCCGTGTGCGTATGAAGAACGGGCACCGTCGTGTTCTCTCCCTTCCCTGCGACGTCCGTCCCGCCGCCCGCGCCGGGCGTTCCCGGCGCGCAGGAGGCGACGAGCGGCAGGCAGAGCACCAGCGCCAGAAGCACGGCGCCGAGTCTGCGGATACTGCTGTTTTTCATGATCGTTTTCCTACCTTTCCGGATCATACTGCCCGTTAGACGCGCAGATCCCGAAAATGTTCCCTGCAAAAACGCGATAAAGCGGAAAAGGACGCCCCGTGCGAGGCGTCCTTCCCGAAAACACGGATCATTTCTCGTCCGCCGCTTTTTCTTCCTTATCCTTCTTGCCGGAGAGCATCCAGTTCGTCAGGATACCGAGGATGAGCGCGCAGGCGATAGCAGTCAATTTTATCTGCCCGATCAGAAGTGCCATGCCGCCAATGCCGACGATCAGAATGACGGATGCCGTAAAGAGATTTCTGTTGTCGTTCAGATCGACCTTCTGAAGCATCTTCAGACCGGAGACGGCGATGAAACCGTACAGGGTAATGCAGACACCGCCCATGACACAGCCGGGAATAGTGGCAAGGAAGGTAACGAAGGGTGCGAAGAAGGAAGCAACGATCGCCAGAATAGCCGTGCAAAGGATCGTGATAACAGAGGCATTACGGGTGATTGCGACGCAGCCGATGGACTCGCCGTAGGTCGTGTTCGGGCAGCCGCCGAAGAAGGCGCCCGCAATGGAACCGACGCCGTCGCCGAGGAGCGTTCTGTGAAGGCCCGGATCCTTGGTCAGATCCTGATCAATAATGGTGGAAAGATTTTTATGATCTGCAAGGTGCTCCGCGAAAACGACGAATGCGACCGGAATGTAAGCAACCGCAATGGAAGCAATATATTCGCCTGTCAGATCTTTGAAGCCCTGAAATGCTTTCAGAAAAGTAAAATCCGGATACCATTGCATATCCGCGAACTTGGAGAAGTCGATGATGATCAAAGCCTCATTGCCGACTCCCTTTCCGATGAGCGTGAAAATCGTCGCGACGATATAACCGGCCACGATACCGATGATGAAGGGGATGAGTTTCATCATTTTCTTGCCGTAGACAGAGCAAAGGATGACAACGACGAGCGTTACGATCGCGCAGATGAGGCATATCCAGGCCTTCGGATTCATGATCCAAGCGGAAGCATCCCCGTCCCATTTCGCACCCTCAACCTTTTTACCGACCGCGTCGCCAATGGCGTTTCCGGCCAGAGAGAGACCGATAATGGCGACAGTCGGTCCGATGACGACCGCGGGCATTAATTTGTCGATCCATTTGACGCCGGCGAATTTAACTACCAGCGCAATGACCACATAGACGATGCCTGCGAAGGCCGCACCGAGAAGAAGGCCGGCATATCCGCCGACGGAATTCGCATAGGCGCCGCTGAATGCCGCCGTCATGGAAGGCAGAAAGGCGAATGAAGAGCCCAAGAAGACCGGACTTCTGAATTTGGTGAAAAGCAGATATACGATGGTGCCGACACCGGCGCCGAAGAGCGCGGCGGACTGAGACATGCCGTTTTCAACGATTGCCGGTACCGCAATCGTTGCCGCAAGAATCGCCAAAAGCTGCTGGAACGCGAAGACGATGGTCTGACCGACCGGGGGCTTGTCTTTGACGTTGTAGACGAGTTTCAAGATCATTTCCTCCTGAATATTTATGTTTTCGGCGCGTTGCCGCAGGGGACTCTTTCATGGAGCTGGACGCAGATATCCTCGTCGTAGGGCGGGATGCGGACCACGACCATCTCCGACTGCGAGGTGGGGAGATTCTTTCCTATATAATCGGCGCGGATCGGCAGCTCCCGATGGCCGCGGTCGCAGAGGACGGCGAGCCGGACGGCGGCCGGGCGGCCGAGCGCGATCAGCGCGTCGATGGCGGCGCGGGCGGTGCGTCCCGTGTAGATCACGTCGTCCACGAGCACGACGTGCATCCCGGTGATGTCCGCGGGGATCCGCGTCGCGCCGACGACGGGCTCCGTGTTCTTTTTCTCGGTGATATCGTCGCGGTAGAAGGTGATGTCGAGCTGACCGACGGGGATCACGGCGTTTTCCGTCCGCGCGATGTTCGCGGCGATCATCTCCGCCAGCGGCACGCCGCGGCGGCGGATCCCCACGAGGATGAGCTTTTCGGGGCCGCGGTTCTGCTCAAGGATCTCATAGGAGATCCGCTTCATGGCGCGCACGACGGCGCCTTCGTCCATGATCTGCGCTTTGAACTGAAACATGTCCCCGCCCCCGCGCGCCGCTCCGGCGCGAAATCCCAAAAAAAAATCCTGTCCCGCGACAAGATTCCCCCGCTGCGGCGGGGCTGTTATGATCGAATCTTGTCGGCATCTCTGTACCGCTCTTAAAGATCTGTTTTTCTTGTAATAGGATACCACAAATCGCGCCCTTTGTAAAGAGCCGCGGCGCGATTTCCCGAATTTTGTCATTTCGTCCAAGCGGCCGGGCGGTCTTTTGTGCTTTTTTTATACGGTGCCGGAACACTTGACAAACGCGCACCGTCATGCTATACTTTTGTTGCCGGACAGGAGAAAAAGGAAGGCGGTGCGAATCCGCCGCGAACCCGTCGCCGTGATGGGACGTCCGTTTCCCGGTATCCGCCGCGGATACCGCTGTCACTGCGCCGTTGGCGTGGGAAGACGGAGACGGACCATGCCCCTCAGCCGAAAGACTTTGCTCCGCGGAGGTGTACTTCCGTTGTGCGGTATCCGCGAGCGTCGGGCGGCCCCGTGCCGCAGCCGCACGTGCCGGCAGATCCACAATCAAAAAGAAAGGAAGAAAAAACATGAACAGAACATCGCATGCGTTCCGGTTCTGTCTCGTTGTTTTTGCGGTGCTGATCGCGGCTATGGCACTGACCTGCTGCGGCAAGAAAGAGACCCGGCAGGGCGCAAAAACGATCACGGTGGACATCGTCACGCCCGCCGGTGAGACGACCACGACGAAGACCGTGACGATCCACACGGACGCCGAATTCCTGCGCGGCGCGCTCGATCAGGAGAAGCTGATCGCGGGCGACGAGAGCGAATACGGCATCTACATCAAGACCGTCGACGGCATCACCGCCAATGAAGCGAATCAGGAGTGGTGGTGCATCACGAAGGGCGGCGAAACGCTCTTCACCGGCGCCGATTCGACGCCGATCGCCGACGGCGATCATTTTGAGCTCACGCTGACGGTCGGCTACGACTTCTGATGCGCGCCGTCTCCGCGATCCACGTGCGGATCCTGCGGCTCGTGCTCGGCGCCCTGTTCGGCGCGCTCCTCTTCGCCTCGCAGGTCGCGCTCGCCCCGCTGCCCAACATTGAGGTGGTCACGCTTTTCATCATCGTATGGACGCGGGTGTTCCGGCAGTACGCTGTCCCCGGCATCGCCGTGTTCGTGCTGCTTGAGGGGCTTCTTTACGGCTTCGGCATCTGGTTCGTCTCGTACCTCTACATATGGTTCATTTTGTGGGGGCTCGTCATGCTCTTTCCGGGCGCCGTGCCCGCCGAGCCCCGCCGCATCGTGATCTCCACCGTGCTGTGGGCCGTTTTGTCCGGCGCGTACGGCATGGCGTTCGGCGCGCTCACCGCGATCCCGTGGCTGGTACGCGGCGGTTGGAAGACCGCCGTCGCCTACACGGTCTCCGGGCTGCCGTTCGACGTCACGCACATGATCGCCAATTTTTGTCTCGCGCTGGTGCTCGCCACGCCGCTCACGCTCCTGCTCTCCCGCTTGAGCGATCTTCTGACGGGAAAGAAGAAGGCGGAGACGTGATGGCACCGCATCCCACGCAAAAACGCCCCGTCAAGGCATCCGCCTCGGCGGGGCGATCATCGCTTTGCAAAACAAAAACAGGCGCGGCCGCAGCGGGCGCGCCTGTTTTCCGTTCCGGGCGGGAAACGGCTTCTTTACGTCTGACTCAGATAACGGAACAGCACCGTCAGCGCGATATTTACGGCGGTGAGGAGCAGAAAGAAGCGGAACGCCGGATGCTCGTGCGGCCGCCGGATCGCGTAATTATGTTCCGGATCCTCCGGGTCATAGTACACGTCCGCCACAGACTTAGACGGAAAAGCTTTTCGTATCGGACCTTCGTCCGCCACGCGGTCTTCCACGTACAGATAGATCTTTTGCTTCGGTTTCCCGGAGCCGTCAAAAACGACGCGGCCGTCTTCTTTCTTATCCACCAGCTTGACGTGCGCAAATTTCAGGGCGGACAAGTACTCTTTGCCGTCAACGAAAAACTCGTAATTCGGATAATTCACGAAAAAAGTATCCTGGAAAAACGATCCGCCTTCCACCGTCGGATAACTGTAGATTTTCCCCTGTGTTTTTTTCGTTATTCTGCTGTTCCAGCTCATCAGCCGAACGGCAAACACGAGCGTCGGCGCGCCGATCAGGATCGTCAGGATCAAAAAGATGATATACAGTACGTGCACGGTTCAGTCCCCGTTCTCACTATCTCTTACGCCTCGTATCCGAGCCGGAACGCACTCCGGTTCCACTCGACGAACTTCGGCGCGACGGTCGCCTCGATCGCGGCGAGCCACTTCTCCGGCGGGATGGAGAAGCAGCGGGCGAGCCGTCCCATCAGCACGATGTTGACCGTCTTCGCGGATCCCGCCTTCTCGGCGAGCGCGAGCGCGTCGACCGCGTCCACCTCGATCCCCTCGGCGGCGAGCCGCTCGAGCACGTCGGACGGATACTGCGCCGCCCCCGTGATGACCGGCATCGGATCGATCTGTTGCGTATTGACGATGATCCGCCCGCCCTTTTTCAGGTACGGCGCGTACCGCGCCGCCTCCAGCTTCTCAAAGGAAACGATGTAATCCGCTTCGCCGAGATCGACGATGGGCGAGTACACTTTCTCTCCGAATTTCACGTACGTCACGACCGAGCCGCCCCGCTGGCTCATGCCGTGTACCTCGGACACCTTGACGTCGTATTTTTCCTCCGTCAGAAGACGTCCGAGCAGTTTGGAGGCGAGCAGGGAGCCCTGCCCTCCGACGCCGACGATCATAACGCTTTTCACCATGGCGGAAATTCTCCATTCTATCAGATTCGTTCAGATTCGTTCTGTCAGATCGGTTTTTTCGATATATCCCACGCGCCGGAGGAAATGCGCGGCGACGGCAGGCGCCCGAAACCGTTCGGGACGTCCCCGCCCATCGGATCCGGCGGCGCGCCGAAAAGATACGTGCTTTCGCGGCCGCGCACGCGGATCGTCCAACGATCCGCCTCCTCCGCGATCTCCACGAGCGCCGAAAGCGGCTCGCTCGCATACGCGTAGTTGCCTGCCATCCGCGCGGACGCGCGGAAATCCTCGGGCAGTCCCGGATTGATCGTCCGCGACCAGTAGAGAAGGAGCGCCGCGTTCACGTCGAACCACAGAACGCCGTCGCGGAGGCGAAGGCTGTCCGTATGATTGTGTCCGTTCGCGCAGAGGAGCACGCGACCGGGACGGCGCGCGTTCTCCTCCCGGATCAGCGCCCGCACGCGCGCGCCGTCCGGCGATCCCGCCGGCTCCTCCAGTGACGCGTGCGAAAAGAGCAGACACGGCAGCGGCGAAGTACGGACCGCCTCCTCGAGCCAATCGAGCTGCGCGCCGCCGAGACGGTCGCCGTCCGGCAGCCTTTTGGCATACGGCGGATAATGGCACAGCGCTCCGTCCGATCCCTTTCCGTGATTCGTGTCGAGCACGATCACGCGGAAACCCTCCGGTCTGTCCGTGAAATAATACGGCGACGGCATCCCGTAGGCGGCGAGCACGGCTTCGAGCGACCCCGCATCCTCCAGCTCGTGATTGCCGAGGCAGCCGTACACCGGCATGCCGAACGGATTCTCCCGCAGCACGGTCCGCACCGCGGGCTCGTCGGGCGCGTTGTGGCACAGATCCCCGCAGTGGATCAGAAACGACGCGCCGCCCTCGTGCGCGCGGCGCACGATCTCTTCGAGCGGAGCGGCGGACTGCGGGTGGCTGCCCCGCCACAGGTGGTAATCGGAAAAGATCCCGAAGACGAGCCGCCGCATCCTCAGCCGATCGCGTCGAACGCGCACTTCTGGCGGCACACGCCGCAGCCGACGCACAGCGTCGCGTCGATCACCGCTTTTTTGCCCTTGAAGCTGATCGCCGGGCAGCCGAGCTGCATGCACGACCGGCAGCCGCGGCACTTGTCCGCGTCCGCCGCGAGCGGCGGATTCTTCTTCACGTTCTTGAGCAGAACGCACGGACGGCGCGAGATGATGACGGACGGTTCCTCCGCCGCCAGTTCCTCCTTCAGCGCCGCGTCGCACGCGGCGAGGTCGTACGGATCGACGACGCGCACGCGGCGGATGCCGATCGCGTGACAAAGCGCTTCGAGATCGATCTTCCCCGCCGGATCGCCGTGGATATCGAGCCCCGTCGTCGGGTTCTGCTGGTGTCCCGTCATGCCGGTGATCGAATTGTCGAGGATGATGACCGTGGAATTCGTGCCGTTGTAGGCGATGTCGATCAGCCCGGTCACGCCGGAGTGCATGAAAGTCGAATCCCCGATCACGGCGACCGTCTTTTTCTCCGTCTCGCTGCCGCCGACGCGGTTGAAGCCGTGCAGACCGGAGACGGACGCGCCCATGCAGAGCACGGAGTCCACCGCGTTCAGCGGCGGCTGCGCGCCGAGCGTGTAGCAGCCGATGTCGCCGAGCACCGTCACCTTGTTCTTCGCGAGCACGTAGTACATGCCGCGGTGCGGACATCCCGCGCACATCATCGGCGGGCGGCCGGGCAGCTCGGACAGCGCCGGCACGTATTCCTTTTCCGGAAGCCCGAACGCGCGCGCGATCACCGCCTGCGAATATTCGCCGATGGGCGAAAAGAGCGATTTGCCCTCCACCGCGAGTCCCAGCGTCCGGCAGAAGGTCTCGATCACGCCGTCGAGTTCCTCGATCACGACGAGCCGATCGACGGAGGCGGCGAAATCACGGATCATCTTCGGCGGGAGCGGATTCACCATGCCGAGCTTGAGCACCGGCACGCGGTCGCCGAAGACTTCCTTCGTATACTGATAGCAGGTGCCGGACGTGATGATGCCGAGAGAGCGGTCCGTCCCCTTCTCCACGCGGTTGAAGGGGCAATCCTCCGCGTATTCCGTCAGCGCCGCCGTCCGCGCCTCGACGACCGGATGGCGCGCCTTCGCGTAGGCGGGCATCATGATATATTTTTTCGGGTCCTTCGTATACGGACGCGCGGGCGCCTCCTCCCTCTCGCCGATCTCCACGATCGACTGCGAGTGCGCGATGCGCGTGCACATGCGCATCATCACGAGCGTGTCGAAGCGCTCGGAGAGCGCGAAGGACGCGCGCGCGAACGCGTACGCCTCGCCGGAATCCGCCGGCTCGAGCATCGGCAGCTTCGCCGCGATCGCGTAATGGCGGGAGTCCTGCTCGTTCTGCGAAGAATGCATCGCCGGATCGTCGGCGACGCAGAGCACCATCCCGGCGTTGACGCCGGTATAGGACATCGTGAACACGGGATCCGCGGCGACGTTCAGCCCAACGTGCTTCATCGCGCAGACGGAACGTTTCCCGCCGAGCGACGCGCCGAAGGCGACCTCCGTCGCCACCTTTTCGTTGGGCGCCCATTCGGAGGCGATATCACGGTACTCGGCGAGACATTCCGTGATCTCCGTCGACGGCGTGCCCGGATAACTGGATACGAGACCGATCCCGCCCTCGTAGAATCCGCGGGCAAGCGCCTCGTTGCCGATCAGCAGTTTTTTCATGGCTTTTCTCTTTTCTGTGGTACTTTAATTTGATCTTCGCCTCTCCTGCGGGGAGGAAATGGGGGGCGGCGAGCGCCGCCCGGAAGGAGATATGCTGTCGGAACCCGTAGGTGTTCCGATCAAATATCGTTTTTTTGTCCTGTGCGGACGGCGCACAAGAAGGGCTCCCCGCCCTTCTTGTGAATCATCCCGCCGGGGGGATCCCGTAACGGGGTCTGACGGCCCGGATCCCCCGCCCCCCTCGGCAGCCAAACGTGCAGCGGCGGGGGAGCACCCCAAGTCCCCCGATCGGGGACAGGGGCAAACGGGGGAGAATCATCTCGCGAAGGATCGTAAGTCATAGGCGTCAAGCCTGAGCCGGGTCATTCGGCGGGCGCCGTGTGCGCTCCCGGATCGTCAAATCCGCTCCTGCTATATCAGGGAGAGCTGTCTCACGCTCCCGCTGAAGAAGCAATTGCGGCAACGGGGGCTTTGCCCCCGAATCAAATAAACTCTCGGAGCTTTGCCCCGGCATTTCTCCGCCTTACTCCCCCCCGGGAGGGCTGTCTCCCGCTCCCGCTGAGGAGGTAATTGCGGCAACGGGGGCTTCGCCCCCTTTACTTTGTCGTTTCGGCTTCCACGAGGCGGGACGCGCGGTACGTCTCGCGCAGACGCGGCTTCTCGATCTTCCCGGTCGGATTGCGCGGCACGGACGCGAAAATGATCTTCCGCGGGCGCTTGTAGCGCGGCATCCCGAGACAGAATTCGTTCACCTCGTCCTCCGTCATCGTCATGCCTTCCTTCACCTCGATGATCGCCGCGGCGATCTCGCCGAGACGGGCGTCCGGCAGACCGATCACCGCCACGTCCTTGATCTTGTCATGCGCGCGCAGATAATCCTCGATCTGCACCGGATACAGATTCTCACCGCCGGTGATGATCACGTCCTTCTTGCGGTCGACCAGATAAATGAAGCCTTCTTCGTCCTCCCGCGCCATGTCGCCCGTGAGGAGCCACTCTCCCCGCTTGACCTCCTCGGTCGCGGCAGGATTCTTGTAGTAGCAGAGCATCACGCCGGGTCCGCGGACGGCAAGCTCGCCGACCTCGCCGCGCGTCACGTCCGCGCCGTGCTCGTCCACGATCCGCGTCTCCCAGCCGTAACCGGCTTTGCCGATCGCGCCGACGTGGTCGATGTTCTCCACGCCGAGATGGACGCAGCCCGGTCCGAGCGACTCGGACAGTCCGTAGTTCGTGTCGTATTCATGCTTCGGGAAGACCTTCTTCCAGCGGCGGATCAGGCTCGGCGGCACCGGCTGCGCGCCGATGTGCATGAGCCGCCACGCGTCGAGCCGGTAATCCGACAGCTTCACGTCGCCGCGGTCGATCGCGTCGAGGATATCCTGCGCCCACGGCACGAGGAGCCAGACGATCGTCGCCTTCTCCTCCGACGCGCACTGGAGGATCCACTCCGGCTTCGCGCCGCGGAGCAGCACCGCGCGGGACCCGGAGATCAGACTGCCGAACCAGTGCATCTTCGCGCCGGTGTGGTACAGCGGCGGTATGCAGAGGAATACGTCGCCGCGCTTCTGCCCGTGATGCGCCTGCTCCGTTTTGCACGAGGCAACGAGCGCCGCGTGGTTGTGGAGGATCGCCTTCGGGAAGCCGGTCGTCCCGGAGGAGAAATAGATGGCGGCGTCATCCTCGTCGCGGATCTCCACCGGAGGCGGCGTCGGCGCGCAGAAATAAATCATAGAAAGATAGTGGTCGGCGAACGCGGGCGTCTCGTCCTTCTTTCCGACGAAGAAATACTCCCGGATATCCGGAAGCTGCCCGCGCACCTCTTCGAGGCGCGTGATGAACTCCGGCCCGAACACCATCATCGAGCAGTCCGCAAGCTGTGCGCAGTAGCGGATCTCCTCGGCGGAATAGCGGTAGTTCATCGGCACGGCGAGCGCGCCGGTCTTCAGGATCCCGAAATAGACGGGCAGCCATTCGAGGCAGTTCATGAGCAGAATCGCCACCTTGTCGCCGCGCTTCACGCCGCGCGTGAAGAGCAGGTTCGCGAAGCGGTTCGCCATCTCGTCGAATTTATGCCATGTGATCTGGCGGCTGTATTCCTCGCCCTCCGCGGTCTCGATCAGATTCGCCTCGCGCCAGGTGACCTGTCCCTCGGGCTGATTCTGCGGGGTGATCTCCGTCAGCGCCACGTCGATCGGGTACAGACGGGCATTCCTCTCCAGGAAATCGGTAATCGGCATCGGTTTTTCCTTCTTTCTCCGTTTTTGGCGGAAATCGGCGCGCACGTCTTGCAAATCCCCGCTCGGGCAGATATAATATAGATATCGGATCCGCGCATGCGCGTCTATCGTATATGATACCACACTCCTCGACGTTTTGCAAGACGCTTTTTCGCCGCCGCGGCGGCATTTTGCAAAAAGAAGCGCCGATCCGCCGATCCCCGAACCGAAAGGAAGTCCTGCCGCCCATGCCGATCTTTGAAGCCGATCCGCTGCGCGAGGCGGACGTGCTCCGTCTCCGCACCCCGCTCGCCCCCGGCGCGCCCTTTATTCTGCTGGAAGCGACGGATTCCACGAATACGCGCGCAAAAGAAGCGGCCGAGGGCGGCGCTCCGCACGGTACGCTCATCGCCGCCGGGATGCAGACGGCAGGACGCGGACGGCGCGGGCACACGTTTTTCTCCCCCGCCGGATGCGGGCTGTATATGAGCTTCGTGCTCCGCCCGGCGCTCCCGGCCGCCGAGGCGATCCGCCTGACGACCGCCGCCGCCGTCGCCGTCTGCCGCGCCGTGGAGGCGGAGGCCGGCGTGCCGTGCGCCGTCAAATGGGTGAACGACGTGTTCGTCGGCAATAAGAAGGCGTGCGGGATCCTGACGGAATCCGCGCTCGCGCCGGACGGCTCCCTCGCGTGGGCCGTCCTCGGCATCGGCATCAACGTCTGCCCGCCGCCGGGCGGATTTCCGCCGGAGATCGCCGACGTTGCCGGCGCCGTATGCCCCGCCCCGGTGCCGGGGCTCCGCGCGCGCCTGCTCTGCGCCGTCGAGCGGGAACTGATCCCGCTGTACGCCGGTCTTGCGGAAAACAGCCATCGGGACGAATACGCACGGCGCTGCCTCGCCGTCGGCCGGACGGTGCGCGCCGCCGCCGCGGACGGTACGGAAACGGACGTCTTCGTGCGCGGCATCGACGGGGAATGCCGCCTCCTCGTCCGCCGCCCGGACGGCACGGAAGCCGCCCTCTCCTGCGGCGAGATACGGATCAAGCTATAGGGGATACGACGGGGGTGCCTTTTGAAAAAGGCTCCCCCCGCAGAACGCGCTCGCGCGTTCTGCAGCCCCCTTGCGAAAACTTTGGAACAAAAGCAAGACAAGGTGCGGTGGGAAGCGTTTGACCGGGGGTTATGGGACAGGTTACAGAACAAGATGAAGCCGAAAGCGTTTGAAACAAACGACAACGGACACACGAAAGGAAGTGGAACGGTGAGGATCCATATACTCGGCAGCTGTTCCGGGACCGAGCCGATGCCCGGACGGCATCACACGGCGTTCGCCGTGGAACGGCACGGCGGGCTGTACTGGTTCGATGCGGGAGAATGCTGCGCCTACACGGCGCACGTATCGGGGCTCGATCTGCGCACGATCCGCCGTATCGTCATCAGCCACACGCACATGGATCACATCGGCGGGCTTCCCCATCTGCTCTGGACGGTCGGCAAGCTGAACCGCCGCTTGGGCGGGATGGACGGGAAGACGATCCGTCTCCATCTGCCCGATCTGCGGGCGTGGGACGCCGTGAACGCGCTGCTTTCGCTCACCGAATTCGGCTCCTCGCCTCCCTTCGCCATAGAACCGCACCTCATCGAGGACGGAACGGTGTTCGAGGAGGACGGATTGACCGTGACGGCGCTCCACACACGCCACCTGGCGCACAGGGAGGGGGAACCGTGGCGCGCCTTCGGCTTCACCGCGGAGGCGGACGGGAAAAAGATCGTCTACACCGGCGATACGGCGGGGTACGAGGACTACGCGCCGCTGCTCGACGGCTGTGACGTGCTGCTGCACGAGACGGGACATCATCATCCCGCCGACGTCGCGCGTCGCCTCGTCGCCGAAGGCAGAGCGCCCGGGCTCCTCGCGTTCCTGCATCACGGACGGGACATTCTCGATCATCCCGAGGAGCAGAAGACGCTGCTCTCCGCCATCCCCGGTCTGCGCTGGAGGATCCTCGGCGACGGCGACGTCATCGACCTCTGAAAACAGAAGGTCATACGCCGTCATACAGAACGGTATCACCGAAAGGAGACTCACGATGTTCAAGATCCAGTATATCCCCTTCTGGCACGCGCTCGAAACGCACGAGGAGGTGCGCCATATCTGCGTGTCCACCGACGTGTACCGCGCGCGGTGGGAACAGTCCGCCCCGGAACGGCTGCTCGTATACGCGCCGGATCCGGAAAGCACGGACCCGGAACGGATGGCGCTGACGATCGGCGCCTGGTGCGATGCGGAGGACGCGGCGCACCGACCCGACCCGGCGACCTTCGCCGCCCCCTTCCGGTGGGATCCGGAGAACTGCCGCTTTCTTTCCCCCGGCGACGATGAGGGCGCGTCTCATACGCTCGTCTTCCGGGCGAAGTCCTTCGCCGGCGGCGAGTACGAATACCGCGTCGTATTCTTCCGCGACCGGATCGTTCTAGAGGCGGACTACCGCTTCGAGGGAACGCTGACACTCCGCCGCGCCCGCTGGGCATCCCTCGGCGAGGACCGCCGCAGCTTCATCGAAGCGGACGCCGTCTTCAATCCGAATCCCTGCGTGCACGCGATGCAGTACACGACCCTCCGCGTCCCGGTCACGACGGGCAGCACCGGCGACTGGTGGTTCTCCCCCGCGCCGTTCTGCTTCCCGCTGCGCCTGCGCGGCGGCGAGTGGATGTCCGTCTTCCCCGCGCCGACCGTCGACGAGCTCCTTTTCACCGGATTCTCGACCGATCCGGGGACGGCGGGCGATATCGGCTTCTCTCTCGATTACAGCGGCCGTCCGGAGTTCACCGGCGGATACCGCTTCCCCCCGCTCGTTTTCCGCTTCGGCGCCGCCGATCCGTTCGCCGCGCTGAAGGATCACGCCCGGACGCTCGTTTCGATGGGCAAGCTCGAGCCGCCGCGCCGGGAGGAGGCGGACTGGTGGCACGGCGTCATGACCTGCGGCTGGGCGGCGCAGGCGGGCGGCGGTCAGGGCTGTACGCAAAAGGCGTATGAGGAATACGTCGAACGGCTCGACGGCGCGGGAGTCGATTGGGATATCCTGACGATCGACGACTTCTGGGGCATGTCCTACGGCGTATGGGACGTGAATACCGAACGCTGGCCGGACCTGCGCGGCTTCATCCGCCGCTGTCACGAGAAGGGTCGGCGGGTGCTTCTCTGGATCTGCGTCAAGCCGGACGGTCTCCCGGACGACGAGGTGTATATCACCGGGGATCTCCGCCTCCTCGACCCGCGCAATCCGAAGTATATCCGTCGGCTGGAGCGGTGCTTTGCGCGCATGTTCGGCCACGGCGCGGACGATCTGGACGCGGACGGCATCAAACTCGACTTCACCGGTCAGGTGCCGCTCGCCGGTCCCGCGCAGTGCGCCGAGCGGCTGTACGGGATGCGGTATCTGTACGAGCTGTACCGCCTCATCCACGACACCGCCAAGCGAGTCAAGCCCGAGTGTCTGCTCGATCTTCAGGTCGCCAACCCGTATTTCGCGCCGCTGTACGACATGACGCGCCTCAACGATTTCTTCCTTCCGGACGAAGCCGCCGTCTCCGTCATGCGGGTACGCGCGCGGATCGCGCACGCCGTCGGCTTCGGCGCGCTCGTCGACACGGATCACCCGAGCACGGAGGAATACTACCGCACCGCATATACCTTCGGCAACATGAGCCTGTACGCGACGAAGAAGGTGCTCGCCGATCCCGTGCGCCTCGGCGCCATCCGCGAGACCATCCGCAAGATCAAAGAGGGATCGCCCCGCGATCCGGAATAAGAGGAGGACAGCCATGAGAGAAGAAGAAAAGATCGCCGCCGGAACGCTGTTCTGGCCGGGAGACCCGGAGCTCAAGGCGATCAAGCTCCGCGCGCACAATCTGAACACCGATTACAATAAGACCTATGAGAACGAAACGGAGCGCCGGGCGGAGATCCTCGGCGCGCTGATCGGCGAGCTGGGCGAGGGCAGTTTTCTGCAGGGACCGATCTTCTTCCACTACGGCGTCCACACCCGCATCGGCCGCCGCTTCTTCGCGAACTTCAACCTGACGGTGCAGGACGACGCCTCGGTCACCATCGGCGACGACTGCAATTTCGGTCCGAACGTCACCATCGTCACGCCCATCCATCCGATGATCGCCGACGAGCGGCGCATGATGCGCAATGAGGCGGGCGAGCCGCGCCGCCTCTGCTACGCGCGCCCCGTCGTCATCGGGCGGGACTGCTGGCTCGGCGCGAACGTCGTCGTCTGCTCCGGCGTCACGATCGGCGAGGGCTGCGTGATCGGCGCGGGCAGCGTCGTCGTCCGCGACATCCCGCCGCATACCTTCGCGGCGGGGAACCCCTGCCGCGTGATCCGTGAGATCACGGACGCCGACAGCATGCTGCATAAGCCGGACGTCCTCGGCGGCTGCTCTCTGCTCTGACGACCCGCGCAATAAGGCGCGATCCCCCCGAAAAATCGGCGGCGGACGGAAAAAACATTGATCTTTCCTGTTTACAAGCCGCCGGAGATTTGTTATAATATTGCTGTACCGTGTACAAAATAGGAAGCGGACGCGCCGACAGTCGGAGCGCCCGCCCGGAAGGATGTGGACCGATTGCCAGACAACGAAGCCGCCGTGACCGCCGGCAGCGAGGCGGAAAACAAACCGGAAAAGAAGGAAAAGCAGAAAAAGAAGAAGTCCACCATACGCCGCGTGCGCAGCATCTCCGCGATGACCACACTCGTCCCGTTCATCATGGTCAACCGCGTCGGGAGCCAGAACATGATCACCGACCGCATCCCGATCGCACGGCTCGAGTCGTACCTCAAAGAAAAGCAGGCCGAGGGCATGACGAACATCAGCATGATGCATCTGCTCATCGCCGCCTATATCCGCACGACCGCCGAGCGTCCGGCGCTCAACCGCTTCATCCGCGGGCAGCGGATCTGGACGCGCGACGAGGTGGAGATCTCCCTCGTCATCAAACGGGAGATGACGCTCGAATCGCCGGACACCGTCGTGAAGATCACGCTGCCGCGGGACGCGACGATCGCCGACGTGTACGAGAAGCTGAACGGCGTCATCACCGAGTACCGCTCCCAGCCGGGCGGAGACTTCGACGACACGGTGAGCGTGCTCTCCTACGTGCCGGCGCTGCTGCTCAAGTTCCTCATCTGGTTTCTGAAGATGCTCGACTACTTCGGACTGATCCCGCGCTTTCTGCTCAACGTCTCTCCCTTCCACTGCTCGTTCTTCATCACGTCGATGGGCTCTCTCGGTATCCCGCCGATCTATCACCATCTGTACGACTTCGGCACCTGCCCGCTCTTCTGCGCTTTCGGCGCAAAGAAGCGCGTGTACGAGGTGGAACCGGACGGCACGGTCCAGAAGCAGCCGTATATGGATCTGACCTTCGTCACCGACGAACGGATCTGCGACGGCTACTACTTCGCCTCCGGTCTGAAATACATGAAGAACGTCATGCGCAATCCGCAGCAGCTCGACAACCCGCCAGAGCGCGTGCTCCAGGATATCCGATAAGATCTCCCGCCGCCGGACCCGTTCGGGAGGATAAAATATGGAGTATGCATATTCGATCCTGATGGCGATCTTCGCCGCCGCCGTACTTCTCTACGCGGGGGTGCTGGCGCTGACGAAGGACTATTCGATGCTGCCGTATCAGGTACGGCACTCCGTCAGAAAACAGGACGCCGCGCGGTATTTGCCGCAGCTCGCGAAAGCGGTCGCTCTCGCGGCGCTCGCCCCCGCGCTCAGCGCGCTCGTGGGGCTGTGGAGCGCCGCCGCCGCCGTGATCGTCCTCGTCGCCGCGCTGATCGTCTTTCTCCGGCTGGGGACGAAGATCATGAAAAACGTCAAATAAGAAAAATACACGAGTAAGCAAAATCAAGGAGGAATTCGTATGCAGGTCATCACACTGACCGCCGCCAACTTCGCATCGGAAGTGCTCGCGTCGGACAAGCCGGTGCTCGTCGATTTCTGGGCGGATTGGTGCGGTCCGTGCCGCCGGATGTCGCCCATCGTCGACGAGATCGCCGCCGCGCATCCGGAACTCAAGGTCGGCAAGATCAACGTCGATGAGGAAGGCGCGCTCGCGCAGCAGTTCGGGATCATGAGCATCCCCACGCTGCTCGCCTTCAAGGACGGCGCGCTCGTCGGCCAGCTGCTCGGCGTACAGACGCCCGAAGCGGTACTCGCCATGTTCCGATAAGGAAAACGAAGCCGGGGAAGGGACCGCCCTTCCCCGGCTTTCGCGTATCCGCAAAAAAGGATCACGGGACAGACGCCCGTGATCCTTATTATTTGCCGAAACGGTCGGAACGGCGTCCGTTCACTGCGCTGCGTCGACAATCTTCGCGAATTTCGCGGGAACGAGCGAAGCGCCGCCGATCAGACCGCCGTCCACGTTCTCCTTCGCCAAAAGCTGCGCGGCGTTCCCGTCGTTCATCGAACCGCCGTACTGGATCGTCGTCGCCTCGGCGACGGCGGGGGAATACAGCCCGGCAAGGACGCGGCGGATGATCGCACAGACCTCTTCCGCCTGCTCCGGCGTCGCGGTCAGCCCGGTCCCGATCGCCCAGACAGGCTCGTAGGCGATGATGAGATCCTTCATCTGCTCCGCCGGGATCCCGGCAAGGTCGAGCTTCGTCTGAAGGGAGACGATCTCCTCCGTGATCCCCGCCTGCCGCTGGGCGAGCACCTCGCCGAGGCAGAGGATCACCTTGAGGCCGGCGTCGAGCGCCGCCTTGGCGCGGCGGTTCACCGTCTCGTCCGTTTCCCCGAAATACTGCCGGCGCTCGCTGTGGCCGACGATCACGTATTCCGCGCCGCTCTCGAGCAGCATATCCGCGGAGATCTCGCCGGTGAAGGCGCCCTTTTTCTCAAAATGCACGTTCTGCGCGCCGATCTTCACGTTCGTGCCGCGCGCCGCTTCCACCGCCGCCGGAATATCGACGAACGGCACGCACAAAACGACCTCGCATCCGCTCTTGCCGGCGGTCAGCGCCGCGGTCTCGCGCACGGCATCCCGCGCCGCGGACGGCGTCATGTTCATTTTCCAGTTCCCTGCGATCACGGTGGTCCTGACAGAAGGCTTCATACTCCATACTCCGTTTTTCTGATGATTTGTATCGGTGAAAAGCCGGAGAGCCGTGCGGCTCTCCGGCTGGCGGGAAAGCATTACTTATCCTGGAGGCAGGCGATGCCGGGGAGCTCGAGTCCCTCGAGGAATTCGAGCGACGCGCCGCCGCCGGTCGAGATGTGGGTCATCTTATCGCCGAAGCCAAGCTTCTCCACGGCCGCCGCGGAGTCGCCGCCGCCGATGATGGAGATCGCGCCGGATTCCGCGACCGCCTTCGCCACGGCGACGGTGCCGCCCGCGAAGTGCTCCCACTCGGAGACGCCCATCGGGCCGTTCCACACGACGGTGCCGGCGCCCTCGATGGACTTGGCGTACAGTTCCTGCGTCTTCTGACCGATGTCGAGGCCCATCCAGCCGTCCGGGATCGAATCGGAGTAGATCGTCATGAAGGTGGTATCTTCCTTATACTCGCGGCCGATCACGTTGTCGACGGGAAGCAGGAAGTTGACGCCCTTCTCCTTCGCCTTCTTCATGAGATCGAGGGCGAGATCGAGTTTATCCTCCTCGCAGATGGACGTGCCGGTCGTGTTGCCCGTCGCACGGAAGAAGGTGTACGCCATGCCGCCGCCGATGATGAGCGTGTCGACCTTTTCGAGCAGGTTCGCGATGACGTTCAGCTTGTCGGAGATCTTCGCGCCGCCGAGCACGGCGACGAACGGCCTCTCCGGATCCTCGAGCGCCTTGCCCATGATGCCGAGCTCCTTTTCGATCAGGAAGCCGCACACCGCGGGCAGATAATCGGCCACGCCCGCCGTGGAGGCGTGGGCGCGGTGCACCGTGCCGAACGCGTCGGACACGAAAAGGTCCGCAAGACCCGCCAATTCTTTGGCGAATTCAGGATCGTTCTTT
>JAEEYP010000033.1 GCA_016288155.1 Clostridiales bacterium | reverse complement strand
GATCGGGCAGCTCTCCGGCGGCATGAAGCAGCGGCTCGCGCTCGCGCAGGCGGTGCTCGGCGATCCCGAGATCCTGATCCTCGACGAGCCGACGGCGGGGCTCGACCCGAAGCAGCGCATCGCCATCCGCAACTACATTGCGAAGATCGCCTTTGACAAGATCGTGCTGATCGCCACGCACGTCGTGTCGGACGTCGAGTGGATCGCGCGGGAGATTTTGATACTCAAAAAGGGCGTGCTCACCGACTGCGCGCCGACACACGAGCTGATCCAAAAGATAGAAGAAAAAGTCTGGATCATCCCGTGCTCCGAGGCGGAGGTACAGGGCTATCAGGACCGCTTCCGCGTGACGAACATCTCCCGCGACGAGCAGAGCGGCGAGGTCTTGCTCCGCGTGCTGTCGGATGAGAAACCGTCCGATTCCGCCCGCGCCGCGCGTCCCACGCTGGAGGATTATTACCTGTACGTGTTTGGGGAAGCGAGCGGAGGAGAAGGAGACGCATCCGCCGCGGAAGGGGCGTGATCCCCGCCGAGCGGTACGCGTTTCGGGCGTGCCGGTAAGACCGCGGCTCCCGTTCCGTAAAAAAAGCGTGACGTCTCGTCACGCTTTTTTTATGGAACGCGCCCGTCTGCTTACAAAGGCGGCGTCACAGAAATCGCTGGCGTCATGCTTCTGTGCTCACGCCGGAGATTTTTTATCGGATCGCATCGGCTCGTTTTCATGATGTCCTCCTTCTTATCAGCCGGGATGATTCAGGCCGACCGCCGCCCGACGCGCGAGCCAGTACGCCTCGATCAGCGCGATCGGCGCGCAGGTTTTGTGCTTTTCGTAATCGACGTGCTCCGCCGTGCGGCGGAGCGCGCCGAGCGCTTCGTCCGCGACGGTCCATCCGGGGCACGTCGCCGCGACCGCGATCCCTTCGCCCACGGCGCGCAGCGGATAGTACGCCTGATCCTCCCGGAAGTCCGACGGCTCCGGGATGAAGTATCCCTTGCCGCCCCGGCATCCGGCGTACCGGAATCTGGACGTTTTCCATGCCGTATACGGGATCCGCAGCCACTCCTCTCCCTCCGGCGTCGCCAGCCGCTCCGCCTGCCGCACCGTCATCGTCTCATACGGTTCCGCCATCTTCCGCATGAACGAAAGACAGCTCTCCCGCACGGCGGGATCACCGTCGAGATCGTATACGAGCCGCACGGAATACTGGAGTTGGAGCCCGACGTAGCTCGCGCCGGAGAGCGGAACAAAGCGCAGCGTAGCCGCCAGCGCTTCGTCGCGCAAGCGGAGATACGCCTCCCGCCAGTGTTCGTCTCCCGTCGTCTTCCACGTCAGAAGGTACAGCATCGGCAGCCTCAGCGCCTCGTGCGGACCGACGTTACCCCACATCTGCCCGACGACGCCGATCTCGCCGTCCTCCCGGAGGAAGTTCCAGCCGTTCTCCGGGATCACCTCCGCCTCCATCTTCTCCGCCATGGCGGTCAGGCGGCGGCGGATGCTCTCCCGCTGCGCCTCGTCGGAGAGGTCGGAGAAGTACAGCCTGTACGCGGCGTACCACCAGTTCGTGTACTGATCCCGCGAGGTGTCGATGTAGTGACTTTGGCAATCGGCGGGGGAAACGCCCCGCGGCAGGAAGCCCTTCTGCGGGGAGACGGAGGCGTCCAGTTCCATCCCGCGGTATATCTTCGCCGCGTACTCCCGCATCCGCTCGTCTCTCGTCGCCTCGTACCGCGCGGCGACGGCGTCCGTCATCAGCCCGGCGTTGAGCATGCAGTCCTCCATCCCCGTGCCGTACCCGCCCGGATTCGGGATCTGGAGCCGGATCAGCTCCGGCTCCGGCAGATCCGCCGTCGCCGCGTCCGCCCCGTCTCCGACGAGATAATTATAAAACATGCACGTCCGCCCGTCGAACAGACGGCTCCATACGAAATTCCACGCGTTTTCCATACGGTCCGTTTCCTTTACGTCCACTGTTCCTCGATCGCCTGCCGCGCGATCCGTACCCATTCTCCGAAGCGCGCCGGATCGCTCTGACAGGTGTGCGTGTCGCGGAGCACGAGCTCGAGCACCCCGCCGCGCGCTCGTCGGACCCCGTCTTCAAGCTCCGCGCGCACGAGTTCCGGACGGAACTCCCGCTCCGCGAGCGGCATCGGCTTCGGCTTCCACGTCATGATGTAGTTTTTCTTCAAAACCGGCGTAAATTTGGCGACGTCAGCCCACGGACAGACGGCGACGCGCCGCAGGTTCCGGATCTTCAAAACGCCCTCCAGCTTGGCGGACAGATCGTCGCAGCAGCCGTAGCCGTTCAGACCGAACGGCTCGAGCAGCTCCCGCTCGTACTGAAGGACGAATTCCTCGTGCATTTCAGGCGAGACCTGCGCGAACTCCTGCGCCTCCGCCGCGCCCCACACGTCGCACAGCCGTACCCTGTTCGGATCGAAGCCGGGCGCGGGCAGCTCGTCCGTGTAGCCGACGCCGCCCGTATAGTGGAAGGTCCGGTCATTGTTGAGCGAGATCAGGTTCTGTTCCTCATACTGGCGCAGCATGGATTTCACGCCGTCGGTGAAGAAGCGCATCACCTCGTGGATCATCTCCGGTTCGTCGTACAGATCCGCGAGCATATTGTCCAGCCCCCGGTAATCGCAGTACCAGTGCATCAGATGGAAGCTGAATTTCTTCACCCCGACCTGCGTCACCGGCACGAGATCCCCGATCGCGTCGGCGATATACTCATAGTCGCGCCGCGACTGCGCCTCGTCGTGCGTCACGACCGGCGGGGACAGCTTCTTCCAGTCCTCCGGCTCCTCGATGACGCAGATCATGCGGTAGGCGCCGCGCCCCGGAAGGCGCTCCGTTTTCGGGGGCAGACCCCACATCGTGTTGCGGATCGCCTTCGGCACCTCCACCTCCGCCGTGATCGGCACATCGTCGCGGATATACCGATGGCGGATGAGGCGCCGGCGCAGCTCATTTTCCACAGAACGGGCGGCGGGATCGGAACACCGGAGAGAATCCCACGGGAGAAGCTCGTCCCATGACCCGTCCGGGAATACGAAGACGGCCGGGCGCTCGCCCCGCAGACCGGTATGCCTCTTCCAGAAGCGGATCTTATCCTCGTTCTCCGCCGGATCGGCGGCGATCTCCCGGACGGCTTCCGCCAACTCCCGCAGGATCGCGCGGTCCTCCGCGGCGGCGCGGTCAAATTCAGACATATCGTTTCCTCCTTTGCACCATGCCTGACGTATTATTCTTCTCCGGCTCCGTAGAGGGAATTCAGCTTTTGTGCCAGCTGAATATCAAGATCCCGATTCGCCGCGTAATACGCCGCGATATCCTTGCCCGGATCCGCGCTGAAATATTGGCGATATCGATATAATCAGTTCTTGCCGTACTTTGCGTTGATCTGCTCCATCAGCTTGAGATCCTCGTCGGCGTGGGACGCGTAATAGGACGCCACGTCCGTCGAGCCGTCGATGAGGAGCTTGCGGAAGATGTTCGCCAGTTTCGCGCTGAAGGTATACGCCAGCTCCACGTACATCTTTTCGCCGATCAGGGAGATGACCTTCGCGGACTCCCGGTCGTAGGTGTACCGGTTGGTCAGACACACGTCCCTGAACGCGGGGAATATCGTATAGTAGCCGGATGCGGCCAGCGCCTCGATCCCCCAGCCGACGAGCGCCGTATCCGTGACCGTCTTCGGTACGGCGTGGAGATAGTCCGTGTATCCGGCGATATAATCCGGCTGGGTCTCGTCGAGCTTCGGCGTGCAGAGGATCCCGTACTCCACGTTCGAGTCGCGGAGGACCGTCTCCGTCATGCCGAGAGACTCATAGAAGAACAGGGATCGGCCCGAGGCGAAGACCGTCCGGTCGAGCCGTTCCTCCTTGACGTCCTGAAAGACGCCCGCCGTTTCAAAGAGCATCGAGTACAGCTTGTCGACGGCCAGCGAGGCGCGCTCCACGTCAAAGGCGAACGCGAGCTTCCCGTCGCCGCCGGTCACGAAGGTGTCGATCCCCATCGACGGCTGCATACAGAGGAAAATGCCGTCGTTGACGAAAGCGAGCGTGTCTCCGACGTCCGTCTCCCCGTTGCCGTTCGTGTCCGCGTACGCGGCCTTCATCATGGCGTTCAGCTTATCGAGCGTCCACGTGCCCGCGAAGATCTCCTCATACGGCACGGTCATCCCGAGATCCGCGCAGAGCTGCTTGTTGATGAACCACGCGCGAGCACGGGAGATGCCGTAATACGACATATAATTGGAGAACAAAAGCATGCTGCCGTTGATCAGATAAGAGCTGACGGCGCTCTCCGGCCACCACGGCGCGGTGAAGTCGATCGGCTCCAGACGGCTGATGTCGAGCAGATACCCGTTCAGCGCGAGCGTGCCCATGTTCAGATCCCTGCCGGTCATGATGCCGCACGAATCGTCGCCGGCCATGACCGCCCGGCTGAGCTGATCGGGATCGGAGAAAAGTTCCAACTCGATCGTGACGTTCAGCTTCTCCTCAACATTGCGGTGCGCATCGTAGAGCGCGTCGTTCAATACCTCGCCTTTCGGCTCTTCACGGTAAGAGAAGAGATAGATGTCGTACTGTTCCGTGTCGCCGAGGCGCAGTTCCGCCCCGCCGAAGTTCCGGGACGGGAAATCCGCGAAAGATCTCTCCGGTTCCGGATCCGATTCCGTCTCGGGCGGCAGCGTTTCCGTCACCGGATCGGTCTCACCGGACGGCGCGGGCTCGTCGGGCGAGCCGCACGCGGCGAGCGGCGCGCCGAGAAGCAGCGCCGCCAGAAGCAGAGACAGCGTTCTTTTTTTCATTGTGAACCTCCGTGAGCGGTATTTGCATCTGCCTGCTTGATAATCAAATCCCCATATGCTATAATGATTATAACATATGGGGATCCCGGAAAAAAAGGTGCAAATCAAACCATATTTTTACTATTTCAAACTTTTTTGCGGAGGGGCGGGACATGGATCTGTCCGAGATCAATCCATTTCCCCGGACGACGGGGCACTTTGAAAGCTGGATCTATGACAACGCTTTTTCTTCGGCCGCGTACGATATGCGCGTCTTCGCGTTCGTGAGGAGCGCCGCGCTCGTCCGTATCGGTGAAAAAGAATATCGGCTGCCGGCGGATTCCGTCGTGATCCTCGCTCCGGGAGAACCGTATCATTTTCGGAACGTGGACCCGGCGGATCCCTTCACGCTGTACTGCCTGAGCTTCGATCTGACGCAGGAATACCGCGGCACCTCCCGCTTCCGCCTTCCCGTCTTCGCGTCTCAGTTCCGGCCGGAATTCCTCGTCGATCAAAAGATCGAGAGCGGCGCGCGGGACGTTTCCAACCTGTGCCTTCCCCTGATCGTCCGGGACCGCCCCGATCTGTGCGAGCGGGTGCGCGAGGTCGTTCGGCTCTTCGGAGAGAAGCCGATCTATTATCTCGAGCGCTGTTCCGGGATCATCAAGGAGATCCTTTTTGCGTCGCTGCCGGGATCCGCCGGATCGGACGCGGAAGCGCGGCGGACGGCGGGCACGGCGGCCCACGCGCGGCGCGCCATGCGGTATATCGAGGATCATTTCCGGGAGCCGATCAACGAACGGTCCGTCGCCGCGGCGCTGAATTTCCATCCGTATTATCTGGCGCGCCTGACGGTGAAGTATTTCGGCGTCACGCCGTATCAGTACCTGACGCAGTGCCGGATCGACGAGGCGGTCCGGCTTCTTCTGCACACGGATAAAACGATCAGGGATATAGCCGCCGCGTGCGGTTTTGCCGGTCAGTCCCATTTCTCTTCCGCGATCCGGAAGAGGACCGGGATGCCGCCGGGCATGATCCGGAAGACGGGGATGAAATAACGGAGCGCCCAAAAGCGCCCGCCGCACCTGCGGCGCGGATCAGGGTTCCCGCGGCGGGCAGGGATGGTCATAGTACGGCGAGCTCTCGACGATCCCGTCCATGATCCGCACGAGCGTATCGACGTCCTCCCGCGGCAGAAGATAGGACTGCCGGCCGTTTTTCTCCTCACAGAAGCCGGTGACGCCCTCGTCGTCCACGGTGATCCGTCCCCACGGATGAAGGTTCCAGTATCCGGCGTCCGGACGGACGGCGTAAAGGACGGCGGTCAGATCCCAGCTCTCGCGCCCGCCCCTGCCGTGATGGACCCGGTACGCGTGCGCGACCGGGTTGACGTCCCGGCGGCGCTCGTCGTCGTTGATCGACGAGAGCGTGATCAGCCAGTTCCCGATCTCGTGGCTCGTGAAGATCAGCTCGCCCGGCCATTCGCGGCATACCGTCTGCGCCGCGGGGATGTCCGCGTCGATGTTCCATTCGGTCGTCACGTGCGGCGTTCGGATCCCGACGCCGTACTCGAACGGCCACGTGCCGAAAAAGCGCCCGCCCATCACGACGGTCCGCTCCGTCTTCTTTTCGATGAGCTCCCGCCCGGAGAGCGGGGAGATCTCGTCCGCGCCGCTCGTCACGAGCCGGGAGAGCGTCGTGAGCGATCCGGTCGCGACGAGCGTCACCTCGCCGTCCTCCGCCTCGGAGAGGATCCGGCGGATGAGCGCGACGGAATCGGGGACCGCCCGCCAGTCCGGGAAGCGGTGCGGGAAATGTTCCGCGACGCTTTTGTCGTACCCGTTGTAGCCGTCCGTCACGTCGCGTGGATCGAAACGGTCGTGCAGGATCCCGACGGGGACCTGCCTGCCGTAATGCGTGTCGATCGCGTCGATGCACCCCGCCAGATACGGCGTCGCGTAGCATCCGGTCACCGCCAGAAGCTCCGCCTCGCCCGCCTCGCAGAGCCCGTGCAGGAGCGCCAGCGCGCCCGCGTCGTCGCAGTCCCAGCCGATGTCCGTGTCGTAGACGATCTTTTTGATCTTGTTTTTCATCGTGCCCTCCCGTGTGATGACGGCGGGTCCCGGAACTCCGCGTCCGCGGACGGGTGCGCGTCCGCCGCGGGGGACCCGTACCGCAGAAATGGGTCGCTCCGGGAGTATTGTACCATATCGTGCGGAGGAATGTGTTATCCATTCATGAATTCGCTTCATGAAACGCAAAGCGCTGTCCGGAACAGAGGTATAAAACGATACGAAATACGGAGGAGAATATGAAAGCACCGAAACTGCTGATACTCGGGATAGACGGGCTGCCCGCCGCTTACGTAAAACGGGAGATACAGGACGGAAAGATGCCGCGCTTTCGCCGCCTGATGGAGTCGGGCGTGTTTTTTGAGGACATGCACCCGATGTTCCCGACGATCTCGCCGACCTGCTGGCAGTCGATCCACACGGGCGCCGTCCCGTCGGTGCACGGCGCGCTCGACGATCTGCTGCACGACAAGACCGCCGATCCGCGGGACAACAGGACCGGCTATGCCCATGCGAACGTCACCGCCGAGCATTTCTGGGAGACGGCGGCGAAGGTCGGCGTGAAGACGCTGCTCGTCGACGTGATCGTCACGGGCAACGAGAGCGGCGAGGGCATCACCTGTGTGCTCGGCGATATCGTCACGACGCCGGACAAGGCCGCGTGCGACACCTGCAGGACGGGCGTGCCGGAGCAGTACTACCGCGTCGTCCCGAACGACGCCGCCTCCTGCGGACGCGGCTTCGGCCGGGACGTGCCGAAGCCGTTGAACGCGGCGCAAAAGGACGGCGTATTCGTCCTGCCGGTCTTCCGAGACAAGGCGGGATACGACGCCGACGAGATCGGGGATCTTTTCTGGTACGTGACGGCGGCGGACGGCGGCGTCCGGATCGGCGCGAGCGCCGACGAAGCGAAGGCGGCGCCGGTCCTTGGTCTGCGGGCGTGGTCGCCCGTCATGACGCGCACCGTCACGCTGAAGGACGGGCGGCAGGGGAAGCTCCATTTCCGCGCGCGTCTGGAGGAACTGGACGGAAACGGCGGCTTTACCGTCTATTTCACCGGCGCGCGGAATACCGTGCTCGAGGTGCAGCCGGCAGAAAAGGCACAGCTGTTCGCCGACGTCCCGGAGATCAACCTCCCCTCGCACGCAAGCTGCCGGGAGGATCCGGAGAAGTATTTCACCACGGTACGCTTCTATGAGGACTGGAAGCATAAGGTCATCGAGGCCGCGCTGAACGACGGATCCTACGACATCGTATTTACCTACAGCGGTATGCCGGATACCGTCAACCATCTCTACGCGGGCGATCTCGCCTTCGGGACGCCCGGCGGCGAGGCGTACCGGAGGGCGCGGAGCGCCTACGACGAGGCGTACGCTATTGAAGACGAGGTGCTCGGGCGGCTCCTTGATCGTTTTGCCGATGAGGATACGGCGGTCTGCGTCGTTTCCGACCACGGGACGGTCGGCGTCCGCGCGACGTATCACACCTTCACGGCGCTCAGGGAGGCGGGGCTGACCGTCTACGAGGAGGGCGCGAAGATGAACTGGCGCAACGTCGGCATAGACTGGACGAAAACGAAGGCGTACTGCGTGGGCGCCTGCTTTGTGAACGTGAATCTCAAAGGGCGCGAGCCCTGCGGCATCGTGGAGCCGGAGGATTACGATAAGACGGTGAACGAGATCATCCTCGCGCTCCGCCGGTATACGGTGCCCGGCTCCGACGCGCCAGCGCTCGCGTTCGCCATGCCGGGAGATCAGGCGGGCTTCCTCGGCCTCGGCGGTCCCTGTTGCGGCGACGTGGTCTACGGCATCATCGGCTCCGCGGTCGGCGGCTACCACGGCGGCGTCCACGCGGTGCAGATCCCGACGGCGCGCTCGAAGGAGGGCGGCGATATGCGTCCCGTCTGCATCATGAGCGGCAAAGCCTTCAGGCGCGGCGTTTCGCTCACGCGCCCGACGGACCTGACCGATATCGCGCCGACGCTCTGTTATGCGCTCGGTCTGCCTCAGCCCGGCGACGCGACGGGCGGCGTAGTGTTCGCCGCGCTGCGGTGAGGATCGTTTCGATCCCGCATGGATCACGAAAGGCGGCAGCCCGCGGGCTGCCGCCTTTCATACGGGACGCGGACCGTGACGAGCCGCCGTCCCTTCATGCGAGGATCTCGCCTTTCAGCGGGAAGATCCCCGCGTCGTTTTTGCCCCAGCTCTCCAAATCCGCCGTGAAGCCGCGCTCGCCCTCCCGGGCGAAGGTCCATTCCATCCGGTGCGGGCAGTTGAGGAAGCGGACGGCAAAGACGAGCTTCCCGTCCTCTGCCCGGCAGGAGGCGGCGACGCGGCAGCGCTCCTTGTCCGGCGTGGACATGAGATCGACGATTTTCGGCTTCAGCTTGGCGGTGACGACCGTGCTTTCCGCCCAATGACCGTACCCCGCCGCGACGGTGTACTGATCCGTGCCGTCCGAGAAAGTAAAGCACGTTTCGTCCGCCGCCGGGTCACGGCGGAAATAGCATCCCGTCCAGCCGAGGGCGTTTTCCTCCAGCCGTATGAACCGGTCCTCGAAGCCCGCCGTCCTCCGGGACGATCCGATCGGAGCATAATCCGGCACAAGGACGGCGGAATCGGGTGCCGCGTCCTCCCGGAAGAGGGCGTCCGCGAGCTCCATGACCCGGTCGAGCTCCGCCTGCATGTCGTCGAGCTCGGCCTGGACGGCGACGACCGTGTCGCGCTCCGGGAGGACGACACAGAGCTGACCGTACGCGCCGTCCCCGCGGAAGCCCTCGCGCTCGTTGATCCAGAACTGGAATCCGTAGCCGGCGCACCAGTCGTGAGATCCGTTTCCGGAGTTGTCGGAGACTTTGGAGGTCGCTTCCTTCACCCACGCTTCGGAGAGCAGGCGCCGTCCGTTCCATACGCCGCGGTTCAGATAGAGCAGTCCCAGTTTTGCGATGTCGTCCACCGAGACGTGGATGCCGCATCCGCCCTCGTTTGCGCCGTCCGGCGTGCGGTTCCAGCGGATGCCGGAGATGCCGAGCGGCATGAACAGCTTCCGGGAGAGGTAGTCGAGCAGCTTCATACCGGTGAGCCTTTCGACGATATGGGAGAGCACCAGCGTCGCGCCGGTGTTGTACGCGAAGTGCGTTCCGGGCTCGGAGAGGACGGGTTGTTCCATGAAGGCGCGGATCTCGTCTTCGGCGCGGATCATCGCGTGCATGGCACATCCGTGGTGGCCGGAATTCATGGACATGACGTGCCGGACCTTCATTTTCAGCAGATTCTCCTGCGGATGCTCCGGGACGCATTCCGGGAAGAGATCGACGATCCGCGCGTCGAGGGAGAGCAGCCCTTCGTCGACGAGGAAGCCGACGGCGGTGGAGCAGAAGGATTTCGAGAGGGAATAGATCTCCCGCTTGTCCGAGCAGGAATAGGGGGCGGGCGCGATCCGGAGGACGAGCCGTCCCCCGCGGTGGATCTCGATCGCGTGGATCTCGTCGCCGAGCGGCCGGAAGGCGGCGAAGAAATCGTTCACCGCCGTCCGGGAAACGGAGGGGGCGAGGTAAAAATCAGATCGGTTCAGCATGGCACTGCTCCTGTTCAATAAGAATATGTCGGACGCCGCCGCGCGGCGCTCGGGAGGCGGCGGGCGGCGTCCGGGGGATCGCGTTCGTTACCGCCGTTCTTTCCAGGATCCGTCCGCCTGCTTTTCGATCCCGATCCGGGGACAGATGCTGCGCAGCACCGCGTCGCCGAGGAGGCTCCGCCCCTCCGGCGTGTACAGATGCACCGCGTCGATGTAGTACTCCTCCGGACAGCCCGCGGCGGCGGCGTACAGGTCGTCGATCACCGTATCTGTATCGGCAAGCGCCTCCAGCGCCCGGCGGTTGTATTCCTCGATCTCCCGGTTGCGGCGGAAGAAATCCGCGCCGTACCGCGCGTCGATGCCGGGCGTATTCGTGGCGAACACGACCTTCGCGCGGGGGAACAGCATGCGGATCCTGCCGTCGATGCGGCGGATCGTCTGCGCGTAATAGTCGGGATCCGTCAGCGTTTCCTGCCCGAGCAGATGGAGCGCGTCCCACAGTCCGGCGTTCCAGTGCACCGCGTCGGCGTCGTCGCCCCAGTTTCCGCTGTTTTTCCAGTCGTGCAGATGGCGGAAAAGGTACAAGGAAAACTGGCAGTTTTCCTTCGGGAACAGCACCTCGGCCGTTCCGTCCAGCTTTGTGCGGACGTATTCGTCGTACGCCTGACGGGTGGAATCGCCGAGCAGGATGATCTTTTTCATGGCTTTATCCTTTCTGTGTGTATTATGATCAGAGATCGTTTGGGACGGTACTTCATTCGAGCGTCGGATCCGTGCGGAAGCGGCGGATGCGGTGGAAGGTCGAGTAGTTGGCGTCGTGGTAGTTATGCGCGCCGTTCAGCGCCGTGCGGCACAGAAAGAGGACGTCGTCCCCTTCAAAGAAGAAATCCGCGTACTGGAAGCCGATCCTCTTTGCGTTCTGCCCGCGGTAATCGAACAGGTCCGCGACCGTCTCCCAGCGCTTCAGATCCTGCGAGCGGACGAGAGAGAGCAGATCCCGCGCGGTCTTCGCGTCGGGATCGTATACCCGCGCGGCGATCGAATACCAGTACCCGCTCACCGGGTCGCGGCGGACCATGAATTTGGAATAGTTGCCGGGGAAATCGATCAGTCCGTCGTAGGTGAGCGGCGCGTCCGGATCGTCGGTATCCACGGCGTAGACCAGCGCCTTTTGATAGGTGGCGTATTCCTTCTGATACGTGCCGAAGCGCATGACGCTGACGAGACGTCCCTGGGGATCGACGGTCAGCGTGCCCTCGATCGTCGTGGTGTTCATGGGCAGCCCGTCCAGCTCCGGGGCGAAATGATCGAAACGGCGCGGCGGCGTGAAACGCCAGTTTTCCGGGCGGAGCAGATCGTCCTCCTCGCGGCAGGACATGACCATCGCCGCGTGTCCGTACTCCTTGTTCGCGTAAGCGCCCCATTCGAGCGTCTCCCAGATGCGGCCGCCGAAGCGCACGACGTTCTGCGGATTCTTATGTACGCCGACGTGCCCGCCTTTGCCGTTCGAGCCGCGAAGGAGGACGACCGGCGCGTCGAAGTGCGCGCCGCCGTCCGGCGAGCGTCCGATCAGAAGATCGCCGTACTCCGTCGAGCAGGCGAGCATATACACCTCGCCCCGGTGCAGAAAGAGCTTGCCCCAGAAGCAGGGCATCAGCTCGCACAGATAGTGCCAGCTCCGTCCGTCGTCGTCGGAACGGAAGATCAGCGTCAGGTTCTGCGGCTGCTCTCCGGCGAACAGATCCATCGAGGCGAGCAGGTATCCATCCGGATGGCGGAGCAGGGAAGGAGAACAGAGATACCGCCCGGAGAACGCGTAGGTCTCGTCGTCCGGATGGAGATAATTCACCACGGTGCCGACGGCGGCGCCGCAGCGCGCGAGCCGCACGCGGCTGCGCTTTTCGCCCGCCGACACGTAAAAGGCGTATTCGCGTCCCTCCTCCAGTCCTTCGATATCGCAGAAGGACGCCGCGGTGTCGCAGACGTGCGCGTAGTTATCCTCTTCTCTCGGCCGGCAGTACACGGAATACCGCGCGTCCCCGCTCGGCAGCCATTCGAGGCGGATCGCGTGCGCCGAGGGCGCGACGCGGCAGATATAGATGTCGCCGACCTCCCAGAAGAACGGGCGGTACGGACGATAGCTCCAGACAGAAGAGCCCTGCATCGTGTTGCCTCCTCCGGTCACCGCTCGATCCGCAGGCGCATGTGCATGGCGTTCACCATCCCGTAGCCGCCGTACACATCGGAATACTGTACGAGAAGAAAGTCCCCTTTTTCGTCTTTGAGGTTGACGTTGTTGGAGTAGTAACATCCGCCGGAGCAGTCTCCGAGATAGATCCCTTCGTCCCAGTGCACGGCGTCCGCGGAGGAATAGAACACGAATCCCCTGTGACCGCCGCCCCTGCCGTGCAGGACGTACACGCCGTCGATATAGGCCGTCTGCGGATTGCGGATCCCTTTTTCAACAAAGCAGGGCTCCGTCACGGTCCACGTCCTCCCGCCGTCGGCGCTGACGGCGTGATCCATTTCGTTCTCCGCGCTCATGTTGTACGCGTACGCGTGGAGCATTCCTTCCTGATCGAACTGCATACAGCAATAACTGCGGTCCTTCGTGTCCGGGAAGGGGACGACGCAGCGCTCCGAAAAACTCCGCCCGCTGTCCTCGCTCACGTAGAGCCGGTACACGTGCTCCGGCGTACTGCCGAGGAAGTGTTCGTTGCAGAAGATCATCGCGTAGATCACGCCGTCTTTGTACACGGCGTCGTAGATCCTGCCTTTATAGGGGATGCATTCGTACGGCTCCGTCCACGTCTTCCCGCCGTCGGTGCTGCGGATACACACGGGCGTCAGCCAGGGCTCGCAGCACACCTCCGTCAGCATCGTGTTTCTGAGGCAGAGCGCGACGATCGTCCCGTCG
>JAEEYP010000032.1 GCA_016288155.1 Clostridiales bacterium | reverse complement strand
CCTTTATGAACCTTTATGAAAGCAGAAACTCATGCTTTCTTTATTTCATAAGGAGAGGAGCCCGGCTCCTCTCCTTATGGATCCACTCCCGCCCGGGGGCTCCGCCCCCACGGGCTCCCCCGCCAAAGGGGGACCTTGTCTCGTGGGGCTGAAGCCCCGGTCCCCCTTTGGAATCCCCGGCGGCGGATACAGATACCCGCTGACGGATATGCAGCGGTTGGGGGCATAGCCCCCAAACCCCCCCATTGGTGTTATGGGAAAAAGGCGTTTGGATACCGAACAACGGGGAGAAAGCGGGAGCGCTTGGCAGCGGAGGCAAATATCGTGTGCTGAAAACGCGGGGGCTCCGCCCCCACGGGCTCCCCCGCCAAAGGGGGACCTTGTCTCGTGGGGCTGAAGCCCCGGTCCCCCTTTGGAATCCCCGGCGGAAAATACAGACACCCACGGACGGATATGCAGCGGTTGGAGGCATAGCCCCAAGCCCCCCCATTGGTGTTATGGGAAAAAGGCGTTCGGATACCGAACAACGGGGAGAAAGCGGGAGCGCTTGGCAACGGAGGCAAATATGGTATGACGGGCAGCGTCAGAACGTGAAGTCGCAGTGGCGGAGAAATTCCCGCGCCATCAGCGTCGCGCCGACCTGATTCGGATGAACGCGGTCCCATGCGATGAACGTGGAATGACGGTACGCGCAGTAGTCGGCAAACATCTTCTGGAAATCGACGAATACGCATCCGTTTTCCGCGGCGAGCTCGCGGCAGATCGCCCCGTACTCGTCCATGAGGCGGCGCATCGGATCCTCGGGATTCGGCTCGATGTAATACGGAGAGAGAACGAAAACGCCCTTCGCCACCCTGCGGGACGCGGCAATCATCTTCGTCATGTTCTCCCCGTATTCCTGAGGCAGCACGTGCTGGTCGGAGAGCGCGGGCGAATCGAACTGCCGCCATACGTCGTTGACGCCGATACAGATCGAGATCCAGTCGGGTTCAAGGGAGATCACGTCCCTCTCGAAGCGCGCGAGCAGATCCCGGCTCGTATCGCCGGAGATCCCGGAATTCGTGACCCGCACGTACACTTCCGGGTACGCGGCGGCGAGCAGACTGTCCACCACCCGCACGTATCCGCGGCCGAGCCGATCCGCCAGTCCCTCGCCCACCGGGCACTGGCTCCCCATGTCCGTGACGGAATCCCCCGCGAACACGATACGGTCCATATGCTGAAAGATCATAGTGTTTCCTCCTGTGTGCCGGAAGTATCCGTACCGACTGATCTTCCGCTCCGGGACGAGAACGACACCGCATACGCCGCCGCGCACAGCGGCACGGCGAGCACGACGTCCCACACGGAATGCTGTTTGACGAACATGACGGAGAGGCAGATCAGCACCGCCATCGCCCAGGCGGCGGCGCGCCAGCCCGCCGCGCCGAAGCGCTTCGTGTCCCCGGCGGCGACGGCCGCCGCGACGGCGATGCACACGTGCTGCGACGGGCAGGCGTTCGTGTTCGTGTCCACGGCGTAGATCCACCGAACGAGCCACGTGCAGAAATTGTCGTGCGGGAACGTCTCCGGCCGCAGCTCCACGCCGGTCGGCCAGATGAAATACGTAAGGGTCGACGCAACGTAGACGACGGTCACGAAGCGCATCAGGCGAAGGAAAGTCTCCTTCTCATAGAAGGCGGTATACAGCGCGATCCCGATCCAGAAGGGATACCAGAGCAGGTAGGGGATGATGAAGTATTCGCAGAACGGGATCTGATCGTCGAGCGGCGAATAAATAAGATGATAGGAATCGGCCGTCGCGTGCCCGGACACGAAAAACATGACGCAGAACGCCGCCCAGAGCAAGAGGTACCAGCGATGCCTGACCTCGGGCGCAAAAAGCCGTTCACGCCATGACGCGCGCGTCCCGTCCCCGTCCCGTTTCTGCATATCGGATCTCCTTCGATTTCGCTCGTTTTCGTCGTGCAAAAGCCATCCGCCGCGGTCGTCCTGCGGCAAACGTATATATTATACAGTTATTCTATCATATTTGTCGGATCTTGTCAATACGCTGCGCCGGTCCGCTCAGACGTAATCCCTGTGCGGCACCCGCCGCACGGCCTTCGGACAGACGGGCGACGTGCAGCCGAGGCAGCCGACCTCCCCGCGCAGCCGTCGGCAGATATGTTCGCAGTTCTCCATGATCGGGACGCGCGCGGCGCGGTCCTTGTGCTCGACGGCCTTGAGCATCCGCACGGAAGAGGCCGGCAGCCCGTCGTAGGCGCGGATATACGCTTCCAGTTCTTCCCCCTCGAGCGGCACTTCCGTCCGCCCGATCGCCGCCATCGCGCGGCGCAGATGCGCGTCCGCCTCCTCCGTCGGCCCGCCGCGCAGGAACACGAGCTGCGCGCGCATCTGGCAGAGCAGGCAGAGCGCGGTACCGTGCTGACCGCGGAGCGTCGCGGCGAGCTTTCCGAGCCGCTCGCGCACCGCGCCCTCCGCCGACGCTTCGGCTTCCTCGATCCGCGAAAGCATATCCGAAAGCTCCCGCTCCGCGAAGGCAAGACGGTATTCCTCCGCCTCCGCCGTACCGATCTCCCTGCCGCGCCACGCGTGCCAGAGAAGATTGTAATACGCGCGCGCCGCCTGCAGCTGTTCACCGCGGCGCATCACGTTCCACACCGCCGGCGCCGACGCGCCGAAGAGCTCGCCGAGCAGCGTCCCGAGCAGCGTCTCGGCGCTTTGGTCCACGTTCCACATCAGCTTGTATTCGAGCCAGCTCATACAGCCGAGGACGGAGGTGCCGCGGCTGAAGTTCCCGCCCGGATTGTCCTGGAAGGTGTCCTCCATCACGCCGATCAGTCCCTCGTCGCGGTAGCGCTCCAGCTCGTAGCGGATCACGTTCGACTTCGGGATCCCGTCGAGCCGGTAGTACTCGTAGGCGATCACGTCCGACTCCGGCCGCAGCGCGCGCCAGCCGCGCAGATCGGAGAGGAGCGCGATGTTCCGCCGCTCCTCGCTGTACAGCGGGATCCGGTAATCGCGCGCGATCGCGGCGAAATTCACGAGCACGTTCGGCGCGGGGATCGTCTCCCGCGGCGGCGCCGTGAAGTCGTTGTAGGCGAGCATCTCGATCTGCATGTACGGATACCGCCGCGCCGCCTCCTCTGCAACGCGGTTGACGAGGCGGAGCACGAGATCGGAGGGCGTGTGTTTTCTGCATTCCTCACACTCGCAGAAGAGCGCGTAGGTATCGTTCGGCCACAGGCTGAGCACGTCGATGCAGTCGCTGTATTTTTCGATCCACGCCAGGGCGTTCGATACGAAGTGATCGACCGCCCCGGAATCGGAGAGGCAGAACATCCCCTCCCCGCCGCAGGGGATCCGCCGCCCGCCGACGAGCGCGTGCCAGGAGGGATGCGCCGCCATCGCCTCCTCGCGGGAGACGGCGCCGAAGTCGTAGAACAGATCCTCCCAGCAGTGGCCGCCCATCGTCACGCGGACGCCGCGGCGTCGGTATTCGGCGATATGCTTCTTCATCAGCTCGCACTGATACGGGAAGAGGAGCACGTTGTTCAGCCGCGCCTTGCCGAGCCGGTCGACGTTGTACAGGAAATCCCAGTCGGTCATGGAGTGGTGCATGCATCCGCCGCGGTAGGAGAAAGTAGGACTTTGTACGATGATCTCCCGCGGCCACGCCGGATCGCGCAGGCCGGTGTCCGTCTCGTAAAACGGCGCCTCTGTGAAACGGATGCCGAGCGCGCGCTCGACGTATTCGTACACGCCGTAGAGGAGCCCGCGGTCGTTTTGTCCTCCGATGAGGATCTCCTCCCCCTGCCGTCCGATCACGAACCCGTCCCGACGGAGCGCCGCGAACGCCTCGGGGAACGCCGCCCGCGCCCGTGCGCTGTCCGCCGTCACCGGCGGCATCCCCGCCGCCCCGCAGCGCTCCCGGTACCGCGCCAACTCCCCGCGCGCGAAGGCGGCGATCTCTTCATCCTCTCCGCGCAGCATTGCCGTCCGATCCCGCATATCCTCTCTCCTTTGCCGACGTCGTTTTTACCGTATACATTGTAGCATACGGCGTTCCCTTTTGCAATATATCCGCGCATTCTCGCCGCGCCGCATTGACATTCCCCCTCTGCTGTGATACAATGAATTCCGCCGCGGCGCCGCTCCTTGTGAAAGTGGGCGGTATTTCGCCGCCTACGCGCCGCCTCTCTGTTCAGATTCACGGTTTTTCGCGGAACGCTGAATATTTTTTCGTTATCGCTTGACTTTATTTGTTATTTATCGTATAATTATACAACAAGGATCCCCTTCGGGGGAAAGGAGTCTCATCGTGACCAAAGTATTCATCGACGGAAGTTCCGGCACGACCGGACTGCGTATACGGGAGCGCCTCGCGCTCCGCGCGGATCTGACGCTGACCGTCCTCGACGAGGCGCGGCGCCGCGATCCGGACGCCCGCCGCGAAGCGCTGCGGGAAGCGGATATCGCTTTCCTCTGCCTGCCGGACGACGCGGCGCGCGAAGCCGTCTCGTGGATCGATCCGGATCGCACCGCCGTCATCGACACCTCGACGGCGCACCGTGTCGCCCCCGGCTGGATCTACGGCTTCCCCGAGCTGCCCGGCGCCCGTGAGGCGATCCGGCAGGCGCGCCGCATCGCGAATCCGGGCTGCCACGCGAGCGGCTTCATCGCGCTCGCCGCGCCGCTCGTGCACGCGGGGCTTCTTTCGCCGGACGCGGCGCTCTCGTGCTTTTCGCTGACCGGCTACTCCGGCGGCGGGAAGAAAATGATCGCCGAGTACGAAGCGCCCGACCGATCGCCGCTTCTCGACGCGCCGCGCATGTACGGTCTGACGCAGACGCACAAGCACCTGCCGGAGATGCAGCGCGTGTGCGGTCTGACGACCGCGCCGATCTTCTGTCCCATCGTCGCGCCGTTCTACGCGGGGATGGAGGTCACGATCCCGCTGCACGCCGCACAGCTGCGCGGCACGGCGGACGATGTGCGCGCCGTCTTCGCCGCCGCGTACGCGGACGGGCTCGTCCGCTATTCGGAAAACGCGGAGGAGGGCGGCTTCCTCTCCGCCGGCGCGTTCGCCGGGCGGGACGACATGGAGGTCTCCGTCGCGGGCAGCGGCGAGCGCATCTTGCTGATCGCCCGCTTCGACAACCTCGGCAAGGGCGCCTCCGGCGCCGCGATACAGAACATGAATCTGCTGCTCGGCGTTCCCGAGACGACCGGGCTCACCATCGGGAGGGATAAAGAATGACAAAACGGATCGAGGGCGGCATCTGCGCCGCGAAGGGCTTCACTGCCGCCGGCATCCACTGCGGGATCCGGAAGAATAAAACGAAGCGGGATCTCTCGCTCATATACAGCGAGGTCCCGGCGACCGCCGCCGCCGTCTACACGACGAACCTCGTCAAAGGCGCGCCGCTCCTCGTCACGAAGGAGCATCTGGCAAACGGCTGCGCGCAGGCAGTGATCTGCAACAGCGGGAACGCGAACACCTGCAACGCCGACGGACCCGAGATCGCGCGCGCCATGTGCGCGCTCCTCGCGAAAGCGCTGCCCGTCTCCGCCGACGACGTCGTCGTCGCCTCGACCGGCGTCATCGGTCAGCCGCTCGATATCGCGCCGATCGCCGCGGGGATCCCCGCGCTCGTCGCCGCACTCTCGCCGGACGGCTCCGACGAGGCGGCGGAAGGGATCATGACGACGGACACCGTCAAAAAGGAAGTCGCCGTTTCGTTTACGGCAGGCGGCAAGGAATGCCGGATCGGCGGCATCGCCAAGGGCAGCGGCATGATCCATCCGAACATGGCGACGATGCTCGTCTTTATCACGACGGACGCGGCGATCTCGCCCGCGATGCTGCAGAAGGCGCTCTCCGGCGACGTGGCGAACACCTTCAATATGGTCAGCGTGGACGGCGACACTTCGACGAACGACATGGTGACCGTGCTGGCGAACGGCATGGCGGGCAACGCGCCGATCACGGAGGAAGGCGACGACTTCGCCGCCTTCATGGAAGCGCTGAACACGGTGACCGTCGGCCTCTGCCGCATGATCGCCGGGGACGGCGAGGGCGCGACGAAGCTTCTCGAATGCGCGGTACAGGGCGCCGCGGACGAGGCGACGGCAAAGACGGTCGCCAAGAGCGTCATCTGTTCGAGCCTGCTCAAAGCGGCGATGTTCGGCGCGGACGCCAACTGGGGACGCGTTCTGTGCGCCATCGGCTACAGCGGCGCGGACGTCGACGTGACGAAGATCGACGTCTCCTTCTCGAGCGCCGCCGGTGAGATCACCGTCTGCCGCTCCGGCGCCGGCGTGGAATTCTCCGAGGAGGAAGCGAAAAAAATCCTCTCGGAAAAAGAGATCGTGATCGGCGTCGGGCTGAACTCCGGCGCGGCGTCCGCCGTCGCGTGGGGGTGCGATCTCACCTACGATTACGTGCGCATCAACGGCGATTACCGTACCTGAGCGGGAACGGGATGACCTCCCGGACTCCCGCCGCACGATATTTGCCTCCGCTGTCAAGCGGCTCCCGCTGCCTCTCCGTTGTTCCGTTGCCGAACGCCCCTCGCCCATGACCCTAATGGGGGGGCTTGGGGGCTATGCCCCCAACCGCTGCATATCCGTCAGCGGGTGTCGGACGCCGAAGCCCCGGACTCCCGCCGCACGATATTTGCCTCTGCTATCAAGCGCTTCCGCTGGCTCTCCGTTGTTCAGTTACCGAACGCCCCTCGCCCCTATCCCCAATGGGGGGGCTTGGGGGCTATGCCCCCAACCGCTGCATAACCGTCAGCGGATGTCGAGCGCCGAAGCCCAGGGGGTGGCCGGAGGGGGCGG
>JAEEYP010000031.1 GCA_016288155.1 Clostridiales bacterium | reverse complement strand
GCTGCGCTCCGGCGAAGCGCAGGGTTCAGAATCCCCCATACTCAAATGAGGCACCTCGGTGCCTCGTCTTTTCTATCGTCTGTACAAAACGGATCGGCCCCCCGAGTTTTTTGCGCGCAAGCGCAAAAAATCTCATAGCGCTTCGCATCGACTGACAAGCGCTTCCGCTGCGCTCCGGCGAAGCGCAGGGTTCAGAATCCCCCATACTCAAACGAGGCACCTCGGTGCCTCGTCTTTTCTATCGTCTGTACAAAAAGAAAGGAACACAGGATGAAGAAATCACGGATCATCGTTTTATCCGCCGTCCTTTTGATAGTCTTTTTCCTGTATGCATCCGTTACGAACTGGTTTACCATAAACGCATTTACTCATCATCTCTATCGGGTCGATAACGTGTATGAAGAGATCTGGAATCTCACCGCGGCGGAAGCCCGCGGTACCGAGACCGTCCTGAGGTCTCTCAGCGACGATTTTTATGTGGATTACGATCTGGGAGTATTCGTATGCGTCTCTCTGGACAACGGCGGGATCACCATCGGCTTCGAGCAGAACGCCGAGTACAAGGTCATGATGCGGATCTTTGTCAAAAACGGTCCGAACGCTGCCGATTTCGTCTCATTTATTTACGCATACGACACCAGCATCCTGTACGGGGAGACGGACGAGTCGTTCCTGACGGAAAATCTTCTCGCGGACTATTTCGGCGCGGCGGACAATCCGTCGGACTATTCACTCTCCGATAAGGGAGAATACCGTTTTTTCGCCTATGAACTGCTGTATTCCGAAAACCGCTGATCTCCGATGAGATCGACCGGCGTCGAAAATCCTCTTAGCTGCTCCTGCGGGATACAGCGGCGACTGACCCAAAAACAATAAAGAGAAGCCGACGCGACGCGCCGGCTTCTTCGTTTCTTTGGATCCCCGTCAGTCGTAATACGCGTGCGGAAACGGCTGCTTTTCCTCTTTGCCTTGTGCGTCCGGCATCAGCTTCCGCATCCAGCATCCGTCCTCTGAGGAAGCGATGAGATACCGTTCTCCGTCCCGCACCGTCAGCATGACGCGTTCCGGGACCCGGTCGGCCGGCAGCGGCGCGATCGCGTCGATCAGCCCGTACGAACGCACGCACTGGATCCCGCATTCCGTCGCGGCGAAGATCCTGTCGTGCGCATCCACGCAGAGATCCGTCGCGCCCGGATACGCGAAATCCGTATAGTCGTGCATCGCGCCGTGGATATACCGCCCGGACAGCGTACCGTCCGGCATGACGCTCATCGCGTACAGGCAATGCGCATCCGCCGCGCCGACGTAGAGGCGCCAACCGTCGCTGGACAGCGCGATGGCGGACAGCGGACGGGCAAAGGAAGCGACGGCGGTACGGCTGCCGTCCTTCTCAAAGTATATCTCCTTCCCCTCCGCGCGGTAGACGCCGCCGTTGCCCGGACAGGGCGCGCACAGCCGATCCGGCCACGCGGGAACGCCGCACGCGGTCCAGCCCTCTCCCGGTGCGAAGATGCGGTCAAAGCGGTGGGAATTCTTCGGCGCGCGGACGGGAACGCTCTCCCAGTCCTTCCACAAAAAACGGTACGCCGTCTCCACCCGATCCTCTTTGTCTCTCCCGCTGCAGTGCCCTTCGCCGGGGAAATACCGATCGGCGCAATCGTAGCCCGCGAAGCGAAGCGCCCGCACGGCGTCGAGCGCCGCCGCGAAGGAGGAACCGAAATATTCGTCCGGCTCGTTCTCCGAATACTCCGTCCACACGCGCACCGGCTTCGTCTCGAACTTTCTCATCACCGCCTGCATTTCCCTGCCGTTCCCCATGGAGAGAAAGCTCGGACTCGACATGTAAACGCGGTGGAAATAATCCGGGCGGAACCACGCCATGTTCCACGAGGAGATCCCGCCGGAGGAACCGCCGCAGACCAGATGCATATCCGGGTCGTCGGAAACGCTCAGCCCCTCCGTCTGCAGAACGTACGGGATCAGCTCGTCGACGACGAAATCCGTGTAGGAGCGGTCGAAGATGTCGTATTCGTTCATGCGCATATCGCGGTTGAAGCCTCCCTCGAGCGTCGCGGGAAGCACGCCGCGCGGCACGCCGATATGTATGCACAGCGGCGCCTCGCCCGCGGCGCTCAGACGGTCCATCGCCGCGAGATGCGAGCCGAGCGTCCCGTCGTGCCCGAAGATCAGCCCTCTCTTCTCCGCGTTCTCAAAACCGCGGGGGATGTCGACGGTGTACCGAAAGACCGATCCCGGTCTTCTTTTCTGCGACACGTACTTGCCTTCCCGTCTTTCGTATGCCTGTTCTTCCATACTTCACCCTCCTGTTCCGGCATGCCTGTCAGCTTGCGGCATCACTGCCGGATCCGTTACCATTATAGCCGTTTTTTCCCGGGATGTCAAGCGTCCGTGAAAACGTCCCGCACCGCGGTATGAAATCCTGCGGATCGCGGCGGCGCACTTGACAAACGGATCGCGGGGCGGTACAATATTGTACGAAAATTCTAAACGATGCAAGGAAGTTCTCTCTATGGATCACAAGGTCATCCTCGTCACGATCGACGGCATGCGCCCGGACGGTTTCCTCACCTGCGGACATCCGTTCGTCCGGACACTGATGGATACATCCTCCTACACGCTGAACGGGCGAACCATGATGCCGGCCGTGACGCTGCCGTGTCACATGTCGCTCTTTCTCAGCGTCCCGCCGGAACGGCACGGCATCACGACGAATACCTACACCCCGCTCGTGCGGCCGCTCAACGGTCTCTTTGAACAGATCAAAGCGGCGGGCGGCATCAGCGCCATGTACTACGGCTGGGAGCCGCTGCGCGACGTCAGCCGCCCCGGCTCGCTCCGCTACGCGGGCTATCTCAACGCGTACATCGAAGACGACACGGACGGCACGCTGACGGACATGGCCGCCGCGCGCATCCGCCGTTCCCATCCGGATTTTGTGTTCCTTTACTTGGTAGAAACGGATGAAAAGGGCGGGCACAGGCACGGCTGGATGTCGCAGCAGTATCTCGACTGCATCAGCGCCGCCGTCGGGTGCGTACAGCGCGTCTGGGAAGAATTCGGCGAAGAATATACGATCGTCGTCACATCGGATCACGGCGGACACGGCCGCAGTCACGGTCAGGATATACCGGAGGACACGACGATCCCGATGTTCTTCCTCGGCGAGCGCTTCGAACCCGGCAGAGTGCTCGAAGGGATCACGATCCTCGATATCGCGCCGACCGTCGCAGACGTCATGGGGATCGCCCGCGATCCCGAATGGGAAGGAAACAGCCTGCTGGAATGACCGTCTTTCTTTCATCGCTGCAGCAGATGGCACAGCTCATGCTGTTCATCGTCATCGGATTTATCCTCTCCCGGCTGCACATCGTTCCCGAAAACGGAACGGCCGTCCTCTCTCGACTGGAGAACAACGTTTTTATCCCCGCGCTCGTGCTCGGCACCTTCATGCAGAATCTGACGCGGGAACGCATCGGCGCCGCGTGGCAGTATCTCGTGTGCGGCGCTGCCGTCATCCTTCTGACGATCCCGCCGGCGATCCTGCTCGCGCGGCTGTGCACGAAGGATGCCTATATCCGCTCGATCTACACCTACGGGCTCGCTTTCTCCAACTTCGGCTTCATGGGGAACGCGGTCGTCGCTGCGCTCTTTCCTGACATCTTCGCGGAGTATCTGATCTTCGTGCTCCCGTTCTGGACGATGATCTACGTCTGGGGCGTGCCGGTTTTGCTCATCCCATCGGACGGAACGGAAAAGAAAGGACTCCTGTCGCGGCTTCGTCCGCTCCTCAATCCAATGTTCGCCGCCGTGCTCGTCGGGATCGTCCTCGGTCTGAGCGGCCTGACGCTCCCCTCCTTCCTTACGTCCGCCGTCTCCTCGCTCGGAGGGTGCATGTCCCCGGTCGCCATGCTGCTCACAGGCATGACGATCGCAAAGATCGACCTGAAGGTGACGTTCAAAAATCTCTCCGTCTACGCCGTCTCCGCGATCCGGCTCCTGTTCATTCCCGCGGCGGCGATACTTATCCTCCGTTTTCTCCCGCTGCCGCAGCCACTCGCGCTCTGCACCGTCTGCTCGCTTGCAATGCCGCTCGGACTCAACACCATCGTCGTTCCCGGCGCCTACGGCAAAGATACCTCCGTCGCGGCGGGGATGGCGCTCATCTCTCATCTGCTTTCATGCTTCACGATCCCGCTCGTATTCATGCTTTTCGAGTCGTTGATCGCGTAAGCGATAAGACAAAGAAGGCTCCCGGCATCCGCCGGAAGCCTTCTTCTTTGCCGTTCAGCCGGCGAAAAGCTGCGTCCAATACCGTCCCTGCGCGGCGCAGCCGACGCCGATGCGCGTGAAATCCGGATTCAGGATATTCGCGCGGTGCCCGGAGGAAAGCATCCATCCGCGCACGACCTCCTCCGGCGTCGCATAGCCGGCGGCGATATTCTCCCCCGCCGTCCGGTATTCGATGCCGAAGCGGTGCATCATCGCAAAGGGCGTGCCGTAATGCGGGCTCGTGTGGCTGAAATAGCCGAGCCGTCCCATCTCCTCCGCTTTGATGCGCGCGACGCGCACGAGATCCCCGTCCTCCGTCAGCGGGGCGAGGCCGTATTTCTGCCGTTCCTCGTTGACGAGGCGGATGACCTCCCGCTCCTCGGCGGTGGCGCGTACCCCCGGCAGCGGGATATACAGGATATCGCCTGGATAGATCCAGTGCGGGTCGCTGATATGCGGATTCGCGGCGATCACCGCGTCCAGACCGACGCCGTGCTCCACGGAAAGCCGCCACATGGTGTCGCCGGGAACGACCGTGTGCGTCAGCACGGCGGCATGCGCGGCGGGCGCCGTCAGCGCCGCGAGAACGGCGGCGAGGACCGCCGCTGCGATACGTCGTTTCATATTTCATTCTCCTTCCGTTCCCGCCGGGACCGGCGGGAGTACAGTTTGTGCGTTCCGGCGCGTTTTTACGCGGCGGCGGCGCTGAGAATGCATGGAAAAACGGCGGCACGCGCCGCCGTTTTCCGGGAAAGTATGAAAACAGGATTCACGATTCGTGGCTCAGGAACGCGAGTTCCAGATCCTCGAGCGCGACCTCGAGCCCTCCCACGTACTGCTTCATCGTGGACGCGAAGCGATCCGTATTCTTTTCGAAGACCATGGAAGTTATGATGCGCGGGAAGTGGAGAACGTAATACGAATACATAAAATCGTAGGTCATGTGGCTGAACACGAGCTGCAGTACGCGCGTGGATTCCGGGTCGGGGGACTTCTTCATCTCAAGCAGCTTCTCGACGTAGGTCGGGAAGGTCGTGACCTCCGAGAGCGCCGACATCATCTCAAGCATGAACCCCGCTTTGTCCGCGTCTGCTTCAGATAAGATCCGCGGCACGCAGACAACGGTCGACTGATAGCAGACGGAGGAGGTCGTGTAGTTCTCCTGCTCGGCGTCGTACTTCGGGATCGGCAGGATCCCGTAGTCGCATTCCGCCTCGGACATGCCCGCACTGGCGATCTCAAAGAAGAAGAGCGCGCGACCTTCGTTGAAAATGTAGCCGCCGCCGGTATCGGTCAGCGCCCTGCCCTCCACGAAGCCCTCCCAGTCGTAGCCGAGTACGGAATACTCGACGAGATCCTCGCACGCATAAAGGATATCGAGGTTCCGTTCCGTTTCCAGCACGAACTTGTAGCTGCCGTCCTCGTCCTTCTGCGTGTAGCGGAAACCGAGTGCGATCGGGAAGATGGGGTAGATCTGCGGATGACAGAAGACGGTGCCCCACTGATCGTTGTCGTTGTCGATCCTGCCGTTGCCGTCGAGGTCGATCGTCGCGATCTTCGAGTACGCGAGCATCTCGTCGACCGTCCACGTCCCGTCCCAGACCTTCTCGTACAGATCGGGGATATGCAGATCCTCCGCCAGATCGCGGTTGAGGAAGAGGACGCCGGCGGAACCGTAGTTCCCGATGCAGAGCGAGCCCATCGTGAAGTAGAGCTTCCCGCCGATGGTGAACATCTCGTTCGCCGCCTGATCCCAGTACGACGCGGAGAGATCGAGCCACGGCAGCGTCGTCAGGCTGCGGTAGATCCCGTCCGTCGCGGTCCCGTACATGAAGTACGGCGCGTCGACCGCGATCTGGTAGGTGCAGTCGCCCGCCATCGCG
>JAEEYP010000030.1 GCA_016288155.1 Clostridiales bacterium | reverse complement strand
CGACGGGACGATCGTCGCGCTCTGCCTCAGAAACACGATGCTGACGGAGGTGTGCTGCGAGCCCTGGCTGACGCCCGTGTGTATCCGCAGCACCGACGGCGGGAAGACGTGGACGGAGCCGTACGAATGCATCCCCTATAACGGCAGGATCTACGACGCCGTGTACAAGGACGGCGTGATCTACGCGATGATCTTCTGCAACGAGCACTTCCTCGGCTCCGCCCCGGAGCACGTGTACCGGATCTACGTGAGCGAGGACAACGGGCAGAGCTTCACGGAGCGCTGCGTCGTTCCCTTCCCGGACACGACGCAGCGCGGGTACTGCTCCATGATCTTCGATGAAGCGGGGAACCTCCACGCGTACGCGTACAACGAAGCGAAAGAACGGGAGATGGATCACGCCGTCAGCGCCGACGGCGGGAGGACGTGGACCGTGACGGAGCCCTGCTTTGTTGAAAAAGGGATCCGCAATCCGCAGACGGCGCTGATCGACGGCGTGTACGTCCTGCACGGGCGCGGAGAAAACGGACGGGATTTCGTCTGCTATTCGTCGGAAGACGCCGTCCATTGGGACGAAGGCGTCTATCTCGGACGGAACGCGGGCGGGTGCTACTATTCCAACAACGTCAACCTACGCGACGAAAAAGGCGAATTCCTTCTGATCCAGTATTCCGATCTGTACGACGGATGGGCACGGGTGAACGCCATGCACATGCGCCTGCGGATCGAGCGGTGACCGCAGAAGAACGGAACGCATAAGCTCCCTCACAAAATAGGGAAAGGTCGACTTCCGCACGGTGCAGGCGAAGCAGAGATACGTGCTCAGTCTGCGGGGACCGGGATGAAACGATGCCCCATCAAAAAAGCGTGACGCAGCGTCACGCTTTTTTTACCGTATCGCCGGAGCGACCTTACTATGGCTTCGATCTACTTCCGGAATTCGTCCCGGTACAGGCCGATCTTCTCGTAGGGGATCGGCACGAAACCGGGGATCATCCGATAGACGGGCGAATCCTCCCGCAGCCGCAGATCGAGATTCTCCTCATCGACAAAGCCGGCGTCCCCGTCGATATCCGCGTTGTTTTCGACCGCGTTGTGATATTCGGGACGCGCCCACTCGAAGTTGACGTGGAGCGGCTTATGCCGGATGAACGCGTTGCCGCGGTAGCGGCAGTAGTGCGGACAGCGCTGCTCCTCCGGCTCCCACGTGAGATAGTCGTACAGGTGCGGGAAGCGGAGATGCCACAGCGTCGTCTCCGTCGGCGCGTTTTCAAAGGCCTTGACGTGCTCCCCGTCTCCCGTCAGCGTGTTCGGGAAACAGTACCGGCCGAAGATCACGGAATAGCGGCTGTTTTCCTTTTCCTGAACGATGAGGTTGTTCTCAAAGAGGATATCGTGGCCGCCGTGCGAGAGGTGCGCGCTCTGTATCCGGTAGTAGATGTTCCCGTAATACGCGAGCGAAGCGGAGTGGTCGTCGCAGTACGTGCCGAACACGGTGGAGGCCCGCTTCGTTTCGGGCTTCAGATCGTGAAAGAAGTTATAGCGGACGATATTGCCGCCCAGCGTGTAATCCCGCCCGCAGTAGACGGCGGCCGCGTCGTCCGATTCGCGGAGAAGATCATAGAATTCGTTGTACTCTATGACGTTGTCGTTGCCGTCGAACCATACGGCGGAATGCACGCCGCCATGGAAGCGGTTGTTCGCCACGACCGCACCGATGCTGCTCAGGGACACCCCGAAGAAATAGCACTTCCCCAGGTATCCGAAATCATGGATATCGCAGTTCTCGATCCGGACGCCGCAGCCATCGAGCGTCTCCCGGTTGCCGGCCGCCACGTTGACGCCGCCGAAAGCCGTGTTCCAGATATCGCAGCTGCGCACGACGTGATTCTTCCCGCCGTTGCCGATCCGGTCGGTGCGGTGGATCCGCCGCGTCTTCTGACAGCCGATCACCGCGCCCATATATCCGAGATCGCACAGCGAGCATCCTTCCACCGCGATCCCGTCGCCGCCGAAGATCATGACGCCGCTGCCGCGGGCATAGGAAAACCGCAGCCCGCGCAGACGGACGTGCGACGCGTTGTCAAAGCGGAACAGCGCCTCCCGCACGGAGGAAAGATGGAGCGGCTTCGCCTCAAAACCGGCGGGCGGCACGAGATACAGCCGTCCGTTCTCCGCGTCCAGATAATACTGACCGGGCACGCGAAGCTCCTCCGGCACGTTGAGGAAGTAGTATCTGCGCTCATCCTCCACGCCGTATGCGACCGCCTCCGCCGTCTCGACCGTTTTGTTCTCCCGGTCGATCGCGCCCACGCGCACGACGACGTTTGCCCAGTCGAAGCGGAAATATCCCTGCAGCCATGCTTTCTCCGGCTCCTGCCAGGTGCCGACGCGCGCGTCGTCGCAGCCGAAGCGGAGCCTGCCGTTCAGACCTTCCCCGGAAGCATCGCTTCTCACCGTCAGCAGATATCCCTCGGCGGGATACCGGACCATCTGCAGAGGACTGTCCCCCCAGAACAGCTGCGGCCATCCGCTCCCGGTCATGTTCTGCCCCGCGATCCGATGCTCCCCCTGATACGCCTCGCCGAAGCCGCCGGCATACGGCTCCGCCTCGATGCCCTTCGCCTTGAGATCGACGACGAGCGTCCCCTCCGGCTCCGGCAGGCGCGTAAACAGCGGATCGTCCGCGGCGACGGGGACAAAGTCCGCCGCCTCCAGTCTTTCTCCGCCGCTGACCGTCACGTTCGCTCCTTCCCGCGCGCACCAGACGACCGGAGAATGAAGCGTGCCGCTGTCCCGCTCGTCGAAGCACAGCGTGTCCGTCAGCTGATATTCTCCTTCTTCAAGGAGTACCCGGATACCGCCGTCCGGAACGCCCTCGGCCAGTATCCGGCGCACCTCGTCCCGCGCCGCGATCAGTGTATCCGGGCCGGGCTGCACGAGCAGCGTCTGCCGCGGGACCGGCAGCGGGCCGTACCCGCTCTCCACTTCTGCAAAATCCTTATGACGCATCATGATCCTGAGTCCTCCCGTAACGGATATCTTTCGGGGTACGGTCCGGGGCTTATCCCTGCCCCTCCGCCTCCCTGACGAGCGCTTCGATCCGTCTTTCCGCCATGCGCGGCCGTTCTTGTTCCGGTGACCGTCCCCAAAACGCTCCGCGTTTCGCCTTTTTCTATGTGACTATAATTGTCCCTCTCACCATTTCCGTTTTTTGCTGTGCCACGGCGTCCCGATGAAGCCGACCTGGGCGAAATCGTCGGGGTTATTGCGGATGATGTAGTCGATGTAGGACATGAACATCTGGGCGGTGAGAAGATATCCCGTGGGGGTCATATGTCCGAAGAAGAAATTGTACCTGAACCGCTCGTCATAGGCGGGCCCGTACCGGAAAAGGTCGATGACGTAGGTGAACTCGAACTTTGCCGCGACGTCGCGCATGAGCTGCGCGTGGCGGCTGGCGTCCGTGTCGGTCTCCCCGTCGGCGCTGCGCGGCATCGTGACGAGGAAGAAGCGCGCCTTCGG
>JAEEYP010000029.1 GCA_016288155.1 Clostridiales bacterium | reverse complement strand
GGAGGAGGCGTCGGAGGAGCTGCGCTTCGAGGAGGCGGCGCGCTGCCGCGACGCCGTCGCCGCGCTGCGGCGCCTCGGCGAGCGGCAGAAGGCGGTCGGCGAGCCGGATACGGAATGCGACGTCGTCGCGCTCGCGCCGAGCGAATGGGGCGACTGCGTCTCCGTTTTCTATATCCGCGGCGGATACATCGCGGACAGCGAGCATTTTCTGTTCGCGCCGGATGAGATCACGGACGGCGAGGAGGACGCGCCGATGAGCGCGTTTCTGCTCGCGCTGTACCAGAGCAGGGAATATATCCCCGGAGAGATCCTTTTGTCCTTCCCGCTCACGGAGGCGGAGGCGGAGACGGTTTCCGCCTGTCTCGGCGAGAGGGCGGGACGGCGCGTCCGCGTGCGCACGCCGCAGCGCGGGACGGCGCGGCAGCTCTGCCTGATGGCGCAGAAGGACGCCGCGCAGCACGGAGAGAACGAGCGGCGGCGGGACGAGAAGGACACGCGGATGCTCGTGCGCCTCGCGGCGCTGCTCGGGCTCGAGACGGTGCCGGAGCGGATCGAGGCGTATGATATCTCCAATCTCGGCGCGGAGCACGTCACCGCCGGTATGGTCGTCGCGGTGAACGGCAGACTGAAAAAGAGCGAATACCGCCTGTTCCGGATCGGATCGGTGCGGGACGCGCCGGACGACTACGCCTCCATGCGGGAGGCGGTCGTGCGGCGGATCGCCCATCTGACGGACGAGAGCGGATCGTTTTCCGTCCGGCCGGATCTGATCCTCCTCGACGGCGGGCGCGGACACGTCGCCGCCGTCCGGCGGGCGCTCGCCGAGCTCGGGGAAGACGTCCCCGTGTTCGGGATGGTCAAGGACGAGCATCACCGCACGCGCACCCTGACCGGCGAGACGGAGGAGATCCGCATCGCGCACGAGACGGCGGTGTTCCGGTTCGTGTACGGCCTCCAGGAGGAAGTGCACCGCTTTACCGTCTCGCGCATGAGCGCCGCCAAGCGGAAGACGATGCGCGCCTCGTCGCTCGAACAGGTGCGCGGCATCGGCCCCGCCAAGGCGAAGGCGCTGCTCAGGCGCTTCGGGACGCTCTCGGCGCTGCGGGAGGCGCCGCGGGAAGAGATCGAAAAAACGCCCTCCGTGTCCGCGTCGGACGCGGAGAGGATCTATGCGTTCCTCCATGCGGAGAAGGATCAGGCAAAGAACGAAGGAGAAGAGGAGAGAAGATCATGATGCGGATCATTACCGGGAGTGCGCGCGGCACGAAACTCGCCGCGCCGGAGGGAGAGGCGACGCGCCCGACGTCGGAGCGCGTGAAGGAAGCGGTGTTTTCCATGCTGCAGTTCGAGCTCGAAGGGCGGCGGATACTCGATCTGTTCGCCGGCTCCGGTCAGCTCGGACTGGAGGCGCTTTCCCGCGGCGCGGCGCACGCGACGCTGATCGACGCCTCGCGCGACGCCGTGGCGATCATCATGGAGAACGCGAAGAAGACGCACCTGTTCGACCGCACGCGGATCTCGTGCGCGGATCACGCCGCGTATCTTCGCGGCGCGGCGGGAAAGACCGCCTTCGATATCGTGTTCCTCGACCCGCCCTACGCTTCAGGACTGCTCCCCGCGGCGCTCTCCCGCCTCGCGGAGTATAAACTGCTCGCGCCGGGCGCCGTCGTCGTGTGTGAGACGGACAGCGCGTCGGACAGAAAAACCTCCCGGCGGCACGCAGATCCCGCCGAGGAGGCGGCGAAGGAGGCGGAGACGGTGCTGCGCGACGTCTTCGGCGGCGATGAAGGACTGAGGGAACGTTTCACCGTCGCGCGTACCGTGACGTACGGCAGGACGCGGATCACGGTGCTCCGTCTGCCGGCGGAGGAGAACGAAAGAGAAGGGAAGGAGTAAAGCCGTGGGAAAGGAAAAACGGATCGCCATGATCACGGGGAGTTTCGACCCCGTGACGAGCGGGCACGAGGATCTGATCATCCGCGCCGCCTGCATGTTCGATTTCGTCTACGTCGCCGTCATGTCCAACGGGGAAAAGGATTCGGCGGGGAGCGGACTGTTCACCTATGCGGAGCGGCTGGAAATCCTCGAGGCGGCGCTGCGCGACATCGCCGCGGAGGGGATCACGAACGTGAAGGCGGAGCTGTGCACCGGTCTTTCCTCCGATTTCGCGCGGGAGCGGGACGTCCGCTTCATCGTGCGCGGCGCGCGCGGTGCGTCGGATTTCGATTACGAGTATTCGCTCGCCGCCATCATGAAGCGGTTCGATCCGCGCCTCGAGACCGTCGTCCTTCCGGCGATGCCGGATCTCGCCTGCATCAGCTCCACCTACGTGCGGGAACTGCTCCGGTACGGCGAACGGATCGGGGACGCGATGCCGCCCGAGGCGGCGGACTGCGCCGTGCGGATCTATGAGGGAAAAAAGAAGCGCTGAGGCGGTACGCCTCCCGGCCGTCCGGACAACGTCCGATCTTGTCCCGAACGGATCGATCCGTGCGGATCTTCTGAAAGTATGAAGTAACGGCGTATGATACTGCTTGAGACCGGCAGGCTGATTCTGCGCAATTACACGATGGGCGACGTGCCTGCGGCGGATGTATATTTTTCCAGTGAAGAGGTATCGCGGTACGAGGATTTCTGGTCGATGACGGTCGATGAGGTCGCCGCGGGACTGTCCGAATGGAAAGACATGGACAACAAGACGGCCGTCATACTGAAGGAAACGGGCGTGCTGATCGGCAGCGTCGACGACGCCTATAAGGAAGACGCCGACGGACGTCCCGTTATGATCCGGTCAAGGATCTATAAACGAACGATATAAAACGGCAAAAAAGAACAGGCGGCAGACCGGCCCGGTACGCTCCGGCCTGCCGCCGGGCGCCGCCGTCGGCCGTACCGGCGAGACGGTCTTATTCATAGGGACGCATCCTTCGGGATGCGTCCTTTTTCATTTTCGGCAGAGGACGAACGCGGTGCCGAAACGGCAGAACAAATGCGCGGAAACGTCTGTTCTTACGGGCGTTTTTTCAATTTCGGCAGATGCATAAGATCATGCGCGGCGCGGAACGTGTCGGACGGCGTCGTATCTCGCGCGGGAAATTGCCGGAAAAGAGGGGAAACATGAAAAACCGCGATAAAAAATGCGAAAAAATCTCGAAAGGATATTGATTTTTCTTCGGAGTTCGGGTATAATAATACCAGGTTGGGGAATTGTGGTGGAAAGTAGTGACAAAGGACACAGGAAAGGGGGAGTGGTACCGTGTTGATGGGGCAGTTCACGCATAGTCTGGACGCGAAAAAGCGTCTGTTCATCCCGGCGAAGCACCGGGAACAGCTCGGCGAGACGTTCATCATCACGCGGAGCACGGATCCCTGCCTGAAGGTGTACTCCGCCGCGGAATGGGCGAAGTACACCGAGCGTCTCGAATCGCTTCCGAGCGTGGAGGGACGCGAGATCATCCGCTTCGTCTATTCCAACGCCATCGAGGTGCAGCCCGACTCGCAGGGCCGCGTCCTCATCTCCTCCGAGCTGCTCTCCTACGCGGGGATCACGAAATCCGCCGTGATCGCCGGATGCGGCTATTACGCGGAGATCTGGTCCGAAGAGATGTGGGAGGAGCGGCACAGCTCGGAGAACGTCGAAGCGATCCAGAAGAAGATGATCGATCTGGCGCTCTGAGGCGGAGGCGAACGTGGAATTCTCTCATGTGTCCGTCCTTCTCCCGGAGTGCATGGAAGCACTCGATCCCGCACGCGGCGGCGTATTCGTGGACTGCACGGCAGGCGGCGGCGGTCATTCGCTTGCGATCGCACGGCTCCTGCCGCCAGGCTCCCGGCTGATCTGCCTCGACCGGGACGGCGCGGCGCTGGAGGCATGCCGGACACGGCTCGCAGAGTACGCGGACCGCGTGACGCTGATCCGCTCGAACTTTTCCGCCGTCGGCGCGGCGCTGGAGAGCGTCGGGATATCGGAGATCGACGGCGTGCTGTGGGACCTCGGCGTATCCTCCTATCAGCTTGACGAGAGATCCCGCGGCTTCTCCTACGCGGCGGAAGCGCCGCTCGACATGCGTATGGATGTAAGCGGCGGGGAGACCGCCGCGGACGTGATACAGACCCGCTCCGAGGAGGAGCTGACGCGTATTCTGCGCGAGTACGGCGAGGAACGCTTCGCCGCCCGGATCGCCTGTGCGATCTGCGCGGCGCGGAAGCGGGCGCCGATCCGCACGACGACGGAGCTGGCGGCGCTCGTCGCCGACGCGATCCCCGCCGCCGCCCGCTGGTCGGAAGACCAGCACCCCGCGCGCCGCACGTTCCAGGCGCTCCGCATCGAGGTGAACGGAGAGCTGGACGAGATCGCGCCGTCGCTGAACGAAGCGGTGCGGCGGCTCCGTCCGGGAGGGCGCGCCGCGGTCATCACCTTCCATTCGCTCGAAGACCGCATCGTCAAGCAGACCTTCGCCGCGCTGAGCGCGGGCTGCGTCTGCCCGCCGGATTTTCCGGTCTGCGTTTGCGGCAGAAAGCCGGTCGTGCGGCTGCTCAACCGCAAGCCGATCGTCCCCGGCGAGAAAGAAATGAAAGAAAATCCCCGCTCCCGCAGCGCGAAACTGCGGTGCGCGGAAAAAACAGCGCCGTCCGCGTGACGGCATACACGGGAGGAGGCAGGCGTATGACGGCACAGCAGACCGCCACGTACGGCACGGCATCCAATCCGCTCTGCGAGCGGCTGCGCAGGGAATTCCGCGGCCGCGGCGCGGCTGCCGCCTCCGTCCGCGCCGTGTCGACCTCGGCGATGGTCGAGCGGGTACAGCGCGGATTGAATCCGTACGAGAACGTGCCGGATCCTGCGCGGGACACGGTGTCCGACGCCGCCGCGCAGACGCGCGTGATGCAGAAGACCTCCGCCCGTCCGGCAGTGCAGAAGAACGCCGCGCAGACGCGCGCGATGCCGAAGACCTCCGCCCGCCCGGCGGCACGGGAGAACGCCGCGCAGACGCGCGCGATGCCGAAGACCTCCGCCCGTCCGGCGGCACGGAAGAACGACGCGCAGACGCGCGTGATGCCGAAAGTCTCCGCCCGTCCGGCGCAGAAGAACGCCGCGCAGACGGCGGACGCGAAGAACACGCCGGTGCGCCGTCTCCTCGCGCGGCTCCCGCTCCTGAAGCCGGCGCCGGTCTCCGATGAGATCAAGGTCGCCCGCGCGCCGTTCCCGATCGCGGCGATATCGCTTCTGACCGTCTTTACGATGATGTTTCTCGTCATCATTTTCAGCTTCGCGCAGAACTACGTGCTGACCGGCGAGATCGCGGCGCTCGAGGCGAGGGCGGAAGCGCTTGCCCAGCAGGAACGCGATCTGTCCGTACGGCTGGAGGAACGGGACGATATCCGTGTGATCGAGGATATCGCCGTCAACCGGATCGGCATGGTGAAGGGTACGACGGTGGAGAGCCGATATATCTCCGTGTCCGGCGGCGAACGCGTCGAGCTGTTGTCCGCCGCGCCGGAGGAGAGTGCGGAGCAGGCGTCCGGCGGCATCTTCTCGACGATGCTTTCCGCGATCAGCGAGAACCTGCAGCGGCTGCGTGAATACGTCGACTGACCGGGGGAGAAACTCCGGAAAAAGGGGCGCGCGGTACATAATTGCCGGCCGCGGCGCGTAGAATGGAATACGGAATCCGCAAGCATAGTGGGTGCTTGCGGATTTTCGGCAAAACTCAGACGGACGGCGGGCGGTCGGGAGGACGGGCGTATGGCGGAGAGCGGAAAACGGGTAGATCGGTCGATGGTCCGGCGTGCCCTCTGCCTGATCGCGCTTTTCCTCGCCGCGGGCGCGGCGCTCGTCTTCGTTTTATTTCGGCTCCAGATCCTCGATTATTCGTTCTACCGGCAGAAAGTGCTCGAGCAGATGACCTATGAGACGGAGGTGCTCCCGGAGCGCGGGATCATCTACGACCGGAACGGGAACATCCTCGCCTCCAACACGACGGTCTATCTGATCTTTATTTCCCCGCAGGATATCATCGACGCGATGGCGGAAGCGCGCGCGGCGGAGACGGACGCGGAGGCGAAGACCTCCTACCGCACAGCGTACGCATGGACGTCGGGGGGCGGCGTCGTTTACGACGGCATCCGCATGAACGAACTGATCGCACGCGCGCTGTCCGAGATCCTCGGCGTGGAGTACGACGCCGTCATGGAGAAGGCGGCGAAGGTCGGACGTCGCTACGAAGTCATCCGGCAGCAGGTCGACGAGGAGAGCGCCGACCGTGTTCGCGCGCTGATCTCCGAATACGGTCTGACGCGGCAGATCTATCTGCGCGCGTCCACGAAGCGCTACTATCCCTACGGAACGCTCGCCTGTCACGTGCTCGGCTTCACGAACAGCGACGGCGACGGCGTATACGGTCTCGAGGCGTACTACAATACGGTCCTGAAGGGCGTCGCCGGACGGTACATCAAGGCGCAGGACGCGCACAATCAGGATATGCCCTTCGATTACGAAAGCTTCGTCGGCTCCGTGAACGGAAGCAATATCGTCACGACGCTGGACGTATATATACAGTACGAGCTGGAAAACCAGCTCAAGGCGACCTACTATGAATCCGGAGCGGCGAACCGCGTCACCGGCATCGTCATGGACGTGACGACCGGCGGCATCCTCGCCATGGCGACGTACCCGGCGTTCGATCCGAACTCCCCCTATACGCTCGACGAAGACTCGCAGCGTATTCTGAACGCCTACGATCCGGAATCGGATGCGTATAAAGAGAAGTACAGCGAGCTCCTTTACACGATGTGGAAGAACAAGGCGACGACGGAGCTGTACGAGCCGGGTTCCACCTTCAAGATCATCACGGCGTCGATGGGGCTGGAGGAGAAGGCCGTCGGCGTGTATGAAAACTTCACGTGCACCGGTTCTCTGACCGTCCAGGGCTGGCCGAGACCGATCAGCTGCCACAAGACGATCGGTCACGGCACGCTCCCATTCTATCAGATGCTCCAGCAGTCCTGCAACCCGACGCTCATGCAGCTCGCGCTGCGGCTCGGCAGCGACGTTTTCTACCGCTATTTCCTCTCGTACGGATACGCCGGCGTCACGGGGATCGACCTCCCCGGAGAAAGCTATCCGATCGTCAGCTCGCTCGCCGAGCTCCGCACCGTCTCTCTCGCGGTGTATTCCTTCGGGCAGACCTTCAAGGTCACGCCGATCCGGCAGATCACGTCGGTCTCCGCCGTGGCGAACGGCGGATACCTGATGACGCCGCATCTGATGCGGGAGATCACCGACGGCGGAGGGAACGTCCTCCAGTCCTATGAAACGGAGGCGGTCCGGCAGGTCGTCAGCAAGGAGACGTGCGATACGCTCGCGTGGATCCTTGAGGACGGCGTCTCGGGCAACGGAGGCGCGAAGAACGCCTACGTCAAGGGATACAAGGTCGCCGCCAAGACGGGTACCTCGGAGAAGAAGGACAAGACGGACGCGTACGGCGAGTATACGCTGCGGCTCGGTTCCTGCGTCGCGTTCGCCCCGGCGGACGATCCGCAGATCTCGGCGATCATCGTCGTCGACGAGCCGATGAAGGGCTCCGTGTACGGCAGCGTCGTCGCGGCGCCGTATATTTCGAAGCTTCTTTCCTTCGTCCTTCCGTATCTCGGCGTGGAAGCGCAGTATACGGAGGAGGAGATGAAGAAGGTGGAGATCAGTCTCTCCGACTACGTCGGCGCGGAGATCACAACGGCGAAGGCCGATCTGAACTGGCGCGGCATCAATTACACCGTCGTCGGGAACGGCGACAGGGTGACGGCGCAGGTGCCGGCGGGCGGCTCCTCCATTTTCAAGGATACCGGCAAGCTGATCCTCTACACGGGATCGGAAGAGCCGAAAAATACGGTCACGGTGCCGGACCTCGTCGGAAAGACGGCGTCCGCCGCCAACCGGCTCATCGTGAACGCCGGGCTGAACGTGTCCGTCACGGGCGCGCAGAACGGCGATACCGCCACGGTCATCAGCCAGTATCCCGCCGCGGGGACGGTCGTCCCTTTGGCAGAGGTTGTCACGATCGAGCTGCGGCATCTCGGACTGACGGACGACTGAAAACACCGGACGTGAAAAGGGGCATCCACTTTTCACATCGGAGGTGTTCCATGCGTCTTGCAGAACTGATCGCGGATGCGGACGTCGTCGCCCTGCGGGCGGATCCGGAGACGGAGATCTCCGCCGTCGTATCCGATTCACGGCGCGCCGTCCCGGGCTGTTTGTTCCTCTGTCTGCGCGGGACGCGCACGGACGGCCACACCCATATCGCCGAGGCGGCTGCCCGCGGCGCGGCCGCGGCGGTGATCGGCGAGGGATACGAGGCGCCGCCCGATTTTCCTTTCGTGCGGGTGCGCGACACGCGCGCCGCCGCCGCCCGGATCTGGAACCGCCGCTTCGGCTGTCCGGCGGAGGGGATGCGCGTCGTCGCCGTGACCGGGACGAACGGAAAAACGTCGACGGCGTATATGCTGCGCGCCATCCTTTCCGCGGCAGGGAGCCGGGTCGGCATGATCGGCACGGTCCGCTGCCTGTGCGGGGAGGAGGAGATCCCCCTCGGCGGCGGAGGCGAGATCTCCGACACGCCCGCCGCGATGACGACGCCGGATCCCGAATATCTGTACGGCGCGGTTGCCCGCATGCGGGCGATGGGCGCCGACACGCTGGTCATGGAGGCGAGCTCTCACGCACTCGATCAGCGCAAGACGGACGCCTTGCCCGTCTCGCTCGCCGTATTCACGAATCTGTCGCCGGAGCATCTGGATTATCACGGCACGATGGACGCGTATCTGCGCGCGAAGGCGCGCCTCTTTGAGGCCGTGCCCCGCGGGATCGTCAACGCGGACGATCCTGCCGCGCCGGCGCTCGCCGCGCTCTGTCCGCTGTGCCGGATCCTGCGCTGTTCCGCGGAGACGGGGACGGAGGGGGCGGACTACCGCGCGCTCCGCGTCCGCTGCGAGGGGATGGACGGCGTGGGATACGTGCTCTTCTCGGAGCGCGCCGTCTTCCGTGTCCGCTGTCCGGTGCCCGGTCGCTTCACGGTCATGAACTCGCTGCTCGCGGCGGCGGCGGCGCTGGAACTCGGCGCCGATCCCGCGGCGGTGCGGGAGGCGCTGCGCACCTTTCCCGGCGTGGAAGGGCGTATGGAGCGGGTGGCGCTTCCGGGCGCGCCGTTCACTTTGTTCCTCGATTACGCGCATACCCCTGCGGCGCTCGAGTCGCTGCTCCGGACGGTGCGCGCCGCGCGCCGCCCCGGAGAGAGGATCACGCTTCTTTTCGGCTGCGGCGGCGACAGGGATCCGTACAAACGCCCCGCCATGGGGGAGATCGCTTCGGCGCTCGCGGATTTCGTCATCGTGACCTCCGACAACAGCCGCACGGAGGATCCGGAGAGGATCCTGTCCCACATCCTCGGCGGCATGGATCGGGAGAAGCCGTACGCGGTGATCCCGGATCGGCGCGAGGCGATCCGCTTCGCCGTATCCGGCGCGCGGGCGGGAGACATACTGCTCTTTGCCGGAAAAGGACATGAAAAATACGAGATCGGCCCCCACGGGCGCCGACCGTTCGACGAGGCCGCCATCGCCCGCGAGGCATACGAGGCGCGCGGAGAAAGATCATCGGAAGGGAAATGAGACACAATGAAAGCTGAGCTGCTCATCAGAACATATACGCCCCGGGAGATCGCACGGATCACGAACGGCAGACTCATCCCGGAGAAGGAGGGACGCGGCGCCGAGATACGCTTCGTCTGTACCGATTCCCGCGAGGCGGAGCCGGGCGTCTTGTTCTGCGCGATCAAAGGCGAACGGACGGACGGTCACGACTATATCCCCGACGCCGTCCGCGCGGGCGCCGCGTGCATTTTGTGCAGCAGCGTTCCCGAAGACCCGCAGATCTTTGAGGGCTGCGCGGCGGTCGTCGTGCCGGACGTGCAGCACGCCATAGGCGATCTCGCCGCGGAATACCGGACGCACGCGAAGGCGCGCGTCGTCGCGGTGACGGGAAGCGTCGGCAAAACGACGACGAAGGAGTTCATCGCCGCGGTCGCCGGTGCCGCCTTCCGCACGCATAAAACGGTCGGGAACCACAACAACGAACTGGGCCTTTCCATGACGCTCTTCACGCTGAAGCCGGACGACGAGGTCTCCGTCCTCGAGATGGGGATGAGCGATTTCGGGGAGATCGGGCGTCTGTCCCTGATCGCGCGGCCGGATATCGGCGTCGTGACGAATATCGGCACCTCGCATCTCGAATTCCTCGGCACGCGGGAGAACATCTGCTATGCCAAACTGGAGATCCGGAACGGCATGAAGGACAGCGGCACGCTCTTTCTGAACGGCGACGAGCCGCTCCTCACGGAGCGGATCTCGACGCTGACGCAGAAGGTGCGCCTGTTCAGCATCGAAAGCCGCGACGGCGATTACCGTGCCGTCAATATCCGCTCGATGGAGAACGGGATGATGTTCGATCTGATCTGCGGGAAGCGGGTCGTCACGAACGTGCAGATCCCCGTCCTCGGCCGGCACAACGTGCGCAACGCGCTCGCTGCCTACGCGGTCGGGCGGCAGCTTGGGATACAGGACGACGTGATCCGCAGCGGACTGCTCGCCTTCGTCGGGGCGGATATGCGGCAGAAGATCTACGACATGAACGGCGTCACCGTGATCGAGGACTGCTACAACGCCAGTCCCGAATCCATGCGGGCGGCGCTCGACGTGCTGGCGTCGGTGGCGGCGCGCGGAGGCGGACGGAGCGCCGCCCTGCTCGGCGACATGCTGGAACTCGGCGAGGATTCGCGCCTCCTGCACGATCAGATCGGCGTCTACGCGGCGTCCGTGAAGGTGAATCTGCTTTTCTGTTACGGGCGGATGGCGGACGTCGTCGCCGCCGCCGCGATCAAGAACGGGATCCGTGCGGAGAACGTCTTCGTCAGTCTGGACACGGACGATCCGCAGACCATGGCGGACATGATCCTGCACGTGATCCGTTCGGGAGACGTGCTGCTCGTGAAGGCGAGCCGCGCCGTCGCGGCGGAGCGGGTGCTCGAATGCATGCGCCGCCGCCGGAAAAAGAGGAAAAGATAACGGAGAGGACAGAGGAACGCAGCTATGCAGACGTATCATGTGATCGTGTATCTCTGCGCGCTCGCGGCGACGGGGCTCGTTACCGTGCTCATTTCCCGCCGCCTCATCCCTTTTTTGAAGAGCCGGAAGATGGGGCAGAAGATCCTCGAGATCGGTCCACGCTGGCATAAAAGCAAGGAAGGTACGCCGACGATGGGCGGTCTCGCGTTCATTTCCGCTTCCGTTGTGACGGCGGCGGGCGTGAGCATCGCCGCGCTGATCGCCGGGGAGACCGAGGCGCTGCTTCCTTTCTGGGTCGTGCTCGCTTACGGGATCGCCAACGCGGCGATCGGCGTCGTCGATGACCGCGCCAAACTCCGCCGTCAGCAGAACGAGGGACTGACGGCGCCGCAGAAGTACCTTCTGCAGCTTCTTGCGGCGGGCGGCTTCCTCGCGCTGCTCCGCGCAGCGGGACTGCTCACGACCTCTGTCGTGATCCCCTACTTCGGCGTGACGTGGGAGCTCGGCTGGTGGTACTATATCCCCGCGCTCCTGCTTCTGACCGGGATCGTCAACAGCGTGAACATCACGGACGGCATCGACGGGCTCGCGTCCTCCGTGACCTGCGTCGTCGGCATGTTTTTGACGGCGGCGGCGTTCTGGGGCGCCTCGGTGGCGGCGCCGCGCCGTTTTTCGCTCGCGTTGTGCGGCGCGCTCCTCATCGGTTCGACGCTCGGCTTCCTTGTCTATAATTTCTACCCCGCGCGCGTTTTCATGGGGGATACCGGCTCGCTCTTCCTCGGCGGGATGGTCGTCGGCGGCGCGTTCCTTCTGGACAGTCCGCTGCTCGTCGTCGTGTTCGGGATCGTCTATATCTGCGAGACGGCGTCCGATATCCTGCAGGTCGTATTTTTCAAACTGACGCATGGGAAGCGCCTGTTCCGCATGGCGCCGATCCATCATCATTTTGAAAAGTGCGGCTGGAGCGAGATCCGGATCGTATCCGTGTTTTCCGCACTGACGCTTCTGTTCAGCGTGCTCGCGTGGTTCGGCCTCTGAGAGGCGGCAGCCGGAACTCGGGCGGAAAGGAGAAAGCGATGGCACAAAGGGATCCGTCGGGACCGAGACCGGCGGCGGAGAAAGGCGCGGGGCGGCGCGCGGCGCCGCCGGAACGTACCGTGCACAGCGGCCGCGCG
>JAEEYP010000028.1 GCA_016288155.1 Clostridiales bacterium | reverse complement strand
TGCGGCGGGAGTCCGGAGCTTTGGCGTCCGACACCCACGGACGGGCGTGCAGCGGTTGGGGGCATAGCCCCCAAGCCCCCCCATTGGTGTTATGGGCGAGGGACATTCGGTAACTGAACAACGGAGAGGCAGCGGGAACGCTCGGCTGCGGAAGCAAATATCGTATGCCGTACGCCATAGGACGTCCGCGGCATTCTAACAAAGAAGAAGGAAGGGGCATGCCCCTTCCTTCTTCTTTGGCTGGGATAGCTGGACTCGAACCAGCGCATGCAGGAGTCAAAGTCCTGTGCCTTGACCAACTTGGCTATATCCCAATTCCGCCATGTATTATAGCACAGATCTTTTCCCCTGTCAATCGGACGGACGGATTTTCGGCGTCAGTTTTTCGGCTTTCCGCGAAAGAAGACCGCGGCGAGCAGACCGCTCATCAGCGCCGCCGTGATGCCGCCGGCTGCCGCCGTAACGCCCCCCGTCAGGATCCCGATCGCGCCGCGCTCGCGGACCGCCCGCTCCACGCCCTGTGCGATGCGGAAACCGAAGCCGGTCAGCGGCGTGGAGGCGCCGCAGCCCGCGAAACGCACGAGCGGTTCGTACAGACCGAGCGCGCCGAGCGCGACGCCGGCGACGACGTACGCGACGAGGATCCGCGCCGGGGTCAGCGACGTACGGTCGATCAAAAGCTGTGCGAGCAGACAGAACGTTCCGCCCACGAGAAACGCCCACAGATATTCCATCAGTCTTCCTCCTCCCCCGCGGTGATGCGGACGAGATGCGCCACGCCCGGGATGGAGCGTCCCTGCTGAACGACCATCGGGCTGAGCAGCGCCCCGGTCCCGACAAGCAGTACGTCCGTGAGCCGTCCGGCACGCAGTGCGGGGAGGATGTGCCCGGCGGTAACGACGGCGCTGCATCCGCAGCCGGAGCCTCCGGCGTGCTTGTCGGAACGTTCGTTATCGTAGATCATCAGCCCGCAGTCCCGGTGGACGCGGGAAATATCGAGCCCCTCCGCGCGCGCCATCCCGCACAGCAGAGAGGAACCCTCGCTCCCCAGATCCCCCGTCAGGATCATATCGAAGCTCTCCGGCGTTCGCCCGCTCAGGGAAAAATACCGGAGCACCGTATCGAGCGCGGCGGGCGCCATAGCGGCGCCCATGTTGTTCGCGTCGGTGACGCCGCGGTCCGACGTGATCCCCGGCAGCAGCTCCGCGATCCGGACGGCACGCCCGCGGCGCGTCCCGTCCTCTCTCTGTGCGCTGACGAGGAAGGCGGCGGCGCCGGTCACCGTCCACTGACTGGTCGGCGTGCGCTGCCCGCCGTATTCCATGGGAAAGCGGAACTGCCGCTCCGCCGAGCAGAAATGGGAGGATGCGGCGCTGACCGTCCGCCCGCCCGTGAAATCGGCGAGCAGCGCCGCGAGGATGAGTCCCTCCGCCGCCGTAGAGCAGGCGCCGTACAGTCCGAGATACGGGATGTCGAACGGGAGAAGACCGTAGCCGGAAGCGGTGCACTGGTTGAGCAGATCGCCCGCAAGCAGCGCCTCGACGTCCTCCGCGCCGAGACCGTTCCGCTCAAGCAGGAGCTTTGCCGCCTGCCGCACCATCTCGCTCTCCGCCGCCTCCCAGGTGGATTGTCCGAAGGTATCGTCCTTCGGATCATACCGGTCGAAGCAGGCGCCGAGCGGACCGACCGCCTCCTCGTGTCCGACGACGGTCGTGCCGTCGCAGAGATAGACGGGACGACGCGGCTTCCAGATCGCGTGACGCATTCCCTGCCTCCGTTTCATTGAAATACGCGGATCAGCCGGTACAGGATCCCCCACGCGACGCCCGCCGCCGTACCGTAGACGATCACGGGACCGGCAACGGCGAAGATCTTCGCGCCGACGCCGAGGATCCACCCCTCGCTCTTCGCGTCGACGGCGCAGGAGGCGACGGCGTTCGCAAAGCCGGTGATCGGCACGAGCGTGCCCGCGCCCGCGAAACGCGCGAGCCGATCGAAGACGCCGATCCCCGTACAGAGCGCCGTCAGCACGATCAGCGTCACGGACACGAGAAGCCCCGCGTCCTCCTCGGACGCGCCGAGCGCGCGATAAGCGGCGAGCAGCCCCTCGGCCGCTGCGCAGATCGTCCCCCCGACGAGGAAAGCGCGGGCGCAGTCGCGCGCGAGCGGCGACCGTTTTGCGTGTTTTCGGACGTATTTCGGATAATCGGATCCCGGCGTATCCATGACGGCCTCCTGCGGTTCGTTTTTCAGCAGTATGTCCGCCGAGAGGAGAAGTATGCGGCGCGCGGACGGAAAATCGGGCGGTTTTTCAAAAAATTCATAATTCATTCATCGATTGTTCGGAATGTGCCGCCCGGAATCCTGTATACTGTTAACAGACGACCCAGATATATCAAAGGAGGAAGAAACGATGACGATCTTTGAGGACATCATCAAAAGGATGACGGGCGCCGCCGACTATACGGTGAAGAAAACGGAGGCGATGACCGACGCCGCGAAGATCCGCATGGAGATCCGCACGCAGAAGTCGCGCCTGGCGCGCTGCTACGAGACGATCGGCCGCGCGTATTACAAGAACGAAAAGGGACTGACGCAGGACGGCGGCGAAGCGCTCGCGGCAGCGGTCGCCGAGGCGGACGACCTCCGCGCGCAGATGCACAAGCTGCACGAGAAGCTGGCACGCGCGAAAAACTGCGTGCTGTGTCCGCACTGCGGCGCACAGGTCCCGTCCTACTGCGTGTTCTGCCCGATGTGCGGCGTGAAGCTGCCGGAGCCGGAGGAGGAAGTGCCCGCCGAGGAAGAAACGGTCGCGGAGACTCCCGCCGAGGAGACGCCGGATGAAAACGCCCCCGCCGAAGAAGCACCGACCGAGGACGCTCCCGCAGAGGACGCTCCCGCCGGAAATGAGGAAGAAAAGCCGGAATGACCCGTTGAAAAGCCGCCGCCCGGGACGCCTGCGATAAAGCAGGCGCCCCAATTTTTTCACTTGTTTTAGAAAATGGTTTAATATGTGTTGTTTTCCGCGAAACCAACGCAAAAGCCCTTTTGACAACTGCGGTCATCAAAAGGGATTTGCGCTCTGCGAGGCGGGGATCACTCCCCGCCTAGTGTGTTTCTTGTTATTCTTTTGTCTTCTTAACCCATTCAGCCCAGCGCGGGTCGGCTTGGATATGCGGTTTTACTAAATCGTATTCCGGAACAGACCACCACGGCCAGTCTTCGGCGAGCGAGTATGCACTTGTATGCGGATATTCGCTGTTCGGTTTACAACCTGCTTTTACCAGATGCACTAACGGCGCCGTATAATAAGCTCCTTCTTGTCTTTCATATTTTCTGAAACGTTCAAGCGCGTCGTCAAGAGCTTTGAAAGCTTCGTCACGTCTGCCATTGAGCCAGAGATAAACAGAGAGCAGCGTGTATATTCTTGCAATATAGTTATTGAAGTATCCATAGTTGCCGTCGGTAAAAACGTGGTCATACAAACCTATTGCTGATTTTAAACAGTCTATTTTGTCTTCAATCGCCATGTTCCCATTATATGTTATAACAGTACCAACCATGAGCTCTGCACTCGCTTGGATCGTTTTTATGAGCGCTTCGGAATATGCCTTTGCACGTTCTTCGCCGTCGCACGCGTTTATTTGTAAAAACTCGCGTGATCCGTATATATCGGAAGTGGAAGAAATGGCCTCAAGTGCTCTGTCGTGTTCACCTACATTAAGATAAAGCTGCGTCAGTTCACGAAGCGCTTTGCCGCGTACAGCACCCGGTTTAAGTTCCGGTAAAACCTTTTCATAAACCTTTATCGCCTCGCGCCATTCCGCATAACCGCGGTGCGTTTCAACGTCATAAATATCATACCCCTTTTCGTCCATAAGATGATATTCACCATATTTTACGTACCCTGCGTTATAAAGTACAGAGGCGAGACAACATAAAACCTTTTCATTTCCGGGATATTCAATGAGCGCTTCTCTTGCAAGCGATAAACACTCGTCAATATTTATATTTATTCCGTTGTTTTTGCGATTCATTTCATCAATGCGTTTTACTGTTTCATCTACCTTTCGCTCGCGGTCGTTTTCATATCCGAACAGCTCATCGATCGACACGCCGAAATAGTTGGCTATCGCGGGTATCATCTCCATATCGGGATAACCGCCGTTCGCCTCCCAGCGCGAGATCGCCTGAGACGTTACTCCC
>JAEEYP010000027.1 GCA_016288155.1 Clostridiales bacterium | reverse complement strand
GGGAGCCTCTGCGGCGGGAGCCTCTGCGGCTGCCGGAGCCGCCTGTGCGGCGGGAGCCGCCTCGGCGGGCGCGTCGGCGGCTTTTGCCGGCGCGGCGGAGGTCAGCGCGGAGATATCCTCTCCGGCGTCTCCGATGTAGCAGACGGTATCGAGGCAGGGAACGACGTCGCCCTCCGCCGCGAGGACGGCGAGCAGCGTGCCGGCGACCTGCGCGGTCTCGTCGAAGGCGGACTTATCCGTCTCGTAAGAGAACAGCGTGTCGCCTATGGCGACCGTGTCTCCCGGCTTTTTGTGCCAGGCGGTGATGATGCAGGTCTCGACGCTTTGCCCCTGACGGGGCATGATTACGGGCTGTGCCAAGTGTATATCATTCCTTTCCTATGGAATTCGGGGTCAGGAGGGATCCTCGCGGCTGATGTCGAGGATCCGGACGCCGTGCGATTTCGCTTCCGCGGTGATGTCGTCCGGCAGCGGCGTATCGGTGATGATGATGTGTACCTGATGCAGATGGCAGAAGGTGTAGGGCAGGCTCTTGTTCAGCTTGGAGCCGTCCATGAGGAGGATCACGAGCCGCGCCTTCTCAACGACGACGCGCTTGAGCTCGCATTCGCTGTAGTTGCCGCCGGTGAAGCCGCTGCGCAGCGACAGACCGGAGGGAGAGAGGAACGCGATGTCGATATTGATATCGGAGAGGAACCGCATCGCGTGCATGCCGGTGACCGTCTGATAATCGCGGTCGAGCTTTCCGCCGACGATGTTGACGACGGGCAGCCCGATCCGGGACAGCTCGATCGCCGCGGCGGGATTCGTCGTCGTGAAGGTGTAGCGGTCGTTCGGCACGTAGGGAACGATGCGCTGGAGCGTCGAGCCGGAATCGATGAAGATCGAGCAGCCGGTCTCGAGGAAATCCGCCGCGCGGCGGGCGATGCGGTCCTTGGAGGGGATGTTCTCGCGCATGCGGGCGGTGATCGTATCGTCGCGGGAGGTGGTGATGAACTTCATCGAGCGCGCGCCGCCGCGCACCTTGATCGCGTCGCCTTCCTTCTCGAAGTATTCGATGTCGCGCCGCAGCGTCATGCCGGAGACGTCGGGAAAGATCTCCTCCAACTCCCGCAGGGAGACGAAGGGCTTTTCCTCAAGGAGCGTGCGGATGCGCTCCCGCCGTTCGTTGTACATGGTATCCCTCCTCTCCGCCGTCGTATGATCCGTATGTTCTATTTTAACATATTTCACAGGCGATGTCAACACGGATCGGCCCGTTTTTTCGCCCGGATGTGAAAAAACGAACAGGAACGCGCAAAAAACGCCCGCCGCGGCAGGCGGCGGGCGGTGCGGAAAACTCAGAGCAGGAGCGGGCAGAGCGCGTTCACGTCGCCCGCGCCCATGACGAGGATCATGTCGTCCTTCCCGTACGCGGCGCGCAGCGCGTCCGCGATCTCCGGCAGGGAATGGAGGGCGCGGCAGCGCCCGCCCCGGACGCGGACGGCGTCCGCGAGGAGCTCGGAGGACATGCCGCGCGTGTCCGTTTCCCGCGCGGGGTAGATGTCGGTCAGGATGACCTCCGTCAGCGCCGGATCGGCGAGCGCGGCGGCGAAATCTCCGAACAGCGCCTTCGTGCGCGAGTAGGTGTGCGGCTGGAAGACGAGGACGACCCGCTTGAAATCCATCCCGGCGGCGGCCTGGATGGTGGAGTGGATCTCCGTCGGATGGTGCGCGTAGTCGTCGTAGACGGCCGCGCCCTCCGGCGTGACGCCGGTGCGGTCCATGCGGCGGGACGCGCCCTCAAAACCTGCCAGGGCCTCGGCAACGGCGCGCGGGTCGACGCCGTTCTCCACGGCGGCGGCGCTCGCGGCGAGCGCGTCGCAGATGTTGTGCGCGCCCGGCACGCGCAGATGGATGCGGCAGAGCGCCTCCCCGTGACGAAAGAGCGTGAAGGACGCCATGCCGTGCGTGAAGGTGATCTCGTCCGCCTTGTAATCCGCGCGGTCGTTCTCGACGCCGAAGGTCACGGCGGTACCCGGATATCCCTGGGCGGCGCGCATGACGTTGTCGTCGCCCAGATTGAGGAAGACCCGTCCGCCGCTCCCCGTGCGCGCCATGAACGCGCCGAAGGACGCCTCGATCTGCTCGATGCCGCGGAAATAGTCGAGGTGATCGAGCTCGATGTTCAATACGATCACGTCCGTCGGATAGAAATCGAGGAACGAATCCATATATTCGCACGCCTCGAAGATGAAATGCTCTTCGCCGCCGATGCGGTCGCAGCGCCCCCCCGCATCCTTGAGCGGCGCGCCGCAGCTCACGGTCGGATCGAGTCCGGCAAGGCGGAAGATCTGCTCCAGCATGGCGGTCGTCGTGCTCTTGCCGTGCGTGCCGCTGACGCCGATCCGTTTGCGGTAGCCGGTCATGACGTAGCCGAGATAGTCCGCGCGGGAGACGACGGGGATGCCGCGCCGGACGGCCTCCGCGTACTCCGGCAGGGAAGCGGGGATGGCGACGGTGTAGACGAGCAGTTCCGCGTCCCGGACGTGCGACGCGTCGGCGTCGTACCAGACGGGGATCCCGAGCTCTTCCAGCTGCCGCGTCAGCGGGGACGCCGTCCGGTCGTAACCGGAGACCGCGTGCCCGCGCAGGTGAGAGATGTGGGCGAGCGAGCACATGCTGACGCCGCCGATGCCTGCGAAAAAGATCCGGCGCGGCTCGGAGAGCATGGCGCCTAACCGTTCGGGACCGAAATGCGTGTTGGGAAGCGACATGATTTATCCCCCATACATTTTTTCTGCTGAATAGTTTATTAATAAATTTATAAATTATTCGGATACTATTTAATAATTGGACAACTGCCGTCTATAAAGCGTTCATAATCTCGCTGTATAATGAGTATCGTACCGATCGGAATCACGGTCGGCTTTGTGAATCAGGAGAGGGAATGACATGGAAATCACTGACGTCAAGATCCGGAAACTGTTCAGCGACGGTCCGATGAAGGCGATCGCCTCCGTTACCTTCGACGGACAGTTGGCGCTGCACGACATCAAGGTGATCCACGCACGGGACAAGTACTTCATCGTGATGCCGAGCCGCAAGAATCCCGACGGGACTTACAGGGACATCGTTCATCCGATCCGCGCGGAGTTCCGCACCATGATGGAGGAAGCGGTCATCGGCGCGTACCGGCGCGAGCTGGAGGCGGCTTCGGACGCCGCGCACAAGGAAGCCGGTCCGTCGGAGACGGAAGAGACGGTACCCGGAGACGAATGATGCGCCGGGGACGGGAAAAAGCATGATACGGCAGACCGACGCCGTATCATGCTTTTCTTTTTTACGATGCGGGCGGATCGGCGGCGCCTTCGGCACGGAGGACGAGGCGCGGCTCCGTCCGATTTTTGACGCAGTCGGCGGTGATGACCACCTCGGCGACGTCCTTGCGGGAGGGGATCTCGAACATGATCGAGGTCATGACCTCCTCGAGGATGGAGCGGAGTCCCCGCGCGCCGGTGTTCCGTTCGATGGCGCGGTCCGCGACGGCGCGCAGCGCGTCGTCCTCGAATTTCAGAACGACGTGATCCATCTCAAAGAGCTTGGCGTACTGTTTGGTCAGGGAATTTTTCGGTTCGCGGAGGATGCGGACGAGCGCGTCGCTGTCCAGATTCGTCAGCGGGACGATGACGGGGAGACGCCCGACGAGCTCCGGGATGAGACCGAACTTGACGATATCGTGCGCGCTCACGTCGCGGAGGACGTCGGTGCGCTGTTTCTCGGCGCGGCCGAAGACGGTTCCTCCGAAGCCGATCGTCGAGGTCGAAGTGCGGCGGCTGACGATCTGTTCGAGCCCGTCGAAGGCGCCGCCGCAGATGAAGAGGATGTTTTCCGTGTTGATCTGGATGAATTCCTGGTTCGGATGCTTGCGGCCGCCTTGCGGCGGAACGTTGGAGACGGTCCCCTCAAGGATCTTGAGCAGCGCCTGCTGCACGCCCTCGCCGGAGACGTCGCGCGTGATGGACGGGTTCTCGCTTTTGCGGGCGATCTTGTCGATCTCGTCGATATAGATGATCCCGCTCTCAGCCCGCTCGACGTCGAAATCCGCCGCCTGGATGAGGCGGAGCAGGATATTCTCGACGTCCTCGCCGACGTAGCCCGCTTCCGTCAGCGTCGTCGCGTCCGCGATGGCGAAGGGGACGTGGAGCGTTTTGGCGAGCGTCTGGGCGAGATACGTCTTGCCCACGCCGGTCGGACCGATCAGGAGCACGTTGCTCTTCTGGATCTCGACCTCTTCCGGCGCGTCCTCGGACGGTTTTTCCTCTTTGGCGCGGCGGGACGCGCGGGGCTTCGTCTTTTCGCGGAAAAGCAGCCGCTTGTAGTGGTTGTATACGGCGACGGAGAGCGCGATCTTGGCGGCGTCCTGCCCGATGATATATTCGTCGAGCGTCGCTTTGATCTCCATCGGGGTGGGCAGGGAATCGGCGGAGAGCGCGGGCTCTTCGCGGTCGGCGCGGGTCTGCTCCTCGATCAGCTCGCTGCATGCCTCGACGCAGCTGTCGCAGATGAAGGCGCCGCTCGCGGAGGGGATCAGAAATCGTACCTGCCGCTCGGTCCTTCCGCAGAAGGAGCAGCGGCGCGCGCCGTCCCGACCGTTTCCGGAGTTGTTCTGTGGCATGGGAAATCCTTCCTGCGGGTCACGCCCGCCGTGTGATCACACGGTCGATCAGACCGTATGCCGCGGCCTCGTCGGCATTCATGAAGTTGTCGCGGTCGGTATCCCGGACGATCTCCTCCAGGGGCTTTCCGGTATTTTCGGCGAGGATCCGGTTGAGCGTGTCGCGGGTGCGCAGGATGCGGTCCGTGTGGATCTTGATGTCGGTCGCCTGCCCCTGCATCCCGCCGAGCGGCTGGTGGATCATGATCTCGCTGTTCGGCAGCGCGAGCCGTTTGCCCTTCGCGCCGGAGGAGAGCAGGAACGCCGCCATGCTGGCGGCCATGCCGATGCAGATCGTCGATACGTCGCACTTGATGTAGTTCATCGTATCGTAAATGGCCATGCCGGCGGTGATGGAGCCGCCGGGGGAGTTGATATACAGGCTGATGTCCTTATCCGGGTCCTGGACCTCGAGAAAGAGCATCTGTGCGACGACGAGGGACGCGGTAGCGTCGTTGACCTCGTCGGCGAGAAAAACGATCCGGTCGTTGAGAAGACGGGAATAGATATCGTAGGAGCGTTCGCCGCGGCCGGTCTGCTCCACGACCATCGGTACGAGCGGCATGGAATGTCCTCCTTTTCTGATTACGGGTTCGTGAGAATGCGCCTGAACGACATTACCGCTGCCTCAAAGGAAACAGCGGTAACGGATGCGGTACGCGGTTATGCCTCGGCGCCGTCGGCGGGCGACTCCTCAGCCGGCGCTTCTCCGGCGGCTTCTGCGGGGGCGGGAGCCTCGGGCGCGACGTCGGTGACGACGGCCTTCTCCCGGACGAACTTGACGGCGTGGCTGACCTTCAGATCCTCGGCGACGGAGGCGGCGTCCACCAGCTCCTTCACGCGATCCTGTTCTACGCCGTACGCCTGAGCGATGCGTTTGTATTCCTCTTCGATCTCCTCATCGGTCACGGTGAGGTTTTCGAGGGCGGCGATCTTTTCAAGCGCCAGGCGGCTCTTGACCTGCTTCTCCGCCTGCGGACGCATCTGCTGACGGAAGGCGTCGAGGGTCATGCCGGTATACTTGAAGTACGTGGAGAGATCGAGTCCCTGCGAACGCAGGCGGTTGTCGTAGTCGCGGACGTAGTTTTCCGTTTCCGTCTCGAACATGCACTCGGGGATGTCGGCGTTCAGCTTGTCGATCAGCATCTCCGCGAGCTTGTTTTCCACGATATTGTCGGCGGTCTGACGGTTCTTCTCTTCGAGTTTCGCCCGGATATCCTTGCGGTATTCATCAAGCGTATCGAATTCGGAGACGTCGCGCACGAATTCGTCGTCGAGCGCCGGGAGCTCGTTGAACTTGAGCGCGTTCAGCTTCACCTTGAAGACGGCGGGCTTGCCCGCCAGTTCCTTGGCGTGATATTCCTCCGGGAAGGTGACGTTCACGTCGAACTCGTCGCCGACGGAGTGACCGATCACCTGATCCTCGAAGCCCGGGATGAACTGACCGGAGCCGAGCTTCAGCTCGTGCCCCTCGCCCTTTCCTCCGTCGAACGGGACGCCGTCCGCGAAGCCCTCGTAGTCGATGACGGCGATGTCGTCCTTCTGCGCCGGACGGTCGGTGACCTCCGTCATGCGGGAGTTGCGGGCGCGGACTCTTTCGATCTCCTCGTCCACGTCCTTATCCTCGACCGGCGCGATGGGGCGTTCGACCTCCAGACCGGTATATCCTTCGATCTCGACCTCCGGCTTTACGTACACCTTCGCCTTGACGGTCACGCCGTTTTCGTCGATCGTGTCGACGTCGAATTCCGGGCGGCTGACGATCGTCAGTCCGGATTCGCGGGAGGCGTCGCTGTACGCGTCCGGCAGGATCTCGTTCAGAGCGTCCTCATAGAAAACGCCCTTTCCGTACATTTTTTCGATGATGGAGCGCGGCGCCTTGCCCGGGCGGAAGCCGGGGATGCGGATCTTCTTCACGCTCTTGCGGTAGGCTTTGTCGACGGCGGCGTCGAAGACGTCCCGCGCGACGTCGAACGTGAGCTCATAGCGGTTCTTTTCGACGAGCTCGGATTTCTGCAGGCTCATGGGTTTTCTTCCTCCAAATCAGTCTCCTAATATTGTATAGTTTTTTTGCTGTTCTGTCAATCGGAAAAGCAAAATTTTCCCCAAAGAAATGAAAAAGATCCGACAAAATGCCGCCGCCGGCATCAAAAATCGCAGGGCATCGTGATCATCGGCACGAAATTCAGGAAATCGGCGGAGATCATCGTCATACGGATCCCCTCGAATTCCGCGGAGCGCGGCACGTTGTATACGCCGTGGATGTGCCCGAAATAGCAGTGGCGGACGGAGAATTCGTGGAGCACGTCGACGAGCTCCCGGCAGACGAACGTGCGGAAGACCGGCGGGAAATGCAGATAGACGAGGACGGGCGTGTTCTCCCCGCGCAGTTTCTCCGCTTCGGTGAGGCTCATGCGGAGCCGCGCCGACTCGCGGGCGACGATCTTGCCGTATTCCGCGTCCTCCCGCGCGTTCTGGAGGTGTTCCTCCACGTACCAGCCGCGCGTGCCGCAGACAACGTAATTCTCGACGGCGTAGGCGTTGTTGTAGAGAAAGCGGAGCGTCGTGAAGCCGTTTTTTTCGGTGAAGGCGGTCATCTTCGTCATCGTCGACCACCAGAAGTCGTGGTTCCCCTTGCCGATCAGCTTCTTCCCCGGGAGCGCGTCGAGAAAGGCGAGATCCGTGCGCGCCTCCTCGAGCGACATCGCCCAGGAGATGTCGCCGGGGAGGACGACGGTGTCGTCGCCCGTGACGATCGCGCGCCAGTTCTTCTCGATCTTCCGCGCGTGATCGGTCCAGCGCGGGCCGAAAACGTCCATCGGCTTCTCGGCGGCGAGGGAGAGATGCAGATCGGCTATGGAAAAGAGAGACATCTCCGTCTTGTTCCGGCGAGCGGAAGTCCTTTCTTTCGAGGATGAGGCGTCAGGCGCGGCCGAAGAGGACGTCCGCCATATCGGCGGGGGCGACCGCGCCGGAGAAGCGCACGGGCAGCGTCAGCGTGCGGGAGAGCGGGGCGGGGATCGGCGCGTCGGCCGCGTCGTGCAGCGCGGCGAGGAGCGCTGCCGGCTCGTCCGTCCCGGCGGGCGTCCCGAGGGAGGCGAGCACGTCGGCGGCGAATTTGAAGGGGCTCGCGGTGGAGGCGAGGACGACCGGCGTGTCGTCGCCCGTCTCGGCGCGGTACTGCCGGACGGCGCAGAGCCCGACGGCGGTGTGCGGATCGATCAGATACCGCCGCTCCTCCCAGACGGAGCGGATCGTCGCCGCCGTTTCCTCCTCCGTGGCGCAGCGGCCGTCGAAGACGGCGCGCAGCGGTTTCGTCACGGAATCCGGCGCGCGGTAGATCCCGTCGCGGGAGAGCTCTTCCATGCAGCGCACGGTGAGCGGCGCGCCGCCGAGCAGGTACAGAAGCCTCTCGAGATTGCTGGAGATCAGAATGTCCATCGAAGGGGACATGGTCTTGTAGAAGGTGCGGCGGCGGTCGTAGACGCCGGTGCGGATGAAGTCCGTCAGGACGCAGTTCGCGTTGGAGGCGCAGATAAGCCGCGCGATCGGCACGCCCATGCACCGCGCGAGGTACGCGGCGAAGATGTTCCCGAAATTGCCGGTCGGCACGGCGACGTTCATCGGATCGCCGATCGAGAGTTTCCCTTCGCGGACGAGATCGCAGTAAGCGGAAACGTAGTATACGATCTGCGGCGCGAGACGTCCCCAGTTGATGGAGTTGGCGCTGGAGAAGAAACTCCCTTCCTCTTCCGCGCGGCGGGCGAGCGCCGGGTCGGCGAAGATCGCCTTGACGCCGTTCTGCGCGTCGTCGAAGTTTCCGCGCACGGCGCAGACGAAGACGTTTTCGCCCTCCTGCGTCGTCATCTGCCGCTTCTGCATCGGGCTGACGCCGTCGACGGGATAGAAGACGGTGATGCGCACGCCGGGCACGTCGCGGTACCCCTCGAGCGCCGCCTTGCCCGTGTCGCCGGAGGTGGCGACGAGGATGTGCGCGAGGCGCGGCTCGCCGGTCATCGTGAGGGCGCGGGAGAGGAGACGCGGCATGATCTGCAAAGCGATATCCTTGAAGGCGCAGGTCGGGCCGTGCCAGAGCTCCAGCGCATGGATGGAGTCGCCGCATTCGGCGAGCGGAGCGGCGCCGCCGGGGAAGCGGTCCTCCGCGTAGGCGGCGCGGCAGTCGGCGAGGAGCGCGTCCGGATCGTAGTCCGTCAGAAAACGGGAGAGGATGTCTGCGGCGCGTTCCGCGTAGGGCTTCGACATGAGCCCTTCGAGTTCCTTGTGCGTGATCGTCGGGATCCGGTCCGGCATATAGAGACCGCGGTCCGGCGCGAGGCCGCGCTGGATCGCTTCGGCGGAGGAGACGGAATGTCGGACGGCGGCGGTGTCGCGGGTGCTGATGTACTTCATGGCGGTGCCTTTCTTCGTCTCGGTGCGCGCTTATCGGAAATTCTTCTGCGCGAACCGGAATGCGTTGTTGTAAAAGATATTTTCCGCGGTGCGGGGCGGGACGCCGTGTGCGTCCAGCCACTGTGCGAGCGCGGGGAGACGGGAGACGTCCTCGAGCCCCGCGGGGGTGCGGGGGATCCCGTCGTAGTCGCAGCCGAGGCAGAGCGCGTCCTCCCCGCCGAGATCGAGGTAGTGGAGGACGTGCGCGCCGACGGCGTCGATCCCGCACGGTCCTCCGGTCAGGTGTCCCGGCGCGAGGCTGACGCCGACGATACCGCCGAGGCGTGCGATCGCCCGGAATTCCTCGTCGGTGAGGTTGCGCGTGTGCGCGTGCACGGCGTAAGAGTTCGAATGGGAAGCGATGACGGGGCGTCCCGCCTCGCGTCCGAGCGCGATCGTTTCGGCGGTGACGGCGCGGGAGGCGTGGGACACGTCCGGGACGATGCCGAGTTCGAAGGCGCGGCGCACCGTATCCCGGCCGAAATCGGTCAGCGGCGCCGACGTGTCGTGCGAGCCGCCGATCGCGGTCTCCCCCGCCCAGCAGAGCGTAAGGACGCGGACGCCGCGCTGCGCCAGGATATCCATGCGGGTCAGATCCCCGCAGAGGAGCCGCGCGTCCTCCACGCCGAACACGAAGGTGCGCCGGCCGCTTTCCGCCGCGGCGGCGAGTGCGTCCGCGTCGCGTACTAGCACCGTGTTCGGCGTGCGGGCGATCTCTTCCCGGAAGTGATCGGTGACGCGCAGGAATTGCTCCCACGTCTCCTCGTCAGGGAGGGAATGCCGGCTGTACACGGCGGCGATCTGTACGTAGGCGTCGAACGGCGCGGTCTTTTTCACGGAGATATGCAGGTCGTTGTCCGCGAGCGGCTGCCGATGCGTATACAGCTTCAGCGCCGTGTCGCAGTGCAGATCAAACAGTTTCATGGGACGCTCCTTCATCGGACGGCCGTACCGCGTTGGCATACCGCCGTACGGCGAGCACGCGGTACTGCGGCGTGCCCGGATCCGCGTAGACTTCGATGATATCGATATTCGGGATCCGGTCCCCGTATTCGTCTCCGTGTTCGCGCAGATACGCGCGGGCGAAACCGAGGAGACACCGGCGTTTTTTGCGGTCGACGGCCCCGGCGGGACGTCCGAAGCGGGTGGGCATCGCGGGATAGGCGCGCCGCGTCTTCACCTCGGCGAAGACGATGTGCGTGTCGCTGACCGCGATGACGTCCGCCTCAAAGTGTCCGAGACGGACGTTCCGTCCGACGACGGTGAAGCCCTGCTCCGTGAGATACAGCGCGGCGGATTCCTCTCCGGCGCGCCCGAGCATCCGGGTGTTCATCTTTCGCCTGTGCGCTTCGCGGCGAGCGCCGCTTCCAGCGCGTCCCGGTCTTTTTCGAGAAAGCCGAGGAACGACCGCCGGTGGAGCGGGCAGGGCCCGTATTCATAGACGGCGAGCTTGTGCTCCTTCGTCGGATATCCCTTGTGTTTCGCGAAGCCGTACTGCGGATACTTCGCGTCCATTTCGAGGCACAGCCGGTCGCGCGTGACTTTCGCCAGAACGGAAGCGGCGGCAATGGAAGGGGAGAGCGCGTCGCCGGAGACGACGGCGCGGGCGGGAAGGGGAAAGCCGCGGTCGATGCACCCGTCCACGAGGAGCAGCTCCGGCTGCGGGACGAGCATGGCGACCGCCCGCCGCATGGCGAGCAGCGACGCTTCGAGGATGTTGATCTCGTCGATCTCCTCCGGCGAGGAGGAGGCGACGGCATACGAGACGGCGCGCCCGCGGATGACCTCGAAGAGCGCCTCCCGTTTCTTTTCGGTGAGCTTTTTGGAATCGTCCAGTCCCTCGGGCATGTATCCCGCGGGCAGGATGCAGGCGGCGGCGACGACGGGACCGGCAAGCGGACCGCGGCCCGCCTCGTCCGTTCCGGCGAGGACGCGTACCCCGTCTCCGAGGAACCGCGCGTCAAACTCCACGGTCGGCATGGGATCCCTCCTCCTCGGCCGGGACGTCGTCGAGCGTGATCCGCCCGATCTTTCCCGCCCGGAATTCTTCGAGCAGCAGCTTCGCCGCCCGCTCCGTGTCGACCTCGCCGCCCGATACGAGGCATCCGCGTTTGCGCCCGACGAGGGCGAGCAGCTCGTACGGCTCGCGCCCCGCGAGCGCGGCGGGATCTCCGAGTTTATAGCGCGCGCAGAACAGATCGGGCGCGCGGGCGAGCAGGCGGCCGCACAGGACCGCGCCGAGCGCCTCCGTGTCGAGGATGACGTCGCGGATCGCGCCGGTCAGGGCGAGATTCTCGCCTACGGTGCGGTCGTCGAACTTCGGCCAGAGCACGCCGGGCGTGTCGAGCAGATCGATGCCGAACGAGGTCGCCGCCCACTGCTTGTCCAGCGTCACGCCGGGGCGATTTTCGACTTTGGCTTTTTTCGCGCCGCACAGGCGGTTGACGAGCGAGGATTTCCCGACGTTCGGGATCCCGACGATCATCGCCTTGAGCGTGCGCCCCTGCATCCCTTTCTCCGCGTAGCGCGCGAGCTTGTCGCCGAGGATCTCCCGCACGGCGGGCGCGATGGCGCCGATCCCCTCGCCGGTGATGCAGTCGACGGCGAGCGCCCGGCGGCCGCCGCGGCGCAGGTGCGAAAGATACCGCGCGGTCTGCGCCGGATCGGCGAGCGACGCCTTGGTGAGCAGCGTGCACAGCGGCTTCCCGCCGGTGATCGTGAGGATCTCCGGGTTCATCGAGCTGATCGGGATGCGCGCGTCGCGCAGCTCCAGCACGACGTCGACGAGTTTCAGGTTTTCCGCGAGCATGCGGCGCGTTTTCGCCATATGTCCGGGAAACCACTGGATCGTTTGCGATGGCATGGCGTCTCCTTTGTCGGTCGGGAAGGAATGGATCAGAAGAGGCGGAAGCGGCCAAGCGGGAACAGGCGGACGACCGCCTGACCGAGGATGCACTGCTCGGGAATGAACCCCACTTCCGTGAAGCGGCTGTCCGCCGAATGGTTGCGGTTGTCTCCCATGACGAAGACGTACCCCTCCGGCACCGTGACCGGGAACGTGTAGTCGGAGGTGCGCAGCGCGCCGTCGAGCTTGCGGTAGAGCGATTCGTCGACGGTCTCGCCGTCCACCGTGAGCGTCCACGTGGCGAAATCGATGTCCACCACCTGCCCGCTGACGGCGATCACGCGCTTTACGAGCAGATCCGGATGATAGGTCAGGCTGATGTTCTGCGCAACGATGATATCGCCCGGCGTCGGCGTGTAGCCGATCTCCCGCACGATCAGGTAGTCGCCGTTGTGCAGCGTATCCTCCATGGACTCTCCGTTGACGATGGTCGGGCGGAAAAAGAAGCAGACGAGGATCACGAAGAACGCGGAGAACACGGCGAAATCCTCGAGAACGTCGAAGATCTCTCCGAGCCAGCGCTCCAGCGTCCATTTCGGCTTCGGCTGCGCCTCCGCCTGCGCGGGAGAGGCGGCCTCGCCTTCCTTTTCGGTCTTCTCCGCCTCCGGCGTATCGGTCGGTTCCGTTATTTCTTCTTCATTCTTGATATCGTTCCGTTCGTTCATTGTGCCACACCCGTATTCTGCCGCTCGATCATGTGACCGAGCAGCGTGCTGCCGTCGTCGATATAGTACGCGGCGCGGATCCCGTTCGCTTCGCTGAACGGCGCGGTCCCCCGTGTGTCACGGCGGGAATCGAACAGAAGGAACGGCACCGGCTCGTGCGAGTGCGTGCGCAGCTCGACGGGCGTCGGATGGTCGGGCAAAACGAGGATCTTATACTCGTCGCCGCATCCGTGCAGATAGGCGAGGACGGGCGCGAGGATCAATGAGTCGATCTTTTCGATGGCCTTGACCTTGACGTCCCCCTCGCCGCGGTGCCCGCATTCGTCCGGCGCTTCCACGTGCACGTAGACGAAATCGCTGCCGCGGCGGAAGGCGTCGATCGCCGCTTCCGCCTTGCCGACGTAATTCGTCGCGAAGTTGCCGGTCGCGCCCTCCACGTTCACGACCTCCATCCCGGCGCACACGCCGATCCCCTTGATGAGATCGACGGCGGAGATGACCGTGCCGCGCAGTCCCCATTTCTTTGAGAAGGAGGGCAGGGCGGGCTTCGTGCCGGGGCTCCACAGCCACGGCGAGTTCGCCGGGCGGAGCCCGCGGCGGCGGCGCTCTTCGTTGACGGGGTGACGGTCGAGGATCTCAAACCCGGCTTTCATGTATTCGAGGAACGGCGCGCCGCCGTCCTCCGCGCGCGGGAGATGCGGTCCGATCTTCTGCCCGAGGATGTCGTGCGGGCGGTCGAAGGCGTACTTCGGATCGGCGTTCTTCCAGACGAGGCAGTGCCGATAGCTGACGCCGGTATACGCGTGCCGCCCGGGGAGCGGGAGCGCGTCGTTGAGCGCGCGGATGAGCTCGTTCGCTTCGGCGGTCGTGATCTCGTCCGCGCTGTGATCGATCATGGTCTTCTCCTCATACGGGAGATCGTCGGAAAGCGTGACGACGTTCAGGCGGATCGCGGTATCGTCCGGCTGAAGGTCGATCCCCATGCTCATCGCTTCGAGCGGCGAGCGGCCGTGGGAATACACGGCGGGATCGTAGGAGAGGATGGAGAGATTGGCGGTGTCGCTCTCGGGCACCATGTGCACGGGAACGTTCAGAACGGTGCCGCAGAGCGCGCGTGCCGCGAGCGCGTCCATGTTCGGCTTTTCGGCGGCTTCCATCGGCGTTTTTCCGCCGAGCTGCGGGACGGGGCGGTCCGCCATCCCGTCCGGGATCAGAACGAAGTATTTCATACGGCTCGTTTTCCCTTTCCGGATCTCCTGCCGGCGGCAGGACAAAAAAATCCTTATACAGTATACCACAATGAAAAGCAAATTGCAAGCGTTTGGGAAAAGGGGCTTCCGGCTTCGGCGGATTTTTTCGGATTTTTTCAAAAACCTATTGAAATGTCCGGGGAAATGTGTTATAATCTCATACTGTATGAAAGGATGCGGGCGTCCCCTCTCAGACGCGCGTGTCCGGGGAACACGGATGATATCAGGAAAGGAGTGAACACATTGCCGAACATCAAGAGCGCGAAGAAGCGCGTCAAGGTGATTAACGCGAAAACGCTTCAGAATAAGATGATAAAGAGTCGGCTCCGCACGACGGTCAAGAAATATCTCGCCGCTGTGGAATCCGGGAACAAGGAAGAAGCGATGGCCGCCTACAAGGTCGCCGTCAAGCGTGTCGACCAGGCTGCGAGCCGCGGACTGATCCACAAGAATACCGCCGCGCACAGAAAGAGCCGCTTCACGAAGCTTTTCAACGCGATGAAGTAAACAGACAAGCCCGTCATGCTCCGACGGGCTTTGTTTTTTGCGGAAAAGAAAATCGGAAAATGCGAAAAAAGTTCTTGCATTTACGCGGCGGATGTGATATAATACTATCCACACAGGGGCATAGCTCAGCTGGTAGAGCAGCGGTCTCCAAAACCGCGTGTCCTGGGTTCGAATCCTAGTACCCCTGCCAAACATGAATCCCGGATGCAGAGCATCCGGGATTCATGTTTCACAGAAGCAATGCGGTTCGAGCCCCTCACGGACGCGCAGCGTCCGAGATACGGTTTGGCGGAACAAAACGAAGACTTCCGGCTTATGCGCGGCGCCAAACCCGGGTTCGAATCCTATGTACCCGGAAGCAGATCGGTTCGAGCCCCTCACGGACGCGCAGCGTCCGTGATACGGTTTGGCGGAACAAAACGAAGACTTCCGGCTTATGCGCGGCGCCAAACCCGGGTTCGAATCCTATGTACCCGGAAGCAATGCGGTTCGAGCCCCTCACGGACGCATACCGAATACATATTACGAATACTTATTATTTAAAATAGGAAGTACCGCTCATGAAACAGCTCATGATGTACCATACGTTCGACCGGATCCCCGACGTCCCCGTGACGGATGGATTTTTCATCCGGAACTGGCAGCCGGGCGAGGAGGATATCTGGGTCGCGATCTGCCGCTGCGGTCTGTGCAGCCCGGACGCCGGACGGGAGGCGTGGAACAGCGCGATCCTCGGACGCGAAAACCTCGTCCCGGAGAAGGATACGTTCTTCGTCTGCCGCGCGGAGACCGGCGCGCCCGTCGCCACGATCACGGGATACGTCCACCCCGACGGACTGGGCGACATCCACATGGTGGCGTGCAGCTTTGAGGCGAGAGGGCACAAGCTCGGCGAGGTCATGCTCTCCCACGCCATGAAGAAGCTGAAAGCGGAGATGCCCGGCGAGGACCGCCTCGTGCGGCTGACGACGGACGATTTCCGCGTTCCCGCCGTCGTCGGTTATCTGCGCGGCAACTTCCATCCCGTCCTCTACGACGAGGGGATGGAGGAGAGGTGGCGCGCGCTCTGCGACAAGATCGATATCCACGGGACGGAGATGCTCGACCTCGACGGGAAGCCGACGGGCATCATCCTGTGACGCCGCGCCGGAACGGCTCGGACAGTATTGTGAAAACGATAGAGATCGTCGGAGAGAATTACGCCGGGAACTGGAACAGGACGCGCGTTGCCTGCCGTGCCGTCGTCGAGAGGGGCGGGATGCTCCTCCTCTCCCGAGCGGCGGTCACGGATTTGTGGATGCTCCCCGGCGGCGGCCGGGAGGAAGGAGAGGACGATGCCGCGTGCTGCCTGCGCGAGACCGCGGAGGAGACGGGCTATCTCCTCCGGCTCTCGCCATGCGTGTTGGAGATCGACGAATTCTATGAGGATCAGCGGTACGTCAGCCGGTACTTCTCCGGCACGGTGATCGGGAAATGTGAACGAAAGCCGACGGCGCAGGAGCTGCGCCTCGGGCTCGAGCCCCGATGGCTTCCGACCGCGGACGCCGCCGCTCTCTTCTCGCGCCACGCCGATTATGCCGACACGGACGAGATGAAACGCGGGCTGTACCAAAGAGAATACACGGCGCTCATGAGCCTCCTCGGAGGCTGCGCGCCGTCCGCTTCCGCGCCGGTGCGATGACCGGCGGTCCGGGAGCGTTTTTTTCGCGCGCACCGCCAACCTTCGGCACTTTTTGCGTACTGTACAGACGAATCGATTCAAAGGACGGGACATGGAAAAAGAAAAAGCGGACGCCGTCGTCACGGCGTATCTCGAAAAGATCTACGGTTTCGCCGTGAAGAAGTCGTTCTCCTACGCCGAAGCGGAGGAGCTGGCTTCTGACATTGTCGAAGAGGTCTACACCTCGCTCCTGCGTCGGGACGAGATCTGCAACCTCGAGGGCTATATCTGGCGCATCAGCGAGCACACATACGCGAAGTACGTGTCGTCGAAGAAAAAGCACGAGGGGATCTCGCTCGACGGGCTGGAGATACCTTACGAGGAAGACTTCCTTCCCGACGACGCCGAAGACGAGCTCATGAAGCTGCGGCTGGAAATCGCCTATCTGACGGAGAACCGCCGCCGCGCCGTGTTCCTGTTCTATTACGAAAACAAGTCCGTCCGGGACATTGCGGGAGCGCTCTCCATGCCCGAAGGGACGGTCAAATGGCACCTGAACAAGGCGCGAAAAGAATTGAAGGAGGCTTATAGTATGGAACGGAAAATCGGAAAACTCGGCATGGATCCGGTCAAGGCTGCTTCATTCGGTCACGGAGGCTATGTCGGCAACAACCGCGGTCCCGAGGATTACCTCGACGACATGCTGGACCTCAATATCGTATACAGTTGTTATTTTACCCCGCGTACGGCGGAGGAGATCGCGGATGAACTCGGCGTGACGCCCGCGTTTCTCGCGGAACGGATCGCAAAGCTCGAAGGAAACGGTTTTCTCGTCCGCGAGAAGGGAGACCGCTTCACCACCTACGTGGAATTCAGCCCCTTGACATATTCCGTCGAGCGTATGGATAAGCTGCGCGGAAAACAGCTTGAAGCGGCTGCGGTCCTCGCGGACGAATTTCGGCCCGTCGTGCGCGATGCCGTCGGGAAACTCGGAGAGGTATATCTGCCGACCGAAAACCGGGAACTGCTTGAAAGGACGATACTCCTGCACAAACTCACCGGCACCTGCATCAAAGGCGCGGACCGCGATCTGTCCCGATACACCATCAAGACGACGGCAGGCGGGGATTTCAGGGCTTATGTCGAGCTGGAAAGCACCCGCACCGACCCGGATTATGAGCCGAAAAACATGCGTAAAAACTATTGGTGCTGCGGTACGATGAACCGCTGGTCTGAGAAATACCCCGTCAGCTCGTGGTCATACGACACGCGCTTCACCACCCGCAAAGGCGACTGGGAAAACAACCTCACCTCGGACTACGAAGCGCTCTACGAATATATGACGGGGCAGCTTCCGGACACGCCCGCCAACACGGAAAAAAGGGCGAGACTGAGAGAGCGCGGATTCATCGACGCTGCCGGAAAAGTCTGCGTCATGGTCGCGCATAATGAAGTGAAGGACGCAATCGAGCGGATCCCTCCGGTCAGTGAGGACATCCTGCGCCGGTTCGCGGACGCCGCGCTCGAATACGCCATGACCAAGGCCCGGGATTATCCGCCGCAGATGCAGGACCTGATCGTGTGCGAAAATGTCCGTTCGTTCATCGGCCCGGCGGTCGCGCTTATGACCTGCGATCTGCTGTATGAGCGCGGCGTCTGGAAGCCGCTGACCGAAGCGGAGAGGGTCGCCGTCGACCTCATGGTGTTCAGCGATACGCTCCCCGCGCCGATCGGCTGACCGCGCACGGCGAAAAACGGCGAAAACGCCGCCCCTTACGGAGCGGCGTTTTTTGCGTCGTCGGTCAGCGGAGGACGGCGGAGACGTACGCGCCGATCCGCTGTGCCATACGGAAGAAGCCGGCGTCGTTCGGATGGCAGCCGTCGACGGTACAGCAGTCGCGGTGCGGCCCGTCGAAGAGCGAATCCCCGTCGATGAACCAGACGTTGGGGTCCCCCGCCTTCATAGCGTTCCGGTACGTGTCGTACACGGCGGCGCGGCGTTCGTCGATCGACTCGCCCCATTCGCGCCCGAAGACGTACCAGTGCGCGTCCGGTCGGGTGACGAAGATCACGGGGAGATCCGGCTGCGCTTCGCGGATCGCCCGGAAGAAGGGCTCGTGCGTTTCGCGCAGGTACTGCGCGTTCGGCGCGTTGTGATCGTAGTCGCACACGAAGACGGACATGTCGAGCCCCGCGATCCAGTCGCGGATCGCGGCCTCCGCACGCGCGCTGCCGGAGAAGCCGAGATTGATGAAATCGCAGTCGAGCTCCCGGGAGATGAGCGCCTGATAGGAATTGCCCGGCCGGGAGGCGCACCCGCCCTGGGTGATGGAGGAGCCGTAATAGACGACGGGGCGGTCAAAACGGTAGCCGCTGCCGTGATCGAGAACGGCGTTCTCCTCCACGCCGATCCAGGCGTCCTCCACGTTGGAGTACAGCGGGAAATGGATCATGACGTCGCGCACCTCGCGCGTCGGGAAGCGCCAGACCGTCTCCGGATGCGGGAACGCGCCGCCGTCCGGATGGGTGGGGACGCACGCGCCGCAGAAGAGGTATTTCGTGCCGACGCGGACGTACAGATCGAAACCGGAACTGCCGACAAGCGGGAAATGCTGGGCGACGTATTCGCCCTTCACCGCGGCGTGCAGCGCGATATAGGAGGAATCCGTGCGAAAGCGGACGCGTCCGCCGGCTGTGTTCGTGTGCAGTCCGACGACGCCGCCGTTCGTCGCCTCGGCGACGTCCTTCGGGATGCGGCGGAAGACGCCGGGCGCGTACGGATCATAGAAGCCGTAGAGGTCGAACGGTTTTTCACGGACGGAGCGGAAGGTGACTCCCGGCAGATCGAGCGAGGTAGTGAAGCCGTAGGGGGCGACGGTATAGGGTTCCATAGCGGTCTCCTTATCTTCAATATTCATGCGTGATTCGCGTAATCGGTCCCGCGTGCGTCAGCGGAGGACGGCGGCGACGTATTTGCCGATCGCGTCCGCCATGCGCAGCGCGCCCGCGTCGCTCGGATGACGGCCGTCCACGGTGCAGCAGTCGCTGTACGGCCCCTCGAAGAGCGTCGCGCCGTCGATGAACCAGACGTATCGGTCGCCGGAGGCGGCGGCGCGGCGGCAGATCCCACAGACGGCGTCGCGCTGCGCGTCGAGCGCCTGCTTCTGCAGCGGATCGAAGAGAGAAGCGGACGTATCCGGGCGGGAGACGAAGAGCACGGGGAGCGTCGGATGCGCGTTCCGCACGGCGCGGAAGATCGGCTCGTTCGCGGCGCGCAGATGCTCCGGCGACGAGGCGTCCTGATCACACAAGAGCACGAGCACGGACATGTCGAGCCCCGCGATATAGCTGCGGAACGCGTCGGTATCCGCGGCGCAGCCGCAGAAGCCGAGATTGAGGAAATCGCAGTCGCAGTCCCGGGAGAGGATCGCCGTCCAGGCGTTGCCCGGCCGGCAGGCGAAAGCGCCCTGCGTGACGGAGGCGCCGCAGAAGACGGCGGGACGCTCAAAGCGGTAACCGCTGCCGTGGTCGAGCGCGGCGTCTCCTTCCAGTCCGATCCATACGTCCTCCACGTCGGAGAACAGCGGAAAATGGATCATGACGTCCCGCATCTTGCGCGTCGGGAAGCGCCACGTCTGCTCAAGCTCGCGCGGGCCGTGCGCGCCTCTCGAATCGGGGACGGGGACGACGCCGGCGAAGACGTACTCGGCGCCGGTGCGCACGTACAGATCGAATCCGGCGGAGCCGGTCATCGCGCTGCGGGCGGCGGCAAACGGATGCGTGACGATCTTCGCGTGCAAAACGACGTAGGAGGAATCCGTGCGGAAGCGGATGCGTCCGCCCGATGTCTGCGTGGAACCGGCGAGCACGTCCGCTCCGGCTGCCCGTGCGACGTCCTGAGGGAGTCGGCGGAAGAGACCGGGCGTGCACGGTTCACAGAAACCGCAGAGATCGAACGGTTTCTCGCGGGCGGAGCGGAAGGTGAGGCCGGGCAGATCGAGCGAGGTGGTGAAGCCGTAGGGTGCGACGGTGTAAGGTTCCATAGCGTTCTCCTTGATAAAGCGTTCTGTATGGGTACCGCGCGGCGCGCGGGCATGACCGATGGAAATGGAAATAATTACCATATATGGGCGGGAAAATTCGTGCAATCTGGCTATAAGGTTTTTCTTGTAATTACTGGAAATTTATGGTAAAATAATTGTGTCCACAGGAAATCTGAAAGCGGAAAAGGAGAAACGAGCATGGAAAATGTCACAAGGATCCTGATAGCGGATGAGAATACGGACACGCGGCGCAGCTGCCGAGAGGCGCTCTCCCGCGCGGGATATACGCATACAGAGGAGGCGGCGAACGGAGAAGAAGCCCTGCGCGCCATCGGACGGATCCACCCGGATATCGTCATCGCGGACGTGTGGCTGTCCAAGCTGGACGGGATCGGGCTGATCCGGCAGGCGTCCGCGCTCCGGTACGAGCCGGATCAGCCGCCGGTGTTCATCATCGTGTCGATGGTGTCGAACCAGAACATCTTCGTCGAGGCGAGCCGCGCGGGCGCGGCGCTCTGCCTGCCGAAGCCGATCGATTACGGGAGCCTTGCGGAGTACATCGAGACGCTGACCGCCTCCCGTTTCGGCGGGACGGAGAGGGCGCCGGACAACACGCCGCCGGACATCGAGACGCAGGTGACGAAGATCATCCATCAGATCGGCGTCCCGGCGCATATCAAGGGATATCAGTATCTTCGCACGGCGATCCTGATGACGGTGCGCGACAGCGACGTCATCAATTCGGTGACGAAGGTGCTCTATCCTTCCGTGGCGAAGAAGTACGCGACGACGACCTCCCGCGTGGAGCGGGCGATCCGCCACGCGATCGAGGTCGCGTGGGACCGCGGCGACGTCGATACGCTCAATTCTTATTTCGGCTACACGGTGCAGAACAACCGCGGCAAGCCGACGAACTCGGAGTTCATCGCCATGATCGCCGACAACCTGCGGCTGAAATACAAGATCCGGTGAGGATCAGGGCGCTCCGACGGTGAGGGTGACGCCGTCCGTTTTCACGAGCAGCGTCCCCGAACGGTCCGTGCGCAGAACGGTGATTCCCTGTGCCTCCAGCCGTTCGAGGAGCGCCGGGGACGGATGCCCGTACGTGTTCTCTCCCACGGAGAAGACGGCGCAGGACGGCGTGACTGCGCGCAGGTAGCCGTCGCACGTCGAGGTGGCGGAGCCGTGATGCGCGACCTTGAGCACGTCCGTGTCGAGGAGTCCTCCCGCGCCGTCGCCGAAGGCGAGAAGCTGCGCCTCCTCGCTTTCGCGCTCCGCGTCCCCGGTGAAGAGGAAGGAGACCGCGCCGTAGTCCACGCGGAGGACGAGGCTGTCGTCGTTCGGCGCGTCGGCGTCGGCGAGCGGAGCGAGCACGGTGAAGACCGCGCCGCCGAGCGAGAAGGAGTGTCCCGCCTCCGCGAAGAGGACGGCGGCGCCGACTTCTTCCGCCGCGTCGAGGAAGGGCAGGTAATCCGCGTCCGTCCGGGCGGGGAAGGGCAGTATGAGCAGCGCCGGGCGGTATTCCCGGAGCAGGGCGAGCGCGCTGCCGGTGTGATCGGCGTGCGCGTGCGTGAGGACCATCCAGCGCAGATACGCGCGCCACGGGCGGAGCGACTGCTCCACGACGGCGCGGGCGGAGGCGGGACCGGTATCGATCAGCACCCCGCCGTCCTCCGTCAGAAGGAAGGCGGCGTCTCCCTCGCCGACGTCGAGAAAGCGCACGGAGAGCACGCCCGCTTCGGGCGTCGGATGCAGGTGCCGCCACGCGAGTGCCGCGGCGCAGAGGAGCGAAAGGCCGACGAAGAAGAGGACCATCGCCCGGCGGCCCGCGCGGGGATCCGCGTTCCGTTCCGCATGCATGAGCAGCCCTCCTCCCCCGGTGTGCAAAACGCGCTTATTTTTCTTCGGACGGCGGGAAGTACGTCCCCTCCGCGGAACGCCCGATCAGTCCGGAATATATGTCGGTGAGCATCTGTCCGATCCGCTCCGGATCCCACGGCATGTCGCCGCAGAGGATCTGCACGGCGATCCCGTGAACGGCGGTCTGCATCTCCGGATGAAAGACGATGTGGGCCTCCTGCGGCAGTCCGAGCGTCCGGCGGACGCTCTCGACCGTCGCGTCCGTGTCGTGGAGCTGCATCACCGGATCGTCGTCCCCGTGCCTGCGGAGAAAGACCAGCCAGAAGAGGTTCGGCTCCTCCCGCGCGAAGCGGATGTGCGCAAGACCGAGCGCCTTGCAGAGCGCGGTGCCGTTTTTTTGCAGTTCCTCTTTCTGGATGGATTTGTAGATTTCGACCGCCTCGGCGATGGCGGCGGCGCGGATCTCTTCCATGTTCCCAAACTGGGAGAAGAGCGGCTGCGTGGAGCAGCTGAGCGCCTGCGCCAGCGCGCGTGCGTTCAGCGCCTGTGGCCCGTCCCGGCGGACGACGCGCACGGCGGCCTCGGCGATGTCCTGTCTCGTGATCCTCGGTGAACGCGGCATGAGCCCTCCCCGATCCGGCGCGCAAGAGAAACGGCGCCGGTCTATAACGCATGTTATTCACATATGCCATTGTACCACAACGCCCCGGCGTTGTCAAGAGAAAAAGAGAAGCAGCGGAGAAGTTTCCGCTGCTTTTCGTTTGCTCCGGCGTACGCCCGCCGGCCGATCGGGGGCGGCCGCGCGCACGCGGCGCCGGGTTTTCAGGAAAAATCGCTTTTGCACTCCCCCTAAGGGGCGGGCATGGGCCCGCGCCCCAAGGGGATGACTGGTCTTCTCAGGCGGGATCGGACGGGGCGCTCGGAGCGTCCGGCACGGACGGCGCGGGCGCGTCCTTCGTCTCGCCGAGGTACGTCGGCAGCTTCATGCCCGCCATGTCGAACAGCTCGTTCATCGGCGGGATGGACTTCATGAGCCCGGAGAGGAAGCCGGCGGTGGAGCTCTTGCCGTCCGCGCCGGCGGCGCCGTTGTCCCAGACGGTGATCTTGTCGATCTTCAGATCGCGGATCGCCTGGACCTGGACCTTCATCAGCTCTTCCATCTTGTCGGCGAGCATCAGGCGGATCGCGTCGTCGGAGCTGCCGCCCGCGGACTGTACGATCTCGCCGAAGCCTTCGGCCTGCTTCGTCAGCATCTGGCGGACGCCGTCCGCCTCCGCCTGCATCTTCATGAGGATCGCGTCCGCTTCGCCCTTGGCGCGGCGGCGGATCTGCTCGGCCTCGGCCTCGGCCTCCAGTTCTTTCTTGCGCTTCTCGATCTCGGTCTTGACGATGACGTCCGCTTCCATCTTCGCCTGCTCGAAGGAGGCGCGCGCCTGCTCGGCGGCCTTCTGCGCCTCGTAGGATTCCTCCATGGCGCGGGCGGCCTGGATGTTCTCGGCGGCGGTGGCGCGCTTCAGCGCTTCCGCCTCGCGCTCGCGGCGCGTCGCCTCCGACTCGGCGACCTGCACCTTCGCTTCGTTCTCGCCCTTGATCGCCTCGGAGTTCGACTTCGAGACGCTGACGCGCATGTCGCGCTCCGCCTCGGCGGAGCCGATGGAACCGTTGCGGTCGGCCTCGGCGACGGAGATCTTCGCGTCGTTGATCGCCTTGGCGGCGGCTTCCTTACCGAGCGCCACGATATAGCCGGATTCGTCGGTGATGTCCGTCACGTTTACGTTGATGAGCCGCAGACCGATCTTCTTCAGCTCCGTCTCCACGTTGCAGGAGACGGCGTCGAGGAATTTGTCGCGGTCGGTGTTGATCTCTTCGATGTCCATCGTGGCGATGATGAGACGCATCTGACCGAAGATGATGTCCTCGGCGATCGTCTTGATCTCGTCGAGCTTCAGCCCGAGCAGACGCTCCGCCGCGTTCTGCATGACGCCGACCTCGGTGGAGATGCCGACGGTGAAGCGGGAGGGGACGTCGACGCGGATGTTCTGGCGGGAGAGCGCGTTGCGCAGGTCGACCTGAATGGACATCGGCGTCAGGTCGAGGAATTCGAACGCCTGCACGACGGGCCAGATGAAGGCGGCGCCGCCGTGGATGCACTTGGCGGAGCGGCTCGCGCCGTCGCTGCCGGTGCCGACCTTGCCGTAGATCACGAGGATCTTATCGGAGGGGCAGCGCTTGTAACGGGAGAAGATAAGGCTGACGGTTGTGAGGAGGAGGAGCGCGATGACGCAGACGAGGATGAGGATCATGGTATTGCCGCCGGCGTCTGCGGCTGCGAGCAGGATCTGCGGGTACGGCATGGCTGGTTCTCCTTTCGGATATTATTGTATTATCTAGATATTATTGTATTATCTATAAGAATGTGGGGATCCTTGCGTTACGTCTCGTCGGCGCCGCCGTCCTCGGAGAGCGGCTCGACGACGAGCATCCCGGCTTCGCTGACGGAGACGATGCGGACGGCTTCGCCGGTCGTCAGTCTGCGGGTCGCCGTCGTGACGGCGTCCGCTTCGATGAAGTGTTCCTGCAGCGTCAGGGTGATCTTGCCGCTCCCGGCGGTGTGCGGCGGGACCGGGATGTACACGCGGCCGACCTTGCCGATCGCCGTGCCGAGCTGGATGTTCCCGCTCGACTGGAGCTTCATCGCGGCGCGCATCATAAATCCTATGGCGAGCAGCGCCGCCGTGCCGCAGAGGAAGGAGAAGAGCACGGTCAGAGCCGGGGAGACGCCGGAGGCATACAGCGCGAGACCGCTCCATCCGCCAACGGTCAGAAAGCCCATGACGCCGCGTACCGTGAAGAGAGAGAGCCCGTCGCCGCCGTTCTCCGTGCCCGGCGTATCCGGGACGCCGTCCCCGTCGAGGTCGACGCCGTCCTCTCCGCCGAGACCGAAGAAGAGGAGGATCGTCTGCACGATGAGGATGAGCGTGGAGGGGACGGCGATGCAGGCGTAGACGCGCGCAAAGGTATCGAGGGAATTCCACCAGGTAATCATCGGGTACCTCCTTCAGCGGTCCCGCAGCTCGGCGACGAGCCGGTCGGCTTTCCGCTTGACAAGATTCGCGTAGTAGGACATGACGATGATCTCGAGCGCGCGCCGCAGTCTGCCCCGCGCGCCGCTGTATTTCTCGACGTAATCGCAGATGGTCTCGTCGATCAGGCCGATGAGAGAATCGCGGGACAGCTCGCCCGCGCCGATCAGGCGGTCGAGCAGGCGGCAGACATAGTCGTAGAGCTGCGACTCCGGGATGATGTCGTCGGAGACGTCGCCCGGGACGCCGTTGACGTAGGTGAGAAGAAAGCTGATGTCGCACAGCTGCATGGTGTCGCGCATCATGTTGATGAGGAGGATCCGTGCGAGCTGATCCTTCGTGTACATCTTGTTCTTCGGATTGACGACCCAGCCGCGCTTGAGCCAGTTCTGCAGGGTGGAGCCGTCGATCCCGGCGATCTCGCGGATCTGCGCGAGCATGACGCCGTCCGTGATGTAGAAGATCTTGTCGAGGAATTCGCCGCCGGTCGCGCCGCCCATGCGGGTCCGTTCGAGGATGGTGCCGGGGATCAGTTTTTCTTCGATGCCGAAGTCCATGATACACCTCCTTTGCTCCTTGATATTTCCCCTACATTGTATCACACGTTCACGTGATTGTCAATAGGTTTCTTCGGAATTTTTTGAAAAAGCGCATGATTGCGCCGAAAATCTCCATAAAGCGCGCGCCCCCCTTGCAAACGGGGACGGCATATGATATAATGTACCATGGTTGAATATGCGCCGATAAGGCTTCAATACGCTTCGATCAAAGGATTTCGGTTTTATGTGCGGATTTGCAGGATTCACCGGCCCGCTGCCGGATCGGGAGACGGTCATCCGCCGCATGGCGGACAGGATCGCGCACCGCGGCCCGGACATGGAGGGCTACCACCTCGGCGAGGACGGCGTGACGTTCGGCTTCCGCCGTCTCAGCATCATCGACCTGAGCGGCGGCGAGCAGCCGATGTACAACGAGGACCGTTCCGTCGTGCTCGTGTACAACGGGGAGATCTACAATTTCATGGAGCTGCGTGAGCGGCTCGCCGCGCGCGGGCACTCGTTCCGCACGCGCTGTGATTCCGAGGTGGTCGTGCACGGCTGGGAGGAATACGGCGAGGCGCTCGTCCCGATGCTGCGCGGCATGTTCGCGTTCGTGCTCTGGGACGAAAAGAAGCGGATCCTCTTCGGCGCGCGGGATTATTTCGGGATCAAGCCGCTCTATTACTCCGTGCTCGCGGACGGCTCGCTCCTTTTCGGCTCGGAGATCAAGAGCTTCCTCGAACACCCCGGCTTCCGGCGCGCGGTGAACGCGGAGGCGCTCAGACCGTATCTGACCTTCCAGTATTCGGCGACGGAGGAGACGTTCTTTGCCGGGACGTACAAGCTCCCGCCGGCGCACACCTTCACGTTCCGGGACGGGAAGATGACGATGACGCGCTACTGGGACGTCGACTTTACCGGGAAGACGGACGCCTCCTTCGACGAATGCGCCGGGGAGATCGACGCGGCGGTGCGCGAATCCGTCGCGGCACACCGCATCAGCGACGTGCCGGTCGGGTCGTTTTTGTCCGGCGGCGTCGATTCGAGCTACATCACGGCGGCGCTCATGCCGGAGAATACCTTCTCCGTCGGCTTCGGCGAGAAGAAATTCGACGAGACGGACGAAGCCGCGGAGCTTTCGCGCCTGCTCGGCGTCCGCAATTTCCGCCGCGCCCTCGGCGCCGAGGAATGCTTTGAGGCGTTCCCCGCCATCCAGTATCACATGGACGAGCCGCAGTCGAACCCGTCCTCCGTGCCGCTGTGGTTTCTGGCGAAGCTGGCGCGGGAGCAGGTCACCGTCGTGCTCTCCGGCGAGGGCGCCGACGAGATCTACGCCGGATACGAATGGTACGACGAGACGCCGATGATGCGCCGCTACAAGAAGCTGCCCGGCTTTCTGCGGCGGGGGGCGGCGTCCGCCGCCGCCGCGCTGCCGTATTTCAAGGGACACGATTTCCTCATCAAGGGGAGCGGCCGACCGGAGGACTATTTCATCGGACAGGCGTTCGTCTGGCCGGAGAAGGAAGCGCTTGCCGTCCTGCGCCCGAAGTACCGCGTCGGGCCGTCGCCGCGCGAGCTGACCGCGCCGGTCTACGAGAGGGCGAAGGGGCTTTCCGAGGTGGAGAAGAAGCAGTATCTCGATATCCATCTCTGGCTGCCCGGCGATATCCTGCTCAAGGCGGACAAGATGAGCATGGCGCATTCGCTCGAACTCCGAGTTCCGTATCTCGACCGGGAGATCATGGCGCAGGCGCAGCGGCTTCCATCCTCCTATAAGATCGACGCCGTGAACACCAAGCACGTGCTCCGCGCGGCGGCGAACCGCACGCTGCCGGACGCCTGGGCGAACCGGACAAAGAAGGGCTTTCCCGTCCCGATCCGTCAGTGGCTGCGCGAGGATCCCTGGTACGGACGGGTGAAGGCGTCGCTGACCTCCGACGCGGCGGCGGAATATTTCGACACGGACGTGCTGGCGAGGATGATGGACGAACACCGCGCGGAGCGCGCCAATCACGGCAGGCAGATCTGGACGGCGTATACTTTTATGACGTGGCACCGCGCGTTCTTCGGCGAGTGACGCGCCGCACTGCATACAGAAAGGCAGGATCCTTTATGGAAACGATTCTTCCGGTGCTTCTCGGCGCCGATCTCAACTGTTACAACGTCGCCCGCGCGTTCCACGAGCAGTACGGCGTCGTCTCGTACGCGTTCGGCCGCTACGCGATCTCCGCGACCAAGTATTCCCGCATCGTCCGCTTCACGGCGGTGCCGGATCTCGATACGGAAGAGACGATGCTGCGCGTGCTGCGCGGCTTCGCCGCCGCGCACCCGCAGGAGAAAAAGATCCTTTTCGGCTGCACGGACGACTACGCGGCGATGATCATCCGCAATCAGACCGCGCTGCCGGAGTACCTCTGCCCGTGCCCGGCGCCGCGCTTCCTCGATACCGTCTCCCGCAAGGCGGAGTTCTACGAGGTCTGCGCGCGGTACGGGATCCCCTATCCGAAGACGGTCGTGCTTACCGGGGCGGAGAGCGCGGACGCGCTGACGGAGGCGCGGCTCGGTTTTCCGTATCCGATCATCGTCAAGCCGTCCTCCAGCGTCGAGTACTGGAAGCATCCGTTTGACGGGATGAAGAAGGTGTACGTCGCCGACACGGCCGAGGACGCGGCGCGGATCATCTCCGAGATCTACGGCGCCGGATACGGCGAGCGCATGATCCTTCAGGAGCGGATCCCCGGCGGGGACGAGCACATGCGCGTCCTGACCGCCTTCTCCGACAAGAACGGGCGCGTGCGCGCGATGTGTCTCGGGCATACGATGCTCGAGGAGCACACGCCGAAGGGGCTCGGCAATCACGCGGCGATCGTCACGGAGCCGGTCTCCCGTCTGCCGTTCGCCGATAAGATCCGCGCCATGCTCGAGGATCTCGGCTACACGGGATTCTCCAATTTCGATATCAAATACACCGGCGAAGGCGACGAGTTCCGCGTTTTCGAGATCAATCTCCGTCAGGGACGGAGCAACTATTACGTTACCGCCGCCGGGCTGAATATCGCCCGCCTCGCCGCCGAGGTCTTCGAGGACGGCGGCACGGACTGCACGCTGTGCGAAAAGGAGCATTTCTGGCGGCTCGTCCCGAAGTCCGTCGCCTATACGTACACGGAGGACAAGGCGCTCATCGCCCGCGCGAAGGAGTTGGAGAGGGCGGGGGAATCTTCCTGCTCCGTCCTGTACAAGCCGGATCTCCGCTTCAACCTTCTGCGCCGGATCTGCGTGGGCGAGATGCTGCGCCGCCAGAAGGGAAAGTTCAAACAGTATTATCCGGTACGGCCGGAATAACGGAGGCGTCATGCACTCACCGCATCTGCTCGGCATCCTCGGCGGCCTCGGGCCGATGGCGAGCGCCTATTTCTACGAGATGATCACGGAGCACACGAGGGCTTCTTCCGATCAGGAGCATATCGACATCATCCTCTCCAGCCGCGCCTCGACGCCGGACCGCACCGACTTCATCCTCGGCCGTTCGGACGAGAGCCCGCTGCCCGCCATGATCGAGGACGCGCGGGCGCTCGAGGCGTTCGGCGCGCGCGCCATCGTTATCCCGTGCAACACGGCGCATTATTTCATCGACCAGGTGCGCGCGTCCGTCTCCGTTCCCGTGCCGAGCATCATCCGCGAGACGGCGCATTTCGCGCGCCGCTGCGGCTGCCGGTGCGCCGGGATCCTGGCGACGGAGGGGACGATCTTCTCCGGCGCGTATCAGACGGCGCTCGACGCGGAGGGGATCGCGTGGGCGGTCCCCGATCCGACTGCGCAGTCGCGCCTGACGGAGATCATCTACGGATACGTCAAGCGCGGACTGCGCTGCGAGCCCGCACGGCTCTACGAGGCGGTGCGTCCGCTCCGCGAGGCGGGCTGCGACTGTATGCTCCTCGGCTGTACGGAGCTTTCCGTCGCGGCGCGCGAGGTGCGGTACGATCCGCTCTTCATCGATTCGCTCGAGGTGCTCGCCTGCCGCGCGATCCGCATGTGCGGACGCGAGACGCAGGGACTGCGGGCGGAATTCGATCGGATGGACCCGGAAATGCAGATGTAACGAAAGGAAGCCGCCATGCGACTCAGTCAGCTCCTAACGCGCGTCACGCCGCTGTCCGCCGCTCCCATTCCGGACGCGGAGATCACGGACGTCGTCTACGATTCCCGGATGGCGGGAGAGGGGACGCTGTTCGTGTGCCTCGTCGGAGCGAGGACGGACGGGCACGCCTATGCGCCGAGCGCCTATGAGCGCGGCTGCCGCGCCTTTCTCGCCTCGCGCCCGCTTGAATTGCCCGCGGACGCCGCCGTGATCTTGTGCGCGGACCCGCGCGCCGCCATGGCGGCCGCCTGCGAGGAGCTGCACGGCCGGCCTGCCGAAAAGCTCCGCCTGATCGGCATCACCGGCACGAAGGGCAAGACGACGACGGCGCTGCTTTTGTACGCCGCGCTGAACGGCGCCGGACGGCGCGCCGCCTATATCGGCTCGAACGGCATCCGCATCGCGGGGAAGCCGTTCACCCTCCCGACCACGACGCCGACGACGCCGGAGAGCCGCGAGCTGGCGATCTGCTTTGAGGCGGCGGTGCGCGCCGGTTGCGAGTTCGCCGTGCTCGAGGTCTCCTCGCAGGCGCTCAAGACGAGCCGCTGTGCGTCGCTCACCTTCGAGAGCGTGCTGTTCACGAATTTTTCTCCCGACCATATCGGCGGGGCGGAGCATCCGGACCTCGCCGACTATATCGCTTCCAAAGCGCGCCTGTTCACCGATTACGGCGCGCGGCACGCCGTGTACAACGCGGACGATCCGATGTGGGAGACGATCGTCGGGGGCACGGACGCGGCGCTCGTCTCCTGCGCCGTGGACCGTCCGGCGGATTTCCGCGCGGAGAACGTCGCGCCGTTCCGCTCCGACACGGCGCTCGGCGTGACCTTCGAGTGCGCCGCTCACGGCGAGCGCGTACCCGTGCGGCTGCGGATGCCGGGCGAGTTTTCCGTCCGCAACGCGCTGAGCGCCATGGCGCTCGCCTCGCTGTGCGGCGTCGGACTGCGCGAATGCGCCGCCGCGCTTGCCGACGCGACGGTGGAGGGACGCTTCGAGATCGTACCCGGTCTGCCCGGGCGGACCTTCGTGATCGACTACGCGCACAACGGGCTCAGCCTGACCAGCGCCCTGACCGTCCTGCGCGCGTACCGTCCGCGGCGGCTCGTCTGCCTCTTCGGCTCCGTCGGCGGACGGACGACGGGGCGGCGCGCGGAGCTGGGGCAGGCGGCCTCCACGCTGGCGGACCTCTGCATCGTGACCTCCGACAATCCGGACGGCGAGCCGCCCGCGCGGATCCTTGCCGACATCGAGGCGGCGATGCACCCGGACTGCCCGCGCCTGCTCGCCGCGGACCGCGCCGAGGCGATCCGTATGGCGGTACGCCTTTCCGAGCCGGGCGACGTCGTGCTGCTCGCCGGGAAGGGGCACGAGGACTATCAGCTCATCCGGGGGGAGAAGGTCCCGTTCTGCGAGCGGGAGATCCTTCTCTCCGAATGCGAGGCGATCCGACGCGAGCGGTCGTCGTACTGACGCGGCGGTACTCTCTGAAACATAATAAAAAGAGGACTTCCCGACGGGGAAGTCCTCGCTCGTTTTTCATCGATTCACCCGACCGGCCACGGCACGGCGGGACGGGTACGCCACGCTGTGCGGGCGGCGCGGATCGCTTCTTCTTGTGCGATGCGGGCGGCTTCGATCGCGGCGAGCTTCGCGGCGACGGTGCCGAAGCCGTTCCGGGATCGGTTGAACTGGACGAGATACGGCATGTCCGCTTCATACGCGACGTTCATGCGCACGAGGATCCGGATGCCGAGGTCGTTGTCCTCCTTGTACCACCACGGTCGGTTCTGGATGGCGAAAAGGGAATACCCCTCGGCGGCGAGCGCGACCATCGACGAGTACGTATAGGCGCCGTCCGGGTAGCTGAGGATCTTGTATTCCGGCTCGCCCAGGTGCTCCGTGATCTTCTCCCACGCGGTGTGCACGTCGGCGAGGAAGACGGCGTCCGCCGTGCCCTCCGCGTCCATGTGCGAGTCGGTGTGGGAATAGATCGTGAAGATGCCGCCGTCGCGCAGCCGGACCAACTCGTCCCACGTCAGGTGCTCCGGCAGCTCCGTGCTCCCCGTGATGACGAAGAGCGCCGCCGGGATCCCCATCTCGCGGAGCAGCGGCTCCGCCAGCGTCAGGTTCGTCGTATATCCGTCGTCGAAGGTGACGATGAAGTAGTCCTGCCCGGCGCGGAGCTCGCCCCGCAGGTACTCTTCGAGGGACAGCGGCTCGTAGCCCATCGCGAGGATCTGTTCCAGATCGGAGCGCATCGACTCCACCGTCGTCCGCCACGGCGAGGTCTGCGAAAGATCCTCGGTCAGATCGTGGTACATGAAGACGAAGATATCGCCCGGCGGTCCGACGGGCTCCGGTTCCTCCGGCGGCTGCTCGACGGGGGTCAGCGTCCCGTCCGGCAGCGCCGCGGCGCGCGGCAGTGCCGGCGGCGTGACCGCCAGAGAGGCGGGCGCGAGGGAAAGCACACGCAGCGTGGGGAGGAATTCCGGCACGGGCAGCGTGTACAGAAGCCAGAACGCGCCCGCCGCCAGCGCGATGAAGACAAGCCGCGCGAACGCGCGGAGAACGCGGTGCTTCATGCCGCCTCCTTTCCCGCCGCGTTTTTTGCGCGCGGACGTATCAATCTTTTTATAATAGTGTACCATATTCCGACAAAAAATGCAATCCCGCACCGCGCCGCGCGTGCGTTTTTTTCGATTTTTTCCGCGGTACTCTTTCCCGGTTGACAGGACGGGCGGTTTTTGATATAATGATACGGAAAGAACGATATCATTCATTCTGTCCGAAAACGGGTGAGGATCATCATATGAAATCCAAACGGAGGATCAGTCTTCTGCTTGCCCTTCTGATGCTTGCGGCGGCGCTCGCCGGATGCGGGGAGACGGGCGGCAAGCCCGCCGATACCGGCGCCGTGACCGATACCGATCTGATCAGCGGGACGGCGGCGGATACGGAGCCGGAGGGACCAAAATACCTCGACGATGTGCCCGAGCTCGATTTTGACGGCGCGGCGTTCCGCATCATCGAAACGACCAAGTCCAATCCGAAGCTCTCCGTTTATCAGGCTGAAGAACTCGGCGAGCAGCTGAACGACGCGGTCTACAGCCGCAACCGCGCGACGGAGGAACGCTTCCATATCACGATCCCTGAGCCGAAGCGCGCCGGTCCGGTCGAAATCTCCGATATGCTCGGCTCACTCGTGCTCAGCGGCTCGGACGAGTGTGATCTCGTCATGAACGCGCTCGTCGAGGGGATGAAGTGCCTGACGGGCGGCTGCATCTACGACTGGAACCGCGTGCCCTACGTCACGACGACGAGCCCGTGGTATACCGCCGGTCTGCAGAACACGGTCATCGCCGGGCGGCTCTACATCCTCCTCGGCGATCTGTCCCTCAGCTATACCGCGGCGACGCGCATGGTCCTCTTCAACAAGACGAAGGCGACGGACTACAACGTCGGGGTGGATCTGTATCAGCTCGTGCGCGACGGGAAATGGACGCTCGACCGCTTGAGCGAGCTCTCGAACGTCTATAACGACCTGAACGGCGACGGCGAAAAGGACGGCGAGGACTTCTTCGGCATCGCCGTCAAGAACGAAAGCGCCGTGATCTCCGCCTTCATGTACGGCTGCGAGATGCCGAGCGTGATCCTGACCGACGACGGCAAGGACTTCGAGCAGGTCATCCTGAGCGAGCGCACCGTCGAGCTGCTCGACCGGCTCGTCGTTCTCATGAATACGGCGCCGGGTTCCTGGAAGGGGAACGACCTGAAACTGTTTTCCACCGGGCACGCGCTGTTCTCCGTTCTGACGGCGTCGAACGTCACGGGCGAGGAGATGACGGCGATGGAGGACGATTTCGGCGTGCTCCCGATGCCGAAATGGAACGAGGATCAGGCAGAGTACCGTTCCGTCAGCGGGAACGACGGCGACTGCCTTGAGATCCTGAAGACGGTGCGGAACAAGGGGTTCACCGGTGCGATCACCGAAGCGATGAGCGCGCTCAGCTATGAATCCGTGATGCCCGTCTACTGCGAGGTCGTGCTGGAGAACCGCGCGACGCGCGACCCGGAATCCGTCGAGATGCTGAAGCTGATCTTCAACTCCCGCGTTATGGACTTCGAACTCTTGTACGCCGGCGGCGGCGGATGGACGAACTGCCTGCCGAACGTCGTCAACTATCCCGGCACGACGGTCTCCTACATCGCGGAGCGCATCGATAAGATGGACGATACCTACGGAGAAGTGATCGACTATATCCTGCACGACAACGACGACTGAACGAAGGCCGAACGAAAGACGAGGGGGAGCCCGACCGGGCTCCCCCTTCGCCTGCGCGGTTTTCGAGGGAATAAGCGCGTTTTTCGAAAAAAACGCCGCGGCGGCGGGCGCCGGGGAACGTCCCCGTCAAATTCTTTCGGGGAAATTGCGGAAAGATATTGACAATACGGGATCGGCGTGCTATAATACTATAGCCTTTGTGAGGCAGCAAAAACAGACGGCGGAGTAGCTCAGCTGGCTAGAGCAACCGGTTCATACCCGGTAGGTCATGGGTTCAAGTCCAATCTCCGCTACCATGCGATCTCCCGGAAGGGGGATCGTTTTGGCCCGATGGTCAAGAGGTTAAGACACCGCCCTTTCACGGCAGTAACGGGGGTTCGAGTCCCCCTCGGGTCACCATGCAAAAGAGACCGGCGCTATGCGCCGGTCTCTTTTGCATAGTATCCCCAGCCGACCGAGCGCCCCTCATGCATTTGCGCCGTGCGCAAATGCATGACAGGGTTTTGCGCGGGTGTCTCCCGCCTCCGCTGCACACAGCGCAAAACCGGGGTTCAGAGTTCCCCGGACGGCGCCGGTCTCTTTTGCATAGTATCCCCAGCCGACCGAGCGCCCCTCATGCATTTGCGCCGTGCGCAAATGCATGACAAGGTTTTGCGCGGGTGTCTCCCGTCTCCGCTGCACACAGCGCAAAACCGGGGTTCAGAGTCCCCCGGACGGGTGATGTCCGCCCATGCGGGCGGATGATGTCGATGCCCGACGGCGTCCGGGACGCGCCCGCCTCCGCTCTCCCACCGCACAGAAAAAAGACAAAGCCCGCGCGGGCTTTGCCTTTTTTCTGATTGTATTCATTCTTCCGCGACGGTCCGTCCGTTGTGCGCGGGGAGGCGGAACGCGCATTCCCAGTTTTCCGGGACGCAGGGCTTGACCCGTACCTTGTCCCTCTTGTCCTGCAGCAGCATCATCCGCAGCGCGATCGAGTTGGAGCTCCCGTGACACTGATCGGGGATCCAGTCCATGTTGGGACCGAACATGGCGTCGAAGAAGTATCCGTCCGCTTTCCGCCGGAAATTCGGCGGGAGCTCGCCGACGCATTTCTCCGTCCGCTGAAGGAGCGCCGCCTGGATCAGATCCTGCGACCAGCCGTTGTTGAACTTGTGATGCCGTTCGTCATAGGTATCCTGAATGAGTCGGCAGAGCCCCTCGGCGCCGTCGTAGAGAAAATACGGGAACACGGCGTACAGCTCCGGATTCTCGCAGTTTTTCGATTCCTCGCGGTACACTTCGCAGGCGGCGATGACTTCTTTGCCGTTCCGGGTCTCCCGCGGGAGATCCGGCAGCACGTCCGGATCGATCACCGTGTCGAGTCCCAGCCTGTCCAGCTCACAAAGGATCGCCGTCAGCCCCGCGATGTCCGGCGTGTCGTTGTCGCAGTGCCACCACGTTTCCAGCGAGGAGACGTTGTCGAAACGCATTTTTCCGCCGACGGCGGGGAAGCGTTCCCGGAAGAAGACGAGAACGTCGTGGATGAACGGATAACAGACGCGGTCGAAATACGCTCTTTCACCATCCCCGGCGTAGGAAAGGAAGCAGAGCATCATATAGGAGAGCTCGAGCATCCCGTTGAAATGATCGATCGTCCACGGACTGCACTGCGGCTCGGCGGGGCCGTTCTCCGCGGCCTGCCGCTGCCACGCGCCGTAATCGAGACCCGGATACGTGCCGTGGATCGTCATGGTCTCGGGCACGAGCGCCCCGTCGATGCGGTAGCGCAGCCAGGCGTTCTCGCGGAACGCGGGAAGCCGTTCATACAGGAAATCGAAGAGGACCTTCATGCCCTCGAAATCGCCGGTATACAGCATGTTCCAGTAGATCAGCCGCGTGTTCTGGATCCAGTAGCAGCCGCCCCAGTTCCGGAAATCGTAGTCCGTTTCCGTCCCGTCCTTGCTGCCGCAGCAGAAGATCGATCCGTTGAACTTGATGGGGAATACGCCCCGGTCCGCGCATCCGTTCATGTATTTCTGGAGCGTATAGAGGCGGCAGACGTCCCGCGCGTCTTCCGTCCCTCCCAATTTGACGTAGTATTTGCCGAAATACTCTTTCCAGAACGTTTCGTTTTCTTCTCTGTACCGCTCGAAGGCGTCTTCCCGCGCCGCTTTGCGGGCGGCGTTCTTCACCGATCTGACCATGGACTTCGGATCGTAAGTCGTGCCGCATTCCACGGCGATATATACGGTGCATCCGTTTTCCGCGGGAGCCGTCTCGAAGGAAGCGGCGAAGCATCTGTTTTTTATATAGTCGTTCAGCTCGCGGGAGCGGCCGTCCGCTTTCTCATACGCGAACTCCGACGTTTCGTTTGCATGATACCACGTCGAGGCGTCGACGCGCACGTCCGGGCTCTCCGCGACGCGGCCGGCGTTTTTCGGCTCCGTCCGCCAGATCACGGACTCGGCGTCCATCCGGGCGTCCCCGTCGGTCACGAACCGCGCCGCCAGCAGTCCCTTGCCCCGGAAAGCCGCGATCTGCACGCGGGCAAGACGGTTTCTGACGGTGACCGTGCCGTCGCGCAGATCCAGATGCGTCTCGGGCTCCTCTTCCGTAAAGACCGGCGCGGAGAAACGGAGTCTGACCAACCCGATCTTCAGGATGTTTCCGGCTTCGCTGAGCGCGTCCGTTTTGGAGATCAGGATCCGGATGCACCCGTCCCGGTCCGCCCAGACGTTGGCGCCGATATCGCCGTTCCCGATCGGGATGCTTTCCTTCTCGGAGCCGCACAGACCCCGTTTTACGACGTTGAACACGGCAGCGTCGAACATGGTATGAAACCTCCTGTCAGATAAGATCCTATAGAGCGTCTGCGCGGTCTCAGAGCGCTTCTATGACGGCCGGAGCATCCGCGTAGTCGGCGGCGGGGACGAAGACGGTCTTCTCGGAGCCGTCGTCGTGATGCCATACGACGCGGAAATCCACGGCGCGCGGCATGTCCGGATAGCCGCCTTTGCGCGGGAAGATCCGCAGTACGTTCCCTTCCAGCGTCATGCGCGTTTCGGCGAACTCGCCCTTTTCGTACCCGTACGTTTTGCCGTCGTCCTCGTACAGCGTGAACGACGCGTCCTTCCCCGGATAGACGTGGACGTACAGCGCGTCGGGGCGGTAGTCGCGCAGCGAGTCCGCCCAGTCCTGGAGCACGACGATCGATCCGGCGCGCACGAACGCCGCCCCGCCGTATACGCCCTCGGGCTTGTACGAATACGTGCGCGGACCGGTATGCTTCTTCCCGGTGAAGAAGTCGAACCATTCGTCCTCCTCCGGCAGCACGACGTCGAACTGCATCGCGTTGACGAGCAGCGCGTCGCCGAGCATGTACATGGTGAAGACGCCGTCGTACTTTCCGGTGCCGAGATACGTCAGGCTGAGCGGGCGGAGCATCGGAAGGGAGGTCTCGGCCGCGATATGCGCATAGGAGTAGAGGTACGGGAAGAGCTTCGAGCGCAGCTGCGCGTACGTGCGGTAGCTGGCCTCGACCGCTTTGCCGCCGAACCACGGATACTGCCAGTTCGACCAGGCGTTGTGCTGCATCCAGGGAGAAAGCGCGCCGAAGTGGAGGGAAGCCTTTGTGGAGTTCATGTCGAAGGAGGTGTTGGAGTGACCGCACATCGCGTAGTTCATGAGGGAGATCATCACGCCGACGGAGCAGCCCGTATCGCCCGCCCAGGTGGCGGCGTATTTCTGCGTGCCCGGATACACCCCGCAGGTATTGATCATCGCGCGGCGGCCGGTGTATTCCGCGTAGCCTTCCTTCATCTGCTTCGCGTAGACGACGGGGTACAGATTGTGGATCTCGTCGTCGAGATACTTTCCCGCCCAGATGCGGTCCGGATGCGGGTTGACCTGGTAGGCGCCGTCGAGCTTGAACGCCTCCGCGCCGTTGTCCACGAATTTCTTCAAGTGTTCGAACCACGGCTCGTCCGGCTTTGTGATCCCGTCCATGCGGATCGTATCGGAGAGGTGGGCGTCCTTGAAGGCGAGGGCGTCGCTCGTATGTTCCTCGTCGCGGTAGGTCTGTTGCTCCTCTTTCCAGAACAGATCGTAGTCGCAGCAGAGCCAGAGGCTCAGCGCGTACCCCATGCTGTTCAGCGTCCAGATCCAGGAGTTGTCTTCATAGTAGTTTTCCGGCAGCCAGTACGGGAGCTCGAAGCGTTCCCGGTTCCATTTCTTCTCGGTGGAGAAATCGTAGAATTTTTCCATCCACGTCGGTTCCAGCCCGAAGAAGTCGCAGGGGATCGACCGGTCCTGGAAGCGGAGCGCGTCGTCGAGCACGGAGCGGTCCGTCGCGCGCTCGTTGTGGATGAAGGTCAGCCCGTAGGCGGCCTTCGGCAGCATGACCGGGCGGCCGGTCACCTTGCCCGCCAGGTACAGCGCGTCGTGCAGATCGGTGCCGCAGAAGACGATGAGGTCGAGCGCGCCCTTGTCGGAACGGATGCTGAGCAGATCCGGCTCCGACGCGGCGACGTCGAAGACGTGCGCGTAGGTGCAGTTGAGGAGCACCGCCCAGCCGCGGGAGCTCATGAGGTAGGGGACGGGGCCGTAGGAGGAGGCGTTCTCCAGCCGCATCCCGGCGAGGTGACCGTGCTTTTCGATGCAGGTGCGCGATTCGTCCCCGAGACCGTAGAGGCGTTCGGCGGGATCGAGCGGCAGACGGATCTCAAATCCGCCGTGCTCTCCGGCGTCCAGCGTGAACGCGAGACGGTAGAGCCCCTCGCGTCCGACGGATGCCGTCGGCTCCTCGCTTCGGGAGACGAGCTCCGGCTCGGTCCCGTCCGGGCGGAGGTCGATGATCCTGTATTTCGAGAGGAGCGGCTCGCGCTCCGGGGAGTTCTTCCAATGCTTGATGCGGTAGATATTTTCCGTGAGACGATAGACTTCCGTCATGGCGGTCCCTCCTGTCGGATCGTGTGAAGTTCGCGTGTATTATACCATACTTTCCGCCTCCCGGCAAGGGGTATGCCGCGATACGGAAAAACGTTCCCCGCGCAAGGGCCGCGGGGAACGTTTTCATGACCTGCTTATTTATCCTCGACGGAGACCGGCGTGTCGGCGTAGTCGGCGGCGGGAACGAAGACGGTCTTCTCGGAGCCGTCGTCGTGATGCCATACGACGCGGAAATCCACGGCGCGCGGCATGTCCGGATAGCCGCCCTCGCGCGGGAAGATCCGAAGCACGCCCCCTTCCAGCGTCATGCGCGTCTTGGCGTACTCGCCCTTCTCGTAGGCGTACGTTCTGTAGTCGTCCTCGTACAGCGTGAACGACGCGTCCTTTCCCGGATAGACGTGGACGTACAGCGCGTCGGGGCGGTAGCGGCGCAGGTTCTGCGCCCAGTCCTGGAGCACGACGATCGACCCGGCGCGCACGAACGCCGCCCCGCCGTATACGCCTTCGGGTTTGTAGGAATACGCGCGCGGGCCGGTATGTTTCTTCCCGGTGAAGAAGTCGAACCACTCGTCCTCCTCCGGGAGCGTGACGTTGTAATCGAAGACGTTGACGAGGAGCGACTCACCGAGCATGTATTCGTTGAAGACGCCGTCGTACCGGTCGGTATCGAGGTACGTCAGGCTGAGCGGACGGAGCAGGGAGACGGAGGTCTCGTACGCGACGCGCGCGTAGGAGTAGAGATACGGGAAGAGCTTCGAGCGCAGCTGCGCGTACCAGCGGTAGCTTTCCTCGATCTCGTCGCCGCAGAACCACGGGTACGTCCAGTTCGACCAGCCGAGATGCTGCGACCACGGCGCGAGGAAGCCGAAGTGCATGGAATCCTTGCTCGCGCCCATGTCGAAGGAGGCGTTGGAGTGCCCGCACATGGCGAAGTTCATGAGGGAGATGAGCACCTTGATGGAGCTCCCGGTGTCGCCCGCCCAGGTGGCGGCGTACTTCTGCGTGCCCGGATACGTGCCGCAGGTGTAGATCATCGCGCGCCGCCCGGTGTATTCCGCGAAGCCTTCCTTCATCTGCTTCGCGTAGACGACGGGGTAGAGGTTGCGGATTTCGTCGTCCGTGTATTTGCCCGCCCAGAGGCGGTCCGGATGCGGGATGACCTGACGGGAGCCGTCGAGCTTGAACGCCTCCGCGCCGTTGTCCACGAATTTCTTCAGGTGCTCGAACCACGGCTCCTCGGGCTTCGTGATCTCGTCCATGCGGACGTTGAAGGAGAGGTGCTTGTCCTGGATGACGGCGTCCTCGCTTTTGTGTTCCTCGTCGACGTAGCTTTCGTTCTCTTCCTTCCAGAACAGGTCGTAGTTGCAGCAGAGCCAGAGACTCAGCATGTAGCCCATCGTCTGGAGGTTCCAGATCCACGACCAGCCGCCGTAGTAGTTGACGGGGAGCCAGTCCGGGATCACGAAGCGCTTGGGGTTCCATTTCTTGTCGGTGGAGTAATCGTAGAATTTCGCCATCCAGCTCGGCTCCAGCCCGAAGATGTCGCAGGGGATCTTCCGGTCCTTGAAGCGGAGCGCGTCGTCGAGGATGGTGCGGTCCGTCGCCTGCTCGTTGTGGACGAAGGTCAGCCCGTACGCGCTCTTCGGGAGCAGGATCGGGCGGCCGGTCACCTTGCCCGCCAGATACAGCGCGTCGCGGAGATCCGCGCCGCAGAAGACGATCAGGTCGAGCGCGCCCTTGTCGGCGCGGATCCGGAGCAGATCCGGGTCCGTCGACGCGACGTCGAAGACGTGCGCGTAGGTGCAGTTGAGGAGTACCGCCCAGCCGCGGGAACTCATGAGGTAGGGGACGGGACCGTAGGAGACGGCGTTCTCCTGCTTCATGACGGCGAGCTGTCCGCGCTTTTCGACGCAGGTGCGCGACTCGTCGCCCAGCCCGAAGAGGCGGTCGGACGGATCGAGCGGCAGACGGATGTCGAACCCGCCGAATTCTCCGGCGCTCAGCGTGAACGTGAGACGGTACGCGCCGTCCCGCGCGATCTCGGCGACGTTTCCGCTGCTTTGGGAGATCAGCTGCGGCGCCGTGCCGTCCGGCTCCAGATCGATGATTCTGTATTTCGACAAAAGCGATTCGCGGACGGGGCGCTGCCAGTGCCTGATGCGGTAGATGTTTTCTGCGAGGCAATGGATTTCCGTCATGGGAGGTTCCTCCTGATGGTGGTGACTGGATTGATCCGTTTCATTATAACATACATGTCCGCACGGCGCAAGTGCCCGCGGGGAAAAACTTCATCGGCCGAAGGGCGGTTTCCTTTCGTTTTCCTCTTGTAATTTCCGAACGGATACTGTATAATAGAATAGGTTTATCATGTGTATCATGACCGATACGGCATGAATTCACGCAGTAAGAGGTGATCCGTGTGGCATATACCTTCCGGGGCGGTCTTCGCCTCGAGGAGCATAAGAATACGCGCGGCAAGCGCATCGAGACGCTGCCGCCGCCGAAGACCGTTTCGATCCCGCTGCAGCAGCATATCGGCGCGCCGTGCAAGCCGGTCGTCGCCGTCGGGGATACCGTCGCCGTCGGACAGCTGATCGGCGACGTCGGCGCGGGACTGTTCTGTCCCGTGCACGCGAGCGTATCCGGGAAGGTCACCGCCATCGAGGACAAGTTCGCCCCGATGGGGAACCGCGTGACGAACGTCGTCATCGAGAACGATTTCGCCGATACGCCGGATCCGTCCATGCAGCCGTTCGAGAAGTCGCTCGCGGACGCGACGAGCGAGGAGATCGTCTCCGTCATCCGCCGCGCCGGGATCTCCGGCATGGGCGGCGCCACCTTCCCGACCTACGCAAAGATCGAATCCGCCATCGGCAAGGTCGACCGCATCATCATCAACTGCGCCGAATGCGAGCCGTTCATCTGCGCCAACCACCGCCTGATGCTCGAGGATCCCGCCGCCGTCGTCAACGGCGTCAAGGTACTGCTCAAGGCGGTCGGCGTCCGGGAGGCGTATCTGGCGGTCGAGGACAACAAGCTCGACGCCGCCAACAAGCTCGAACCGCTCGTCGCCGATTCGCAGATGATCTCCGTGCGGATCCTCAAAACGAAATACCCGCAGGGCGACGAGCGCCAGCTCATCTACTCGCTCACCGGAAAGGAACTGCCCGCCGGCAAGCTCCCGGCGGACGTCGGCTGCGTGATCTTCAACGTCGAGACGTGCGCCGCCGTTTTCCACGCCTTCGCGGAGGGGACGCCGCTGATCCGCCGGATCGTGACGGTGGACGGCGACTGCGTCCGCACGCCGAAGAATATCCTCGCGCCGATCGGCGCCTCCTTCGGAGATCTGATCGAATTCTGCGGCGGGCTGAAGAAAACGCCGAAGCGCGTCGTCTCCGGCGGTCCGATGATGGGGCGCGCCGTGTGGGATCCGGCGACGACGGTGATGAAGGGCACGTCGGCTGTGCTCGTCATGTCCTCCGCCTACGAGAACGCCACCGGGCTGCCGCCCGCCTGCATCCGCTGCGGACGCTGCGTGCGCAACTGCCCGATGCATCTGATGCCGAATTATATCGCGCAGTTCTCCCGCGCAAAGGATTACGCGCGCGCGGAGCAGTTCGGCGCGATGTCCTGCGTCGAATGCGGGACGTGCTCCTACAACTGTCCGGGGCACATGGAGACCGCCCACGATATCCGCATAGCGAAGAACGAGATCCGCAAAGCGGCGCGCAATAAAAAATAAGGAAGGGGCTTGAGAATGGATACGAATCCGGAAACCAGATCCGCCGAGACGGAACCGATGCCGGCGGACAATCCCGCGCCGGAAACCGAAAAAGATCCCGCGCCGGAAGCCGCCTCTTCCGAGGCGCCGCTCCCGGAGGAGGATACGGAGGCACAGGAGGCTCCGCAGCCGAAAAAGAGCTTCTGGAAACGCTTTGGCGCAAAGAAAGAAGCGGAGACCGGCGACGCGCCGGACGCGGCGGGGAAGCCGGGCTTCCCCGAACGGCTCGTGATCTCGCCCGCGCCGCACATCCGCACCGCCGACACGACGCGCTCCCTCATGATCGACGTCGTGATCGCGCTGCTTCCCGCCTATCTGTGGGGCGTATACGTATTCGGACTGCGCGCCCTGACGCTGGGGATCGTTTCCGTCGCCTCCTGCGTGCTCTTCGAGGCGCTGTTCCAGCTGATCCTTCGCCGTCCCGTGACGATCGGCGACGGCTCCGCCGTCGTGACCGGTCTCCTTCTGGCGATGAACCTCCCGTCGACGGTGCCCATCTGGCTGCCGATCGTCGGTGCGTTTTTCGCCATCGTCGTCGTCAAACAGCTCTTCGGCGGCATCGGCAAGAACATCATGAACCCGGCGATGGCGGCGCGCGTGTTCCTCTTCTCCTGGCCTGAGGAGATGGGGACCTTCGCGGAATACGGCCTGCGTCTGTCCGGCGTCGGCACGGCGGATATCACCGCCGGCGCCACGCCGCTCGTCTCACTGAAGGCGGGCGTGTTCCCGGACGTCACGCTGGCGGATATGATCCTCGGCAAGACGGGCGGCTGCATCGGCGAGGTCGCGTCGCTGCTCCTCATCGCCGGGGGCGCGTATCTGATCATCCGCGGCGTGATCACCTGGCATATCCCGGTCGCCTTTGTCGGCACGGTCGCTCTCGTCACGCTGCTTTTCCCGCGCACCGACGGGAGCAACGTCAATTTCATGCTCAGCGAGGTCTTCTCCGGCGGGCTGCTCCTCGGCGCGATCTTCATGGCGACGGATTACGTGACGGCGCCCGTGACGCCCTACGGCCGACTGCTCTACGGCGTCGGCTGCGGGCTCATCACCGTGTTCATCCGTTATTTCGGCGGATACGTGGAGGGCGTTTCGTTCGGCATACTGATCATGAACCTGCTCGTCTGGTATATCGACCGCTTTACCATGCCGGTCAGATTCGGAGGGAAGCAAGTTGAAAAGAAACAATAACGACGATAAAGATCTTGCCTCCGCGCTGGACGAGACGCTCCGTGCCGCCGAGCAGACGGAGAAAGAGAAAAAAGAGGACGGAGGATCGCTTGAAGGATTTTTCGTCGTAGAAGAAGAACAGGACAAGGACGCCGCCGAAGCGCCGGCAGAGCCGGAAGCGCCGGCGGACGGCGCCGCCCCCGGAGAGCTCCGCGAACCGGTCCCGGAGGCACAGCCCGCGCCCGCGCCCGAAGAGACGGCCGAGGCGGGACAAGACGAGGCGGAGCAGGAGACGGGATCCGGGGACGCTCCGGAGACCGCTCCGGAGACCGATCCGGAGACTGAGCCGAAGGCTGTCCCGGAGCCCGCCCCGGAGAAGCCGAAGAAAGAGAAAAAGAAAAAAGAGAAGAAAGAAAAAACGGACGCGCCCGCCGGGCTCGGCGCGGTGATCTTCCGCATCTGCATGCCGCTGACGGTCATCTGCATCGTCGTGTCGCTGCTTCTTGCGGTCGTCAACGCGGTGACGGCGGAGAAGATCCGCGAGAACGCCGCGCGGGAAAAGAACGAGGCGATCCTCGCTCTCTTCCCCGAGGCGACGCGGACGGAGCAGATCCCCTCTGAGGGCGACCGCGAGGTGTACCTCGCCGCGACGGAGACGGAACTTCTCGGCATGTGCGTGGGACTGCAGGAGAACGGCTTCGGCGGCGAGATCGACATGATGGTGGCGCTCGATACGCGCGGCGCCGTGCGCGGCGTGCGCATCCTCTCCATGTCGGAGACGCCCGGCGTCGGCAGCCGCGCGAACAGCGATTCGTTCCTCAGTCGGTATCGCGGCAGCGGTCCGTTCGTGATCGGACGGAACCTGGACGCCGTTTCCGGCGCGACGATCACCTCCAAGGCGCTGACGGCGGGCGTCAACCGCGCGCTGGCGACGGAGGCGGATCTGAGCGCGGAAGCCGCCCGCCTCGGACTGACGCTGGCGGAGGCTGCGCCGGAACCGGCGGAATCGGAGCCGACGGACGTGCAGGAACTTCCCACCGAGCCGTCCGGATCGGACGAGACGGGAGAGCCGGACCCGACGGACGTGATCTCCGTGACGCCTCCGTCGACGATCCCGACGATCCCGACGACGCCGGACGCGCCGCCGAAGGAGATAGGGATCCCGAGCGTGGCGCTTTCCGTGCACTCGAACAGCGTCAACCGCGTCACGACGACGGGGGAACGGACGGAATACATAGAGGTCATCGAGGAACCGGAGAACCCGGAGAATCCGGAGAACCCGGAGAATCCGGAGAACCCGGAGAACCCGGAGAACCCGGAGAATCCCGAGAATCCTGAGAATCCTGAGAACTCGGAGAATCCGGAGAACCCGGAGAATCCTGAGAATCCTGAGAACCCGGAGAATCCTGAGAATCCCGAGAACCCGGAGAATCCGGAGAACCCGGAGAATCCCGAGAATCCCGAGAACCCGGAGAATCCTGAGAACCCGGAGAATCCGGAGAATCCCGAGAACCCGGAGAATCCCGAGAACCCGGAGAATCCCGAGAACCCGGAGAATCCCGAGAACCCGGAGAATCCCGAGAACCCGGAGAATCC